>NZ_QZWH01000022.1 GCF_003601925.1 Buttiauxella izardii
AGAGGGACTTGAACCCTCACGTCCGTAAGAACACTAACACCTGAAGCTAGCGCGTCTACCAATTCCGCCACCTTCGCATACCCACAACACCGAAGTATTGTAACCACGGAGGCGCATTCTAGATGTTTTCTGCGCGTCGTCAACAGTTAATTTGGTGCCGCTTTTCTAATCGCTGTAAAAAGCGGCACTATGCGAAGAAAGCAGCGAGGTTAGCGCTTCTTCACTCCACGCATTACAACAGAGCGGTAAACTTTGAAACGGCCTGTTTGCGCGATAACTTCGTGGTTGCCGAAGGTTTCATCCAACACGTCCGGATACGCCAGGAAGGCGTTTGCCACGATACGCAATTCACCACCCATATTCAGATGACGAACCGCACCACGAATCAGCTGATGCGCGGCATCCAGGCTGGTTTGCAGGCCATCATGGAACGGCGGGTTGGAGATAATCATGTCGAAACGGCCATTCACTTCGGAATAGACGTTGCTGGCGATGACTTCGCCTTCGATTTCATTGGCGGCAAGCGTTGCGCGGCTTGCTGCAACGGCAGGGGCCGAAACATCACACAGAGTCAGACGGACTTTCGGAGAATGTTTCGCCAGCGTCACTGCCAGCACACCTGCGCCACAACCGACATCCAGCACTTTGCCTTTGGTATGCGGAGTGAGCGTGGAAAGCAGCAATTTACTGCCGGTGTCCAGGCCATCACGGCTAAACACGCCCGGCAGAGTTTTGATGGTCATATCGTTGTGCTGATACTCATCCCACCAGGAATGCTCATCAAACTGCGGTTGTTTTTCCAGTTGACCATGATAGAAGCCGCAACGACGCGCGCTGTCGATTTTATTGAGCGGGCAGAATTCGGCGAGCATTTGCTCAGCGCTACGTACACCGCTACGGTTTTCACCGACCACAAAAATATCGGAGCCAATCGGCATCAACGACAGAATGTTCATCAACTGGAACTGAGCTTCTGGCTTGTTCTTCGGCCAGTAGTAAATCAGGGTATCGCAATCGCCCAAGGTGCTGGCATCAGCCACCAGGCCATATTGCGCGTCTTCGCCCATCTGTGCGCTCAAAACCTGCCAGTGGTGATATTGTTGTGTGTGAACGCGACTGACAGCCGTTTCGAAACGGGCTGGCAGGTCGTCTTGTAAATCACCGGCAAACAGCACGCGGCTCTCGGTAAAATCATCGCTATGGCGCAGCAGCACTTCACTTGCCGGGGTTAACGCAGTCATCAAATTACTCCTGGGAAATCAGAACCGGGATTATACACTTCTTACTCGAAGTTGCAGCGGCGTTCACTGCACTCATTCACCCGAATCACTTACTCAAGTAAGCTCATCGGGATGACTTCGTTTGTTGCCTTGCTGCCACTCCGATTAATTCGTGTAATCGAGCTTTAATGGCGCATATTCGATGAATTTGCTATATTTGCGCCCCAATTGGCACTCTCAACAGGTTTCGCTATGCCTCAAATACCTTTGCGACGTGACTGGTTGTTACAACAACTGGGCATTACCCAATGGGAGCTGCGACGCCCGGCCGCGTTAAAGGGCGAAATTGCTGTCTCACTGCATGAAAACGTCAAATTATTGATGGTTGCCGAAGACCTTCCAGACTTAAGCGATCCGTTGGTTAACGATGTTTTGCGCAGTCTGAATCTGAGCGCACAGCAAGTGATGCAACTGACGCCTGAACGAGCCGCGATGCTGCCAACTGACAGCCGCTGTAATAGCTGGCGATTGGGTGTGAGTGAACAACTCCCCATTCCCGGTGCACAGTTGGCGACTCCCGAATTAAACGAGCTTTATGAAAATGGCGCGGCACGACAAGCGCTGTGGCAGCAAATTTGCGAACATGAAAACGATTTCTTCCCTCACCACCAGTGACTTGAGCTCGGCTTACGCCATTGAACTTCGCAGCCATGCTTTCCCATGGAGTGAAAAAACCTTCGCCAGTAACGAAGGTGAACGCTATTTGAATTTTCGTCTCGACGTAGACGGCAAAATGGCGGCGTTTGCGGTGACACAAGTCGTGTTGGATGAAGCGACATTATTTAATATTGCGGTCGATCCTGATTTTCAACGTCAGGGTTTGGGCCGTCAGTTGCTGGAGCATTTAATCAGCGAACTGGAAAAGCGTGATGTGTTTACCCTGTGGCTTGAAGTGCGCGCGTCAAATACGGCTGCGATTGCACTTTATGAAAGCCTGGGCTTTAACGAGGCGACGATTCGCCGCAACTATTACCCCACAAAAGAGGGTCGCGAAGATGCCATCATCATGGCATTACCGTTAGGCTAATTTGAAAAAGGTGTGTTGATGAACTGGGACTGGATTTTATTTGATGCTGACGAAACGTTGTTTACTTTTGACGCGTTCGGCGGCTTGCAGCGGATGTTTCTTGATTATAGCGTGACGTTTACCGCTGAAGATTTCCAGGATTACCAGGCTGTTAACAAACCTTTGTGGGTCGATTATCAGAACGGTGCCATAAGCGCTCTTCACTTACAGCATCAGCGTTTTCAGGGTTGGTCAGAAAGACTGGCAGTGCCTGCGGGCGATTTAAATGCCGCGTTTCTTAACGCCATGGCGGAGATTTGTGTGCCATTGCCGGGCGCGGTGTCGTTGCTTAATGCTCTAAAAGATAAAGTCAAAATCGGCATTATCACCAATGGCTTTACGGCGTTGCAGCAAATTCGCCTCGAGCGCACCGGCCTGCGCGACTACTTCGATTTGCTGGTGATTTCCGAGCAAGTCGGTGTCGCGAAACCTGATAGTAAAATTTTTGACTATACCTTTGAGCAAATGGGCCATCCACCGCGTGACCGCGTATTGATGGTTGGCGATACCGCCGAGTCCGATATTTTGGGCGGCATGAATGCAGGAATCGCCACCTGTTGGCTCAATGCTCACGCAAGAAGCTTGCCGGAAGGCATTATGCCAACCTGGGAAGTGGCCTCACTCAATGAACTGGAGCGATTGTTGTGTAATTCATGATTATCGACACCGATTGTTAAACCTGACCTGATGGGTAAAATAGCCGCCAGGTAATGTTCATTTGCCGCACAGCAACCTCTGTGCGCAATTCACAGAAGATTTCATTATGACTTTGTCTCCTTTTTTGCAAGAAGTGGGGAAACGCCGCACTTTTGCGATCATTTCTCACCCGGATGCCGGTAAAACGACCATCACTGAAAAAGTGTTGCTGTTCGGACACGCCATCCAAACCGCAGGTACGGTAAAAGGCCGTGGCTCCAGCCAGCATGCTAAATCTGACTGGATGGAAATGGAAAAGCAGCGTGGTATTTCGATTACCACATCGGTCATGCAATTCCCGTATCACGATTGCCTGGTTAACCTGCTCGATACCCCAGGGCACGAGGACTTCTCCGAAGATACCTATCGTACTCTGACCGCCGTCGACTGCTGTTTGATGGTTATCGACGCCGCGAAAGGTGTAGAAGATCGTACCCGTAAGCTGATGGAAGTTACCCGTCTGCGCGATACGCCAATCCTCACCTTTATGAACAAACTCGACCGCGATATCCGCGATCCGATGGAAGTGATGGACGAAGTTGAACGTGAGCTAAAAATCGCCTGTTCGCCAATCACCTGGCCAATCGGCTGCGGCAAATTGTTCAAAGGCGTTTATCACCTTTATAAAGACGAAACCTATCTCTACCAGACCGGTAAAGGTCACACCATTCAGGACGTGCGCATTGTTAAAGGGTTAAACAACCCTGATTTAGATGCCGCTGTCGGTGAAGATCTGGCCGCGCAATTGCGTGACGAACTGGAACTGGTTCAGGGTGCTTCCCACGAATTTGACCGTGAATTGTTCCTTGAAGGCGAGCTGACGCCGGTATTCTTCGGTACAGCATTGGGCAACTTTGGTGTTGACCATATGCTCGATGGCCTGGTTGATTGGGCGCCAGCACCAATGCCGCGTAAAACGGATTCCCGCGAAGTGAAAGCGGAAGAAGATAAGTTTACCGGCTTCGTATTTAAGATTCAGGCCAACATGGACCCGAAACACCGTGACCGCGTGGCATTTATGCGTGTGGTTTCCGGTAAATACGAAAAAGGCATGAAGCTGCGCCAGGTTCGTACCGGTAAAGATGTGGTGATTTCTGACGCGTTGACCTTTATGGCGGGTGATCGTTCTCACGTTGAAGAAGCGTATCCGGGCGACATCATCGGCTTGCACAACCACGGCACCATCCAGATTGGTGATACCTTCACGCAAGGCGAGATGATGAAGTTCACCGGTATTCCGAACTTCGCACCGGAACTGTTCCGCCGTATTCGTCTGCGTGATCCGCTCAAACAGAAGCAGTTGCTCAAAGGTCTGGTGCAGCTTTCTGAAGAAGGCGCGGTGCAGGTGTTCCGTCCAATCGCTAACAACGATCTGATTGTTGGCGCGGTCGGTGTGCTGCAGTTTGATGTGGTTGTGGCGCGTCTGAAAAGCGAATACAACGTGGAAGCGATTTACGAATCCGTCAACGTATCCACGGCGCGCTGGGTTGAAAGCACCGACGTGAAGAAGTTTGAAGAATTCAAACGGAAAAACGAAATGCAGTTGGCTCTCGATGGCGGCGACAACCTCGCTTATATCGCTCCAACCATGGTCAACCTGAACCTGACGCAAGATCGTTACCCGGAAGTGACCTTCCGTAAAACTCGCGAGCACTAATCGTCTCTCAGGGCGCGGCAGCCGTCGCGTCCTGCTACTTTTCCCATCTTATTAATCCCTTACGGATTGTTCTTAATTTCCTGCTTTTCCCTCATGTTCATCCCATTCCGCCATGCAATTCCGTGATTGTTGTCTATATTTAACAAACCAGTGACAAATTAGGTGGTCGAATATGCCGGGGTAACGAAGGTTTCTGGCAACTTCTTTCACAATGATTTTAATTGGCGTTATTAAAAACTGAACGGAAAATTTTTAGGCCGTATCACTTGGCCTGATGTTTAAGGAAAGCCGTTACGTAAAGGCTTGTGCTCAAATTGTGAGCAAAACTATAGGAATTAATCGATGACTATGACTACGACTAAGATTTCTAAAACTCTGTTAGCTGTTGTTCTTGGCTCAGTTCTGGCAAGCGGAAGCGCTTTTGCTGAAGACACTATGCTTAACAAGACAGAATCCACAGCGGACACAGCAGGCCAAAAAATTGATAGTTCTGTAAAAGACGTCGGTAATTTCATGGATGACAGCTCTATCACTGCGAAAGTGAAAGCCGCGCTGGTCGATCACGACAATATCAAAAGCACCGATATCTCAGTGAAAACCGACAAAAAAGTGGTGACGTTAAGTGGATTTGTCGAAAGCCAGGCTCAGGCTGAGCAGGCGGTAACTGTCGCTAAAGGCGTGGAAGGGGTTTCTTCCGTGAGCGACAAACTTCATGTCCGTAACGGGACTGACAAATCCGTAAGCGGTTATGCAGGCGATACTGCAACCACTAGCGAAATTAAAGCTAAACTTTTAGCAGATGACATCGTTCCTTCACGAAATGTGAAAGTGGAAACCACTGAAGGTGTTGTGCAACTGTCCGGTACTGTGGAATCGAATGCACAGTCTGCACGAGCTGAAAGTATCGCTAAAGCAGTTGATGGCGTGAAAAGCGTCAAAAACGACCTGAAAGTGAAGTAACAGTAATATCGAAACTTTCTCCTCCGGCGGCGCCGGGGGAGTAGGTCAGCAGCACCGTTACTCAAATATCGCCAATGAGTGCGCATCTGGCACTCATCCAGAAGCGATTCGGGTTCATTATGGTTAAGGAGAAGCTTATGTTTCGTTGGGGCATTATTTTTCTGGTCATTGCGTTGATTGCAGCAGCACTGGGTTTTGGTACTCTCGCGGGTACTGCGGCAGGTGCAGCAAAAATTGTCTTCGTGGTAGGTATTATTCTGTTCCTGGTTAGCCTGTTTATGGGTCGAAAGCGCCCATAGCGATTTTTACGTGCTATAACCATTAGAGACAGACCAGAGAGCCAGTCTAATTTAGACTGGCTCTCGCGTATTTGATCGACCAATAATAAATAACAAATATTCTTTAGATTAAGGAAGAGCAGGGTGGGACAGCGAATACCCGTAACGCTCGGCAACATTTCGCCGCTGGCGTTAAAAGCGTTTCGTCCCGGTAAACTCGCCATTGTTTGTGAAGGCGGCGGGCAACGTGGGATCTTTACAGCCGGCGTGCTGGACGAGTTTATGCGCGCTAATTTCAACCCCTTCGATCTCTTCTTAGGCACCTCAGCCGGTGCGCAAAACCTTTCAGCTTATGTCTGCAACCAGCCGGGTTACGCCAGAAGAGTCATTACCCGATTTACCACTACACGTGAATTTTTCGATCCTCTGCGCTTTGTGCGCGGCGGGCATCTCATCGATCTTGACTGGCTAGTGGAATCGACATCGGCAAAAATTCCCCTTTCAATGGGCACGGCGGAAAAACTGTTTGAATCGGGCAAAGCGTTTTACATGTGCGCCTGCCGCAGTGATGACTACTCGCCGGGCTACTTTTCGCCCAATAACACCAGCTGGCTAAATATCCTCAAAGCTTCAAGCGCTATCCCTGGTTTTTACCGCACCGGCGTCGAAATTGAAGGCATTGGCTACCAGGATGGCGGCATCAGCGATGCGATTCCGGTGCGTGAAGCGGTACGTTTGGGAGCCGACACGCTGGTGGTGATCCGCACCGTACCGTCGCAAATGTATTACACGCCTGAATGGTTTAAACGCATGGAGCGCTGGCTTGGCGACAGCAGCCTGCAACCGCTGCTCAATCTGGTGAATCATCATGAAGCCAGCTACCGCGAGATTCAGAGCTTTATTGAAAAGCCGCCGGGTAAGCTGCGCATCTTCGAAATTTACCCGCCGAAAGCGCTGATGAGCTCAGCGTTAGGGAGTCGCTTACCGGCGCTGAACACCGACTATAAAACGGGGCGTTTATGCGGGCGTTATTTCCTCGCCACCGTTGGCAAACTGCTCACGGATAAACCGCCGATAAAACGCCATCGCCCGCGCATTGTGGTGCCTGGCCCGCTGGTGGTTCCATCTGCGATTATCACGCAAGAGCCGTTGTCTAAAGCGGTGATTGAAACACCTGAAGCTAACGATTCAACGTTTAATAATGAGGATACGGCGTGACGATGACTTTTTACGACACCCATTGTCACTTCGATTTCCCGCCGTTTAGCGACGATGAAGCCAACAGCCTGGCGCTTGCTGCCCATGCTGGTGTTGAAAAGATCATTGTTCCCGCCATTGAAGCAGACCGGTTTAACACTGTTCTTGCGCTGGCAGAAAACTACCCTGCGCTGTACGCCGCGCTGGGTTTACACCCGATAGTTATTCATCAGCATAATGATTTGTCTCTGGCTTTGCTTGAACACCACTTACAGCAGCGCCCAAAAAAACTGGTCGCCATCGGTGAAATTGGCCTCGACCTGTATATGGAAAATCCGCTGTTTGATAAACAAGAAGCTATGCTGGATGCGCAGCTAAAACTGGCAAAACGTTACGACTTGCCGGTGATCCTCCATTCACGCCGTACCCACGATAAACTTGCCGCTCATCTCAAACGCCATGATTTGCCGCGCACGGGCGTGGTGCATGGCTTTGCAGGCAGCCTGCAACAGGCCGAACGGTTTGTGGCGCTGGGTTACAAAATTGGTGTGGGTGGAACGATAACGTACCCGCGTGCCAGCAAAACGCGTGACGTGATGGCGCGTTTGCCACTGAGCGCTTTGGTGCTGGAAA
The DNA here is from genome assembly GCF_003601925.1 of Buttiauxella izardii. Lineage (GTDB taxonomy): Bacteria > Pseudomonadota > Gammaproteobacteria > Enterobacterales > Enterobacteriaceae > Buttiauxella > Buttiauxella izardii. Next base: position 7,768 of record NZ_QZWH01000022.1, read on the forward strand.
CTGATGCTCCCGATATGCCAATTAATGGCTGGCAGGGGCAACCCAATCGCCCGGAACGTATCGCAGACATTTTTCAAACGCTTTGTACTCTACGTTCGGAACCTTCAGATATTCTGGCAAATGCTTTCATTCATAATTGTCATGAATTATTCCAACTGAAATAGTCAGTAACAAAATGTGACTTAGCTCACTATATAAGATAAACGTTTCTCTGGATTTGTAGAAATACGTGATTGCCATAGCATTTGGCAGGCGGGGTGACGTTATAATCCCGCCCGTTGTAGATTTTTAGCTTGGTTGTCTCTTTTCAAACAATACACAGGGATTCTGTATGCAACTACTCATGGGTTTGATCGGCATGATCGTTCTATTGCTGATCGCGGTTTTGCTTTCCAGTAATCGCAAAGCGATTAATCTGCGCACGGTTATTGGCGCCTGGATCATTCAAGTTGGTATCGGGGCGTTAATTCTGTATGTCCCGGTCGGCCGTAAAGTTCTGCTGGCGATGTCTGAAGGGGTCGCGAATGTTATCGGTTACGGTAACGCGGGTATTTCCTTCCTGTTCGGTGGCCTGGTTTCGGACAAAATGTTCGAAGTCTTTGGCGGCGGTGGTTTTGTTTTCGCACTGCGCGTTCTGCCAATTATCGTCTTCTTCTCCTCACTGATTGCGGTGCTGTATTACCTCGGCATCATGCAGTTTGTGATTCGTATTCTCGGCGGTGGTCTGCGTAAGATTCTGAAAACTTCGCGTACCGAATCTCTGTCGGCAACAGCGAATATCTTCGTTGGCCAGACCGAAGCTCCGCTGGTGGTTCGTCCTTATATCGCAACCATGACGCGTTCAGAATTGTTCGCGGTAATGTGCGGTGGCCTGGCATCTGTGGCGGGTTCTGTTCTGGCGGGTTACGCGCAAATGGGCGTACCACTGGAATACCTGATTGCCGCTTCCTTCATGGCAGCACCTGGCGGCTTACTGTTCGCCAAAATCATCCTGCCGGAAACTGAAACTCCCAACGATGCGCCTGAACTGGAATCAATGAAAAACGATCCAGACCGCCCGGCAAACGTGTTGGATGCAGCGGCATCTGGTGCAGCGTCTGGTATGCAACTGGCTCTGAACGTAGGCGCAATGCTGCTGGCGTTTGTGGCGTTGATTGCCTTGCTGAACGGTATGCTGTCTGGCATCGGCGGTTGGTTTAACTACCCGCAACTGTCTATGGAACTGATTCTGGGCTGGGTGTTCTCGCCTCTTGCGTGGGTTATCGGTGTGCCATGGAGCGAAGCGAATGTCGCGGGTTCCTTCATCGGCCAGAAACTGATCATCAACGAATTTGTTGCGTATCTGAACTTCGGCGAATACCTGAAAGATGATGCCACCGTTGCGGCGGCTGGCCTGCAAGTTCTGTCAGATCACACCAAAGCAATTATCTCCTTCGCCCTGTGTGGTTTTGCTAACCTTTCTTCTATCGCCATCCTGATTGGTGGCCTGGGAAGCATGGCGCCAAACCGTCGCCATGACATTGCACAGCTTGGCCTGAAGGCCGTAGCCGCAGGTACGTTATCGAACCTGATGAGTGCAACTATTGCCGGTGTCTTCCTGTCAATGTAATAAGGTGATGTTAAAATTATAACATCCCTGTGAAATCAATGGCTGGCGCCTGCGCCGGCCATTTTTTATTTTTGAAGCGCATTTTTACGTTATCCAACGTTGTTAAATCACATATACTGTACAAAGACTGTAATTTCACCTTTGGCTTTTGTGATGCTATACACAAAACCATCATCATTGTGAATGTTATAATTATAACATCGCAACTGATTCACTATCTTTTGTTGGAGAGTGTTATGACCGATTTAACTGCAAGCAGCTTGCGCGCCCTGAAACTGATGGACCTGACCACCCTGAACGACGATGACACTAATGAAAAAGTCATCGCACTTTGCCATCAGGCCAAAACAGCGGTGGGTAATACTGCGGCGATTTGTATTTATCCGCGCTTCATTCCTGTTGCGCGTAAAACCCTTAACGCGCAAGGCACGCCAGATGTGCGCATTGCGACCGTGACTAACTTCCCGCATGGCAATGACGATATCGACATCGCGCTGGCAGAAACCCGTGCAGCTATTGCTTACGGTGCCGACGAAGTTGACGTGGTGTTCCCGTACCGTGCGCTGATCGCCGGTAACGAGCAAGTGGGTTTTGAGCTGGTGAAAGCCTGTAAAGAAGCCTGTGCGGCGGCAAACGTTCTGCTGAAAGTGATCATCGAAACCGGCGAGCTGAAAGAAGAAGCGTTGATTCGTAAAGCGTCTGAAATCTCTATCAAAGCCGGTGCCGATTTCATCAAAACTTCTACCGGTAAAGTGCCGGTTAACGCTACGCCAGAAAGCGCTCGCATCATGATGGAAGTGATTCGTGATATGGGTGTTGAGAAAACCGTTGGTTTCAAACCTGCGGGCGGCGTGCGTACTGCTGAAGATGCCGCGCTGTTCCTGTCAATTGCAGACGAACTGTTTGGTGCTGACTGGGCTGATTCCCGTCACTACCGTTTTGGCGCATCCAGCCTGCTCGCGAGCCTGTTAAAAGCGCTCGGTCATGGTGACGGCAAAAGCGCAAGCGCTTACTAATTACTCGTCATACTTCAAGCTGCAGGTGCGTTGGCTGCGCTCTCTCACCCCAGTCACTTACTCGTGTAAGCTCCTGGGGATTCATTCCCTTGCCGCCTGCCTGCCACTCGAATTATTTTGAGTAATATTTATTCGCGGCGGGTTCCCCGCCGCATTTAACCTGATGAAATCAGGGGGTTACCTTGTTCCTCGCTCAAGAAATTATTCGTAAAAAACGTGATGGTCATGCTCTCAGCGATGAGGAAATTCGTTTCTTCATTAATGGTATTCGCGATAACACCATCTCCGAAGGGCAGATTGCCGCACTGGCAATGACCATTTTCTTCCACGACATGACTATGCCAGAACGCGTATCACTGACCATGGCGATGCGAGATTCAGGAACCGTGCTGGACTGGAAGAGCCTTAATCTGAACGGCCCAATCGTTGATAAACACTCAACGGGCGGTGTGGGTGATGTGACGTCCTTAATGCTCGGCCCAATGGTGGCGGCATGTGGCGGTTACATCCCAATGATCTCTGGCCGTGGTTTAGGCCATACCGGCGGTACGCTCGATAAACTCGAAGCGATCCCTGGTTTCGATATTTTCCCGGACGATAACCGTTTCCGCGACATCATCAAAAATGTCGGCGTGGCGATTATCGGCCAGACAAACTCGTTGGCTCCTGCTGACAAACGTTTCTACGCCACGCGTGACATTACCGCGACCGTAGATTCCATTCCGCTGATCACAGCGTCAATTCTGGCGAAGAAACTCGCCGAAGGCCTGGATGCGCTGGTGATGGACGTGAAAGTCGGCAGCGGCGCATTTATGCCAACGTATGAACTTTCTGAATTACTCGCCGAAGCGATTGTTGGCGTGGCGAACGGCGCGGGCGTGAAAACCACTGCGCTGCTGACTGACATGAACCAGGTGCTGGCTTCCAGCGCCGGTAACGCGGTTGAAGTGCGTGAAGCGGTGCAGTTCCTGACCGGTGAATACGTTAACCCGCGTCTGCATGAAGTCACCATGGCACTGTGCGTGGAAATGTTACTTTCCGGCAATCTGGCGAAAGATGACGCCGAAGCCCGCCAGAAACTGCAAGCGGTGCTGGATAACGGCAAAGCGGCAGAAGTCTTCGGACGCATGGTCGCGGCACAAAAAGGCCCGGCTGACTTCGTCGAAAACTACGCGAAGTACCTGCCAACAGCGGTGATGAGTAAAGCGGTTTACGCCGATCGTGCTGGTTTTGTTAGTGAAATGGACACCCGTGCGTTAGGCATGGCGGTGGTTTCCATGGGCGGCGGTCGTCGTCAGGCTTCTGACACCATCGATTACAGCGTGGGCTTTACCGATATGGCTCGCCTGGGCGACAGCGTAGATACCTCCCGTCCGTTAGCCATTATTCATGCAGCAAATGAAACCCAATGGCAGGAAGCCGCTCGCGCGGTGAAAGCGGCAATCAAAGTTAACGATACGAAGGCCGCAGAAACGCCTGTCGTGTATCGCCGTATTAGTTAAATGCTGGCATACTGATCTGATCACTTTTTGAAATGCCTCCGGGCGTTTCAGGCGCAACGACGCAGGAGAAATTATGAAACGTGCATTTATTATGGTGCTGGACTCTTTCGGTATCGGCGCAACAGAAGATGCAGAGAAATTTGGCGATGTTGGCTCTGATACCTTCGGCCATATTGCAGAGGCTTGTGCAAAAGGCGAAGCAGACAAAGGCCGTAAAGGGCCACTGCATTTGCCGAACCTGACCCGTTTGGGTCTGGTGAAAGCCGCCGAAGGTTCTACCGGTAAAATCCCGGCAGGTATGGACGGTAACGCAGAAGTTATCGGCGCATACGGCTGGGCGCATGAACTGTCATCAGGTAAAGATACTCCGTCTGGTCACTGGGAAATCGCCGGTGTGCCTGTGCTGTTCGACTGGGGTTACTTCTCTGATACCCAAAATAGCTTCCCGCAGGAGCTGTTGGACAAACTGGTTGAGCGCGCGAATCTGCCGGGTTATCTCGGTAACTGCCACTCTTCCGGTACCGTGATTCTGGATGAGCTGGGCGAAGAGCACATGAAAACCGGTAAGCCGATTTTCTATACCTCTGCTGACTCCGTGTTCCAGATTGCTTGCCACGAAGAAACCTACGGCCTGGATAAACTCTACGAACTGTGCGAAATCGCACGTGAAGAGCTGACCGAAGGCGGCTACAACATTGGCCGTGTTATCGCGCGTCCGTTTGTGGGCGACAAAGCCGGTAACTTCCAGCGTACCGGCAACCGCCACGACCTGGCCGTTGAACCGCCAGCGCCAACCGTGTTGAAAAAACTGGTTGATGAGAAAAATGGCCAGGTAGTTTCCGTCGGTAAAATTGCGGATATCTACGCAGAAGTGGGTATCACCAAAAAAGTGAAAGCGACAGGTCTGGACGCGCTGTTCGATGCCACCATTAAAGAAATGAAAGAAGCGGGCGACGACACCATCGTGTTCACCAACTTCGTTGATTTCGACTCATCATACGGCCACCGTCGTGATGTAGCGGGTTACGCTGCCGCGCTGGAACTGTTTGACCGTCGTCTGCCAGAACTGATGGAATTGCTGAGCGGGGATGACATTCTGATCCTCACCGCTGACCACGGTTGCGACCCAACCTGGCAAGGCACTGACCATACTCGCGAACACATTCCGGTGCTGGTCTACGGCCCGAAAGTGAAAGCCGGCTCGCTGGGCCACCGTGAAACCTTCGCGGATATCGGCCAGACAGTTGCGAAACACTTTGGTGTTTCTGATATGGACTACGGCAAAAACATGCTGTGATTTCGTCGGGCGGTGGAATCACCGCCCGCGCTGAACCTCTTAAAATAAGGAATAAAAAGATGGCAACGCCTCATATTAACGCTGAGATGGGTGATTTCGCTGACGTCGTACTGATGCCAGGGGACCCACTGCGTGCAAAGCACATTGCAGAAACTTTCCTCGAAGACGTACGTGAAGTAAACAACGTGCGCGGCATGTTGGGCTTCACCGGTACTTATAAAGGCCGCAAAATTTCCGTCATGGGTCACGGCATGGGCATCCCATCCTGCTCCATCTACACCAAAGAGCTGATCACTGACTTTGGCGTGAAGAAAATCATTCGTGTGGGTTCATGTGGCGCGGTACGTGCTGATGTGAAACTGCGTGACGTCGTTATCGGCATGGGCGCTTGCACCGACTCCAAAGTGAACCGTCTGCGTTTCAAAGACCACGACTTCGCGGCTATCGCTGACTTCGACATGGTTCGCAACGCGGTTGATGCGGCAAAAGCGCTGGGCGTTGACGCTCGCGTAGGCAACATCTTCTCCGCAGATCTGTTCTACACCCCAGACCCAACCATGTTCGATGTCATGGAAAAATACGGCATCCTGGGTGTGGAAATGGAAGCAGCGGGTATCTACGGCGTGGCAGCAGAATTCGGCGCGAAAGCACTGACCATTTGCACCGTGTCTGACCATATCCGTACTCACGAGCAGACCACGGCTGAAGAGCGCCAGACCACCTTTAACGACATGATCAAGATTGCTCTTGAATCTGTGTTACTGGGCGACAAAGAGTAAGAATTTAAAAGGGTGCTTCGGCACCCTTTATCCTTCAAAGTATCTATTCACCTTTCCCCCCACTTTATTTTTATCCGCTTTACCTTTCAAATATATAGCGCTATAAATCTATTCAAGTATCTATTCACGAATCTATTCATATGAGCGCGTTGACTGATTTACTCCTGCACGGGCCACAAACTGCAAACGCATTGCGGCAACGTTTGGGTGTCAGCCAGGCGACTTTTTCACGTCTTGTGAATGCGGAAAGTCATGTGATTAAAGCTGGGGCTGCCAGAGCGACACGTTATGCTTTGCTCAGGCCTGTGCGTCAGATTCGGCATTTTCCGTTATGGCAAATTGATGACTCAGGGAAAGCATGGCGCTTTGGTGAGTTGTATCCCATTTGGCCGCAGGGCAGTTGCCTGGTGATCCTGAATAATGGCACCGCGCAGTGGTTTGACGGTGTTCCGTGGTATTTAACCGACCTTCGCCCACAGGGCTTTCTGGGCCGGGCGTGGGGAAGGCGGCTGGCGCAGCAAGCCGGTCTTCCTGAAGATATTCGCCTATGGCAAGAAGAAGATGTCCTGCTGGCTTTGTCGCAGCAGCCATCAGAAAATCTTGGCGGTTGGTTAGTGGGCGAGGAGAGTTATCGCCGCTGGTTTGATACGCCATTGCTACAGGCCATTACTGAGGCGGATAAATTATCCGTTTATAGTGAACTGGCGAGTAGCGCGCTGGCGGGTGACATTGTGGGATCGTCAGCGGGTGGAGAGCAGCCAAAATTTACCTGCTACGCACAAACTGCTGATGGCCCGGCGCACGTCATCGTCAAATTTACCCCGCCGCTGAATAATGAAAACAGCCAGCGATGGGCTGATTTACTGCAAGCGGAAGCCATTGCGCTCAACATTCTTAGCGAGGCCCAGTTCCCCGCATCCAAAGCCAGAACACTCGTCGCTGAAACCCGGCAAACGTTCCTTGAAGTGGTTCGTTTTGACTGCGTAGGCGCGCAAGGCCGCAAGGGAATTGTTTCTCTGGAAGCGGTGCAAAGTGAATATGCTAGCGGGCCACAGAACTGGCCGACAGTGATGGCGGAGTTGCTTTCTCAGAAAGCTGTTGAGCCTGCGACATTGCGTCTGACTCAGTGTATCTGGGCGTTTGGGCGGCTGATTGCGAACAGCGATATGCACGCAGGGAATCTGTCTTTCTATCTTTCCGATATGCCGCTGAAATTAGCGCCGGTCTACGACATGCTGCCTATGGCTTTTGCGCCGAACAGTGCCGGGAGCATGCGCAGGGAGCCGATAGCACCACAAATTGATCCGATTGTCCCACAAGAAGTTTGGTTGGAGATGCTGCCGTTGGCGCGCCGATTCTGGCTTGAGGCAAGCCAGAATCAGGGAATAAGCGAAAGTTTCCGCGAACTGAGTTGTGCGATGGCATCTGAACTGGATGCGGTTGAAGCCAGCGTCAAGCGCCTTGCTTAACGCACCGTCTGCGCAATCCACGCACTTAATTCACGCAGTTCCATTTCTTGCTCGGGGAAATCGGCAATCAGCGTTTCGCACTGTTGTTGCAGCATGTCGCTTCGATACACACAACCCTGCAAACGGGCAGCCAGTGCTTCCAGGGGCGCTGGATTCAGGCTGTCGGTGAAAATCTGCGTGCGGGTGATATGGCCTTTTTCGACATCGAAATGCAGTTCAACATCGCCCCAGGTAAAGCGTTGATCTAACAGATGACTAAACGCAGGAGCCTGGCCGAAGTTCCATTCCCAACTGCTTTGGCGGGCAAAGGTTTCGGCAAAACCCGGTAAGTCGGGCAGGGCGTCTGGTGAGATGTGTTCCGCTTCCACGCGTTCGCCGTAGTAATCAAAGAAGGATTCGCGCACCGCATCACAAATTTGTTCATGAGTCAGGCCTGGCAAGATGTCGCTCAGGTTAGTCACACGCCCACGAACTGAAGTAATTCCTTTGGCTTGTAGCTTTTTCTCATCGGGATTCAGGTAATTTGCCAGGCGGCTTAAATCTGCATTGAGCAGCAAAGTGCCGTGGTGGAAACCGCGATCCATGGTTTCTTTATAAGCCGAACCAGAAACTTTACGCGCGCCTTCAGGCGTCGCCACTTCCAAATCGTTGCGCCCGGAAGCTGTCGCATTGATGCCCAGAGAGTTAAGCGCATTCACCACAATCGCCGTGGAAACGCTTTTGTCGTACTCGGGTTTGCCAGCCATAAACGTGAAACAGGTGTTGCCCAGATCGTGGAACACCGCGCCACCACCGCTGCTGCGCCTCGCCAACCGCACGTTGTCCTCTTCCATACGGCGAGTGTTGCACTCTTTCCATGGGTTTTGCGCCCGGCCTATGACCACCGTATCTGCATTGCGCCACAAAAAAAGGACGCGCTGCGTGGCGGGCATCTGGCGGAAAATACACTCTTCCACGGCGAGGTTGAACCACGGATCGTAGGAGTCGGAAATCAGTAGCCGTAACGTGTTCATCGCAGAATTCCTTTCTCAGGGTTTGTTGGCACTCTGTTCTTCTTCATCTTCTTTCACTTCGGCATTCGCCGTAAGAAGGAAAGGCGACTGCTGCCAGCGAGTGCGTTTGCCTTGCAAAAGTGTACGCGTCAGCACGATGCCAATTGCCAGCGCCAGCAGCATCATCAGACGCAAAATATTGGTGGTGTTATCCACCTGCTTGGCTTCGGTCGCGAGAGTGTGCGTATCGAGCGTGATACGCAGATAGCCAACCGGGCCATCTTTATCTTCAATGGGTTGCACGATTTGCTGATTGAAATAGCTGCCCGCTTTTTTACCATCCAGCGCTAGTCTGTCGCGCACGCCGATTCCTTCACCGGCACGGGCGATTTGGTCGCCGTCATCGTCATAAACTCCCGCGTCCAGAATGCGGCTGTCCTGAGTGAGTAACGTCAGAACGGCGGAGATCTTTTTTTCATCCGGGTTTTCAGATTTCATCAGCGGCGTCAGGTTATAACTCACCTGGCGCGCCAGCGTTCTTGCCAGCTCTTCAAGCTGCACATTACGCGCTTGCTGATGCCCCTGGCTAAACCACGATGCTCCCTGCATCAGCGCGACTAAAAGTGCGAGGCAGATAAGCACAATCACTGCACGATGCAGCCTGAATTTCATTTTTGCCCGAGCCATAATGCACCTTAGAAAAATTGCCGGTTTTACTGCGCACTTTAATGTTGCCAGAAGCCGCACTGACAAGGTAGCCTCATGCGATCTTTTACTCTGGCCTTTATCTTTTTTCTGGAGCTGTGATGCCAAATAGTCTGACTTGGTGCGACCTGCCGACCGATGTCTCTCTCTGGCCTGGGTTGCCACTATCGTTAAGTGGTGATGAAGTTATGCCACTCGATTACCGTGCTGGCCGTAGCGGCTGGCTTCTGTATGGTCGGAATCTGGATAAACAGTGCCTGAATCGCTACCAACGTAAGCTGGGCGCGGCGATGGTGATTGTGACCGCGTGGTGTGTTGAAGACTATCAGGTTATCCGCCTGGCGGGTTCATTAACACCTCGAGCCACCAAACTGGCCCACGAAGCCGGGCTGGACGTCGCGCCGCTGGGTAAAATCCCACATCTGCGCACGCCAGGCCTGTTGGTGATGGATATGGACTCCACCGCCATCCAAATCGAATGTATCGATGAGATTGCTAAACTGGCGGGAACCGGCGAAATGGTAGCCGAAGTTACCGAACGTGCGATGCGTGGCGAGTTGGATTTTGCCGCCAGCCTGAAACAACGCGTGGGAACCCTCAAAGGAGCGAATGCTTCGATTCTGCGCCAGGTGCGTGATGAATTGCCGTTGATGCCTGGGCTGCCTTCGCTGGTGCTGAAGCTGCAATCACTGGGCTGGAAAGTCGCGATTGCGTCCGGCGGTTTCACCTTCTTTGCCGAATATCTGCGTGACAAACTGCATCTGGATGCGGTGGTGGCGAACGAGCTGGAAATTTGCGATGGCAAGCTGACCGGTGAAGTGATTGGTCAAATTGTCGATGCGCAGTTCAAAGCCGTGACGCTCCAGCGTCTGGCGGATAAATATGAAATTCCTACGGCGCAAACTGTTGCCATCGGTGACGGAGCCAATGATTTACCGATGATTCAGTCGGCTGGCCTGGGCATCGCTTATCACGCAAAACCTAAAGTAAATGAGAAAACAGAAATCACCATCCGTCACGCTGACCTGATGGGCGTATTCTGTATTCTTTCAGGCAGTCTTATCCAGGAAGAACGCTAATGGCGAAAGCTCCGAAACGCGCATTTGTCTGTAATGAATGCGGTGCAGATTATCCTCGCTGGCAGGGGCAATGCAGCGCCTGTCACGCCTGGAACACGATCACCGAGGTGCGCATTGCCGCGTCTCCGACCGTTGCGCGTAACGAGCGTTTGTCCGGTTATGCTGGCAGTGCTGGCGTCAGTAAAGTCCAAAAACTTTCCGATATCAGCCTTGAAGAACTGCCGCGTTTTTCCACTGGTTTCAAAGAGTTTGACCGCGTGTTAGGCGGCGGCGTGGTGCCGGGTAGCGCGATTCTGATTGGCGGTAACCCGGGCGCGGGTAAATCTACATTGCTGCTGCAAACGTTGTGCAAACTCAGCGAACAGATGAAAACGCTGTACGTCACGGGTGAGGAATCCCTTCAACAAGTGGCGATGCGCGCCCACCGTTTGGGTTTGCCGACCAATAACCTGAACATGCTTTCGGAAACCGGCATCGAGCAAATTTGCATGATTGCTGAAGAAGAAGCGCCGAAGCTGATGGTTATCGACTCCATACAGGTGATGCACATGGCGGATGTTCAGTCATCGCCGGGCAGCGTGGCGCAGGTGCGTGAGTCAGCCGCTTACCTGACGCGCTTTGCTAAAACGCGCGGCGTGGCGATTATCATGGTTGGGCACGTCACCAAAGACGGTTCGCTTGCCGGGCCAAAAGTGCTCGAACACTGTATCGACTGCTCGGTGATGCTCGACGGCGATGCCGATTCCCGCTTCCGCACCTTGCGCAGCCATAAAAACCGTTTTGGTGCGGTGAATGAGCTGGGCGTATTCGCCATGACGGAACAAGGTTTGCGCGAAGTGAGTAACCCTTCCGCCATCTTCCTGAGCCGTGGTGATGAAGTGACGCCCGGCAGTTCGGTGATGGTAGTTTGGGAAGGCACGCGTCCGTTACTGGTAGAGATTCAGGCGCTGGTGGATCAATCCATGATGTCGAATCCGCGCCGGGTTGCGGTGGGCCTTGAGCAAAATCGTCTCGCTATTTTGCTCGCTGTTTTACACCGTCACGGCGGTTTGCAAATGGCGGATCAGGATGTGTTTGTTAACGTGGTCGGCGGCGTGAAAGTCAGCGAAACCAGTGCCGATTTAGCATTGTTACTGGCGATGGTTTCCAGCCTGCGAAATCGCGCTTTGCCGCAGGATTTAGTGGTGTTTGGTGAAGTGGGGCTGGCTGGCGAGATTCGCCCGGTGCCAAGCGGCCAGGAGCGTATTTCAGAAGCGGCAAAACACGGCTTTAAACGCGCCATTGTTCCGCAGGCGAACGTGCCAAAAAAACTACCGGAAGGGATGCAGGTGTTCGGTGTGAAAAAACTGGCCGATGCGCTGTCGGTGTTTGACGACTTACAAGACTTATAATTGAATATTCGCCCAATTTTGCAGGAGGCAGCATGTCGTCTTTCGAGTACCTGAAGACCGCTATTCGCCAGCAGAGCGTGACGCTGCAACAGGTTGCAGAATCCTGCGGCATGACCAAAGGCTATCTTAGCCAGTTACTGAACGCCAAAATCAAAAGCCCAAGCGCGCAGAAACTGGAAGCATTGCATCGTTTTTTAGGCCTGGAATTCCCGCGCCGCGAGAAAAAAGTCGGGGTAGTTTTCGGTAAGTTTTACCCGCTACATACCGGCCATATCTATTTGATTCAGCGCGCGGCAAGCCAGGTTGATGAACTCCACATCATTATGGGTTATGACGAAACCCGCGACCGTTTGTTGTTTGAAGACAGCGCCATGTCGCAGCAACCGACGACGGGCGACCGACTGCGCTGGCTGTTACAGACATTCAAGTATCAGAAAAACATCCGCATTCATTCGTTTAACGAAGAAGGGATGGAGCCTTATCCGCACGGTTGGGATGTCTGGAGTCGCGGCATCAAAGCCTTTATGGAAAGCAAAGGCATCAATCCTGACTGCATTTACACCTCGGAAGAGGGCGATGCGCCACGGTTTAATGAACAGCTCGGCATTGAAACGGTGCTTATCGATCCGAAACGTACATTCATGAATATCAGCGGTGGGCAGATTCGCGAAAACCCGTTCCACTACTGGGAATACATTCCGACCGAAGTTAAACCGTTCTTTGTCCGCACCGTCGCTATTCTCGGCGGCGAATCGAGCGGTAAGTCGTGGATGGTGAATAAGCTCGCCAACATTTTCAACACCACAAGTGCGTGGGAATACGGGCGGGATTACGTCTTTTCCCACCTCGGCGGCGATGAGATGGCGCTGCAATATTCTGACTACGATAAAATTGCGATTGGTCACGCACAGTATGTTGATTTTGCGGTGAAATACGCCAATAAAGTGGCGTTTATCGACACCGATTTTGTCACTACGCAGGCATTCTGCAAAAAGTATGAAGGGCGTGAGCATCCGTTTGTGCAGGCGTTGATCGACGAGTACCGGTTCGATCTGGTGATTTTGCTTGAGAACAACACGCCATGGGTGGCAGACGGCTTGCGCAGTTTAGGCAGCGATACCGACCGGAAGTCTTTCCAGAATTTGTTGGTGTCGATGCTGAACGAGAACAACATCAGTTATGTACACGTTGAAGAGTCGGATTACGATTCGCGTTTCTTGCGCTGTGTGGAATTGGTGAAGAATATGATTGGCGAGCGGGGATAAGAACCCTCACCCCGGCCCTCTCCCTCAGGGAGAGGGAGAAAACCGTCAATTCCCTCGCCTGATGGAAAGGGAGAAAACCGTCAATTCTCTCGCCTGATGGAAAGGGAGAAAACCGTCAATTCCCTCGCCTGATGAAAGGGAGAAAGTCGTTAATCCCCTCTCCTGGGGGAGAGGGTTAGGGTGAGGGCAATTTAAAGCTACTTAGTAACGCGCTTGTACTTAATACGCTTAGGTTCCAGCGCATCCGCACCCAGGGTGCGTTTCTTGTACTCTTCGTACTCAGTAAAGTTACCTTCAAAGAACTCCACTTTGCCTTCATCCTGGTAATCCAGAATGTGCGTGGCGATACGGTCAAGGAACCAACGGTCGTGCGAGATAACCATGGCACAGCCTGGGAATTCCAACAGGGCGTTTTCTAACGCGCGCAGGGTTTCGATATCCAGGTCGTTGGTTGGTTCATCGAGCAGCAATACGTTACCGCCAACTTGCAGCAGTTTCGCCAGATGCAGACGGCCACGCTCACCACCGGACAACTCGCCAACACGTTTACCCTGGTCAACGCCTTTAAAGTTAAAGCGGCCAACGTACGCACGGCTTGGCATCTCGGTGTTACCGACACGCATGATGTCCTGGCCGCCGGAAACTTCTTCCCACACGGTTTTGCTGTTGTCCATCGCGTCACGGAACTGATCGACAGAAGCCAGCTTCACGGTTTCGCCCAGCTCGATGCTGCCACTGTCAGGTTGTTCCTGACCAGACATCATACGGAACAGCGTTGATTTACCCGCGCCGTTCGGGCCGATGATACCCACAATCGCGCCTTTCGGTACGGAGAAGCTCAGGTCTTCAATCAGCAGGCGGTCGCCGTAGGATTTACGCAGGTTGGTAACCTCAACGACTTTATCGCCCAGACGTGCGCCTGGTGGAATAAACAGTTCGTTGGTTTCGTTACGTTTCTGGTATTCGGTGCTGTTCAGTTCTTCAAAGCGAGCCAGACGTGCCTTGCCTTTAGACTGGCGGCCTTTAGCGCCCTGACGAACCCACTCCAGTTCCTTCTCAATGGATTTACGGCGAGCCGCTTCCGTTGAGGCTTCCTGAGCCAGACGAGCGTCTTTTTGCTCAAGCCAGGAAGAGTAGTTACCTTCCCACGGAATACCTTCGCCGCGGTCCAGTTCCAGAATCCAGCCTGCAACGTTATCGAGGAAGTAACGGTCGTGGGTAATCGCCACAACGGTGCCTTCGAAGTCGTGCAGGAAGCGCTCGAGCCATGCCACGGATTCCGCATCCAGGTGGTTCGTTGGTTCGTCGAGCAGCAGCATGTCTGGCTTTTCGAGCAGCAGGCGGCAAAGTGCCACGCGGCGGCGCTCACCACCAGACAGGTTAGCAATTTTCGCATCCCAGTCTGGCAGACGCAGTGCATCAGCAGCACGCTCCAGTTGCACGTTCAGATTATGACCGTCATGCGCCTGAATGATTTCTTCAAACTTACCCTGTTGGGCTGCCAGTTTGTCGAAGTCAGCATCTGGTTCAGCATATTTGGCATAGACTTCGTCGAGACCTTTCAGAGCATTAACTACTTCGGCTACGGCTTCTTCAACGGACTCGCGAACCGTGTGCTCAAGATTGAGCTGTGGTTCCTGCGGCAGGTAGCCGATTTTCAGACCAGGTTGTGGACGGGCTTCGCCTTCGATGTCGGTATCAATGCCGGCCATAATGCGCAGCAGCGTGGATTTACCGGAACCGTTCAGACCCAGAACACCAATTTTGGCGCCAGGGAAGAAACTCAGCGAAATGTTTTTCAGAATATGGCGTTTCGGCGGAACAACTTTGCCGACACGATGCATGGTATAAACGAATTGAGCCACAGTGCGACTTCGCCTCTTTTTCGTGATTTAAGATGGTTCGTATCAAAGGCGAAGTGTAGCCGTTTTCAGTGGGTAATCCCAGCAGGGGAAGTGGGATGTGTTACCGGAAACAGCCTGAATGTCTATATAGGTAAAATAACGCCCTCTCACGTGGCGAAACCGCGGTTCGAGAGTTAGCATGAAGTAACTAATGGCGGCATGATGCTGCCTGTGAATATGTGAGGAGAACTTGTGGGGAAAGCCAAACAAGCCGTGGGACAATTGCTGGTGGCGATTGTAGGCCTTGCGGCATTAACTCATGCAGTTCGCGCCGATTCGCTCGACGAGCAGCGCAGCCGATATGCACAAATCAAACAAGCGTGGGACAGCAAGCAAATGGACGTGGTGGCGCGAATTATGCCCACGTTGCAGGATTACCCGCTTTATCCCTATCTTGAATATCGCCAGATTACCGATGACTTAATGAACGAGCCAACGCTCGTCGTCAGCCGCTTTATTGAAGCGAACCCAACACTTCCACCTGCACGGGTGCTGAAAAACCGCTTTGTGAATGAACTGGCGCGTCGTGAAGACTGGCGCGGTTTGCTGGCATTCAGCCCAGAACAACCGGGCACGACCGAAGCGAAGTGCAATTATTACTACGCCAAATTTAATACCGGCCAGGCAGATGCTGCGTGGGCGGGCGCTAAAGACTTGTGGCTGACAGGCAAAAACCAGCCGTCGAGCTGTGACCGTTTATTCTCGGCCTGGCGTTCATCCGGCACGCAAGATCCGCTGGCCTATCTGGAACGTATTCGCCTGGCGATGAAAGAGGGTAATACTTCGCTGGTTAATAACTTGGCGAGCCAAATGCCAGCCGAGTACCAGACCATCTCCAGCGCGCTGATTAGCCTGCAAAACAATCCTAATTCCGTGCTGACATTTGCCCAAACCGTGGGGGCAACCGACTTCACCCGTCAGGCCGCAGCCGTGGCGTTTGCCCGTGTGGCGCGTGACGACGTCGAAAATGCGCGCTTGTTGATTCCGGCATTAATTCAAGCGCAGCAACTTAACGATTCACAGGCGCAAGAGCTAAGAGACACCGTGGCCTGGCGTTTGATGGGTAATGATATTACCGCTGAACAAGCCGCCTGGCGCGATGATGCCATTATGCGTTCTGAGTCGACGACGTTGGTGGAACGCCGCGTGCGCATGGCGCTGGGAACGGGCGACCGTGATGGGCTGAATACCTGGCTTGCGCGTTTGCCAATGGAAGCCAAAGAGAAAGACGAATGGCGCTACTGGCAGGCGGATTTGCTGATGGAACGTGGCCGCGAAATAGAGGCTAAAGAAATCCTCCATTCCCTCATGCAGCAGCGCGGATTCTACCCGATGATTGCGGCGCAGCGTTTAGACGAAGAATATCCGTTGCGCGTCGACAAAGCGGTGGCGGTTAATCCAGCGTTGGTATCCGGGCCAGAAATGGCGCGTGTTCGCGAGTTGATGTACTGGAATCTCGATAATACTGCGCGCAGCGAATGGGCAAACTTGATAAGCAGCCGTAGCAAACCGGAGCAGGAAGGGTTAGCGCGTTATGCGTTTGATCAAAACTGGTGGGATCTTAGCGTACAGGCGACGATCGCCGGGAAGCTTTGGGATCATCTCGAAGAGCGTTTCCCGCTGGCGTATAAAGATATTTTCGCTCGCTATGTGAATGGTAAAGATATCTCGCAAAGCTACGCGATGGCGATTGCCCGCCAGGAAAGTGCCTGGAACCCGAAAGTGCGTTCACCGGTTGGTGCGAGCGGCTTAATGCAAATCATGCCGGGCACGGCGACGCACACCGTGAAGATGTTTAATATTCCAGGTTACTCCAGTACGAACCAATTGTTGGACCCGGAAACGAATATCAACATCGGCACCAGCTATTTGCAGTACGTTTCCCAACAGTTTGAAAATAACCGTATTTTCGCATCCGCGGCGTATAACGCAGGGCCGGGGCGCGTCAGAACCTGGCTGGGTAACAGCGCCGGGCGCATTGACGCAGTGGCGTTTGTTGAGAGTATTCCTTTCTCAGAAACGCGCGGATATGTGAAGAACGTGCTGGCTTACGATGCCTACTACAGCTATTTCATGGGCAAATCTAAGCCGTTGCTGACCGATGGCGAATGGCAACGCCGTTATTGATTTTGAGGGGGCTATGTTATGCTTTCGTACTAGTTGAATAGTATGGTGACATAACATGACTCAGCACTCTCAATACTCGGCCGAGCACGCCGAACAAAGCAATCAAGAGTGGCTCCGCTTTGTGGAGTTGCTCCAGCAATCATTCGATAAGCAACTGCATATGCCGTTGCTTATGTTGCTGTTGACGCCAGACGAGCGCACTGCGCTGGGGACGCGGGTCAGAATTATTGAAGAGTTATTGCGTGGTGAGATGAGCCAGCGAGAGCTTAAAAACGAGCTTGGTGCGGGGATTGCGACGATTACGCGTGGCTCCAATAGCCTGAAATCTGCTCCACCTGAGCTACGCGCCTGGCTGGAGCAGGAATTATTATCCGCTAAAAACTAGCGATAGACTTCGTTATGGAACGGGCTTAAGGCCAGAATAACGGCCTGATGATAAACGCTACTGCGCGTCAGCTTCCCGGCGGTAAACACACCAATTGCCCCTTCTTTATTACCAATCTTATCAATCCCGGTATAGGCCGACATCACCGGCCCTAACGCTTCACCTGCGCGAACTTTTTCAAGAATCGTGGCAGGCAACGGAAGCGTTGCCGAGCGGGCTTCACCGCGCTGCTTCTGATCTTCAATAACGACCCAGCTAAACGTGCTGTCATCATCAATTCCTGCTTCTACCGCCACCCAAAAATCAGCTTCCGGGCGAACCTGGCGAGCATTCATGATCCGGCATCGTGCGCCAGTTCGCGTTTCATGGTTTCCGAATGGCTGTTCAGGCACGCCACTATCGACGGCAACGGGGTCAATATGGCAGCATCCCTCACCATAGATATCGTCGAATGCCTGGAGAATTGCCTGAATTTTGGCAGGATTGGTTGTTGCGCAGACGACATGGTACATAATCAGTGAAACTCTCAAGAAATTGTTGCCGCAGTATAACGGAAAAAACGCATGTTACAGGTATACCTTGTTCGCCACGGCGAAACGCAGTGGAATGCGCAGCGCCGCATTCAGGGCCAGTCAGACAGTGCGCTGACTGAAAAAGGGGAACGCCAGGCCGAGCAGGTGGCTGAGCGTGTCAAAACGTTGGGTATTACGCACGTGATCGCCAGTGATTTGGGGCGTACTCGCCGCACCGCTGAGATTATCGCAACCGCGTGCGGTGTGGATGTCACGCTGGATGCGCGTTTACGCGAGCTGGATATGGGCGTTCTGGAACGTCGTAATCTGGATACGCTGAACGAAGAAGAAGAGGGCTGGCGTCGTCAACTGGTGAATGGCACGGCTGATGGTCGAATTCCAGACGGCGAAAGCATGTTAGAGATGAGCGAACGTATGCACTCCGCTCTCAATGCTTGCCTGGATTTGCCTGAAGGGAGTCGTCCGTTGCTGGTGAGCCACGGTATGGCACTGGGCTGCCTGGTGAGTACGATTCTGGGCTTACCGGCCTGGGCTGAACGCCGCCTGCGTTTAAGAAACTGTTCGATTTCCCGCGTTGATCACCAACAAAGTCCGTGGTTGGCTTCTGGCTGGGTGGTTGAAACGGCAGGGGATATCTCACATCTGGACGCCCCTGCGTTGGACGAATTACAGCGTTAATTAACGACGTACTGGAATCAGATATTCACATCTGATCTGCATTGGTCGGTCCTGAACACGCGCTTCTTCCTGCGGGAAGAAGCGTTCGATATCCTGACCTTTACGACGAGTCAGATTCAGCGATGGCATACAGGTGCCGTAAATCGTCAGGATAAACTCCTGCAAACCGGTGCCTGGACCTTCGTAGTCAAACTGCACGTATTCGCCGCCTTCCAGCCTGACCGGATGCGAATCTGGCAAGAACCCGTTCGCCATTTCTGGCGCCAGTGCCGTGGTATAAAACACTTCCTGTTCGTCATCGCGCTCAATGCTTGGGCGTGGCTCATGCAAACCGTAAAGCACGCGTGGCAATGTTGGAGAGTTCCCAAGGAACTGCGTCCAGAACTGAATGCGCATTTCGTTACGGAAATCAGAGATTTGTTCGAGCGTGCAGCTATAGCTTTGCGTGACACCTACCAGATGCGTTTCTGGAAGCGTGACAAACTGCGCCTGCGGCAGAGGGTACTCATCTAAACGCAGCGGCGGACGCATACCGAAAGCGCTCCAGTCTGGGGAACGGCGGTATAATGCTGGCGTTTGGGTAAACTGCTTTTTGAAGGCGCGAGTAAAAGTTTGTTGCGAATCAAAACGATACTGCAAGGCAATATCAAGAATGGGACGCGCGGTTAACCGCAACGCAACGGCAGATTTAGATAAACGACGTGCACGAATGTATGCGCCAATGGCATGACCCGTAACATCTTTGAACATCCGTTGTAGATGCCACTTGGAATAACCTGCCTTTGCCGCCACATTATCCAGTGACAGAGGCTGATCCAGATGGCCTTCTAGCCAGGTTAATAGATCGCGAATGATCCCTGCCTGATCCATATAATATCCTCATCCTGACACGGTGAGTGCCGTTAATGTGGGCGATGATAGCACTTTTTGTTGTTATGACATTCAGAGTTTTTTTTTAACAACTCGTGCCAAAATCAGTTACTCATTCCGACAATTTTATTAATAACGTGATATTAAACGAGTTTTTGGCCAAAAGTGTTAATAGTCCCTTTAGGTAATCTTAACCAATGGTAACAATATGAAATATAAAGTTTTAGTCGCACTGGGTTCTTTGCTGTTCATTTCACTGGGTGCAAAGGCCGAACAAATCGGCTCCGTTGATACGGTTTTCAAGATTTTTGGCCCTGACCATAAAATCGTCGTTGAGGCCTTTGATGACCCGGATGTTAAAAACGTGACTTGCTACATCAGTCGTGCAAAAACGGGCGGCATTAAAGGCGGTTTAGGCCTGGCTGAAGACACTTCTGATGCGGCGATTTCTTGCCAGCAGGTCGGGCCGGTTGAACTGAGCGAGAAAATAAAAGCCGGTAAAACTCAGGGTGATGTAGTGTTCCAGAAACGAACCTCGCTGGTGTTTAAAAAGCTGCAAGTAGTGCGCTTCTATGATGCGAAACGTAACACGCTGGCCTACCTGGCTTACTCCGATAAAGTGGTCGACGGCTCACCGAAAAATGCCTTGAGTGCCGTGCCGATTATGCCCTGGAGTAAATAAGGAACGGATTATGAGTCAGGCCACTATCTGGTTAGTCGAAGATGAAGCCAGTATCGCCGATACGCTCATCTACACCTTGCAGCAGGAAGGCTTTGTGGTGCGCGGGTTTGATCGCGGATTGCCGGTACTGGAGGCGGCGCGTGAAGCGCGTCCGGATCTCGCTATTCTGGATGTTGGCCTGCCGGATATTAATGGCTTTGAGTTATGCCGCCGTCTGCTGGCGGACTACCCGGAGTTGCCGTTGCTGTTTCTGACGGCGCGTAGTGAAGAGGTCGATCGCCTGATTGGCCTCGAAATTGGCGCAGATGACTATATCGCCAAGCCTTTCTCTCCGCGTGAGGTATGTGCGCGGGTGCGCACCGTGTTGCGCCGTTTACAAAAACAGCAGAAAAACCCTGGTGCCAGCATTCAACGTATTGGTTTGTTTGAACTTAACGAAATGGCGGCGCAGATAAACTGGTGCCATCAGCCTTTGCTGCTGACTCGCTATGAATTCCTGATGCTCAAGACGTTTTTGCAGTGGCCGGGGCGTGTGTTTTCGCGCCAGCAGCTGATGGAACTGGTCTGGAGCACGGCGGAAGAAAGTTTTGACCGCACCGTTGATACTCACATTAAAACCCTGCGCGCCAAACTTCGCGCCATTAACCCAGAACTCTCGCCGATCAATACCCATCGTGGCCTCGGTTACAGCCTGGGAGTGAGCTAATGCGCATCGGCATGCGCTTGTTGCTGGGTTATTTTCTCATTGTGGCGATTGCCGCCTGGTTTGTGCTGTCGATTTTTTTACAGGAAGTGAAGCCTGGCGTTCGGCGTGCAACCGAAGGGACGCTCATTGATACCGCAACGCTGCTCGCCGAGTTTGCGCGTGAGGATATGCTGGCTGGAAATGCGCAAAACGGGCAACTGGCGCAGGCATTCTCCCGCCTGAATCAGCATAACTTCCAGGCCAACATCGGCGGCATTACCAAATCCAGAAACGAATATCGTGTCTATCTCACGGATGCGAAAGGCATGGTTTTATTCGATTCCGGCGGCAAAGCAATAGGCCAGGATTACTCGCGCTGGAATGATGTGTGGCTGACGCTACAGGGGAAATACGGAGCGCGTAGTACGCCAGTCAATGCCAATAACCCGGAAAGCACGGTGATGTATGTGGCTGCTCCGGTGCGTGACGGGGCCAATATCATTGGCGTCCTGAGCGTAGGGAAACCCAATAGCGCGTTGGAACCTGTGATTCGCCGCAGCGAGCGCCGTATTTTGTGGGCGGGCGTTGCTCTGCTGGGTATCGCACTGATGATTGGCTTCGGGGTGGTGTTATGGATTAACCGCTCGATTGGCGCGCTTGTGCGTTACGCCGATTCAGTCACCGAAGAACATCCTTTACCGTTGCCAAAACCGGGCAGCAGCGAATTGCGCAAACTGGCGTTAGCGCTCGAAAGTATGCGTCTGAAACTTGAAGGCAAAACTTATATCGAACAATACGTTCATGCGTTGACGCATGAGCTGAAAAGCCCGCTGGCCGCGATTCGCGGAGCGGCAGAAATTCTGCGTGAAGGGCCGCCGCCGGAAGTGGTGGAGAAATTCTCGGTGAATATTCTCCAGCAAAATCTGCGCATGCAGCAGCTGGTGGATAACCTCTTGCGCCAGGCAAAACTGGAAAGCCGAGCAGAAATCACGCCGCAGCCGATTAACCTGGCTGCACTCTTTTCCGCGTTATGTGATAACCGCGAAGTGGTTGCGCATAACAAGCAGATTTCATTACGCATTGATGAAAACAGCGTGAAGGGCGGCACGGCAGAAGGCGACGCTGCGTTGCTTGAGCAGGCTATCGGGAATCTGCTGGATAACGCGCTCGATTTCACTCCACCAGGCGGGGAGGTTTCACTAAGCGTTGAGCATTCAGAAGGGGAGATCGCCATCCTGGTGACTGATACCGGCAGCGGTATTCCTGAATACGCCCAAGACCGTGTGTTTGAACGTTTCTATTCACTACCCCGCCGCAACGGGCAAAAGAGCAGTGGGTTAGGGCTGGCTTTTGTACGCGAAGTGGCGCGGCTGCATCGCGGAACCATAACGCTGGAAAATCGCCTACAGGGTGGGGCGCAAGCCACGCTGACACTGCCCGGAAAATAATTTCACCACTTCACCGTCTCTTCACATAACTTCATTTAGCCCCCACATACGCTCGCTATCCTCACCACATCAAAAAATGGAGGGGATTATGTTGAAATCTGCGTTGTTCTGGAAAGTGATGACCTTGCTCGGTTGCATGCTGTTGTTGCTCATTCCGCTGAGTATGTTGAGTTCGTTAATTGATGAGCGCAGCAGTTATCGCGATGATGTTGAGCAGTCGCTGCGCCAAAGCACCAGCGGCCCACAAACCATTATCGGCCCGCTCATTGCCATTCCTATTACCGAGCTGACGACCGTTCTGGAAGATAATAAAGAGGTTAAAAAAGAGCGTCGTTTCATTCGCTACTATTTACCAGAAAACCTCAATATTGTGGGAAAGCAGACCGTTGAGCCGCGTCATATCGGCATTTACGAAGGACAAATCTGGCGCACATCCGTCACGCTGGATGCCACGTTTAACCGCCAACAGCTCGATAGCGACACCAGCGGTGATGCTCAAATTGGCACACCGTATGTGGTGATGGCGGTGGGAGATTCTCGCGGTATCGGTAAAGTGGGCGAGCTGGATATCAACGGGAAATCTTATCCGATTGAACCCGGCACCAATCTGCCTGGTGTTGAACAGGGGCTGCACGCCATTCTTCCAGTGGAACGCCTTAAGGATGAAAAGCTTACGCTGCGTTTTAACCTGGATTTAATGGGCACCAAACAGCTTGCCGTGGTGCCGCTTGGGCGGAATAGCCAGTTCAGCTTAACCAGCAATTGGCCGCATCCGAGCTTTATTGGCGATTTCCTTCCGCAACAGCGCACGGTTACGGAAAGTGGTTTTACCGCGAATTGGCAGAGCACCTGGTTTGCCAACAACCTGAACACCAGTTTCTATGACGGGCAGATTATGGATGTTGCTCGCTTGCCGGCATTTAGTGTGACGGTGGCAAATCCGGTTGATCAATATCAACTCACTGACCGCGCCGTGAAATATGCCATCTTGCTGATTGGTCTGACGTTTATGAGTTTCTTCTTGCTGGAAACGCTGACGGGTTTACGCGTTCACCCGATGCAATATTTGCTGGTTGGACTGTCGCTGGTGATGTTCTATCTCGTTCTACTGGCGGTTTCGGAACATATTGGTTTCGATAGCGCGTGGCTACTGGCGAGCCTGATTTGTGCGGGGATTAACGGCTTCTATCTTAAAGCGGTTCTGAATAGCTGGAAAACAAGTTTGATGTTTACGACTGGGTTGCTGGTGCTCGATGCCGTGCTCTGGTTGCTGCTTCAGTCTGAGGACAGCGCTTTATTGCTTGGCACGGGAGTCCTGTTTGCGGCACTTTCGGCGATTATGCTGCTAACGCGCCACACTGACTGGTACGGCATGAGTAAAAAGGTGCAGACGCAGGAAACGACTGACGTAGAGAAAGATCCTGAACGGTTCCGCTTGTGGAAATAAGGGCTTAATCAGAGCAAAAGAAAAGGGCGGATTAAAAATCCGCCCTTTCATGTTCAAGTTGATTACAGGTTTATTCCTGTAAATCGCCGCAGAAGCGATAACCTTCACCATGGATAGTGGCGATGATTTCAGGTGTATCTGGAGTCGATTCGAAATGCTTACGAATACGACGAATTGTGACGTCAACGGTACGGTCGTGTGGCTTAAGCTCACGGCCTGTCATTTTCTTCAGCAATTCAGCGCGAGACTGAATTTTCCCTGGGTTTTCGCAGAAGTGCAGCATCGCGCGGAATTCGCTACGCGGCAACTTGTACTGCTCGCCATTAGGGCTGACCAGTGAACGGCTGTTGATATCCAGTTCCCAACCATTGAACTTGTAGCTTTCAACAGAACGACGTTCTTCGCTGATAGCACCCAGGTTCATAGTGCGCGACAACAAGTTGCGTGCACGGATAGTCAATTCACGTGGATTGAATGGCTTAGTGATGTAATCATCTGCGCCGATTTCAAGGCCAAGAATTTTATCGACTTCGTTGTCGCGACCGGTCAGGAACATCAATGCCACATTGGCTTGCTCACGCAATTCACGCGCCAGCAATAGGCCGTTTTTACCAGGCAGGTTGATATCCATAATGACCAGATTGATGTCATTATCGGAAAGGATCTGATGCATTTCAGCGCCATCAGTCGCTTCAGAAACATCATAACCTTCAGCTTCAAAAATGCTCTTTAACGTGTTGCGTGTTACTAATTCGTCTTCGACGATAAGAATGTGCGGGGTCTGCATGTTTGCTACCTAAAATTGCCAACTAAATCAAAACAGGAAGTACAAAAGTCCCTGACCTGCCTATTACATGCCATAAATTAACATGCTGGGCGTAACATGACTAAAGTACGTAATTGCGTTCTTGATGCACTTTCCATCAACGTCAACAACATCATTAGCTTGGTCGTGGGCACTTTTCCCTCTGGACCCGACGGTGTCAAAAACGGTTGTTATCCTATACCATTTTAACAGCAACATAACAGGCAGGACCGCTTTAGACATCTGATAAAACTACGCTTCGTTGACATATATCAAATTCAATTGTAGCACGTTAACAGTTTGATGAAATCATCGTAGCGTTTTGCCACCTTTCGTCACAATATTTTAATAATATAGATAGTTACGCGAATTGATTAGTAAAGAATGTAAATCAGATTGCCGATGGCACTTTTATGGCTTTTTTGTTATATAAAACAAATAGATAGTATTCTTTGTGGTCTGTGTTAGCGCTGGTCAAACCACCGAAAAGCATTTGTGGTACTTATGATTCGCATTCATGCATTTTATATATCAATGTTACCTTAATGTAAATTTTTGATGCGTATTATCATTTGTATTTTGTGAATGTCCGAAAAAAGACAAATTTTTTAAAGAGAGTTTGAATGCGTTTTTTAATTATTTTGGTCGCTCCCGCCAGAGCTGAAAATGTCGGTGCCGCAGCCCGCGCCATGAAGACCATGGGCTTTGCCGAATTGCGTATTGTTGACAGTGAAGCTGACCGTCAGCCGGAAGCCCGCTGGGTCGCGCATGGATCTGGTGATGTGCTGGATAACGCGCAGCATTTCAACACTCTGGAAGAGGCGTTGCATGATGTGGATTTCACGATTGCCACCACCGCCCGCAGCCGTGCGAAATTCCATTACTACGCCACGCCACAGCAACTGGTGCCGTTGCTTGAAGAAAAGCGGCAATGGGTAGGGACGGCGGCGTTAGTCTTTGGTCGCGAAGATTCCGGGCTGACCAACGAAGAGCTGGAACTGGCGGATGTGTTAACCGGTGTGCCGATGGTGGCGGATTATCCTTCGCTTAATCTTGGGCAGGCCGTGATGGTTTATTGCTACCAACTTTCCGCGCTGATGCAACAACCTGCCGCTGAACATGATGTAGTTGATGCGAAACAATTAGTTGCTTTGCGCACGCGTATCTCCGATTTGCTAGAACGCGTGGATGCCAGCGATGACCAAAAAATGGTCGACTGGTTACAACAGCGACTGGGCATGTTAGCGCAACGCGATACGGCAATGTTGCACCGTTTGCTCCACGATATTGAAAAAAAACTGCCAGAGAAAAATGCTGGAAACTGAATTAATAGCAGTGAAGATGGGGTGCGTTCCCTCCTCTTTTTCAGCGGAATAAGGGCATTTTGTGATGATTTATCAGCGTGCAATCGTCATGTCACAGACAGTGGTAAAATTAAAAATAAATTGACTTAGCTTGCCGGATACTTTAGTCAATATAGGTAAATCATATTACGAGCACACAACATCCATGATTCGCATCAGCCCAATGACCACAATTATTACAACCACCATTACAACAGGTAACGGTGCGGGCTGACGCATACCAGGAAAACGAAAAAAGCCCGCACCTAACCAGTGCGGGTTTTTTTTTGGACTAAAAATACAAGGGTAATAACAAATGCGAGTGTTGAAATTCGGTGGTACTTCAGTGGCAAATGCGGAGCGTTTCCTCCGTGTTGCCGATATCCTGGAAAGCAATGCCAAACAGGGGCAGGTCGCAACCGTGCTGTCTGCCCCGGCAAAAATTACCAATCACCTCGTTGCCATGATTGAAAAAACCATTGGCGGCCAGGATGCCCTACCGAATATCAGTGACGCAGAACGCATCTTTAGCGAACTTCTCAATGGCCTGGCAGAAGCCCAGCCCGGTTTTCCTCATGCGCAACTCAAAGCTTTTGTTGACCAGGAATTTGCTCAGTTAAAGCATGTTCTGCATGGTATCAGTCTGTTGGGGCAATGCCCGGATAGCATCAACGCCGCCATCATCTGCCGGGGTGAAAAGCTCTCAATCGCGATCATGGCTGAATTGCTCAAAGCGCGTGGGCACAACGTAACGGTGATCAATCCGGTCGAGAAACTCCTCGCCGTCGGGCATTACCTTGAGTCCACTGTCGATATCGCTGAATCCTCACGCCGCATTGCCGCCAGCCGCATCCCGGCTGACCATATGATTTTGATGGCGGGCTTTACTGCCGGCAACGACAAAGGCGAGTTGGTGGTGTTAGGGCGTAACGGTTCTGACTATTCCGCCGCCGTATTAGCCGCCTGTTTACGTGCTGACTGTTGTGAAATCTGGACTGACGTTGACGGCGTTTATACCTGCGACCCGCGCCAGGTCCCGGACGCCAGGTTGCTGAAATCGATGTCGTATCAGGAAGCGATGGAGCTTTCTTACTTCGGCGCTAAAGTTCTGCATCCACGTACCATTTCTCCTATCGCTCAGTTCCAAATCCCTTGCCTGATTAAAAACACCGGAAACCCACAAGCGCCGGGAACGCTGATTGGCGCGGAAAGTGACGAAGACTCTCTGCCGGTGAAAGGCATCACCAACCTGAATAATATGGCGATGTTTAACGTCTCAGGCCCAGGCATGAAGGGAATGGTCGGCATGGCTGCGCGTGTGTTTGCCGCGATGTCCGGTGCCGGGATTTCGGTTGTGCTGATTACTCAGTCGTCGTCTGAATACAGCATCAGCTACTGCGTGCCGCAGGCGGATTGCGCCCGTGCGCGTCGTGCGATGGAAGAAGAGTTTTATCTGGAGCTGAAAGAAGGCCTGCTCGAACCGTTGGCCATCATGGAGCATCTGGCGATTATCTCGGTTGTCGGTGACGGTATGCGCACACTGCGCGGTATTTCGGCCAAGTTCTTCGCCGCTCTGGCTCGCGCCAATATCAATATCGTCGCCATCGCGCAGGGTTCTTCCGAGCGTTCCATCTCGGTCGTCGTCAGTAATGACGATGCGACAACGGGCGTGCGTGTGACTCACCAGATGCTGTTCAATACCGATCAGGTTATCGAAGTGTTCCTGATTGGCGTGGGCGGCGTCGGTGCGGCATTGGTTGAGCAAGTGAAACGCCAGCAAGCGTGGCTCAAGCAAAAACATATCGATTTGCGCGTCTGCGGTATCGCGAACTCGAAAGCCTTGCTGACCAATATTCACGGTCTGGATTTGAATAACTGGCAGGCAGAACTGGCGGCGGCGAAAGAGCCTTTCAACCTTGGGCGGTTGATTCGCCTGGTGAAAGAGTACCACCTGCTCAACCCGGTTATCGTTGACTGTACTTCCAGCCAGGCGGTGGCCGATCAGTATGCCGATTTCCTCGGCGAAGGTTTCCACGTGGTGACGCCGAACAAAAAGGCGAATACCTCCACCATGAATTACTACCATCAGATGCGTAATGCGGCGGCGAAATCACGCCGTAAATTCCTTTACGACACCAACGTGGGCGCGGGTTTGCCCGTTATCGAAAACCTGCAAAACCTGCTGAATGCGGGTGACGAATTACAACGTTTCTCCGGCATTCTTTCTGGTTCGCTGTCGTTTATCTTTGGCAAACTGGATGAAGGCATGAGCCTGTCAGAAGCCACCAAAGTGGCGCGTGAAATGGGTTATACCGAACCCGATCCGCGTGATGACCTTTCCGGCATGGATGTGGCACGCAAGCTGTTGATCCTCGCCCGTGAAACCGGCAGCAATCTTGAGCTTTCCGATATTGTTATCGAGCCCGTCTTGCCCGAATCATTTGATTCCACCGGCGATGTCGAGTCATTTATGGCGCGTATCCCACAGCTTGATGACGAGTTTTCAGCGCGCGTGGCTCAAGCCCGCGACGAAGGCAAAGTGTTGCGTTATGTTGGCGTGATTGAAGCAGACGGTAGCTGCAAAGTTAAAATTGATGCCGTCGATGGCAACGACCCGTTGTATAAAGTTAAAAACGGCGAGAACGCCCTGGCGTTTTACAGCCATTATTATCAGCCGCTGCCGCTGGTACTTCGCGGTTATGGTGCAGGAAACGATGTCACTGCCGCCGGTGTTTTCGCCGACTTATTGCGCACTTTGTCATGGAAGTTAGGAGTTTAAGATGGTTAAAGTATATGCCCCGGCTTCCAGCGCCAATATGAGCGTCGGGTTTGATGTGCTGGGCGCGGCAGTTTCGCCGATTGATGGTTCGCTGCTTGGCGATTACGTGACTGTCGAAGCGGCAGACACATTCAGTTTAAAAAACATTGGACGCTTCGCCAGCAAGTTACCTGACGAGCCGCGTGAAAATATCGTGTACCAGTGCTGGGAGCGTTTCTGCCAGGAAATCGGCAAAAACATTCCGGTAGCGATGACGCTGGAAAAAAGCATGCCGATTGGTTCTGGTCTGGGTTCCAGCGCGTGTTCAGTGGTCGCAGGCTTAATGGCGATGAACGAATATTGCGGCAAACCACTTAGCGATACCCGCTTGCTGAGCCTGATGGGTGAGCTGGAAGGGCGCATTTCGGGCAGCGTTCACTATGACAACGTTGCGCCGTGCTTCCTTGGCGGTATGCAATTGATGATTGAAGAAAATGGCATCATCAGCCAGTCTGTACCGGGCTTTGATGAATGGCTTTGGGTGCTGGCGTATCCGGGAATTAAAGTCTCGACCGCCGAAGCCCGCGCAATTCTCCCGGCGCAATATCGTCGCCAGGATTGCATCAGCCACGGTCGCCATCTGGCGGGCTTTATTCACGCGTGCCACACCCGCCAGCCACAGCTTGCGGCAAAACTGATGCGTGATGTGATTGCCGAGCCTTACCGCGCAAAACTGCTGCCGCGCTTTAACGAAGCACGCCAGGCCGCAGCGGATATTGGTGCGGTGGCGAGTGGTATTTCGGGCTCCGGCCCCACTCTTTTTGCACTGTGCGATAACACTGATACCGCACATCGCGTGGCTGACTGGCTCAGCCAACACTATTTGCAGAACCAGGAAGGTTTTGTACATATTTGCCGTCTGGACACGGCGGGCGCACGAGTTCTGGGATAACGCATGAAACTGTATAACCTTAAAGATCATAACGAGCAGGTCACTTTTGCCCAGGCGATTGTGCAGGGGTTGGGTAAACAGCAGGGGCTGTTTTTTCCACACGATTTGCCGGAATTTGAACTGACCGAAATCGACGAAATGTTGAAGATGGATTTCGTTTCCCGCAGCAGCAAGATTTTGTCTGCGTTTATCGGTGATGAGATCCCGCAAGAATTACTGGAAGAGCGCGTGCGCGCGGCGTTTGCTTTCCCCGCGCCAGTGAAAAATGTTGAACCAGATATCGGCTGCCTTGAGCTGTTCCACGGCCCGACGCTGGCGTTTAAAGATTTCGGCGGTCGTTTTATGGCGCAGATGCTGACGCATATCAGTGGCGACAAACCGGTAACGATTCTGACTGCGACATCCGGTGACACCGGTGCGGCGGTAGCCCACGCGTTCTACGGACTGAAAAACGTGCGCGTGGTGATTCTGTACCCGCGCGGCAAAATCAGCCCGCTGCAGGAAAAACTGTTCTGCACACTCGGCGGCAACATTGAAACTGTGGCAATCGACGGCGATTTCGATGCCTGTCAGGCGCTGGTGAAACAAGCGTTTGATGACGAAGAGCTGAAAGTGGCGCTGGGCTTAAACTCCGCCAACTCCATCAACATTAGCCGTTTGCTGGCGCAGATTTGCTACTACTTTGAAGCGGTGGCACAACTGCCACAAGAAGCGCGCAATCAGTTGGTGGTCTCGGTGCCAAGCGGCAACTTTGGCGATTTGACTGCCGGTCTGCTGGCAAAATCTCTTGGCTTACCGATTAAGCGTTTTATCGCCGCGACCAACGCCAACGACACCGTTCCACGTTTCCTGACCAACGGCGAGTGGGCACCGAAAACCACCGTGGCGACGCTGTCTAACGCGATGGATGTCAGCCAGCCAAACAACTGGCCGCGCGTGGAAGAGTTGTTCCGCCGTAAGATCTGGCGCTTGACCGATCTCGGTTACGCGACCGTGACGGACGAAACCACTAAAGCGACCATGAAAGAGTTGAAAGCGGTGGGCTACGTTTCTGAACCTCACGCGGCGATTGCTTACCGCGCGCTGCGTGACCAGCTCCAACCGGGCGAATACGGCTTGTTCCTCGGAACGGCGCATCCGGCGAAGTTTAAAGAAAGCGTGGAAGAGATCCTCGGCGAAACGCTGCCGCTTCCTGCTGAGCTTGCGGAACGCGCTGATTTGCCGCTGCTTTCTCACAATCTGCCAGCCGATTTCGCGGCGCTGCGTGCATTGATGATGGCGAAAGCGTAATCGTTGCTACACTTTAAGAAACCACTCTTCGGAGTGGTTTTTTTATCACTGAATCATGGAGGAAATGTGCAGGAAACAAGGAGGGAAAATGTAGGAATTCCCATTAAATGCGGGCGCTTAGAGATTAGGATTGCGGAGAATAACAACCTTGTGTCATTCGGCCTATTCTCTCTTCAACGACCCATTTGGGGCATGAATGCAGTAAGGAGTTACTTATGTTGAAACCAATTATTCTCGCGTTATCGATGCTGGTCATCGCTCCGTTAGCTGCGCAAGCTTCAGAAATTACGCTCGTTCCGGCAGTGAAATTGCAGATTGGCGATCAGGATAATCACGGCAACTATTGGGATGGCGGTAACTGGCGCGACCATGGCTGGTGGAATGATCACTACGAATGGCGCGATAACAGATGGCATCCGCACGATCATCATGATGATCACCATGATAAAGGCAAGGGCAAAGACAAAGACCATCACGATAATGGCAATCACTACGGCCAAAACAAACATCACTAAACGAAAACGCCAGCATTGCGCTGGCGTTTTGTTTTACTGTTCGTGGCGCTTGAACACCAGTTCATGTTTGCCGGATGCGGCTTCATCGAAAAAGTAGCCGTCGGTATTAAAACCGGTCAGTTGCTCAGCTTTAGTCAGGCGATTTTCAATGATGTAACGGCTCATCAGCCCACGCGCTTTCTTGGCGTAGAAGCTGATGACTTTAAACTTGCCGTTCTTCTCGTCGAGGAAAACGGGCTTAATGATCTCAGCATTAAGTTTTTTCGGTTTGACCGATTTGTAATATTCATCGGAAGCCAGATTCACCACGATGTTGTCGCCCTGAGCCGCCAGGGCCTGGTTCAGTTTCTCGGTGATGGTGTCACCCCAGAACTGATACAGATCTTTGCCCTTCGGGTTCTCAAGTTTAATGCCCATTTCCAGACGATACGGCTGCATCAAATCCAGCGGACGTAACACGCCATACAAGCCAGAAAGCATACGTAAATGCTGCTGCGCGAAATCGAAATCCGCATCGCTAAACTCTTCGGCCTGCAAACCGGTATACACATCGCCTTTGAATGCCAGAATCGCCTGACGCGCATTTTGTGGCGTGAAATCCGGCTGCCATTCATGAAAACGGGTTTCGTTGAGCGACGCCAGTTTGTCGCTGATATGCATCAGCGACGAAATTTGCGGGGCGCTGAGTTTGCGTGCGACAGCAATCAGCTGCTGTGAATAATCCAGCAGCTCCGGTTGCGTGTAACGATCGGTCGGCAAATCGCTTTGATAATCCAGGGTTTTTGCAGGTGAAATTAGAATTAGCATATTTGTTCCTTGCTCACTTTTACCGCCTACTTTAACAAATTTACCGAAAGTATCTGCCAATGGCTGCGATTAGCGTTTGGTTTCAGGCGGCTTGGGATTGTCCCAAATACCCGGTGCCAGCTGGCTTTTAATCTCGGGAAAACGGTTTGGGTCGAATACTGGCGTCTCGCCCAGCTTCAGCTGGCGCAGGTAATCCTTACTGAGATCGCGTGCAATCGGCGAAAGCAGCAGAATCGCCGTGAGATTCGTCACCGCCATAAACGCCATCGCCGTGTCCGCCATTTGCCAGACCAGCGTCAGCGGCGAAAGGGTGCCAAACATCACCATCATCAGCGCCAGGCAGCGGAATAAAACCGTCGCAAAGGGGCTTTTTTGCTGCAAAAAGAAAAGATTATTTTCCGCATACGCATAGTTGGCGACAATCGACGTGAAGGCAAAAAGCATCACGATAAACGCGATAAAGCCGGTTCCCCACGAGCCAACCATGCTGCTCAGCGCTTGCTGTACCAGCGTAATGCCATTCATGCTGGGATTGGCGGTATCGAGAATCCCAGAAAACAGAATGATGCCAGCGGTGGCAGTGCAAATAATAATGGTGTCGATCAGTACGCCGAACATCTGCACCAACCCTTGCGACGCAGGGTGTGGAGGCCATGCCGCTGCAGCCGCCGCCGCGTTCGGTGAAGATCCCATACCCGCTTCGTTGGAGAACATGCCGCGCTGAAAACCGGTGGTAATCGCCTGGCTGATGGTGAACCCTATTGCGCCTGATGCCGCTTCTTGCCAGCCAAATGCACTTTTGAACACCAGCGAAACCACTTCTGGCAATCGCTCGATGTTCATTGCCATCACCACCAGGCTCATCAACACCCAGATAAACGCCATAAATGGCACCAGCCATTGCGCAATACGCGCGGTGCCGCGCATGCCGCCCCAGATAACGCCCGCCGTTAAAACGACTAGCCCGATGCCAATCCAGGTTTTAGGGATGCCAAAAGCATGGTTTACCGCGTTGGCGATAGAATTGGCCTGTACTGCGTTGAAAATCAAACCGAAAGCGATCATCAGGAAAATGGAGAACATCACGCCCATCCAGCGCATTCCCAGCCCGCGCTCCATGTACCAGGCCGGGCCGCCGCGATAATTACCTTCATCGTCGCGCGTTTTATAAAGCTGGGCGAGGGTGCATTCGGCAAAGGATGTCGCCATGCCAAGCATCGCCACGACCCACATCCAAAAAATCGCGCCGGGGCCGCCGAGTGTCAGGGCGAGTGCGACGCCGGAAAGATTACCGCTGCCGACACGAGCGGCAAGGCTAGTACACAGCGCCTGAAATGAGGAAAGTCCGGAAGAATCGCCGCTTTTGTTCGACAAAATGATGCTGCGAATTTGGGTCAGGTAGCGGAATTGCACAAAGCCGCAGCGCCAGGTGAACCACAGGCCCGCGCCGACTAATAAATAAATGAGGACGGAGCCCCAAAGTATCTCATTGATAAACAGAAAAAAATCTGCCATTAACATCCCTCGTTTGCATGCAGTACGTGCACAGCTAATGCGCAGCTTGCGCGCATGCTCCTTTAGATTGCAGGCGAATAATACATAGAATATATCAGTTTCGCGTTCAGTTATTACCGATGTATCACTGCGGTTGCACCTGAATTGCGTCGTGATATCATCAAGCCAGACCGGTTACATCCCCCTAACAAGTTCTACCAAACGAGAAACTATCATGACGGATAAATTGACCTCCCTGCGTCAGCTAACCACAGTTGTTGCGGACACCGGGGATATTGCGGCAATGAAGCTGTATCAACCGCAAGATGCGACCACCAACCCATCTCTGATTCTGAACGCTGCGCAAATTCCTGAATACCGCAAACTGATTGATGATGCGATTGCCTGGGCGCGTGAGCAGAGCAGCGACCATGCACAACAAGTTGTGGATGCGACTGACAAGTTGGCGGTGAATATTGGTCTGGAAATCCTGAAACTGATCCCAGGTCGTATCTCTACTGAAGTGGATGCGCGTCTGTCTTATGACACCGATGCCAGCATCACTAAAGCAAAACGTCTGATCAAAATGTATAACGATGCGGGCATCAGCAATGACCGTATCCTGATCAAACTGGCTTCTACCTGGCAGGGCATTCGTGCTGCTGAGCAGTTAGAGCAAGAAGGCATCAACTGTAACCTGACTCTGCTGTTCTCCTTCGCTCAGGCTCGTGCTTGTGCAGAAGCGGGCGTGTTCCTGATTTCTCCATTCGTAGGCCGTATCCTCGACTGGTACAAAGCCAATACTGATAAGAAAGAGTACGCACCGCAGGAAGATCCAGGTGTGGTTTCTGTTTCTGAAATCTACCAGTACTACAAGCAACACGGCTATGAAACCGTGGTGATGGGCGCAAGCTTCCGTAACCTGGGCGAAATCATCGAACTGGCTGGTTGTGACCGTCTGACTATCGCTCCTGCGCTGCTCAAAGAGCTGGCAGAAAGCGAAGGCGCTGTTGAGCGTAAACTGTCTTACACCGGCGAAGTGAAAGCGCGTCCAGAGCGTATGACTGAATCCCAGTTCCTGTGGAGCCACAACCAGGATCCAATGGCCGTTGATAAACTGGCGGATGGCATCCGTAAGTTTGCAATCGACCAGGAAAAACTGGAAAAAATGATCGGCGACCTGCTGTAATCATTTATTAGCGTGGCCGGAGCTTTCCGGTCGCGCTTTTTAGTGTTTCACCCTGTCTGCAACGCCTTTCGCCGTGTATCATTCCGTAAAGTTTTGACTGTCCAGGAATGATATGAATACCTTACGCATTGGCTTAGTTTCCATCTCTGACCGCGCTTCAAGCGGTGTCTATCAAGATAAAGGCATTCCGGCGCTGGTTGACTGGCTGGAGAAAACCTTAACCACTCCTTTTCAGATTGAAACGCGCTTAATCCCTGACGAGCAGCCGCTGATTGAACAAGCGCTGTGCGAGCTGGTGGATGAAATGGCGTGTCATCTGGTTTTGACTACCGGCGGCACTGGCCCGGCGCGACGTGATGTGACACCTGATGCAACACTGGCGATTGCCGATCGCGTAATGCCTGGTTTTGGCGAGCAAATGCGCCAGATAAGCCTGCAGTTTGTGCCGACGGCGATTCTTTCCCGCCAGGTGGGCGTTATCCGCAAGCAGGCGCTAATCCTGAATTTGCCGGGGCAGCCGAAATCCATTCAGGAAACGCTTGAAGGCGTGAAAGATGCGGATGGCAAAGTGGTGGTGCCAGGTATTTTTGCAAGTGTACCGTATTGTATACAGTTGCTTGATGGCCCTTATATCGAAACTGATAGCACTGTAGTAGCAGCTTTTCGCCCCAAGAGTGCGATTCGCGATATAAACGCCTAAAGATAGATTGTTTGTGACATAAGATGTAGTGACTCTGGTATGTGAATGAGGGTTGGTTATAGTAAGTTTTGCTTTACAGCAAAATGGAAACTAAAAACCACACTCTATTGAATACGCAGGTTCTTATGTCACAACAATTAAATTCTACACAACGCACAAGACCTCTGAATCGTCAGGATTACAAAACCCTGACCCTCGCCGCTCTGGGTGGCGCGCTCGAATTTTACGACTTCATCATCTTCGTGTTCTTCGCCACCGTCGTCGGCGCACTCTTTTTCCCTGCGGATATTCCCGAATGGCTACGCCAGCTACAAACCTTCGGCATCTTTGCGGCGGGTTATCTGGCGCGTCCGCTGGGCGGCATTATCATGGCGCACTTCGGCGATTTGGTTGGGCGCAAGAAAATGTTCACCCTGAGCATTTTGCTAATGGCGTTGCCGACGCTGGCAATTGGTATGTTGCCGACTTACGAAACGTTGGGTATCGCAGCCCCCGTATTACTCCTTTTGATGCGCGTGCTTCAGGGCGCGGCAATCGGTGGGGAAGTGCCCGGCGCGTGGGTGTTCGTGGCGGAACATGTTCCTTATAAACGTATTGGCATCGCGTGCGGCACGTTAACGGCGGGCTTAACCGCGGGTATTTTGCTGGGTTCCGTGGTCGCCACCATTATCAATACTTCAATGACGCAAGAAGCGATTCACAACGGCGGCTGGCGTATTCCGTTCTTCCTCGGCGGTATTTTCGGCCTGGTGGCGATGTATCTGCGCCGTTGGCTGCAAGAGACGCCAATTTTTATTGAGATGCAGCAACGCAAAGCACTCGCCGAAGAGATGCCGTTGAAATCTGTGGTCGTGAACCATAAAAAAGCCGTGGTGGTTTCCATGCTGCTGACGTGGTTGCTGTCGGCGGGAATTGTGGTGGTGATTTTGATGGCACCAACCTGGCTGCAAAAACAGTTGGGCTTCGCGCCAGCTTTGACGCTTCAGGCAAACAGTATCGCCATCGTTATGCTGTGCATTGGCTGTATTGTGGCGGGGTTGGTCATCGACCGTATTGGTGCCAGTAAAACCTTTATTGTCGGCAGCTTGATGCTGGCGGTCTGTAGCTGGATGTTCTATCACCTGACGGCCAGCCATCCTGAATATCTGTTCTTCTTATATGGTCTGGTCGGTTTAAGCGTTGGCGTGGTGGGCGCGGTGCCGTATGTGATGGTCAGAGCGTTCCCGGCGGAAGTGCGGTTTACCGGCATCTCGTTCTCTTACAATATGTCGTACGCTATTTTCGGTGGCCTGACGCCGATATTTGTGACGATGTTATCGGCAATATCACCGATGGGGCCGGCGTGGTATGTGCTGGCGTTAGCGATGGTGGGTTTAGGGCTGGGGATTTGGTTGCGAAACGACTTAACGCCGGAAAGTAAAATGGTTGAAAGGCCGTTGCAACACTCATAAAAAAACGCGGAGCCAGGCTCCGCGTTTTTGTTTCTATCTACAGTGACTGCGGGAATTAGTGTTTTTCACCAATCGGCAGCACGGTACGGCCAAACTGCTCGTTGATCACTTCGCCCATTGCCAGGTAAATGGCGCTTGCGCCACAAACCAGACCAATCCAGCCCGCGATGCGAACGATGCCTTCGTTGTCAGCCAGGTGGCCGATAGCCAGCAGGGCAAACAGTACGGTCAGGCTTGCAAACACGAACTGCAGCATACGTGGCGCAGAAGCCAGGGTGCCGAAGAACATGAACAGTGTGAAGACGCCCCACAGACCGAGATACGCGCCGAGGAAGTGTGCGTTTGCTGCATCTGCAAGACCCATCTTAGGCATGATCAGAATGGCGACAAGAGTCAGCCAGAAAGAGCCATAAGAAGTGAATGCTGTCAGGCCGAAAGTATTACCTTTCTTAAATTCCAACAGGCCGGCAAAAATTTGTGCGATACCACCGTAGAAAATGCCCATTGCAAGGATGTTGACATCAAAAGGGAAGATGCCGGTGTTATGCAAGTTGAGCAGAATGGTGGTCATGCCGAAGCCCATCAAGCCCAGGGGAGCTGGATTAGCCAACTTAGTGTTGCCCATAGTTCCTCTAAAATTCGTCTGAAAATGAATATATGTAGTCGCCACACAACTGCGAAAGGGCAGCGGGGCGCGGCATCATAATCAGGTGAGGGGTTCGAGTCTATGATCTAAACAGGTGTGAAGATGAAAATTTTTTTTGCCTTGCCCCTTGATGACGAGCCGAGCGACCCCATCTTGTATGCAACCGCAGTTGTTGAGCCTGTAAAAAATCGTGTTTGGGCAGTTGAAAGACTCTTGTTTGCCCGCATAACAGGTTCACGACCATATGACGAACAAATTTTAAGTGGAGACGTTTAGATGGGTAAAATTATTGGCATCGACTTGGGTACAACCAACTCTTGTATAGCAATTATGGATGGTACTACCGCTCGCGTTCTTGAAAACGCCGAGGGTGATCGCACCACTCCTTCAATCATTGCTTATACGCAGGATGGTGAGATTCTGGTTGGTCAGCCGGCTAAACGTCAGGCAGTGACTAACCCGCAGAACACATTGTTCGCGATCAAACGCCTGATTGGCCGTCGCTTCCAGGACGAAGAAGTGCAGCGTGATGAAGCTATCATGCCGTACAAAATCATTGCAGCCGACAACGGCGATGCGTGGATTGACGTTAAAGGTCAGAAAATGGCACCTCCGCAGATCTCTGCTGAAGTGTTGAAGAAAATGAAGAAAACCGCTGAAGATTACCTGGGCGAACCAGTAACTGAAGCTGTTATCACCGTTCCTGCATACTTCAACGATGCACAGCGTCAGGCAACTAAAGATGCTGGCCGTATCGCAGGTCTGGAAGTAAAACGTATCATCAACGAACCAACCGCAGCGGCTCTGGCCTACGGTCTGGATAAAGAAGTTGGCAACCGTACTATCGCGGTTTACGACTTGGGTGGTGGTACTTTCGATATCTCTATTATCGAAATCGACGAAGTTGATGGCGAAAAAACCTTCGAAGTTCTGGCAACCAACGGTGATACCCACCTCGGTGGTGAAGACTTCGATAGCCGTCTGATCAACTACTTAGTGGAAGAGTTCAAGAAAGATCAAGGTATCGATCTACGTAACGATCCACTGGCTATGCAGCGTCTGAAAGAAGCTGCTGAAAAAGCGAAAATTGAGCTGTCTTCTGCTCAGCAGACCGACGTGAACCTGCCGTACATTACAGCAGACGCGACCGGTCCAAAACACATGAACATCAAAGTGACTCGTGCAAAACTGGAATCCCTGGTCGAAGACCTGGTCAACCGTTCTATCGAGCCGCTGAAAGTTGCACTGCAAGATGCTGGCCTGTCTGTATCTGATATCCAGGACGTTATCCTGGTTGGTGGTCAGACTCGTATGCCAATGGTTCAGAAGAAAGTGACTGAGTTCTTCGGTAAAGAACCACGTAAAGACGTGAACCCGGACGAAGCGGTTGCAATCGGTGCTGCTGTTCAGGGTGGTGTGCTTGCTGGTGATGTGACTGACGTACTGCTGCTGGA
This sequence comes from Buttiauxella izardii, assembly GCF_003601925.1. Classification (GTDB taxonomy): domain Bacteria; phylum Pseudomonadota; class Gammaproteobacteria; order Enterobacterales; family Enterobacteriaceae; genus Buttiauxella; species Buttiauxella izardii. Next base: position 47,035 of record NZ_QZWH01000022.1, read on the forward strand.
CGTTACCCCGCTGTCTCTGGGTATCGAAACCATGGGCGGTGTGATGACTTCACTGATTAACAAAAACACCACTATCCCGACTAAACATAGCCAGGTGTTCTCAACTGCTGAAGATAACCAGTCTGCGGTAACTATCCATGTTATCCAGGGTGAGCGTAAACGTGCAGCTGATAACAAATCTCTGGGTCAGTTCAACCTGGATGGTATCAGCCCAGCACCGCGCGGCATGCCGCAAGTTGAAGTCACCTTCGATATCGATGCTGATGGTATCTTGCACGTTTCCGCGAAAGACAAAAACAGCGGTAAAGAGCAGAAGATCACCATCAAGGCTTCTTCTGGTCTGAACGAAGAAGAGATCCAGAAAATGGTTCGCGATGCAGAAGCTAACGCCGAAGCTGACCGTAAGTTCGAAGAACTGGTTCAGACTCGCAACCAGGGCGACCATTTGATGCACAGCACTCGCAAGCAGGTTGAAGAAGCAGGCGACAAACTGCCAGCTGATGACAAAACTGCAATCGAGTCTGCGCTGACAGCGCTGGAAACTTCTCTGAAAGGCGAAGACAAAGCTGACATCGAAGCGAAAATGCAGGAGCTGGCGCAAGTTTCTCAGAAACTGATGGAACTGGCTCAGGCACAGCATGCTGAACAGCAAGCTGGCAACGCGACTGATGCTGGCAAATCTGCTGGCAAAGACGACGATGTTGTTGACGCTGAGTTCGAAGAAGTTAAAGACAAAAAATAATCGCCCTTTGAGCGGTTGGTAACTGGCACGGGCGTCGAGGTTTTCCTCTGCGCCCGTGCCCGCATGTTAGGGGCAGACAAAAAAGATGGCGAAGAGAGACTATTACGAGGTTTTAGGCGTTCCGAAAAACGCGGAAGAGCGTGAAATCAAGAAAGCCTATAAACGCCTGGCAATGAAGTTCCACCCGGATCGTAATCAGGGTGACAAAGAAGCCGAAGGCAAATTTAAAGAAATCAAAGAAGCCTACGAAATCCTGACCGACGACCAAAAACGTGCCGCATACGACCAATATGGTCATGCCGCGTTTGAGCAAGGCGGGATGGGCGGTGGCGGTCACGGCGGATTTGGCGGTGGCGGTGCTGACTTTGGCGATATCTTTGGCGACGTATTCGGTGACATCTTCGGTGGTGGCCGCCGTCAGCGTGCTTCCCGCGGGTCCGATTTGCGTTACAACATGGACTTAACGCTGGAAGAAGCGGTTCGTGGCGTCACCAAAGAGATCCGTATCCCAACGCTTGAAGAGTGTGGCGTTTGTCACGGTAGCGGCGCGAAAGCAGGCTCCAAGCCACAAACTTGCCCGACTTGTCATGGACAAGGCCAGGTGCAAATGCGTCAGGGCTTCTTCACGGTGCAGCAAAGCTGTCCACACTGCCAGGGTCGCGGTTCGATTATTAAAGATCCGTGCAACACCTGTCATGGCCATGGCCGTGTAGAGAAAACTAAAACGTTGTCGGTAAAAATCCCGGCAGGCGTTGATACCGGCGACCGTATTCGTCTTGCAGGCGAAGGCGAAGCGGGCGAGCATGGCGCACCATCAGGTGATTTGTACGTTCAGGTTCAGGTTAAACAGCACCCGATCTTCGAGCGTGAAGGCAACAACCTGTATTGCGAAGTGCCAATTAACTTCGCGATGGCAGCGCTCGGCGGTGAAATTGAAGTCCCAACGCTTGATGGTCGTGTGAACCTGAAAGTGCCTGGCGAAACGCAAACGGGCAAATTGTTCAGAATGCGTGGCAGAGGGGTGAAATCCGTACGTGGTGGTGCTCAGGGCGACCTGCTATGCCGTGTGGTGGTGGAAACGCCAGTCAGCCTGAACGAAAAGCAGAAGCAGCTGCTGCGTGATTTGGCTGAAAGCTTTGGTGGGCCAAGCGGTGAAAAGAACAGTCCGCGTTCAAAGAGTTTCTTTGACGGCGTAAAAAAGTTCTTTGATGATTTGACTCGCTAAACGCAATTTCCCTTTAGCAGTACAAAAGCCTGAATCGTTTGTTTTTGATTCAGGCTTTTTTATTCCCTAAAAACGTATTAATTCTGCAAGTGATACGTTTCGTTATTTCCGATTGTTTGATGCTATATAATCTACTTTTCTCGATGTGTTAGACAGGCTATGCTTAATACATATTAATGCCCTAAATGATTTAAGGCAGTCGAAAAACCGGGATGACAGAATGACAAAAAAACTAAAACACTTTTTCCATAGCGATGCCTCAAGCGGCATCTTTTTAATCCTTGCCGCTGTGCTGGCAATGGTTCTTGCTAACCTGGGTTCCACCAGTGAGTTGTATCAATCGTTTTTGAACACGCCGGTCGAAGTGCGTATCGGTTCTCTGGATATCAGTAAAAACCTGCTGTTGTGGGTGAACGATGCACTGATGGCCATCTTCTTCCTGATGATTGGCCTGGAAGTAAAACGTGAAATGGTGAGCGGCTCGCTTGCCAGCATGCGTCAGGCCTCGTTCCCTGTGATTGCAGCGTTGGGCGGCATGGTTGTACCGGCGGCAATCTATTTGCTGTTTAACTTCCAGGACCCAATTACCCGTGAAGGTTGGGCGATTCCAGCGGCGACGGATATCGCTTTCGCACTGGGTATTCTGGCCTTGTTGGGCAACCGGGTTCCGGTCGCGCTGAAAGTGTTCCTGATGGCGCTGGCGATTATTGATGACCTGGGCGCGATTGTGATCATCGCCTTGTTCTACACCAGTGACCTTTCCATTCTGTCGCTGGCTGTTGCGGCGGGTGCCATCGCTGTTCTGGCATTACTGAATATCTGCAACGTTCGCCGCACCGGGTTGTATATTCTGGTGGGGGTCGTGTTGTGGACTGCGGTACTGAAATCGGGTGTCCACGCCACGCTTGCTGGCGTGATCATCGGTTTCCTGATCCCGCTTAAAGAGAAAGACGGTCGTTCCCCGGCAAAAGAACTGGAGCATGTGCTTCACCCTTGGGTCGCGTTCCTGATTCTGCCATTGTTCGCTTTTGCCAATGCGGGCGTGTCGTTAAGCGGCGTGACGTTTGCTGGTTTAACTTCGCTGTTGCCGATGGGGATTATGGCGGGCCTGTTTATCGGTAAGCCACTGGGTATTAGCCTGTTCTGCTGGGCTGCCTTGAAATTTAAACTAGCAACCTTGCCTGAAGGGACAACGTGCAAGGAAATTATGGCGGTGGGCGTGCTGTGTGGCATCGGCTTTACGATGTCGATTTTCATCGCTTCTCTGGCGTTTGACGGCGCGGACCCGGCACTTATTACCTGGGCGAAACTGGGTATACTGTTGGGGTCACTGCTTTCTGCGGTGGTGGGTTATTGCATGCTGAGAAGCCGTTTCAGCCCACAGTTAAAGCATCATTAATATTCCATTAACGGCTCCTCTGGAGCCGTTAATCAATGGATTGTTTATCAGGGAGAGAACAACACATGTCACACATCAATTACAACCATCTCTACTATTTCTGGCACGTCTGCAAAGAAGGTTCGGTGGTCGGTGCCGCAGAAGCTCTGTATCTGACACCGCAAACTATTACCGGCCAAATCAAAGCATTAGAAGAGCGCCTGCAAGGGAAACTCTTCCGTCGCCAGGGGCGTGGTCTGGTGCCTTCTGAGCTGGGCCAACTGGTATTTCGTTATGCGGACCGCATGTTCACGTTAAGCCAGGAGATGCTGGATATCGTCAACTACCGCAAAGAATCGAGCCTGCTGTTTGATGTCGGAATTGCGGATGCGTTATCAAAACGTCTGGTCAGCGGTGTGCTCGATGCAGCCGTTGTTGAAGATGAGCAAATCCATCTGCGCTGCTTTGAATCGACACACGAAATGCTGCTCGAACAATTGAGCCAACATAAGCTGGATATGATTATCTCTGATTGCCCGATTGATTCGACTCAGCAAGAAGGGCTGTTCTCGGTGAAAATCGGCGAATGCGGGATTAGCTTCTGGAGCCAGAATCCGGTGCCTGATTTGCCATTCCCGGCCTGTCTGGAAACCCGACGCTTACTGATTCCAGGTCGTCGTTCAATGTTAGGGCGCAAAATCCTTAACTGGATTCATGGACAGGGGCTGAACGTTGAGATTCTCGGTGAGTTTGATGATGCGGCACTGATGAAAGCTTTTGGCGCGGCACATAATGCGATATTCGTCGCACCGACGCTTTATGGCGAAGACACTTACAACGATGAGAATATTGTTGAAATCGGGCGCATTGAGAACGTGATGGAAGAGTATCACGCGATATTTGCCGAACGTATGATTCAGCATCCGGCGGTGCAGCGCGTGTGTAACCGTGACTATTCGGCTCTGTTCAAAGAAGCCTGATTCAGAAGCTCAAATTTTAGATATAAAAAAACCGGCAGAAGCCGGTTTTTTTTCAAGCTAACAACAAGTTGGCGATTAAGCCAGTTTGTTGATTTGCGCTACAAGGTTAGCCTTATGACGCGCAGCTTTGTTTTTGTGGATCAGACCTTTGCTAGCCTGACGATCCACGATTGGTTGCATTTCGTTAAATGCTTTCTGTGCAGCAGCTTTGTCGCCAGTTTCAATCGCTGCGTATACTTTCTTGATGAAAGTACGCATCATAGAGCGACGGCTTGCGTTGTGCTTACGAGCCTTTTCAGACTGTACAGCACGTTTCTTAGCTGATTTGATATTAGCCAAGGTCCAACTCCCAAATATGATCTATGTGGACAATTCAAAGGCCGAGGAATATGCCCTCTTAGCCTTCTTTTGTCAATGGATTTGTGCAAATAAGCGCCGTTAAATTTCCGGTGCCTCTTACGTTGTGATGGCGCGGATTCTACCAGCTTCACCGCCATGAATACAGCCTTTAGCAACAAAAATCGTCCAGTGATGCGCATCTGCATAGAATCCTGACCCCAGCGCGATGAAATCCTTAACGCTTTATGTCAAAGGGGGCAATCGCTGGTTAACCTTCACCGTGGTAATTGATATAATCCGCCGATTTCCACTGTCTTGAGCCAGCCATGAAGCTGATACGCGGCATACATAATTTACGCCAGAACCACCACGGTTGTGTTCTCACCATTGGTAATTTCGACGGTGTTCATCGAGGCCACAAGTCCCTGTTGAAAGGGCTGTGTGCAGAAGGACGTGCGCGCAATCTGCCGGTGATGGTCATGATTTTCGAGCCACAACCGCTTGAGCTGTTTGCGGGTGATAAAGCCCCAGCGCGTCTGACACGTCTGCGCGAAAAGCTGCGTTATCTGGCCGAGTGTGGAGTGGACTACGTATTGTGCGTGCGATTTGATCGCCGTTTTGCTGCGCTCACGGCGCAGAACTTCGTCAGCGATCTGCTGGTTGACCGCCTCGGGGTAAAATTCCTCGCGGTGGGTGATGATTTCCGCTTTGGTGCTGGTCGCCAGGGGGATTTCTTGTTATTACAGAAGGCGGGTCTGGAATATGGCTTTGACGTCACCAGTACGCAAACTTTCTGCGAAGGCGGCGTGCGCATTAGCAGCACTGCGGTGCGTCAGGCTTTGGCTGATGACGACTTAGCGCTGGCCGAAAGTTTACTGGGCCATCCGTTTATCATCTCCGGGCGCGTTGTCCACGGTGATGAACTTGGGAGAACCATTGGTTTCCCAACGGCGAATTTACCGCTGCGTCGCCAGGTTTCCCCGGTAAAAGGGGTGTTTGCGGTAGAAGTCGCAGGCCTGGGTGACAAACCCCTGCCAGGCGTTGCCAACATTGGCACGCGTCCTACTGTTGCGGGGATTCGCCAACAGTTAGAAGTCCATCTGCTGGACGTTGCAATGGACTTATATGGGCACCATATAGATGTGGTGCTGCGCAAGAAAATACGAAATGAACAACGGTTTGCTTCGCTTGATGAATTGAAAGCGCAAATCGCCAAAGATGTGGTAACCGCCCGCGAATTTTTTGGGTCTAATACCTGAGCTGGCTTTCCTCAAAACCGAAATACGGAACCGAGAATCTAATGAGTGACTTTAAATCTACCCTGAACTTACCGGAAACAGGGTTCCCGATGCGTGGCGATCTCGCTAAACGTGAACCGGGCATGCTGGCTCGCTGGAATGATGATGACCTGTACGGCATCATCCGTAATGCAAAGAAAGGCAAAAAATCCTTCATTCTGCATGATGGCCCTCCATACGCGAACGGCAGCATTCACATTGGTCACTCAGTAAACAAGATTCTGAAAGACATTATCGTGAAGTCCAAAGGGCTGAGCGGTTTTGACTCACCGTATGTTCCAGGTTGGGACTGCCACGGTCTGCCAATCGAGCTGAAAGTAGAGCAACTCATCGGCAAGCCGGGTGAGAAAGTGTCTGCGGCAGAATTCCGTGCAGCTTGCCGTAAATATGCGGCAGAGCAGGTTGACGGGCAGCGTGAAGACTTCATCCGTCTGGGTGTGTTGGGCGACTGGTCACGTCCGTACCTGACCATGGATTTCAAAACCGAAGCGAACATCATCCGCGCGCTGGGTAAAATTGTCGGTAATGGCCACCTGCATAAAGGCGCTAAGCCTGTGCACTGGTGCGTGGACTGCCGTTCAGCACTGGCTGAAGCAGAAGTTGAGTACTACGACAAAACGTCACCATCCATCTTCGTGAACTTTAAAGCCGTTGATGCTGACGTGGTCAAAGCGAAGTTTGGCGCAACACAAGTTAACGGCCCAGTTTCCATGGTTATCTGGACCACCACGCCGTGGACTTTGCCAGCAAACCGCGCCGTTTCTCTGAATGCCGAATTCGAATACGTGTTGGTTCAGGTTGATGGCCAGGCGCTGATCGTGGCTAAAGACTTGCTCGAAGGCGTAATGAAGAGCGCGGGCATCACCGAGTGGACAGTGCTTGGCGAAGCCAAAGGTGCTGACCTTGAGTTGACTCGCTACAAGCACCCATTCTTAGATTTCGACGTGCCAGCTATTCTTGGCGACCACGTTACGCTGGAAGCCGGTACCGGTGCGGTTCACACCGCAGGCGGCCACGGCCCTGACGACTACGTCATCAGCCAGAAATACAATCTTGAAATCGCCAACCCCGTTGGCCCGGACGGTTGCTACCTGCCTGGGACTTACGAAGGTCTGGACGGCGTTCAGGTATTCAAAGCGAACGATCTCATCGTTAACATTCTGCGTGATAAAGGCGTTCTGCTGCACGTTGAAAAACTGCTGCACAGCTACCCGCACTGCTGGCGTCACAAAACGCCAATCATCTTCCGTGCTACTCCGCAGTGGTTCATCAGCATGGATCAAAAAGGACTGCGCGCGCAGTCTCTGAAAGAGATCAAAGGCGTGCAGTGGATCCCTGACTGGGGCCAGGCGCGTATCGAATCGATGGTAGCGAACCGTCCGGACTGGTGTATCTCGCGTCAGCGTACATGGGGCGTGCCAATGTCCATGTTCGTGCACAAAGACACTGAAGAGCTGCACCCGCGCACGCTGGAGCTGATGGAAGAAGTTGCTAAACGCGTTGAGCAAGATGGTATTCAGGCGTGGTGGGATCTCGACCCGCGCGACATCATGGGCGACGACGCTGACAACTACACCAAAGTGCCAGACACTTTAGACGTGTGGTTTGACTCAGGTTCAACGCACTCTTCTGTTGTTGATGTGCGCCCTGAATTCAGCGGCCACGCGGCAGACATGTATCTGGAAGGTTCGGATCAGCACCGCGGCTGGTTCATGTCTTCACTGATGATTTCGACGGCGATGAAAGGCAAAGCGCCTTACCGCCAGGTACTGACTCACGGCTTCACCGTTGATGGTCAGGGCCGCAAAATGTCCAAATCCATCGGTAACACCGTTTCTCCGCAAGACGTGATGAACAAACTGGGTGCGGACATCCTGCGTCTGTGGGTGGCATCGACCGATTACACCGGCGAAATGGCAGTTTCTGACGAAATCCTGAAACGTGCTGCTGATGCTTATCGTCGTATCCGTAACACCGCGCGCTTCCTGCTGGCGAACCTGAACGGCTTCAACCCAGAAACCGATATGGTCAGCCCGGAAGAGATGGTGAAACTGGACCGTTGGGCAGTTGGCTGTGCGCAAGAAGCACAGGCCGATATCCTTGCAGCGTATGAGAACTACGATTTCCACGAAGTGGTGCAACGCCTGATGCGTTTCTGCTCCATCGAAATGGGCTCGTTCTATCTCGACATCATCAAAGACCGTCAGTACACCGCGAAGTCCGATGGCATTGCGCGTCGTAGCTGCCAGACCGCGCTGTTCCACATCGCAGAAGCGCTGGTTCGCTGGATGGCACCAATCATGTCCTTCACCGCTGACGAAATCTGGGCTTACCTGCCAGGTGACCGCGAGAAGTACGTGTTTACTGGCGAGTGGTACGAAGGTCTGTTCGGCCTGGCTGACAGCGAAACCATGAACAACGATTACTGGGACACCCTGTTAACCGTGCGTGGCGAAGTGAACAAAGTCATCGAACAAGCGCGTGCTGACAAGCGTGTGGGCGGTTCACTGGAAGCGGCAGTCACTCTGTACGCCGACAGCGATCTGGCTTCTAAGCTCAACAGCCTGGGCGAGGAATTACGATTTGTCCTGTTGACCTCCGGTGCTGAAGTTGCCGATTATGCGCAGGCTGGCGAAGACGCTCAACAGAGCGAAATCCTGAAAGGATTGAAAGTCGCCTTGCGTAAAGCCGACGGTGAGAAGTGCCCGCGTTGCTGGCATTACACCACCGACGTCGGTCAGGTAGCGGAACACGCAGAAATCTGCGGCCGCTGTGTCACCAACGTAGCCGGTGACGGCGAAAAGCGTAAATTTGCCTGATGAGTAAATCGATAAGTTCGACCGGCCTGCGCTGGCTGTGGCTTGTAGTGGTGGTTCTGATTGTCGACTTGGGCAGCAAATACCTGATCCTCCAGCATTTCATGCTGGGGGACACCGTATCCCTGTTCCCGTCGCTGAATCTGCACTACGCCCGTAACTATGGTGCCGCGTTCAGTTTCCTGGCGGATAAAGGCGGCTGGCAGCGCTGGTTCTTCGCGGGTATCGCCATCGGTATCTGTGTGATTCTGGCGGTGCTGATGTACCGCGCTAAAGCCACGCAGAAGCTGCATAACATCGCCTATGCTTTAATCATTGGCGGCGCGCTCGGCAACCTGTTCGACCGTTTATGGCACGGCTTCGTGGTCGACATGATTGATTTCTATGTCGGCGACTGGCACTTCGCCACGTTTAACCTGGCCGATACGGCAATCTGTATCGGTGCGGCGCTGATTGTGCTGGAGGGATTCTTTGTCTCCTCCGACAAGCCCGCAAAAGAAAAAGGGTAACCCATGGCTGAGTCTATCCAAGCCAATAGCAGAGTTTTGGTGCATTTCACGCTGAAACTTGAAGATGGCTCCACCGCCGAGTCGACCCGCAATAACGGCAAACCGGCACTCTTCACGCTGGGCGACGAAACACTGTCGCCAGGCATGGAAGACCAGCTAGTCGGCTTAAAAGCAGGGGACAAAAAAGCGTTCTCTCTGGCACCGGAATCCGCGTTTGGTATTCCAAGCCCGGACATGATCCAGTATTTCTCGCGCCGTGAATTTATCGACGCGGGCGAACCGGTTCCGGGTGCCATTATGCTGTTCACTGCAATGGATGGCAGCGAGATGCCAGGTGTTGTGCGTGAAGTTAACGGCGATTCCATCACCGTTGACTTTAACCACCCACTCGCCGGGCAAACCATTCATTTTGATATCGAAGTACTGGAAATTGACCCGGTACTGGAGGCGTTGAATGCAGATCCTGTTGGCTAACCCACGCGGCTTTTGTGCCGGGGTCGACCGCGCTATCAGCATTGTTGAAAACGCGCTGGCGATTTACGGCGCACCGATTTACGTCCGTCACGAAGTGGTGCATAACCGCTACGTGGTCGATAGCCTGCGCGAACGCGGGGCGATTTTCATCGAGCAAATCAGCGAAGTGCCAGACGGCGCAATCCTGATTTTCTCCGCACACGGGGTTTCCCAGGCGGTGCGTAACGAAGCCAAAGGCCGTGATTTAACGGTGTTTGATGCAACGTGCCCGCTGGTTACCAAAGTGCATATGGAAGTGGCTCGTGCCAGCCGCCGTGGTGAAGAATCCATTCTGATTGGCCACGCAGGCCACCCGGAAGTGGAAGGCACCATGGGCCAGTACAGCAACCCGAAAGGTGGCATGTATCTGGTTGAATCACCGGAAGATGTCAGCAAGTTGGACGTCAAAAACGAAGGCAAACTTTCGTTTATGACGCAAACCACGCTCTCGGTTGATGACACCTCTGACGTGATTGACGCGCTGCGTAAACGTTTCCCGAAAATCATCGGCCCGCGTAAAGACGACATTTGCTACGCCACCACCAACCGTCAGGAAGCGGTGCGAGCACTGGCTGACGAAGCGGATGTGGTGTTGGTCGTTGGCTCGAAAAACTCGTCTAACTCCAACCGCCTGGCAGAGCTTGCCCAGCGCATGGGCAAATCCGCATATCTGATTGATGATGCGGCGGATATCCAGGAAGAGTGGGTAACCGGTGCCGAATGTGTGGGTGTGACAGCAGGGGCGTCAGCGCCAGATATTCTGGTGCAAAACGTTCTGGCTCGCCTGCGTGAACTCGGCGGCAGCGAAGCCCGCGAGCTAGTCGGCCGCGAAGAAAACATTGTTTTCGAAGTGCCGCGTGAGCTGCGAGTGGATGTGAAAGAAGTCGAGTAAGCTCGCACTTTGGAATGAATGAAATGGGGAGCTTAGGCTCCCCATTTTTACACCTAAACGTCATCCTCGTCCTGCATAATCGCGCTGCGCCCGCCGTCCATCACGATGGTGGTTCCGGCAATAAAACCGGCTTTATCGCTTGCCAGAAACAGGCACAAATCGCCTACTTCTTCTGAACGGCCAATACGCCCAACGGGATGTTTTTTGATAGTTTTCTCGCGAGCGATCTTCCCATCGGTATGCGAATCAAACCATGCCTGATTACCATCAGTATCAATAAAACCTGGCGCGATACCGACGGTGCGGATTTCCGGCCCCCATTCGATGGTCAGACTTTGCACCAGCGATAGTAACGCTCGCTTGCTGATGTTATACGGCGCACAACCCGGCATGGTTGAAAATGCATGATTGGAGGTGATCACCAGGATCGTTCCTTTGTTTTTTTGCAGTGCCGGACGGGCGCATTTCGCCAGATACCAGTGGGAGCGCAAATTCAGATCAAAGTTATGCGCCCACTCGCTCTCTTCGCAATCAATGCCTTTAAACACATTTTTGCCCGCGTTGGACACCACCACATCGATGCGCCCAAACAGCTTTTCAGCCTCTGCCACGAATTGTTTAATTGATTCGGTTTGGGTGACGTCGACGGAAAAATAGAAATAGCGCTCGGGATATTCAGCCAGCATTTTCTGAGCATTTGGCGCATTTTCGAGTGCTGAAAAGGCGCAGCCGATAACAATATCGCCATTCATCAGGAAGGTTTTGGCGATAGCCTGGCCGATACCCTGACTGGTTCCCGTCACAATAACGACACGAGCAGATTGTTGGGTTTTCATAATAAGTCCCTGATGAAATGATCGATAAGCTGACTATCCTCTGGCGTCAATTGCCAGCCAGGTTTACGGCAATAATCGGTGGCGATAATTCCACGCCGCATCAAAATCGTTTTCTCAACCTGAATGATGTATTCACAGTGCGTCATCCAGCGTTGAATATAAGGTAGCAGCGCCTGATGCAATGCCTCGGCCTGCGTGTGCTCACCCTGTTGCCAGTGCTGATAAATCCGCACATACACCTCGGTAAACGAGCAACCCGGCATTACGCCTTTGCCTCCCGCCGCCAGCATTTGCAGCATATACAAACCGGCGTAGCCATTGAGCACGCTTGCCTGGGGCGCGAGTTTCAGAAACTCGCGAGTGTATTCCACAGGGGGATTACACTCGATTTTGAATACCGCATGCGGGTAGCGAGCGGCGACCGCTGCCAACTGTTCCGGTGAAATCGCCAGACCCGTTTCACCCGGCGCGTATTGCACCATCACCGGAATATCGACCGCTTCCAGTACGGCAAAAATGTGTTCCTGAATGGCCTGTGGATTAGGGCTAAGGAAAAACGGCGGCAGCAACATCAGCGCATCGGCACCTAATTTTGCGTAATAACGCGCACGTTTCACCGCCAGTTCGGTGCTGTGATCGGTGACCGACATCGCCCGGTAAAGTGGGCTTCCTGCGAGAGTTGAAACAAACATCTGCGCCAGTCGGTCACGCTCCTGGTCATGCAGTTTCGGGAACTCGCTGGCGATGCCAAATAGCGTGGTGCCTTGCGCGCCGCTGTTAGACAAGTGTTCCAGCAGGCGCACAAAACTGCGTTCATCCAGTTCACCCGCAGAGGTAAAAGGCATCGCGGTAATCGGATTCACACCGCCAATATCCTGCGCCGTATAATGCTTGTTCATTAATCTTCCTCCCGGTCAGTCAGCACCGCGCCTTGCGCGGCAGGCAATGCCCAACGGCGATACAAACGCAGGAAACCACGCGGCACTTCTTTGTTCACCGGCTGCCAGTTTTCACGGCGCGTTGCCAGAACGGTTTCCGCGACATGCAGCGTCAGCGTGCGGGACGGGATATCAATCGAGATTTCATCGCCATTTTCCACTAGCCCAAGCTCTCCGCCATCTACCGCTTCCGGGGAAATATGGCCGACGAACAGCCCGCGGTTGGAACCCGAAAAACGCCCGTCGGTAATCAGTGCGCAGGTATCAGAAAGCCCCATGCCTTCCAGCGATTTCATTGGCTTATACATTTCCGGCATACCCGGCCCGCCTTTCGGCCCTTCGTAGCGCAGAACCAGCACGCTGCCCGGTTGAATCTGGCCGGACATAATCGCCGCCACAGATTCCTGCTCGCTGTTAAACACCACCGCCGGGCCACGGAACACCATCAGGTTTTCCGGCACCGCAGCAGGTTTCACTACGCATCCAAGTGGCGAAAGATTGCCATGCAACACCGCGACACCCGCTTCATTGCGCACTGGAATTGCCAGCGTATGAATCACTTCCGGGCGACAGCTACGTTTGCCTTTGGCAAGTAATTGAGCTTTGGTTTTACCGGCAACGGTCAGCGCGTCGAGGTGCATTAATTTGCTGATTTCAACTTCCACCGCCTGCACGCCGCCCGCTTCCCAGAAGTCGATCATGTCGTGTTCGGAAGCCGGATACAGCGAGGCGACCAGCGGCACTTTGTGGCTGAGTTCATCAAATGCCGACAGCGGCAAATGGCCGAGTTCGGCTTCGTAGTAAATCGCCTGGAGATGCAGAATTGCGTTAGTCGAGCCGCCCGTTGCCAGCAGATAAACCATCGCGTTATGAATGGATTCTTTAGTAATAATCTGGCGCGCATTCACGCCGCTCATAACCAGTTCCACGGCCTGGCGACCGGTTTCTACCGCGCAATCACGGCGCTCTTTTGAAACCGCAGGTAGCGTGCTGCTGCCCGGCAAACTCATGCCGAGCACCTCACCGATACAGCACATGGTGTTCGCCGTACCGTACATGGTGCAGGAGCCAGGGCCAGGCTCGGCAATATTTTCTATGTGCGCGAACTCTTCCTCGCTGATTTCACCGCGCATCTTCCAGCCGATGGCTTCGGTCACGATATTGCCATCCCAGTGTTTGCCTTTATATTCCGCGGGATACATCGGCCCGCCGTTGACCATAATCGCTGGGATATCTAAACGCGCTGCTGCCATCAACATCGCCGGAACGATTTTGTCGCACGAACCGAGCAGCACCATGCCGTCGAAACGGTGGGCGCGCATCATCACTTCGATTGATGCGGTAATCACTTCGCGGGCGGCAAGGATATAGCGCATTCCTAGATGCCCTTCGGCGATGCCGTCACACGGTGCGATGGTGCCGAACACCATGCCGACGCCGCCTGCTTCGTCGATGCCTTCCAGCACTTTTGCCGTCAGTTCGTTCAGGTTGGCATGCCCCGCCGTGGCATTGGTGTAACTGTTTACCACCGCAATCACTGGCTTGCGCAGTTGCTCATCGGTATGCCCCATGGATTTATATAGCGCACGTTTCAGTGCGCCGTCGTCACCTTCGAGGATCGGGTTGAAATGCGTGCCACAGCTGGCACATCCGCCACATCCACTCATAATCACAATCTCTTTTTTGTTCGTTAACGGCGGCTAGCCGCATTGATATGATGAGCAGCATCAGGCTGCGCATCGCTGTATTCAGGTTCAACGGTCATTTTTTTAGGGTTTGCCAGGCGTGCGGGCAGGGTGAGGATCAGCGGCACGCAAAGCAGCAGGAAGCCCGCCAAAATGTACAAACCCACGTCGGTGCGCCCGGTGGTGTCTTTCAGCCAGCCGAGAACCGTTGGGCCGAAGAAACCGGCCAGGTTGCCGATGGAGTTCACAAACGCGATACCCGCAGCCGCTGCGGTGCCAGAAAGCAATGCGCCGGGCAGGCTGATATAGGTAGGAATTAATGCCAACGTGCCGGACATCGCCACGCAAATCCACGCCATCATCCAGAAGGTGGAACCGCTGCAATACGCGCTTAATGTCAGGCCAATACAGCCAATTAGCGCCGGAATCGCGATATGCCAACGGCGTTCTTGCTTGAGGTCAGAATGGCGACTGTTCCACACCATAAATGCCGCGCCGAAGACATACGGCAGCGCTGCCAGCAGGCCGATATAGAAATCGTCGTTAACGCCTGAGCTTTTAATGATCGATGGCAGCCAGAAATTAATGCCGTAGTAGCCGATGTTGAAGCTGAAAAACACCAGTGCCAGCAGCCAGACGTAGCCGTTTTTCAGCATCCCTTTCAGGCTGCTATCCACTTTGCCTTTATTGGCACGCGCACGGTTGGCGGCATCTTTTGCCAGGTCGTCGACAACCACCTGTTTTTCGGCATCGGTCAGCCATTTGGCTGATTTCACATCGTTATCGAGATAACGCAGCACCACAAACGCCAGCACAAACGAAGGAATCGCTTCGACCAAAAACAGCCACTGCCAGTTATGCAGGCTGCCGACACCTTCAAACATTTTCAGGATCAGGCCGGAAAGTGGGCTGCCGATAATCGTCGACAGCGGCGTGACAAGAATAAACAGTCCGAGCGTGCGGGCGGAGCGCCACGACGGGAACCACAGCGTGAGATAAAACACGATGCCAGGGAAGAAGCCCGCTTCCGCCACGCCGAGTAAAAAGCGTACGACGTAAAATTGGGTCGGCGTGGTCACGAACATCATGCCTGCGGAAAGTACCGCCCAGGTCACCATGATTCGGGCAATCCAGAAACGCGGCCCAAACTTCTGCATCAACAAGTTGCTCGGCATCTCAAACAGGAAATAGCCGATGAAGAAAATCCCTGCGCCAAGGCCGTAAACCGTGTCGCTAAAACTCAGCGCATCCTGCATATGCAGTTTGGCGAACCCCACGTTCACGCGGTCGAGATAGGCAAAGAAGTAACACAGAATTAAAAACGGAATCAGTCGCCGGGTAATCTTGCTGTAGACCCGTGATTCAGCGGTGGAATCCGCTGATTTTCTCTCGATTAAGTTACTCATAGTCATCTCCAGAGGTAGGGGGCCTGAGTTCCAGCCTCAGGCCTGTTGTTGTTTTATTCTGTTGTGATGGCCTTACCGGTTTTGCCTTGTGGCGGCTGCCCGATATGGCGTAGAGGATTGCCGCACATCAAATTGCGTTCGATATGTTCCAGGGAAATGTTTTTAGTCTCAGGGACAAACAGGAGGGTCAGCACAATACAAACCACGTTCAGCACGCCATAAAGCCAGAACGTGCCGGAGCTGCCGATGGTGTCGATAAGCGTCAGGAACGTCGCGCCAATAATCATATTGGCTATCCAGTTCGCCATAGTGGAGCAGGTCACGCCAAAATCGCGGCCAGCAAGCGGCTGGATTTCAGAACACAGCACCCAAATCAGCGGGCCTGCGCTCATGGCAAAACCGGTGATGAAAATCAGCAGCACGATAACGGCGGCGTACTGCTCGGTCGGGTTAGAAATCCCGCTGTGGAACATGTAGCCGAGAATCCCCATGCAAACCGCCATCCCTGAAAAACCGAGCTTCAGGATAGGTTTACGCCCCCAACGGTCGACGAGTGCAATGGCAATAAACGTCGCCAGCACGTTGGTTAAACCGGCGATCACCGTGCCCCACATTTGCTCACGGGTGGTGGCGAAACCGGCAATTTCGAAGATCTTCGGCGCGTAGTACATGATCACCGTCATACCGGTGAACTGCTGCATAAACTGGAGTAACACGCCGAGATAAGTGGAGCGGCGAAAGTGCGCGTTGTGACGAAAAAGCTGCAAACCGCGCTGCTTCATTTTCACGCTTTCGCGGATTTGATTCAGCTCGTCCTGCGCTTCTTTATCGGAGTTACGCAGCAGTTTCAGCACTTTTCCGGCAAGCTCATGCTTGTCTTTCATTGCCAGCCAGCGCGGGCTTTCCGGGAGCGTCAGCACGCCGATAAAAAGAACGATGGCTGGGAAGGTAATAACACCGAGCATCCAGCGCCAGTGGCCGCCTTCACTCAGGGCAGTGTCAGATAAAAACGCCGCCAGAATCCCGATGGTGATCATCAACTGATAAAGCGAAATCATGCTGCCGCGAATACGCTCTGGCGCGATTTCTGACAGGTACAGCGGGGCAGTGAAAGAAGCAACGCCGACGGCCAGGCCAAGGATAAAACGTGATACCGCGAGGACTTCCATGCTATGCGCCACGGCGCAGCCGATGGAGCCGATGATAAACAGCACCGCTCCCAACAGCAGGCTTTTCTTGCGCCCAAGGCTTGAAGACATGGGGCCGCTGCACAACGCGCCAAGTGCCGCGCCTAACATCATGATGCTGACGACAACTTCCTGATGATGGCTACTGAGATTAAATTCATTAGCAATAAAGGGCAGTGCGCCCGCGATGACGCCCATATCCAGGCCAAACAACAGCCCGGCAAGTGCGGCGAGGAAACAGACGAGGATCGTCTGCCGATTCGTATGTGTAGGGTGAGAAATAGTGCTCATAATTACGCCTTAAAGGTGATGGATTTTTAGAGCCTGAATTCGCGGGCGGGTGTGCCTGCAAGTGTTGTTGTTATTTTTAAAACCGCGCCATCCAGGGCCGCGGGTCGGGCAAGTCCATCTCGTGCAGAAGTGATGTAGAGATCGGACAAATTCGGGCCGCCAAAAGTGCAACTGCTGGGCTGGCTCACGGGGAGCGTTATCTGGCCGGTTTTGGTCATTTGCTGGTGGTTTAGCTGGAAACGCGTCAGGCACGAACTTCCCCAGCAAGCGTTGATCAGTTTGCCATCGCCAGTCAGCGTGGAACCATCCGGGATGCCGTCGACGGGATATTCCTGTTCAATGCACAGGCCATCTTCTTGCGAAGTCGCACGGTAAAATCGGTGGCGTAGTGAATCGGCAAACCAGATGTTTTTGTCAGTCCACACCAGGGTATTGGGGACCCATAAATTCCCCAACAGGCGTTGGGGCGTCGGTGCTGAAGCACTGACTCGATACCAGCTTCCGATAGCCTCTCGAGCGGTGGGATCCATCGTGCTGAACCACAATGATCCATCCGGGGCAATGGCGGATTCGTTAGGGCGCGTTCCGGTCGCATCGTCCGGCCACCGACAAAAATCGCGAACCTGCTGATTTTGATAGTCATATAGCGAGATACCGCTCTGACTTACGACCAGGAATGTATCGAGCGTGGAGGTCAGCAACACGGCGCTGGTGAAAACAGGCATCGGGCGAATTTCTATACGCTGCGCCTGATTCGGCCAGTAGCGCAGCAGACGATTTTGCAGAATATCGACCCACAGCAGTGAACCACTGCGGCAACACCACACTGGAGTTTCACCTAACTGTGCGCGATAGCTGCCAATCACTTCGAAATTTTCGCCAGATACCTGATTCATGATTTACTCCGCACACTCATGCCAAGCGCGTTGATAAGCCTGCGCGCGTTCACGCAGCAAAATCATGCTCATCCCCGCCTGATACAGCCCGCCGCCAAGGCCAAAGCCATTGGCACCCGCTTGAATGTAGCTACGCATTTGCGCGGCATCTGGCTGAATGCCACCAACCGGTAACATCGCGATTTCACGAGGGACGACGGCGCGGAAGGCTTTGGTGATCGCGGGGGTGATCTGTTCTGCGGGGAATAATTTCAACGCGCTGGCCCCGGCGGCAATCGCGCTGAACGCTTCGCTCGGCGTCATAATTCCCGGCAGGCTGACAAGCCCGAGCTGGCGGGTGTGGCGGATAACATCGGGGCAGCAATTTGGCGAAATAATCAATTGCCCGCCGCATTCGGCGACGGCATCAACTTGTTCAACGGTTAGCACGGTTCCCGCGCCCACGTAGCCGCGCTCGCCCACCGTTTTACGCATCAAAGCAATAGACTCGAGCGGTGACGGGCTATTGAGCGGCACCTCAAGGTAGCGAAAACCGCAATCGAGCAGGATTTCTGCCGCCTCGCGGGCATCTTTTGGCGTAATGCCGCGCAGAATCGCCACCAGCGGTAACGGCTCTTGTTGCCACTGACTGATGAAATTTTCCGGGTTCATGATGGAGTTCCTTGAAGCTGGCAAAAGAGGTGCCACAGGCCGTGAATAAAGCAGTCATCGCCGTTGGCCTGAGAAAGGCTGAGGTTCATCTGGCCAGCCGCAAGCTGATAACGCGCCGTTAATGCCGGGCTGCCAACGACCCACGCGTGTTGCTGAACCGGTAGCGTTTGCAATTCGTAACCGATGGTTAAACCTGACAGATAGCTGTGAATGCTGGTTTCACTCAGTTCGCCCGCCAGGCGGCGGGTACGGGCTGAGAAGATCAAATGGGTAAATGGCGCACCCTGGCTGGCGGTTTTAACGCCGAGCAAGAAGGCTTGTTCGTCTTCGAGTTGTTCCGGTAGCGCACGGCCAAGAATGGAATGTTGAGTAAGCAGCGAGAAAACTTCGCCGGTCATAAAGGTGGAAAAAGAGGTGATTTCACCGTGCTGCATTTGCGCGTGTTTACTGTGAGTTCCCGGCAGCAACGCAACATGCTGGTTCGCGGGGTGCAGTGCCGCGAGGCCCAACAATTGGACTTCTTCACCGCGCATCACGTCTGGCTGGGAAAACTGACTGATCCCATTTGCGCCGGGAATAATCCACGCCGGGCTGCCCCATGAAGTGGTGAAGGCCAGTGTGCCGGATGCCAAATCAGCGGCGTTACACGGCAGTGGCGCGTATGGCACTTCATGCCAGCCTTGCTGCGAACCGACCATTCCTGCCATCACAATCGGCAAGTTTCCGTACTGCTCAAGCCAGCTTTCCAGCAGCGTTTGCAGCGTTTGGGCAAATTGACCCTTCTCCACAGACAACAGCCCGCAGGCCTGATTTATGCGGGAAACTTGCAGCGATCCTTGCATCAAAAATGCCCGGAAGTTGGTGGTTCCCCAATCGATAGCAATCCAATGATTTTTCATCCAAGTAATACAAACCATGTAATCTTGTAATACAAGAATGCTAGAACAAAAAAACATCACAGTGTGTGAGGAAGATCGAAATTACGTCAGGTAAGGATCAAATAATGTGGTCGAACATTTCCGGGCGATCCTGCCAGATGCGTTTTTTAGCGGCATTAAGCAGAATGCTGCGCATTTGTTGGCGGGCTTTTTCGACTTGTTTCAGGCGAATGGCATCAAACAACAAGAAGTGTTCATCGACGGCGGCCTTGGTCTGGCGCACGTCTTTTTCCAGCGTTTGCTTGAATGACAGCGCCATAGCGGCGGAAAGGGCGTTGCCGAGAGCTAACAGAAAGGGATTATGTGTGGCGCGTAACAGCGCATGGTGAAAGGCCATATCGCCTTCTTCAAACAGCGATCGTTGTGCATCAAGCTGGCCTTTGCGCATTAGCTGGAGTGCATCTTCCATGGCCGCCAGATCGTGTCCGGTGGCATTTAATGCGGCAAGTGTCGCAACATTTGGCTCGAAAATCAGGCGCGTAACGATCAATTGCTCAACCAATTTGAGATCAAGCTCGCCCTCAGCCAGCCAGCCCAACACGTCGATATCCAACAAACTCCACTGCTCGCGGCTGTTCACCGTGCTGCGCTTTTTGGCCTGAATCGAAATGAGTCCCTTCGCGGCAAGAACCTGTAGCGCATTACGTACAGAAGTTCGGGAAACTTCATACTCCACGGCCAATTCGTTCTCGCCTGGCAAAGACAGACCCGGCGCGAGATCGCCGTGCATAATTCGCCGCGCAAGATGCTGGGTGACGGATTCTGAAATGTTTGCCTGTGGGAGTTTCATTGCACTTTCTCGACGGAGTTCGAACATGGAAATGAGCTACATAGTAAGCTAATCGCGCCGTATGTACCTAATAGAGAGCAACTTATGAGAAAAACACCAATCATTCTCGACACCGATCCTGGCATCGACGACGCCGTGGCGATTGCCGCTGCACTTTTTGCCCCACAGCTTGATTTAAAATTGGTGACGACGGTCGCCGGAAACGTCAGCGTGGAGAAAACCACGCGCAACGCATTGCAGCTCATGCACTTCTGGCAGCGGGATGTTCCGGTAGCGCAAGGTGCCGCCACACCGCTGGTGCGCAAACTGCGCGATGCCGCATATGTTCACGGCGAATCGGGCATGGAAGGTTACGCCTTCGTTGAGCACCAACGCCAGCCGCTGGATAAACCCGCGTTTCAGGCGATTTATGAATGTTTAACTGCCAGCGTAGAACCCGTCACGCTGGTGGCTATCGGCCCACTGACTAACATCGCGCTGCTGCTTACCCAATACCCGGATTGCAAAGCGAAGATCAAACGCCTGGTGATCATGGGCGGATCGGCAGGGCGCGGTAACTTCACGCCAAATGCGGAATTTAATCTCGCCATCGATCCGGAAGCGGGCGCTCGCGTATTTGAAAGCGGGCTGGAAATTGTGATGTGCGGCCTTGATGTGACTAATCAGGCCGTGCTCAGCCCGGAATATCTGGCAACGCTTTCTGAGCTCAACCAAACCGGGAAAATGCTTCATGCGCTATTCAGCCACTACCGCAGCGGCAGCATGGCGACGGGCTTGAGAATGCACGATCTATGTGCCATCGCCTGGCTAGTGAAACCTGAACTGTTCCAGACTAAACACTGTTTTGTGGCGGTAGAAACCCACGGTGAATTTACCGCAGGCACTACGGTTGTGGACATCGAAGGGCGTTATCAGCGCGAGCCAAACGCGCATGTGGCGCTGGATCTTGACGTTGCGGGTTTCCAGAAATGGGTGGCTGAAGTCCTGGCGTTAGCCCCTTAAATATTAAACGCGACGCAGATCGATTTTCTTCGGCCTGATAATGGGGTTAATCGATTAACCTTGCTATGCTGATTAAGCAGTTCTCCTTGGGCCGGAGAAATAAAATGAATGTACCTGTCATCGTGCCACCGGGTGTGGCATTCCTTAACGGCCATTTCACGGCTGAAAATATCATTACCAAAACGACACGCAGCGGCGATCTGGTCGGCGTGTTCCAGGACGACGCCGCATGGCGAGCGTTACCCGCCGACACGCCAATTTATCAGGTTGAAATGCTGCAATCTCCACAGGGAGAAGGCGAGCTTTTTGTCGGCACCACGCATCTCAATCCAGGGCGCGTGGGCGATGAGTTTTATATGACTCGCGGCCATTTCCATCAGCGGCGCGAGCAGGGAGAAGTCTATTTTGGCCTGCGCGGCAGCGGATTGTTATTGCTGCAAAGCGAACAGGGCGAAGCACGGCTTGAGCAAGTGTCGCCAGGTTCAGTGCATATTATTCCCGGCAATACCGCCCACCGCTTGATTAACACCGGTTCGGAGGTGCTTTCAGCACTTGCCGTCTGGCCGACGATTGCCGGGCATGATTACGCTTCTCTGGCGCAAGGTTTTAAACAACGCGTCTTTTTGCGCGAAGGGAAAATCCAGGCCAAAGAGGTGCAAAATGGCTGAACCACATCTGAAATTTGGCCTCGATATGGCGGTTCATCATCAGCCGATGGGTTTTAGCTACGGTGAGGAAGTGATCGGGCCGGTGCCGGAGATCCGTAAACTCGATCAGATCCGCGCTTCTCTTCGCGATCCGCAATGTAGCGGGCCGGAAGATGTGTATGCGATCGTGATGGACGTCGCGCGTTTGCAGGATCGCGAAGAGCTTAAAAAACGGATGTTGTTGTTTGGCGTGGTGACTTACGCCTCGGGCCGATTAGGCGACGAACCGATCCGCAGCCAGGGCCATATTCATCGCATCAGCAGCCACAGCGGCTGGTCGCCGCCAGAGCTATATGAAATCTGGCAGGGCAAAGCGATTATCTATATGCAGGAATATGTCGCTGACGATCCGGGGCGCTGTTTTGCGGTGTGCGCGGGGCCGGGTGATAAAGTGCTGGTGCCGCCGGGTTGGGCACATGCCACGATTTCTGCCTCGCCAGATGAACCGCTGACGTTTGGCGCGTGGTGCGACCGGGAATATGGTTTTGAATACGACGCGGTGCGTGCGTACAAAGGGCTGGCGTGGTATCCGCTATTGCAGGATGAGCACATTGCCTGGCAGCATAACCGCAGTTATATGCCGGGGCGTTTGCAGGTCACGTCACCGCGAAAATATACCGAGTTTGGGATTACCGATGAGCCGCTGTATCAGCAGTTTGTTGAGGATCCGGCGCGGTTTCAGTTTATTTCGAAGCCGGGAATAGTAGGGCAGAAGTGGGTGGGATTCCATCCTTAAAACAACCCTCACCCTGGCCCTCTCCCTGAGGGAGAGGGGAATTGGTTCGGTTTTCGCCCTCTCCTGAGGGAGAGGGAATTGGTTCGGTTTTCTCCCTCTCCTGGGGGAGAGGGAATTGGCTCGGTTTTCTCCCTCTCCTGAGGGAGAGGGGAATTAACTCGGTTTTCTCCCTCTCCTGGGGGAGAGGGTCGGGGTGAGGGCATACAACTAAGAAAATAACCCCACAGCCACTCCCACCGCCGCCAGAACCAGCAACAGCAGCATCGCTTTCACCGGGGAAACGCCGCGCTTCGCCATCAAATACCAGGTGCCGATCACCACCAACAGCGGCAGCAGATTAGGGAAAATCCCGTCCAGCATCTGCTGCACATGAATATTCACGCCGTCTTTGGTGACAAACTCCAGCCCCGTTCCCAGCTTCACGTAACTTGCCGCAACACCGCCCATAACGAAAACGCCGAGCAACGACAGCGCTTCACGCAGGCGCGTCGATTTGCTGCTGACCAGCATCTCAACGGATGTCGATCCCATGCGGTAGCCTTTCAGGAACAGGAACCACGAGCCGGGAATGATAATCGCCAGCCAGGCTACGCAATAAAACAGTGGCCCGAGAATATTGCCGCCCGCCGCCAGCGCCATGCCGATACTGAGCAAAATCGGGATCAGCATACCCGGAATCATCGAATCGCCGATGCCCGCAACCGGCCCCATCAACCCGACTTTCAGGGTGTTAATCGTCTCACCGTCAATCGGTTCGCCGTTGGCGCGTTTCTCTTCCAGCCCCAGCACCATGCCGTTCACAATCGCGCCCAGTTGCGGCTCGGTGTTGTAGAACGAGGCGTGGCGTTTGAGCATCTCTTTGCGTTGTTCGGGATCGGGATACAGCTTCTTCGCCACCGGCAACATGCTCAGGCAAAAACCGAATGACTCGAGGCGCTCAAAGCTCATGGACGACAGGTTGTACATCATCCAGCTCCGCCAGCAGCGGCGCAAATCCTGGCGAGTGAGTTTACGTTCTTCCATCAGAATTCATCCTCATCATCAGTCGTGTTTGAGGCCACACGTTCAGCCTGCGGCTCGGGTTTGTAGTTGTAGTGAATGAGCGCCAGCAGCGCCCCAACGATCACCAGCGCCACCATGTTCAGTTTCAGGAAAACGATGCAGATAAACCCCACCAGGAAGTAAATCAACATGCTGTAATTTTTGATGATTTGCTTTAGCAGAATCGCGATACCCACCGCAGGCAAAATGCCGCCGAGCACGTTCATCGTCGAAAGGACGATATGCGGCAGGCTGTCCATAAAGGCATTGATGTACTGCGCGCCGAAGTAAACCGCGATAAACGTCGGAATAAAACGCATCAGGAAATTGGTCGCTTGCGGCCAGATAGCGCTGTTGAGATACACGCCGCGTTCGTCGCCTTTCTCAAGGGCAATATCGGCGCGGTGGTTCCACCACGAGTTCAGCACCATCATCGCGTTGAATAAAACCGTGCCTGCAATCCCGATGGTGGCGGCCAGCGCCACGGCAACCTCTGGCCCTTTATTGGACAAAATACCCAGCGCGATGGCCGGAAACGCCACAAAGTTGAGGTCGGCAGGCATCGAACCACCGGGGGTCACCATCGCGATATACACGGCCTGAACCGCCACGCCGATGATAATCCCGGTTTGCACATCGCCGAGAATAAAACCTACCAGCATCCCTGAAACCAACGGGCGGGTAATCAAATACCAGCCGCCGGTCAGCCCCAGCAGCCATGGGCTGCTTAACGCACCGAGGTAACAGAGAATGCCAATCAAAGCCGCTTCGAAAGCCATAATGCACTCCTTTATTTGAGTTTTTGGCGAGCGTCCTGCCAGCTATAGCTGCTGGCATCAGGCACCAGACGAAATTCAATCTGATGCCCGCGCTGCGTGAGGTAGTCGAATGCGGCGACCTCTTCCGGGTTTACAGACTGATTAGGGCCAATCGTGGTGGTTGTGGCCCGTGCGCTCATCGGGCCGACATTGATTTTTTTATTGCTGTTTTGCAGGCTGATGCCCGCTTCTTCGATGCGTTTTAGCGTCACCGGCGATTTGCCAATCACGAAGTAATGCTTCTCGCTGGCGATGATTTTGGGCAGTTTTTCAATCGCGGTGGCGGTGTCAAATAACCAGACTTTAATATCCTGCACCGCCCCTTTCATCACGGAAGAAAGTAAAGGATCGGCGGCGACAGCATCGTCGATGGCGATAATCCCATCGCACGGCAGCTCTTTCGCCCAGCGGGTTACGAGCTGGCCGTGGATCACGCGATCGTCGATTCGTACAAATGAAATGCTCATCGTTGCCCCTTAGAAATCGTCGGATTGCGCTGTTTCTGCCAGGGCCGCCTGCACCAGCGTGTCCTGCGTATTTGCCAGTAATTGCGCGGTGGCTTGCTCAACATCGGTGAGATCTTTTATCTCATCGCTGAGCAGCAACATCGGGAAGTTCACCCCGGCGAGCACGGTGACTGGCGGTTGCGTATCCGGGTTGAACGCGTAATGGCAGGCGATATTCCACGGCGTGCCGCTTTGCAAATCACACAGCACCACCACGCCATCGGCCCCTTTACTGGCCTGCTTCAGCACCGCCGCAAACTCATCGCCAAAACTATTGATGCCTTTGTTTTGAGTGAGCATCACCGGGAAAACATGCGGCAACTCGCCGTAAACCATGCGCGAGCTTGCCAATAAGGCGTCTGCGAGTGTGCCGTGTGTTGCCAGAATCACGTTGATCATAGTTATCCCCTTACCCAGGCTTTCATGGTGGCGAGTGGCTGATTTTTGTTGCTGCCGTGTGGTGAAATTCGGTACTCCCCGACGGCGGCAGGAATGATGAAGGTTTCGGCGTAATGCACCACGAACGGCTCGAATGCGCCGCTCGGGCTTTCCACCAGCGCCTCACTGCCTTCGACCAGGTTCAGCACGTTGACGCCGCCATTAGTGTGGTGCGTGATGGGCTTTGTAAACCAGTGGCGACGCGTTTCAATAAACTCGCGTTCGTGCAGGCCGGTGCGCTCTTCGCGCCAGCCATCGCCTTCGGCAATCGGCTCAAAATGGTTAACCAGATGCTCGCTAACCCATTGGGTATCGCGCTGCCAGTCAATCACCTGCGCGCCGTGTTCCAGATGCACCGGGCGCGGTAAACCGTCCAGACCCAGACGGCCCCAGTCCCATAATTTAAAGGTGAAGATATACGGCGTGGCGCTGATTTCCAGCACCATCGCGCCCGATCCTGAACAGTGCACGGTGCCCGCCGGAATCAGGAAGTGATCATGTTTACGCGCCGGGAAACGATTAACGAATTTCTCGTCATTAAAGGCTTTCTCGCCGCGTTGCGCCGCCGCCAAATCGTCGAGCATCTCCTGGGGATCGATACCCGTTTTAGTACCGAGATAAACTTCCGCACCCTGCTCGGCTTCCAACAGGTAATAGCTTTCATCCTGGGTGTAATGCATGCCGAAATGCTGCTGGATGTATTCGGTTATCGGATGCACCTGGAAGCTGAGATTCTGCCCGCCGATGGTGTCGAGGAAGTCAAAACGGATCGGGAATTCGGCACCAAAACGCGCATGAACGCGCTCGCCCAGCAGCGGGCGAGGGTACAGCAACACCAGATCTTGCGAGGGGATCTCGATCCGCACATCACCAAAACGCAGTAACAGGCTGTTCTCCTCGGGCACACAGTCAAAACACCATGCGTAATTTGGCTTTGAGGGATCGAGATCAAACTTGTCTTTCATCCATTGCCCGCCCCAAACGCCGGGGTCGAAGAATGGCACCACGCGGAACGGTTGTTGCGTGGTTTGTTCAAGCGCATGGCGCAGCGCATCGCCGCTTACCATCGCCGGTTGTTCAGGGTTATTGGTGTCGAGCAAGAAATCCGCACGCTTGAGAAGTGGCGTTTTATGGCGGTCAAACACGCGCCATTCAATGAAGAAAGCGCGTTTGTAGCGGCGCAGAATATCTTCGCTCTCGTTGTTCGCACCCCAATTGCCCAGTTCGCCACGGCGAAAACGCTGCTGGATTTCCCAGCGGGCGAGGTCGGCATAAACCAGCACATCACCTTCGTGAACCAGCGCCGCGCCTGGGCCGTAAACCACCATCAGGCCGTGCGTGGTTTCAGCGACTTCTTGTTGCAACGCCGCCAGTTTTTCCGCGCAGAAGAATTCGTTTAACTCGTGACAGGAAAGCACGCCAAACACGCGGTCGTCCGTCAGGTTGTGGGCCAGCAAATCATGCAGATGTTGCTCGCTCAACCGTGCAGATTCGGCGTTAATCACCCGTGAAGGATTGAGATGGCTGATGAGTTGCGAATGCAGTTCGTCGAGCTGAACGCCGGGGTAGCAATCAATCACCAGCACGGTTTTACCCGCGTGCAATAGTTTCTCGCTGACAGCCTGTTTTATGGCAGGCCATCCACGCCATGCCTGATGGTCAAACCCCGTGACGTTGACTTCGGGATACTTGTCGTAAGATGCCGGATGCATAGTATTCTCCCTGTTTTCGATAAATTAAGATTAATCGATTAACCCATTTTGAACAGGGTGGTAAACGCGATTAACCCGCCATTTTTGGCAAGCAGTGGCCGTAAGCTGAGTTATCTGTGATGGGTTTCACACGGGAATATGCAATTTTTTGGTTATTCGATTAATCTGAGTGGAATCGCTAAATTTTGAGGAGTGCCAATGAGCACTGTTACCCTGGCCCAGGTTGCAAAACAGGCTGAAGTTTCGACGGCTACCGTTTCCATGGTATTACGCAATCGAGGGCGAATTTCTGATGCCACTCGCCAGCGAGTGCTGAAAGCGCTGGACGATCTCGGCTACGTTTATAACCAGACGGCGGCCAATTTACGCAACCGCACCAGCAACCAGGTGGGCTTGTTGCTTCACGATATTACCAACCCGTTTTACGGTGAAATGACCGCCGGATTGAGCCAGGAAATGGAGCGCCACGACTTGCTGTTATTCCTGGCAAACAGTGAAGAATCCGGCGAGCGTCAGCAGAAATTTGTTGATTCGCTGATGCGCAATAACGCCTGCGGCATGGTGTTATGTGCGGCCCGAGAAACGCCGCCGCTGTTTTTCGAAACCCTAAAGCGGCGCAACATTCCGGCGATTATGGTGGTGCGGCCGATGGATGACGTGGATTTTGATTTCGTCGGCACCGATAACTTTTTGGGCACGCAACTGGCGACGCAGCACTTGCTCCGCCTCGGCCATACGCACATCGCGTTTATCGGCGGCAGTGAAAATTCCATTAGCCGCGCCCAGCGCATTGGCGGCTACAGCAGTAAATTGCTCGAGCATCGCATTCAACCTAAAAGCGAATGGGTGGTTTCGTCCCTCGCCAGCCAGAGCGATGGCGCACGCGTGGCGGAAGAGTTATTCCGTCAGTACCCGGAAATCACCGCAGCGGTTTGTTATCAGGACATTGTGGCGTTGGGCGTGATGCAGACGCTGCGTAAAATGGGACGCCAGCCGGGCGTGGATTTTGCGCTGGTAGGGTTCGACGATATTACTGAAGCGTCGTTGGTGCAGCCTGCGCTGACCACCGTTTCGGTGGCCGCGAAAGAGATTGGCCGCAAGGCCGGGGAGTTATTGTTCAGCCGCATTCAGGGCAATGACGAACCGCCAAAACGCATTATTCTCCCGCCAACTTTAGTCGTGCGGGAGTCATGCGGTTTTGGTTCGTTACGGTGATTCTGGCGTTAGGCTAGCCGGGGCTTTGCGCCCTGGCGTGTTGCCCCAGACTTTGTCGTACTCGTAGCCGGTCAGATCTTTAATCACTTTGCGGGTTTCCATATCGCAGTCTGCGAGATTCCCGCCCAGTTTCAGGCGTGCCACTTCTTTAATCAGCGTTTTGTGGGATTCGCGGGTCAGTTTGAATTTGAACGTCATCCAGAAGCTGATGGACAGCAAAGCCGCAGTGGCAAAGACCATCAGCCCAACAATGGCGTGTAACGCTTCGATAGGTTGCTCGCCCTGGCCTTTTACAAAGCCGCTTTCTTCAAGCACCACGCCAATCAACATAATCGCCAGTGCCACGGTGCTTTTGCGGGTTAAGACCATCACGCCAGCAAAGATCCCCTCGCGGCGTTTTTTAGTGACGATTTCATCGACATCAGGAATAAAGCTGTAAATATTCCACGGGATAAAATAGAGCCCGGCACGTGAAACACCCAATACCACAAAGACAGCGGAGAATAATACGACCGAGACATTGATATTATTGATGTAAGCATAAAACAAGAAAGCTAATACGGCGAAAATACAACTATAAGATAACCGTAGTGCACCCGATGGCGTGAAGTTTAATTTACTCAGTAACATCATGAATACGAATGTTCCCGGAACAGAAACAAAAGCCGCCACGCTTAAATAACCTGAAACGGCAGCGGCATCCTGATGTAATCCGTAAACCACATAATAGGTAAATACCGAGCCGAAAACGTCCATCGCGGTAAATGACGCAATATAGATAATAATATGCTGACGGAACATTTTAATTTTAAATGAGGACAGCAGATCTAATACCAGGCTTTTTAGATGGTGCCAAAGATTGCCGCTATTGGCACCTTCCGGTTCGGGTTCAAACTCTTCGCGCACATCTTTCGCCTCCCAGGTACACATCCAGGTGGTGAACACCGCAATGCAAAAAATAGCCGAGAACAGCAGGCCGGTGTAGGTGTACGTCATCGGGTTATCTTTGCCGGTGAACTGCATAATCACGCCCGGCACCGACACCGCGAGAAAGCCGCCAAGTTGCGAACAAATCATGCGCACACCAGATAATTTGGCACGTTCGGTGTAGCGGTTGGTCATTTCGGCGGCCAGTGTTTCCCAGGGAACCAGCACCATTGCCGAAAGCAATTCAATAGAAAGATAGGTGCCGAGATAATACCAGTAGCCCATATCCGTGACCCACAACAGGGCGTACAAAAACATCAGCGGGGCGCTGAGTATTAAGAAGAAACGACGGCGGCCGAAACGTCTGCCCAGCCAGGTGTTGGCGAAGTTATCGGTGATATAACCCATAATCGGGCTTAATACCGCATCAATAACTCGCGCAATAGCAAATATCGAACCGGCTTCTAATACCGATAATCCACAATAAGTGGTGTAGAAAAATAACAGCCAGGTGCCAATAATGGCAAATGCCCCGCCGCCAAATAAATCGGTAACACCATATCCTATGGCTGTTCCGTAGCCAACTCTGCGTTGTGTAGGTTTCATATTATTCCTTTCTTTTTATATGTAGGATGAAAAGGAAAGCGATTATTTTAAATATCTATCCAGTTTCTGGTAATAGATGACTGATAAATAGCTTCAACCATACGCAATGAAATTTCAGCCTGATGAATATCGACGTAATAACGGTTATCGAGGCTTTCTAAAGAATGATAAAAATTATGAATCGCCTGCTGGTGGCTGCTTCCCCAATAACACTTTTGAGCTGCGTCCGGTAATTCATCACTGGCGAGTAACTCTTTATGTTCTCCGGCAATTACCCACAAATGATTGTGATGCAGTTGTAGCAAGCCACGTTCGCAATGGATTTCCAGCAAAAGCGGCGAGTCCGTAGTATTGCAGTTGGTGGCGTAAAAAATCCCCCGCGTGCCGTTGGCTAATTCCATATTGGCGATGGCGGTGTCTTCGGCCTCCGTTGCAGCACTTAAAAAGCTGCTTTCCACCACGCCTTTGAGCGCGTTCACGCCTCCGGCAAACCACTGCATTAAATCCAGCGTATGAATCGCCTGATTGATTAACAGGCTGCCGCCTTCGGTGGCAAAACGCCCGCGCCACGGGCTTTGCGCATAATAGTCGTGAGGGCGGTTCCAGGTTAGTACCGCTTTGATGCTCAACACTTTTCCGTATGCGTGGCTTTCTATCAACGCTTTTATCTTCTGGCTGCTCGGGTTCAGGCGGTTCTGATAACAGACGCCGAGCTGAGTGGTTGCGCTCGCCAGCGCGTTTTTAATCTCCTTCACTTCACCGGGATTGAGCGCCACCGGCTTTTCCGTGAACACGTGTTTCCCGGCGGCGAGGGCGGCAATAATCATCTCTTTGTGGGCGAAATGCGGGGTGCAAATATGCACCACATCAATCTCGGCATCGCATAACATTTCGCGGTAATCGGCGTAATAACGGCAGCTGTACCGTTCGGCAAGTGCGTGGCCTTTTACTGAATCTGTATCGACAATGGCCCGTAGCTGGCAGGCTGGATTCGCTTGAATGGCCTCGACGTGCAAGGTGTGGATCGCTCCACACCCGACGACCGCGGCCTGTGTCGTCTTCATCGTTATTGCACTCCGTTTGCCAGCATTTGCGCCCGCACACACAGCTCGGCGGCTTTGAATGCGTGCGCCTGGGTCATCGCATTTTCGGTGCGGTTCAGGCAATCCAGAATCAGCTCGCCAAAGAACGGGAAGCCCACTTTCCCGGCAACCGGATAGCGGAATTCGCCTTCTTTATTCACCAGATACACCACGTCCTGTTCGCCACGAGTGATATCGACATATTTACGGATTTCGATATAACCGTCGGTGCCGAGCAGCGTCAGACGCCCGTCGCCCCAACTGCTCAGCCCGGTTGGTGTGAACCAGTCGCAGCGGAAATAGCCGCTGGCACCGTTCTCGCCTTTGAGCATCGCATCGCCGAAATCTTCAAATTCTGGATATTGCGGATGGGCGAAGTTATTGGTTTGCGCCGCGACAACGTGTGCTTCGCTGTTGCCGGTGTAATACAGGAATTGTTCAATTTGATGGCTGCCGATATCACACAGGATGCCGCCGAAGCGCTTCTTATAATAGAACCAGTCCGGGCGGCCTGTTCCTTCGCGGTGTGGCCCCATCCCCAGTGTTTGAATCACTTGCCCGATTGCGCCGTCACGCACTAATTGCGCGGCAAAAACTGCACTTTCTACGTGCAATCTTTCGCTGTAGTAGACCGCATATTTGCGCCCCGTTGCGGTGACTTTTGCTTTGGCCGCAGCCAGTTGTTCCAGTGTGGTCAGCGGCGCTTTATCGGTGAAATAGTCTTTCCCCGCGTCCATGACTTTCAGGCCAAGCGCGCAACGTTCGTCTGGAATCGCCGCTCCGGCAACCAGTTTGACGCTCTCATCTTGCAGAATCGCGTCAAGCGATGGCGCGACTTTTGCCTGCGGGTATTGCTTAAGAAATTGTTCGATTTTCTGCGGATCGGGGTCGTAAACCCATTTCAGCGTCGCGCCAGCTTCAATCAGGCCGTTGCACATGCCATAGATATGACCGTGATCGAGTGCGGCGGCGGCAAACACAAAATCACCCGGCTGCACCACCGGCTGTGGTTTGCCTTTTGGCGCGTAATTCATCCCGTCTTTGATGCTCATGTTTATGCCCCTTTATCCATATCTTTGCCCAATGGGATTGCGTCTTCATTAGCAAAATTTTCCACCGAGGCCGATTTTTCAAAGAAATGCGGTGCCATTTTCACTAAGCCGCCGGTCTGGTAATACGGGTCGCTTGCGCTAATCGGCAGCGAAACAATGCTGCGGGTGATGGCTGATTTATAGATTGCGGTGATGAGTTCCAGCGAACGTTTACCTTGCGGGCCATCCACTAACGGCGCGGTGCCGGTTTGCAGTGCGTGCAGGAAGTTGTCGATTTGCCCGGTATGCAGCGTCCAGTTCAGGCGCGGGATAGTCTGGTAACTATCTTCAAGCTGGTTTTCCAGCGAGGTATCGCGGGCTTCTATCGGGAAACCATTGGGTGCGGCGATGCTGGCGAATTTATCCCACGGTGCAGAAATACGGGCTTTCTCTCCCTGAATCACGATTTTTTGGTCTTCGCCGTGATGCACGACGGAGGCGGTCAGTTGCGTCAATGCGCCCGTGTCATATTTGAAAATCGCGGCGCTGAGGTCTTCGACTTCGGCGTTGTCATGGGAAACGTTGGTGGTGATGGCGACCACTTCTGTCGGGAAGCCGAGCATCCACTGAATAGCGTCGATATGGTGCACCGCATGGTTGAGCGTGCAGCCGCCGCCTTCTTTTTCCCAGGTTCCGCGCCACCACAGGTCGTAATAGGAATGGCCACGCCACCAGAATGAATCCACCTGCGCGTGGCAAATCTTGCCGATTTGGTTGCTTTCGAGCACTTTTTTCAAACGCCAGAAAGCATCGGTAAAGCGGTTCTGGGCGATGATCGACAGCGTTTTTCCGCTTGATTTAGCGGCGTTAATCATCGCATCGCATTCCTGGAGCGAAGCCGCCATGGGCTTTTCACACAGCACATGCTTGCCCGCATTGAGCGCATCAATAGAAATAGCCGCGTGAACATATGGCGGGGTGCAGATATCAAATACATCAATGGATGGGTCGTTAAGAATATCCTGATGGTTGCTGTAGACTTTTGCATTCACCAGCCCGTAATGCTTTTTCTTCTCTTCGGCTTTCTCCGGGTAGATATCAACAAGGGCGACAATCTGGCAGCGGTCAGGAAATTCAAGATAGCCCTGAATATGATTGTGGGAAATATTACCGGTTCCAATAATGGCAATTCTTTGCATTGTGATCTCACTTATAGAGAAAATATTCAGTAACAATCATTTTTTGAGAGCATAGTTATGGTTTTTTTTGCATACAACCGCTATTTATGACAGGAATTGCACGACATAAATAATGCCGTGGCGATGAAACAAAAATGCTTGTGATGAGAAAGAGTTAGTCATGAAAATAATGTCAAAACGCTAATGAGGCATCGATCACAAAATGACGGGGAAGCTGAAAATCAAAGAGATAGCCGGGCTGACAGGGCTTTCGCCAAGCACGGTATCCCGAGTGCTGGCGGGTAAAAATAATGTCAGCCCGCAGGCAAAAGAAAAGGTTTTTTACCACGCTCGTCATATGGGTATTTTGCGCGATATCCCCGCCAGCCGTTTGCTGATGAATTCATTATTAGTTTGTGCTCCGGCGGCGGCTTTCACGCCTAATGGCGATCGTTATTATTACGAAGTGATTCAGGGAATTATTTCCGAAGTTTCACATTACGATATTCACGTAAAAAAATGTGCGCTGGATATTAACGAAGCGGACACCGCTTTATTTATGAAACACGTTAATCAGGAAGAGGTCGATGGCGTAATAATCATTGGCATTGATGATGAGTCTTTGTATCGCCTGGCCGCAGAAAGTAATAAACCCGTCGTGACAATTAATGGCCGCGATAAAAAGATGCGCCTTGATTGTGTTTCGCCCGATCATGCTTCCATCGGTTATAGCGCGGCAAAACATCTGTTAGAAAAAGGCCATCGACAGGTACTTTTATTTACCGATTTGCGCCGGGAAACCATGATCCAACGGCTCGAAGGCTTTAAACGAGCCTGCCAGGATCACCATCTTGCTTTTGATGAGTCCGAGCATTTGCTGGTGACGAAAGGCTACGGCGAGACAGAAGCGCGGGTGAATTTTATAAAATATCTCGAGCAGCGTTCCAGAGATCAGCTGCCGTCGGCCATTTTATGCGGCGGCGGAGCGATTGCACGCGCCGTGCTCAGTGAGCTGAAAAACCGCCAGCTGCTGATGCCAGAAGATATTTCCGTGATGAGTTGTGCTTATTCCCATGAAATGGACGAAATAAAATCGATGGGATTAACCGCCGCTTTTCAGCCGTGTCGCGAGTTGGGTATTGAAGCGGTTTGTATCCTGCAAAGCCGCTTAACGCGCAACATCAGCTCCCGGTTTAATTTATTGCTCCAGGGTTCCATTGAGTTGGGCAATTCGGTGGCAGACGTGAACTGGCGGCGCAGGGAGTTGTATCAGACGCATTCAATCCCATAAAAGAATCATGGGATTAATGGCTTTTACTGATAATTCCGCCGTTTTGTCATAAATTTCTAATTATCGGTGTTTTCAAGTGGCGAGCCTGAGCAGGGCTGGTTAACCTGAGAACGTTATAGTTACAGATTAAATTAATAAAAGAGAGTGAATATGGATGAGTCACAAGTCCGCGTAGCAATCGCGGGTGCGGGTGGTCGCATGGGGCGACAACTGATTCAGGCAGCATTGCAGCTGGATGGCGTAACACTGGGTGCAGCGCTTGAGCGCACGGGTTCATCCTTAGTGGGAAGCGACGCAGGCGAATTAGCGGGTGTGGCGAAAACCGGCGTTGTCGTTAGCGACAGCCTCGATGCGGTGGTGAATGATTTCGATGTGTTTATCGATTTCACGCGCCCGGAAGGCACTCTGAACCACCTGGCATTCTGCCGCCAGCACGGCAAAGGCATGGTGATTGGCACCACCGGTTTTGACGATGCGGGCAAGCAGGCGATTACTGACGCATCGCGTGAGGTGCCGATTGTTTTTGCCGCCAACTTTAGCGTTGGCGTGAATGTGATGCTCAAGCTGCTGGAGAAAGCGGCCAAGGTGATGGGCGATTATACCGATATCGAAATCATCGAAGCGCATCACCGTCATAAAGTCGATGCGCCGTCAGGCACCGCGCTGGCGATGGGTGAAGCTATCGCTCACGCAATGGACAAAGATTTGAAAGAGTGCGCCGTTTATTCCCGCGAAGGGTACACCGGCGAGCGCGTTCCAGGCACTATTGGCTTTGCCACAGTGCGTGCGGGCGACATTATTGGTGAACATACGGCGATGTTTGCAGACATCGGCGAGCGTATTGAAATCAGCCATAAAGCTTCTAGTCGCATGACTTTTGCCAATGGCGCGGTTAGATCGGCATTATGGTTGAAATCAAAGAAAAACGGTCTTTATGATATGCGAGACGTGCTGGATCTCAACAGTTTGTAAATATTATTACCCATCGTGATGTGGTTATTACAATCGTAATGTTTTGATTGTCAGGGCAATATTTTATTGCCCTTTTTATTTGTTGTTATTTTAAGGTCTTTGTCCATCATTTGTTTTGTAGCCTTCATAATTCCCAATCTTTAGCCTGATTATTGTATCTTTTCTGTTAATTTTGACCACTTGGTCTACTTTTGATGCTCGTGAGCATCAGTTTCGCATTCATCCCGCCCCGCAATCGGTTACGCACTATTAGTTAGCTGTTGATTTCAACGCTCAATTCCTATTTTTCCACCCAGAGTGCTAAAAAACACATAAAAAGTTGCTCTTATGGTAGACTTTTGCCCGGCCTCTCACTAGAATGCCGCCGTTTGTCAAAAATCCAAATGACAGGCTGTTTTGCATTGATTCCTGAATTCGTTTTGAATTAATATGCAAATAAATTGACTGTTTATTCCCTGGAGGGCGTTTTGATTAAGTCAGCAATATTGGTTCTGGAAGACGGAACCCAATTCCACGGTCGGGCCATTGGGGCATCGGGTTCGGCCATTGGGGAAGTCGTTTTCAACACCTCTTTGACCGGTTATCAAGAAATCCTCACTGATCCTTCCTACTCCCGCCAGATTGTCACTCTTACTTATCCTCATATCGGAAATGTCGGCACCAACGCTGCTGATGAAGAATCCTCCCAGGTACATGCGCAAGGCCTCGTTATCCGTGACCTACCACTGATTGCCAGCAACTACCGCAATACCGAAGACCTTTCTTCCTACCTCAAGCGCCATAACATTGTGGCCATCGCCGATATCGATACTCGTAAGCTGACCCGAATTCTGCGTGAGAAAGGTGCACAGAACGGCTGCATTATTGCCGGTGATAACCTGGACGCAGCACTGGCGCTGGAAAAAGCGAAAGCCTTCCCAGGCCTGAACGGCATGGATCTGGCGAAAGAAGTGACCACTCAGGAAGCTTACTCCTGGCAGCAGGGGAGTTGGACGCTTGAAGGCGAACTGCCAGAAGCGGCCAAAGAAGAAGATTTACCGTTCCATGTCGTGGCCTACGATTACGGCGTGAAGCGCAACATCCTGCGTATGCTGGTGGATCGCGGCTGCCGCCTGACGGTGGTTCCTGCGCAAACTTCCGCTGAAGATGTGCTGAAGCTAAATCCAGACGGTATCTTCCTGTCGAACGGCCCTGGTGACCCGGCGCCATGTGACTACGCGATCAGCGCCATCAAATCCTTCCTGGAAACTGACGTGCCGGTATTCGGGATTTGTCTGGGCCACCAGTTGCTGGCTCTGGCGAGCGGCGCGAAAACCGTGAAGATGAAGTTTGGTCACCACGGCGGCAACCACCCGGTTAAAGATTTGGACCGCGATTGCGTAATGATTACCGCGCAGAACCACGGTTTTGCGGTAGAGGAAGAAACGCTTCCAGCGAACCTGCGCGTGACGCACAAGTCACTGTTCGATGGCACGCTGCAAGGCATCCATCGCACGGATAAAGCGGCCTTCAGCTTCCAGGGGCACCCAGAAGCCAGCCCAGGCCCGCACGATGCCGCGCCGCTGTTTGACCACTTTATCGAATTGATTAAGCAATACCGTTCTACCGCCACTCTTAATAGCAAGTAAGTATCAGGAGCTAAGAAAATGCCAAAACGTACAGATATAAAAAGCATCCTGATCCTCGGCGCAGGCCCAATTGTTATCGGCCAGGCGTGTGAGTTCGACTACTCCGGTGCGCAGGCGTGTAAAGCGCTGCGTGAAGAGGGTTACCGTGTTGTGCTGGTGAACTCCAACCCGGCAACGATTATGACCGACCCGGAAATGGCCGATGCGACTTACATCGAGCCGATTCACTGGGAAGTGGTCCGCAAAATCATTGAGAAAGAGCGCCCGGATGCGGTTCTGCCAACTATGGGCGGCCAGACTGCGCTGAACTGTGCGCTGGAACTGGAACGTCAGGGCGTGCTGGCTGAGTTTGGCGTCACCATGATTGGTGCGACAGCCGATGCGATTGATAAAGCCGAAGACCGCCGCCGTTTCGACGTGGCGATGAAAAAAATCGGCCTTGATACTGCGCGCTCCGGCATTGCTCACAATATGGAAGAAGCGCTGGCGGTTGCCGCTGACGTTGGTTATCCGTGCATCATTCGTCCTTCATTTACCATGGGCGGCACGGGCGGCGGTATCGCTTACAACCGTGAAGAATTCGAAGAAATCTGCGAGCGTGGTCTGGATCTTTCGCCAACCAAAGAGCTGCTGATTGACGAATCGCTGATTGGCTGGAAAGAGTACGAAATGGAAGTGGTGCGTGATAAAAACGACAACTGCATCATCGTCTGCTCTATCGAAAACCTTGACCCGATGGGCATTCACACCGGTGACTCCATCACCGTTGCGCCAGCGCAAACGCTGACCGACAAAGAATACCAAATCATGCGTAACGCCTCGATGGCGGTGCTGCGTGAAATCGGCGTCGAAACCGGCGGTTCCAACGTGCAGTTCTCGGTGAACCCGAAAACAGGCCGTTTAATTGTTATCGAGATGAACCCGCGCGTATCGCGTTCATCTGCGCTGGCTTCTAAAGCGACCGGCTTCCCGATTGCGAAAGTGGCGGCGAAACTGGCAGTCGGCTACACCCTCGATGAACTGATGAACGACATCACCGGCGGCAAAACGCCAGCGTCGTTCGAACCGTCTATCGACTACGTTGTGACAAAAATCCCACGCTTTAACTTCGAAAAATTCGTTGGCGCGAACGACCGCCTGACCACACAGATGAAATCTGTTGGCGAAGTGATGGCGATTGGTCGCACGCAGCAGGAATCTCTGCAAAAAGCGTTGCGCGGCCTGGAAGTGGGCGCGACCGGTTTTGACCCGAAAGTGAATCTGGACGACCCGGAAGCGCTGACCAAAATCCGCCGCGAACTGAAAGACGCTGGCGCGGAGCGAATCTGGTATGTGGCTGACGCATTCCGCGCGGGTCTGTCCGTTGACGGCGTGTTCAACCTGACCAACATCGACCGCTGGTTCCTGGTACAAATCGAAGAGCTGGTGCGCCTGGAAGAGAAAGTTGAAGAAATCGGCATAACCGGCCTGGACTACGACTTCCTGCGTATGCTCAAGCGCAAAGGCTTTGCCGATGCGCGCCTGGCGAAACTGGCTGGCGTTCGTGAGTCTGAAATTCGCAAACTGCGTGAGCAATATAAGCTACACCCGGTTTATAAGCGCGTTGATACCTGTGCGGCGGAATTCTCAACCGACACCGCCTACATGTACTCCACTTATGAAGACGAGTGCGAAGCGAACCCGAACAACGACCGTGACAAAATCATGGTGTTGGGCGGTGGCCCGAACCGTATCGGCCAGGGTATCGAATTCGACTACTGCTGCGTACATGCTTCTCTGGCACTGCGCGAAGACGGTTACGAAACCATCATGGTTAACTGTAACCCGGAAACCGTGTCCACCGATTACGACACTTCCGACCGCCTGTACTTCGAGCCGGTAACGCTTGAAGACGTGCTGGAAATCGTGCGCGTTGAGAAGCCAAAAGGCGTCATCGTGCAGTACGGCGGCCAGACTCCACTGAAACTGGCGCGTGAACTCGAAGCCGCTGGTGTGCCAATTATCGGCACCAGCCCGGACGCTATCGACCGCGCAGAAGACCGTGAGCGTTTCCAGCACGCGGTTGACCGCCTGAAACTGAAACAGCCAGCCAACGCCACTGTGACTACCATCGAAATGGCGGTAGAGAAAGCGGCACACATCGGCTACCCGCTGGTGGTTCGCCCATCCTACGTTCTGGGTGGCCGCGCAATGGAAATCGTTTATGACGAAATCGATTTGCGCCGTTACTTCCAGACCGCGGTTAGCGTTTCCAACGATGCGCCAGTGCTGCTCGACCGCTTCCTCGACGATGCGGTAGAAGTGGACGTTGACGCGATTTGCGACGGCGAAACCGTGCTGATTGGCGGCATCATGGAGCACATCGAACAAGCAGGCGTTCACTCCGGTGACTCCGCATGTTCTCTGCCAGCTTACACGCTGAGCCAGGAAATCCAGGACGTGATGCGCCAACAGGTGCAGAAACTGGCTTTCGAGCTGCAAGTTCGCGGCCTGATGAACGTGCAGTTTGCGGTGAAAGATAACGAAGTCTACTTGATTGAAGTGAACCCGCGAGCGGCGCGTACCGTACCGTTTGTCTCCAAAGCCACCGGCATGGCGCTGGCGAAAGTCGCGGCACGTGTGATGGTTGGGCAAACGCTGGTTCAGCAGGGCATGACCAAAGAAATCATTCCACCATACTACTCGGTGAAAGAAGTGGTGCTGCCGTTCAACAAGTTCCCAGGCGTTGACCCACTGTTAGGGCCAGAAATGCGCTCTACCGGTGAAGTGATGGGCGTGGGCCGCACCTTCGCAGAAGCGTTCTCTAAAGCGATGCTGGGCAGCCAGTCCACGATGCGTAAACCAGGCCGTGCGCTGCTTTCCGTTCGCGAAGGCGACAAAAAACGTGTTGTCGATTTGGCCGCCAAGCTGCTGAAACAGGGCTTCGATCTGGATGCGACTCACGGTACTGCGGTGGTGCTGGGCGAAGCGGGCATTAACCCGCGCCTGGTGAACAAGGTGCATGAAGGTCGTCCGCACATTCAGGACCGTATCAAGAATGGCGAATACACCTACATCATCAACACCACGGCAGGCCGCCAGGCGATTGAAGATTCCAAGCTGATTCGCCGTAGCGCACTGCAATACAAAGTGCATTACGACACCACGTTGAACGGTGGTTTTGCGACCGCGATGGCACTCAATGCTGACGCGACTGAAAAAGTGATTTCCGTTCAGGAAATGCACGCGCAAATCACCAAGTAATCGCATCTCGATACTTTTAAAACCCGCTGCGGCGGGTTTTTTTTCGCTTATTGTTCCTGGAGAGCGACACTTCAGAGTGTTCTGTATTTGCCAGCGAGGCCGGAAATTCCTGCTAAAGTTTTTAGTCTGAAGATGAGAAATGACTACAAACAGGGAGAACCACATGCAAAACAAAATTCTGCTGGCGTCCATATTCGCTGCTGCAACGCTGATGACTGTTGCAGGCTGTTCGTCTAATCAGGCGGTAAAAACCAGCGATGGCAAAACCATTGTGACCGACGGCAAGCCGCAGGTAGATGACGACACGGGCCTGGTTTCATACAAAAATGCTGAAACGGGCAAGACCGAGCAGATTAACCGCGATCAGGTCAAATCTATGGGCGAACTGGATAACTAATTCAGGTTTTCCCACTTAGCCCGTCAAGAATTATGACTATTAGCCTGTTGAATTACTGACTACACTCTTTGAGAAAAGAGAGCAGTAAAACAACAGGCTAATTGATGATCTTAATTATTTATGCGCACCCCTATCCGCAACACTCCCATGCCAACAAGAAAATGCTCGAACAAGCATCACTTCTACCCGATGTAGAAGTGCGCTCCCTCTATGAGCTTTACCCCGATTTCAACATTGATATTGCCGCTGAACAGCAGGCATTAAACCGCGCTGATTTGGTTATCTGGCAGCATCCTATGCAGTGGTACAGCATGCCGCCATTAATGAAACTGTGGATCGATAAGGTACTGGCTCACGGCTGGGCGTACGGTCACGGCGGAACGGCGCTGCGCGGAAAACAGGTGATGTGGGCGGTGACGACCGGCGGTGGCGATCACCATTTTGATCTTGGCGACCATCCCGGTTTTGATGTGCTCGGGCAGCCTTTACAGGCGACGGCACTGTATTGCGGCATGAACTGGCTGCCGCATTTCACCATCCATTTCACGTTTGTCTGTGACGAAAACACCCTTGAAGTGCAGGCCGAACAATATAAACAACGCTTGATCGAGTGGCTGGAGGCAAACCATGGATAGCCATACCATGATTCAGGCGCTGATTTACCTCGGCTCCGCGGCGATCATTGTGCCGATTGCGGTCAGGCTCGGCTTGGGATCGGTGCTCGGCTACCTGATTGCCGGGTGCATTATCGGGCCGTGGGGATTCAGGCTGGTGACCGATGCCGAAACTATTCTGCACTTTGCGGAAATCGGCGTGGTGCTGATGCTGTTCGTTATCGGCCTTGAACTTGACCCACGCCGCTTGTGGACGCTACGTGCGTCGGTGTTTGGTGGCGGCGCGTTGCAAATGGTGGCGTGCGGGCTGTTGCTCGGTTTGTTCTGCATGTTCTTAGGTTTGCGCTGGCAAGTGGCTGCGCTAATCGGGCTGACGCTGGCGCTGTCTTCCACCGCCATTGCGATGCAGGCGATGAATGAACGTAACCTGACGCTTTCGCAAATGGGCCGCAGTGCGTTTGCCGTGCTGTTATTCCAGGATATCGCTGCCATTCCGCTGGTGGCAATGATTCCGTTACTCGCTACCAGTGGCGCAACCACCACGTTTGCCGCGTTTTCTATTTCGGCGCTGAAAGTGGTGGGCGCATTGGCGATTGTAATATTACTTGGGCGCTATGTGACTCGCCCGCTGCTGCGCTTTGTAGCGCGTTCCGGCCTGCGTGAAGTATTCAGTGCCATGGCCTTATTTATGGTGTTTGGCTTCGGTTTATTGCTCGAAGAGGCCGGACTTTCGATGGCGATGGGCGCGTTTCTGGCGGGGGTTTTGCTGGCGAGTTCCGAATACCGCCACGCGCTGGAAAGCGATATCGAACCGTTTAAGGGTTTGCTGCTGGGGCTGTTTTTCATCGGCGTGGGCATGTCGATAGACTTCGGCACGCTGCTGGAAAACCCACTACGAATTGTCGCGCTGCTATTCGGCTTCCTGGCGATTAAAATTATTACGCTGTGGCTGGTGGCAAAACCGCTCAACGTGCCGCGTAAACAGCGGCGCTGGTTTGCCGTTCTGCTCGGGCAGGGCAGTGAATTTGCCTTTGTGATTTTTGGCACCGCGCGAATGGCTGAGGTGCTGGACGACAGTTGGGCAAAATCGCTGACGCTAGCCGTCGCGCTGTCTATGGCGGCAACGCCATTGCTGCTGGTGTTACTCAATCGCCTGGAAAAATCCGGCAAAGAGCAGGCACGTGAAGCGGATGAAATCGACGAAGAACAGCCACGCGTGATCATCGCGGGCTTCGGGCGTTTCGGGCAAATCGCCGGGCGTTTGTTGCTGACCAGCGGGGTAAAAATGGTGGTTCTTGACCACGACCCGGACCACATTGAAACGCTGCGTAAGTTTGGTACTAAAGTGTTTTACGGCGATGCGACGCGTGTGGATTTGCTGGAATCTGCCGGAGCGGCAAAAGCTGAGGTTTTGATCAACGCCATCGACGATCCCGATGCCAATATGCAGTTAGCGGAACTGGTGAAGGAGCATTTCCCGCATCTGAAAGTGATTGCCCGCGCGCGTGACCTTGACCACTTTATCCGTCTGCGCCAGCTTGGTGTTGAGCAACCCGAGCGTGAAACCTTTGAAGGATCGCTGAAAGTAGGGCGGCGAGCGCTGGAATTCCTCGGCGAGGGAAGTTACGAAGCCCGGGAACGAGCCGATCACTTCCGCCGTTACAATATGCAAATGGTCGAAGAGATGGTTCCGGCGGCGGACTGGTCGGCGCGTGCTGACGTGTTTAAACGCACTAGTGCGATGCTGACTGAGGTCATTAACGAAGACCGTTCGCATCTGAATGTGATTCAGCGC
This sequence comes from Buttiauxella izardii, assembly GCF_003601925.1. Taxonomy (GTDB): domain Bacteria; phylum Pseudomonadota; class Gammaproteobacteria; order Enterobacterales; family Enterobacteriaceae; genus Buttiauxella; species Buttiauxella izardii. Next base: position 90,284 of record NZ_QZWH01000022.1, read on the forward strand.
CACGGCTGGCAGGGAACAGAAGAGGGGATTCATTCGGGGAAATTAGCCGATGAACCGCCGGTGAAACCGGAATAACGAAAAAGCTCTCTTTCGTAGGTCGGATAAGCGGCAGCGTCATCCGACTATTCCGGCGCAAATGGTGGATGACGCCTTCGGCTTATCCACCTTATAAAATCAGCTCAACGCCACTTTAATCCCGAGCGCAATCAACATTCCGCCCAGCAGTTTATCGACAATTTTCTGTGCTTTAGCAAGGCCGCGACGCACCGGTTCGCTTTGAATCAGCACCACTAATACCGGCCACCAGACCACTGACAACATCAGGATCACGCCTGCGTACCAAAGCTTTTCCATAGTGCCGGAATTCACGTTTAAAACTTGTGTGAAAACAGAAAGGAAAAAGAGTGTCGCTTTCGGGTTCAGCAGGTTGCAAAGATAGCCTTGTAAGAAGGCTTTTTTGAGTGTGGTTTGCTGGCGTTCAACCTGACTGACATCCATTTTGCTGCCGCCGCGAGCAAATAGCGCGTGCAAACCAATCCAAATCAGATAAGCCGCACCGGCGTATTTGAGGACATCAAACAACCACGGAGTCGTGGTAATCACCACCGCTAAACCCGCGACACAGTAAGTCATGTGCGTGGCGACTCCGCTGATAACACCTAATGACGTCATCATCGCCGCAGCGCGTGGATAACGGGCCGCATTTTTAATAACCAGGAAGAAATCAGGCCCCGGAGAAAGCATCCCCAAAGTGGCAATGGTGGCGACAAAAAGCGTGGTTTCTAACATGGTGTAATCCGGTGCAGACAAAGAAACGTGAACTATACCGCAGCTATTGCGTAAACTTATAGTGGGTGGCGAAGTGCAGTGAAGAATTTTTTACGTCACCTTTTACGTTACTTCTGACGCTTTTACGCTAACTCATTGTTCCTGCTCAATCAGGAAGTAATGCGTTACGCCTTTACAGTCGCAGAACAAAAATATTCTCACCGACAAGCTTGCGGACAGTCGACGAAAGAATGCGCTTTCCGTATAGTGGCGGCAATTTTTTCACCACCCTTGGGTTAATAGAATGATCAGTCTGATTGCTGCATTAGCGGTAGATCGTGTAATTGGCATGGAAAACGCCATGCCCTGGGAAATACCTGCCGATCTGGCCTGGTTTAAACGTAATACGTTGAATAAGCCTGTCGTTATGGGGCGTTTGACCTGGGAATCCATCGGTCGTCCGCTGCCTGGTCGTAAGAACATCGTTATTAGCAGCAAGCCCGGCACCGATGACCGCGTTGAGTGGGTTTCATCTATCGAAGACGCGATTAAAGCCTGTGGCGATGCGGAAGAGATTATGGTGATTGGCGGCGGGCGTATTTACGAACAGTTCCTGCCGAAAGCTCAGCGCCTGTACCTGACGCACATTGATGCGGAAGTGGAAGGTGACACACACTTCCCGGATTACGATCCGGACGAGTGGCAGTCAACGTTTAGCGAATTCCACGATGCCGATGAGAATAACTCACACGGTTATTGTTTTGAGGTTCTGGAACGTCGTTAAGGCGTTGAAGAATGAAAAAACCCGGTTAATTACCGGGTTTTTATTATGAAGCGATAGCCGTTTCACCACCGCCAACATCCTGTTGACGATTCGATGGCTGAACAAAGTACGTTTTATCTTCCCAGCGCAGGCAGGTGAGTTCACCGCCCCAGCAGCAGCCGGTATCCAGCCCGTAAATCCCTTCAGGCGTACCTTTGCCTTCCAGTGATGCCCAGTGCCCGAAGATAACGGAATACTCAGCAGTGACGGGGCCAGGAATGGCAAACCACGGTTTCAGCGGCGCAGGTGCGCTTTCTGGCGTGTCTTTGCAGTACATATCCAGTTGCCCGTTCGGGAAGCAATAACGCATACGAGTCAAAGAGTTAGTAATGAAACGCAGACGGGCTAACCCGGAGAGTTCTGGCGACCAATTGTTTGGCATATCGCCATACATTGCGTCGAGGAACAGCGGATAGCTGTCGCTGGATAATACGGCTTCGACATCACGAGCGCAGGCCATTGCGGTGGTTAAATCCCACTGCGGGGTAATCCCGGCGTGTGCCATCACCAGTTTTTTCTCTTCATCAACCTGAATCAGAGGTTGGCGACGCAACCAGTTCAGCAATTCGTCGGCATCTGGCGCTTCCAGTAATTGTGAAACGCGATCCTTCGGTTTATTGCGGCTGATGCCGGCATAAACCGCAAGAAGATGGAGATCGTGATTGCCGAGCACAATTCGCACGCTGTCGCCAAGACTGCGCACGTAGCGCAGCACTTCAAGCGAGCCTGGCCCACGCGCGACGAGATCGCCCGTAAGCCATAAAGTATCTTTGCCAGGCGTAAACTCAACCTGTTGCAGTAGGGCTATCAGTTCATCGTAGCAACCGTGAACGTCGCCAATCAGGTATGTAGACATCGTATCAGTGAATGAAGGCTGGAATAGCCAGACGGAATACGGGAATAGCGACGCGGAACGCATCGCCCTGAGAGTCGACCATTTCGTAATGGCCTTGCATCGTGCCAAGCGGTGTTTCAAGGACGGCACCGCTGGTGTAGCTGTATTCGTTGCCCGGTTCAATATGCGGCTGGACGCCTATCACGCCCTCGCCCTGAACTTCAGTTTCATGGCCGTTGCCGTTGGTGATAAGCCAGTAACGGCCAAGCAATTGCACCGGTGTTCGCCCCAGGTTACGGATGGTGACGGTATAAGCAAAGACGAAACGTTCGTTCTCAGGTGAGGACTGTGATTCGATATAGACGCTTTGTACCTGAATGCATACGCGGGGCGAATTCAACATCGTTAACTCTCCTTCGGCTGCTGCTGTGGATGCTCAGCCAAATAGTTTGCCAGTTGGCAATACTGTGCGACTGAGATGTTCTCAGCACGCAGGGTTGCGTCGATTCCAAGCTCAGCCATCACTTCAGGGCTGAACAGATGGCCCAGGCTGTTACGGATCGTTTTGCGACGTTTATTAAAGGCTTCAGTAGTGATGCGGCTTAATACACGTAGCTCTTTTACAGGGTTTGGAATGACCGCGTGTGGAACCAGACGCACAACGGCTGAATCAACCTTTGGTGCTGGCGTGAAGGCCGTTGGCGGCACTTCAAGCACTGGGATCACGTTGCAATAATACTGCGCCATCACTGATAAACGACCATATGCTTTACAGTTCGGGCCAGCAACTAAACGGTTTACCACCTCTTTTTGCAGCATAAAGTGCATGTCTGCAATGGCATCAGTATAGCTAAAGAGATGGAACATCAATGGCGTGGAGATGTTATACGGCAGGTTGCCAAATACGCGCAACGGCTGACCGATTTTTTGCGACAGCTCTCCAAAATCCATGGTCATGGCATCTTGCTGATAAATCGTCAGCTTTGGTGCCAGGAACGGATGCGTTTGCAGGCGCGCTGCAAGATCGCGGTCCAGTTCGATGACGGTCATTTCATCCAGGCGTTCACCCACAGGCTCGGTTAATGCGCCGAGGCCGGGGCCGATTTCAACCATCGCCTGGCCTTTTAGTGGATTAATAGCAGAGACAATACTGTCGATAACGAACTGGTCATTAAGGAAGTTTTGTCCAAAACGTTTACGGGCTAAATGGCCCTGGTGGACACGAGTATTCATTGAGTATTAACAATCATTTTGATGGCGAGATTAAGCGCCGTAATAAAACTGCCGACCTCGGCTTTCCCCTGACCGGCTAGTTCTAGCGCGGTGCCATGGTCAACCGAAGTGCGGATAAAAGGTAAGCCTAGCGTGATATTCACCGCGCGACCAAAGCCCTGGTATTTGAGTACCGGCAAGCCCTGATCGTGGTACATCGCCAGTACTGCGTCGGCATTATCGAGATATTTAGGCTGGAACAGCGTATCTGCCGGAAGCGGGCCAGAGAGTTTCACCCCTTTAGCGCGCATTTCATTCAGTACTGGAATGATGGTATCAATTTCTTCCGTGCCCATGTGGCCACCTTCCCCGGCATGGGGGTTCAGGCCACAAACCAACACGTGCGGCTCGGCGATACCAAACTTGGTTTGCAGGTCATGATACAGGATGGTGATTATCTGGCGTAATAATTCTGGCGTTATTGCGTCAGAAATCGCTTTCAACGGCAGATGCGTCGTTGCAAGCGCCACGCGCAATTCTTCCGTTGCCAGCATCATCACGACTTTTTCGCTGTGCGACCGCTCTTCAAAGAACTCGGTATGGCCGATAAACGGGATACCGGCATCGTTAATAATGCCTTTGTGTACTGGCCCGGTAATCAGTGCGGCAAATTCGCCGTTAATACAGCCGTCACAGGCACGCGCCAGCATCTCAACGACATAGGCACTGTTTCTCACATCCAGTTGTCCTGGGACGACTGGAGCGCGTAATTCGATGGGAAGAACGGTGAGCGTGCCGGCAACTTGCGGGCTTGCGGGAGTGCCAGGCTGGTAAGTTTTAATCTGGAGAGGAAGGCCGAGTAAGGCAGCACGTTCCTGGAGGAGTTCAGGCGAAGCCGCGACAACCATTTCTACGGGCCAGTCGCGGCTTGCCAGCGCGATGACCAGGTCGGGGCCAATCCCGGCGGGTTCGCCGGGAGTGATGACCACGCGATGGGTATTAGCCATTGCTACCGATAACTTTTACGTAGGCAGAGGCACGTTGTTCCTGCATCCAGGTTTGTGCTTCTTCAGAGAACTTACGGTTGAACAGCATGCGATACGCACGATCTTTCTGCGCAGCATCGGTTTTATCAACGTTGCGAGTATCCATAAGTTCAATCAAATGCCAGCCGAAGGAGGAGTGAACAGGTGCGCTCATCTCGCCTTTATGCATTTTTGACAGAGCATCGCGGAACGCAGGATCGTAGATATCCGTCGCCGCCCAACCCAAATCGCCGCCCTGGTTCGCTGAACCTGGATCTTCAGAGAAGGATTTTGCTGCCGCAGCAAAGGTGGTTTTGCCGCTCTTAATATCCGCTGCAATCTGGTTCAATTTAGCGCGAGCCTGATCGTCATTCATAATAGGTGACGATTTCAGCAAGATGTGACGCGCATGAACTTCAGTCACAGAAATGCTCTGGCTCTGACCACGCAGGTCGTTCACTTTCAGAATGTGGAAACCGACGCCTGAACGAATTGGGCCGATAACATCACCTTTCTTCGCGGTGCTTAAAGCTTGTGCGAAAATAGACGGCAGTTCCTGAATACGACCCCAACCCATTTGGCCGCCTTTCAGCGCTTGTTGGTCAGCGGAGTAGGTAATAGCCAGTTTGCCGAAGTCTCCACCACTTTGCGCCTGAGCGACGATATCTCGCGCTTGTTTTTCCGCATCATCGACCTGAGTAGATGATGGGTTTTCTGGCAATGGAATCAGAATGTGGCTTAAGTTCAGCTCGGTGCTGCTGTCGTTCTGGCTACCCACTTGCTGCGCAAGAGAATCAACTTCTTGCGGCAGAATAGAGACGCGACGACGCACTTCGTTATTACGCACTTCCGAAATCGTCATCTCTTTGCGGATTTGAGCACGGTAAGTATTGTAGTTAACGCCGTCATAGGCCAGACGACTGCGCATCTGGTCCATGCTCATTTTGTTTTGTGCCGCGATATCAGCAATCGCTTTATCAACTTGCTCATCGGACACTTTAACGCCCATTTTCTGGCCCATCTGCAACATGATTTGATCCATGATCAGACGTTCCAAAATTTGATGACGCAAAGTGGCGTCGTCAGGAAGCTGTTGCCCGGCTTGTTGCGCGCCTTGTTTCACTGACTGCATCATGCCGTCAACGTCGCTTTCCAGTACCACACCGTTATTCACTACGGCTGCAACTTTATCGACCACCTGTGGGGCCGCGAAAGAGGTATTCGCCGCAAAGACGATACCGAGAAGCAGCGTTCTCCAATTCTTCATACTTTTTCCATTTACTTAGCCGCAAAGCGGACTGCGATTTCTAGTCAAAGTGAATTACATCGAGCTCTGATAAGGCAGAATGTTAGAACGCAACATCTGCTGAGTGCCCAGGCCGTAGTTGGAACTCAGGCCACGTAACTCGATGTTAAAGCCAATTACGTTATCGTATTTGCTTTCGTTGTTTTCCCAGCCGTTAATTTTACGCTCGTAACCTACACGAATCGCATAACAGCAAGAGCTGTACTGCACTGCCAGCATGGAGTCAGCGGTTTGCTGCGCCTTGGTGTCGTAGTAATACGCACCGACCACAGACCAACGGTCAACTACAGGCCAACTCGCGGTCATCCCAACCTGGGAGATGCCGTTTTCATACTGTGGCGCATTGATGTTAATGTTCGTGATGGTCGCACCAATGTATTCAGGGCTTGCGTAACGGTAGTTAAATTGCACTAAACGATCGTTATCTTTGCGATATTCGATAACACCGTTACCGGTCGCTACGTTATCCAGACGAGTATCGTATTGCAGCCCACCACGTAAACCCCAACGGTCAGTCATACGCCAATAGGTGTCGCCTGCCCAAACCACTGAACCTGTTTCGTCGACTTTTTCACTATTGATACTTTCATCACCAGTACGAGACTTAGTGAAGTAGTAGATTTGACCCACAGAAGCATTAAAACGTTCAACCGCCGCATCATCATAAATGCGAGTGGTGAGGCCGGTTGTCACCTGATTGGCGGAGGCTATACGGTCAAGACCACCGTAAGTCCGATCGCGGAACAAGCCAGTGTAGTCAGATTGTAACAGTGCCGAATCGTAGTTGTTGATGTTGCTTTGATCACGGTACGGTACATAAAGATACTGAACGCGCGGTTCCAGCGTTTGTTCCCAACCCATCGCTGAATCCATCGAACGGTCGAAAATAAGCTTTCCGTCCATTTTGAATTGCGGAAGGGTGCGATTGACGGTTTCTTCTAACTTGCTGTTAGGGTTGACATTTTTTTCGTATTTTTCGAGGTTGTCTTGCTGATAATGCGTCGCCATAAATTTGGCTTCGGTATTCAGGCTCGCCCAGCCGTTGGACAATGGCAGACTAATAACCGGCTCAACGTGCAGACGCGTCGCTTCAGGCATATTGTTGTTAAAGTTAGTAAACTTAACGGCCTGGCCATAAACACGTGTATCAAACGGACCGACATCATTTTGATAATAGTTCATATCCAACTGGGGTTGGGCGCTGTAAGAATTTGCACCACTATTACGTTGGGTATCAAATATCTGGAACTGTTTGGTCGAAAGCGTGGCGTCAAAGTTTTCTACAGCGTAACCCACGCTAAATTTCTGCGTGGCGTAGCCGTCAGTACTGGTACCGTATTGGGAAGTGAAGTCATTGAAATAATTGGGATCGCTGACTTTGGTGTAGTCGATATTAAAACGCCACACCTGATCCATCACGCCACTATGATTCCAGTAGAACAACCAACGTCGCTCATCACCGCTTGGGTTTTTAGCAACGTCGTCTTTGTATTCTTTATCTGACAGCAGGTAATCGAATTCCATGATACCCGCACCCGCTTTGGTCAGATAACGGAATTCGTTCTGCCACTGTGTGCCACGTTCTTCCATGTAATGCGGAGTGATAGTGGCATCAAAGTTCGGTGCGATGTTCCAGTAATACGGCAGACTGAACTCAAGACCATTGTTCGAACTGTATTTCGCATTGGGAATAAGGAAACCTGAACGGCGTTTATCGCCAATCGGTAACTGCAAATAGGGACTGTAGAACACCGGAACCGGCCCGATTTTAAAACGAGCATTCCAGATTTCAGCGAGTTCTTCTTCTCTATCCTGAATCACTTCACTCCCCACAACGCTCCAGGTATTGGAACCCGGTAAGCAGGAAGTAAATGTGCCATTTTCCAGAATGGTATAACGATTATTCCCGCGCTGTTTCATCAGATCGGCTGTACCACGCCCCTGGCGGTCTACCATTTGGTAGTCACCTTTCCAGACGTTGGTATCTTTGGTATTCAGATTCGACCAGGCTTTTGGGCCTTTCAGAATGACCTGATTATCGTCGTAATGAACGTTGCCAACCGCATCAACGGTGCGAACAGGATCAGGCTGACCCTCGACCTGTTTCTGATGTAGGAGGACTTCGTCGGATTGCAGGCGGCTATTGCCTTGCTGAATATCGACATTGCCACTGAACACCGCGTCGTCAGGATAATTTCCTTTTGCGTGATCGGCATTTATAGTGACAGGCAGGTTGTTGGTGTCGCCTTCAATTAATGGGCGATTGTAACTTGGCACACCAAGCATACACTGCGACGCAAGATCGGCAGCCATACCTTGTTGACTATATAGCGCTGCGCCAATCAAAGTGGCCAGCAAGGTGGGAATACGTTTTTTCATACGTGTTATTCGTTGTTCCATCATCAATGGCTTAGCGTCGGCAAACGGTCAGAGACTAACTTACTCATCACCACAGCGCTAGTGTTAATCCTGTCCGTTTAGCAGTCTGCCGTTAGGCACCGCTATCAATGACGGGTATGATAAAGCAAATTCTAGCCGACGGCATGACGATTTGGGGAGTATATGCAGTATTGGGGAAAAGTACTCGGTGTCGCAATAGCACTTATTATGGGTGGTGGCTTCTGGGGTGTGGTATTTGGGTTACTGATTGGTCATGCCATCGATAAGGTGCGTAGCCGTCGTCAATCCTGGTTTTCTAACCAACAACAGCGCCAGTCACTCTTTTTTAGCACCACATTTGAAGTGATGGGCCATTTGACCAAGTCAAAAGGGCGCGTGACCGAAGCGGATATCCAGATAGCCTCGCTGTTAATGGATCGCATGCAATTACACGGCGATGCACGCAGCGCGGCACAGCATGCATTCCGTGTGGGCAAAGAAAATGGTTACCCGCTGCGTGAAAAAATGCGCCAGCTCAGAAGCGTGTGCTTCGGGCGTTTTGACCTGATTCGGATGTTTCTTGAAATTCAGATTCAGGCCGCATTTGCCGATGGTTCTTTGCATCCGAACGAACGAGAAGTGCTGTATGTGATTGCCGAAGAGCTGGGCATTTCGCGCATGCAGTTCGACCAGTTCTTGCGCATGATGGAAGGCGGCCAGCAGTTTGGTGGCGGATACAATCAGTCACAGGGCGGCGGTTTCCAGCAACAACGTGGGCCAACGCTTGAAGATGCCTGCAACGTGTTAGGCGTTAAAAGTAGTGACGATGCCACAGCTATTAAACGTGCGTATCGCAAATTAATGAGCGAGCATCACCCGGATAAACTGGTTGCCAAAGGTCTACCGCCAGAAATGATGGAAATGGCCAAGCAGAAGGCGCAGGAAATCCAGAAAGCCTATGACCTGATTAAGACGGCGAAAGGTTTTAAGTAAGAAAAGAGACCCTCACCCTAACCCTCTCCCCAAAGGAGAGGGAATTGTCCGGTTTTCTCCCTCTCCTGTGGGAGAGGGTCGGGGTGAGGGGATTTAGAAATCAGCCGGAGCGCGAAACGTCATCGGCGTTCCATACTCCGGGTGAGTAATCGTCAGCATTTCCGCATGAAGCTGCAAACGGGGCGCCATCGTTAACGCTTCGGGTGATGCGTAAAAACGATCGCCTAAAATCGGATGACCCATCGCCAGCATATGCACACGTAACTGATGCGAACGCCCGGTAATCGGTTTTAGCAGCACGCGGGCGGTGTTATCCGCCGCATACTCCAGCACCTGATATTCCGTTTGCGCCGCTTTGCCGGTTTCATAACACACTTTCTGTTTAGGCCGGTTTGGCCAGTCACAAATCAGTGGTAAATCCACCAGACCTTCTTCCGGTTGTGGATGACCCCAAATCCGCGCCACATACTGCTTCTTCGGCTCACGTTCACGAAACTGGCGTTTCAGCTCTCGCTCTGCCGCTTTCGTCAGCGCTACGGCAATCACGCCGCTGGTCGCCATATCCAGACGATGCACCGATTCCGCCTGCGGGAAATCACGCTGAATGCGCGTCATCACGCTGTCTTTGTGCTCATCCAGGCGGCCAGGGACTGACAGCAGGCCCGAAGGCTTGTTGACGACCATGATGTGTTCATCCTGATAAAGGACGATTAGCCAAGGATCGGTTGGCGGGTTGTAGGGTTCCATAATCATTTACTCTGCATCCTTCAAGCTACAGCGGCGTTGGCTGCTTTCGTTCACCCCAGTCACTTACTTTAGTAAGCTCCTGGGGATTCTCTCTCTTGCCGCCTTGCTGCAACTCGAATGATTTGAGTAAAGCGGTTTGGAAATTACTGATGCGTCACCACAATCAAACGCAGCGCATCCAGTCGCCAGTTCGCCTGCGAGAGGCTTTCCATGACTTGCTCACGGTTACTTTCAATGGCTTCGAGTTCGTCATCACGGATGTTTGGGTTCACCGCTTTCAGCGCTTCGAGGCGGGAAAGCTCAGAACTCAGCTTCTCATCCGCTTCTTCACGCGCCGCTTTAATCAACACCTGCGCAGCGGCTTCCACTTTCTCTTCGGCCAATTGCAAAATAGCGTGGACATCTTGCTGCACCGCATTTACCAGCTTGCTGCCGGTATGGCGATTCACCGTGCTGAGCTGGCGGTTAAAGCTTTCAAACTCAACTTGCGCGGCGAGGTTAGTGCCGTTTTTGTCGACCAACATACGAACCGGCGTTGGCGGCAGGAAGCGGTTAAGTTGCAGTTGTTTTGGCGCTTTCGCTTCAACCACATACACCAGCTCAAGCAACAGCGTACCCACTGGCAGCGCTTTGTTTTTCAACAAAGACAGCGCACAACTACCGATGTCACTGGAAAGAATCAAATCCAGGCCATTACGGATAATCGGGTGTTCCCAGGTCACGAACTGCGCATCTTCACGCGACAACGCCACATCACGCTCAAACGTAATGGTGCAGCCATCTTCAGGCAGGCCAGGGAAATCAGGCACCAGCATGTGATCACCAGGCGTCAGCACCACCATGTTGTCGCCACGGTCATCCTGATTAATGCCGACGATATCAAACAAGTTCAGCGCGAAACTGACCAGATTGGTGTCGTTATCCTGCTCGGAAATCGCTTCAGCCAGCGCCTGTGATTTTTCACCGCCGTTGGAGTGGATTTCCAGCAGGCGGTCACGGCCCTGTTCGAGCTGAATTTTGAGCGCATCGTGCTGTTCGCGGCACTGTTTGATCAGTGCATCAAAACCGTCGGTATTTTCCGGCGCGGCCAGATACTCAACCAGTTGCGGATAAACGCTGTCGTAAATCGTGCGGCCGGTTGGGCAAGTATGCTCGAAAGCATCCAGACCTTTGTGGAACCAATCCACCAACACGGATTGCGCGGTTTTTTCCAGGTAAGGAACGTGAATCTGAATATCGTGAGCCTGGCCGATACGGTCCAGACGGCCAATACGTTGTTCCAACAAATCCGGGTTAAACGGCAAATCGAACATTACCAATTGGCTGGCGAACTGGAAGTTACGGCCTTCGGAACCAATTTCAGAACACAGCAAGACTTGCGCACCGGTGTCTTCTTCGGCAAACCAGGCCGCAGCACGGTCACGCTCGATAATCGACATACCCTCATGGAACACCGCAGCACGAATACCTTCGCGTTCACGCAGCACTTGCTCAAGCTGCAAGGCGGTGGTGGCTTTCGCACAAATCACCAGTACCTTCTGCGAGCGATGGCTGGTGAGATAGCCCATCAGCCACTCAACACGCGGGTCGAAGTTCCACCAGGTGCCGCTATCGCCTTCAAATTCCTGATAAATCTGTTCTGGATACAGCATGTCGCGCGCGCGTTCTTCAACAGATTTACGCGCCGCCATAATGCCGGACACTTTAATCGCCGTTTGATACTGCATCGGCAGTGGCAGACGGATGGTGTGCAGCTCGCGTTTCGGGAAACCTTTAACGCCATTACGCGTGTTTCGGAACAACACGCGGCTGGTGCCGTGGCGATCCATCAACATGGAAACCAGTTCCTGACGCGCCGCATCGCTGCCTTCGCGGTTGCTGTTTGCCGTTTGCAGAAGTGGCTCAATATCCTGCTCGCCAATCAGTTCGCTGAGCATGTTGAGCTGATCGTTGTTCAGGTGATTGCCGGCCAGTAATAAAGAAACGGCATCAGCTACCGGGCGGTAATGTTGTTGTTCTTCCACAAATTGCTCGAAATCGTGGAAACGGCTCGGGTCCAGCAAACGCAAACGTGCGAAGTGGCTTTCCATACCCAGCTGTTCAGGCGTAGCGGTCAACAGCAGGATGCCCGGAACATGCTCGGCAAGTTGTTCAATGGCCTGATATTCACGGCTTGGCGCGTTTTCGCTCCACACTAAATGGTGTGCTTCATCGACCACCAGCAAATCCCATTCGGCTTCGCACAGGTGCTCAAGGCGTTGCTTGCTGCGGCGCACGAAATCCAGCGAACAGATAACCAGTTGTTCTGTTTCGAATGGGTTATCGCTGTCGTGCTGGGCTTCGGCATAACGCTCGTCATCAAACAGAGAGAAACGCAGGTTAAAGCGGCGCAGCATTTCAACCAGCCACTGGTGTTGCAGGGTTTCCGGCACCACGATCAGCACTCGTTCAGCGCTGCCAGCCAGCAATTGCTGGTGCAAAATCATCCCGGCTTCGATGGTTTTACCTAAACCCACTTCGTCCGCCAGCAACACGCGTGGCGCATGACGACGACCGACATCGTGGGCGATATTCAGCTGGTGCGGGATCAGGCTTGTGCGCATACCGCGCAGGCCGCTCCACGGTTGGCGATACTGTTCGCTCTGGTAAACGCGGGAACGATAGCGCAGGGCGAAACGATCCATGCGGTCGATTTGCCCGGCAAAAAGGCGGTCTTGCGGCTTGCTGAACACCAGTTTGCTGTCGAGGAACACTTCGCGCAGCACCGTACCGGCTTCTTCGGTATCAAGACGGGTACCGATGTAGGCAAGTAAGCCGTTTTCTTCTTTAACTTCATCAACTTTGAGTTGCCAGCCTTCATGGCTGGTGACGGTATCACCCGGGTTAAACATCACGCGCGTGATAGGCGAGTCACTTCGGGAATACAGACGATTTTCACCGGTGGCAGGGTAGAGCAGGGTTACCATTCGTGGGTCTAAAGCGACCACAGTTCCCAGTCCCAGTTCGCTTTCGGTATCGCTGATCCAACGTTGACCAAGTGTAAAAGGCATAAGATTTCGGCTCTATTATCAGTTACTAAGATTTGCAGGCAATAGTAAAACGACCGCGCGCAAAGGGGGGCGGTAGTTCAAAAGTAGATTTAAGGATGATTTAAGAGGGCGCTATGGTACTGGAACACGAATGATTCGTCACCGTCAAAATAGCCCTAATTGCCCTGTCATCAGTGTAGCAAAGTCATCCTCAAGGAAAGGTAAAATTCCTTCAGCGACAGGTTGAAGCTGGCGTGTCAGGTAATGATCGTAATCCAGCGGCGACTCCTGATAATCCACCGGCTCTGGCCCGTTGGTGGTAATCACATACTTAATGGTTCCACGGTTCTGGTACTGCGGCGCACGCCCAAGCCGTTGATTATGTTCATCAGCCAGACGTGCAGCACGCACATGTGGCGGCACGTTTTTCTGATATTCACTGAGCGGACGGCGCAGGCGTTTACGGTAAATCAGCTGATCATCAAGTTCGCCCGCCATCAGGCTGGCGATAGTTTCACGGATGTAATCCTGATACGGCTCGTTGCGGAACACGCGCAAATAAAGGGTTTTCTGGAACTCCTGAGCCAGCGGCGTCCAATCCGTGCGCACGGTTTCCAGCCCTTTAAACACCATGCGTTGCTTGTCATTTTCCTGGATCATTCCCGCATACCGCTTTTTGGATCCTTCAACGGTGCCGCGAATCGTCGGCATCAGGAAGCGACAAAAATGCGACTCAAACTCCAGTTCAAGCTTGCTGTCGAGTTGCTGAGTCTCCTGCAAATGCGTTTTCCACCACGCATTCACATGGTTCATCAACTGCTTGCCGATGCGTGCGGCATCTTCCTCTGAATGGGCCTTTTTGAGCCAGACAAAAGTGGAATCCGTGTCGCCATAAATCACGTCATAACCCTGAGATTCGATCAACGCTTTGGTTTGCAGCATGATCTGATGCCCGCGCATAGTGATCGACGAAGCAAGGCGCGGATCAAAGAAACGACACGCGCTGGTGCCCAGCACGCCATAAAAAGCATTCATAATGATCTTCAGCGCCTGCGAAAGCGGCTTATTACCGTGTCGTTTGGCTTCATCGCGACCCGACCAAATTTGCCCAACGATCTCCGGTAAACAGTGCGTGGTTCTTGAGAAATGCGCACCCAGAAAACCCTCAACGGAATGTTCAGCGTTGGGCTGCGCCATTCCTTCGACCAGCCCAACCGGGTCGATGAGAAACGTGCGGATAATCGACGGATAAAGGCTTTTGTAATCCAGAACTAACACCGAGTCATACAATCCCGGACGCGAGTCCATCACGTATCCGCCAGGACTCGCCTGCGGCGGCACTTCTCCGAGATTCGGCGCTACGTAACCGGCACGATGCATACGCGGAATATAAAGGTGCCCAAATGCGGCAACAGAACCACCGTGTTTATCCAGTGGCAAACCGTTGACTGTCGCGCGCTCAAGCAGAAACGGCATCAGCTCGGTTTTGTGGAAAATTCGCGTCACCAGCTCGCAGTCTTTCAGATTGTATTTCGCTAATGCGGGTTTATCTTCGGCAAAACGGCGGTCAATTTCGTCCATACGCTGCCACGGATTATCGATGGATTTGCCTTCTCCAAGCAGTTCCTGAGAAACAGATTCCAGCGAGAAAGATGAGAAATTCCAGAATGCAGATCGCAGTGCTTCGATGCCATCGATGATCACGCGCCCCGCCGCCTGCGCAAAGAAAACACCCTTTTTGAAACCGTGCTCGCGCCATTCCAGCAGACTGTTTTCACGTCCCAGCCGCAGCGGCACCTGATAGCGTTCGGCCATTTTTTGCAGCACGCGCAGGTCGAACTGCACCACGTTCCAGCCAATCAACACATCGGGATCGTGTTCAGCAAACCACTGATTCAGTTTTTCGATAAGCAAAGGACGGCTGGCAACATATTCCAGCGTAAAATCCAGCCCGCGGGCATCGCCATTTTCCGGGCCAAGCATATAAACGATGCGCTGCCCGCAACCTTCGAGGCCGATGCAATACAGTTCGCCATGGCGAGTGGTTTCGATATCCAGCGATACCCATTTCAACGGCGGGCGGTAATCCGGCGCGGGTTTCAGCTTCGTTTCAACCATCAAGTTGTTGCGCTGCTCGCCGCTAAACCACACCGGGGCGGTAATAAAGCGCTCCATTAAAAAGCGCTCTGGTGGGCGAATATCGGCTTCGTAAACCTTAATACCGCCATCACGCAGCAGCTTTTCAATCCGCATAAGTTGGCGATGCTGACGGCAATAAAGGCCGCAAACGGGCTGGCGATGGAAATCTTTGAGCGGCAATGGCGTGAGGCGATACTGGCTTTCGCCGGCCAGCAGACGTGCAGCTTCGGCCTGTTGTGACTGCGGTATAAACGCGACGGATTCCTGGCGCGGCAGACGCACCTTAATCGGGCCATCGTCTGTTGCCAGCCAAAATTCAACTTCAGTTCCGAGCGGGGTATCTCGCCAGTGACGCGTGAGTAAGAAACCCTGACGAGCTTGTGACACGCTGCATTCTCATAAAAGAAAAGTGGTCTGATTATAGACCACTTCATGCAGGTTTACTGCTTTTATGTACAGTGTTTACTGCCCGTAATAAGCCTTCGCACCATGTTTACGCAAATAATGTTTATCCAACAGCGTCTGTTGCATATCCGGTAATTCAGGCGAAAGTTGGCGGCAGAATATGCCCATATAGGCCACTTCTTCTAACACAATGGCATTGTGTACCGCATCGACCGGATCTTTTCCCCAGGCGAAGGGGCCGTGGGAATGCACCAGTACACCGGGCATTTGTGCGGCGTCGATTCCACGTTCAGCAAAAGTTTTCACAATTACTTCGCCAGTTTGCCATTCGTAATCGCCATTGATCTCTTCATCGGTCATTTTGCGGGTGCAAGGGATGGGGCCGTAGAAGTAGTCTGCGTGAGTGGTTCCGGTTGCAGGGATCGATTTCCCGGCTTGTGCCCAAATTGTCGCGTGGCGCGAATGGGTGTGAACGATGCCGCCGATATGCGGGAATTGCAGGTACAGCAAGCGGTGCGTTGGCGTATCGGAAGACGGTTTTTTATTGCCTTCCACCACTTCGCCGGTTTCCAGGCTCACCACCACCATATCTTCCGCCGTCATCACGCTGTAATCGACGCCCGACGGTTTGATGATCAGCACACCGCGCTCGCGATCGACGGCGCTGACGTTGCCCCAGGTGAGCGTCACCAGGTTATGTTTCGGCAGCGCGAGATTGGCTTCCAGCACCTGGCGTTTGAGATCTTCTAACATATAAAACCTCGCTCAAATTAACGTCGGATGGCGCTTGCGCTTATCCGACCTACGAAAGCCGTTGTAGGGTGGATAAGCGCAAGCGTCATCCACCGCTTTCTCCGAATTAACGTTTAAAGCTGTAATAAACCTCGTTCCAGCGAAGAGAATCTTTAAACGCAGGCAGGCGGGTGTCGTTATCAATCACTGTTAATTCAATGCCGTGCAGTTCGCTGAACAGGCGCATATCGTCAAGGTTCAGGGACTGGCTAAACACCGTGTGGTGCGCGCCGCCTGCCAGAATCCACGCTTCGGATGCGGTTGGCAGATCCGGTTGGGCTTTCCACAAGGCATTGGCGACCGGCAGTTTTGGCAATTGATGCGGTGCTTCGACGGTATCGACGCAGTTCACCAGCAGGCGGAAACGATCGCCCAGATCGATAAGACTCGCATTAAGTGCTGGGCCGGTTTGGGTTGAGAAGATCAAACGCGCAGGATCGTCTTTGCCGCCAATCCCCAGATGTTGCACATCCAGAATCGGTTTCTCGGCTATGGCGATCGATGGGCAAACTTCCAGCATGTGGGAGCCAAGCACCATGTCGTTGCCGTTCTCGAAGTGGTAGGTGTAATCCTCCATAAAGGAGGTGCCGCCCGTAAGGCCCGTCGACATCACCTTCATAATGCGCAGCAGGGCGGCGGTTTTCCAGTCGCCTTCGCCCGCAAAGCCGTAGCCTTGCTGCATCAGGCGTTGCACTGCCAGACCCGGAAGTTGTTTCAGGCCGTGCAGGTCTTCAAATGTAGTGGTGAAAGCATTAAATCCGCCTTGCTCAAGGAACTGCTTCATTCCCAGTTCGATCCGCGCGGCATCAATCACGTTCTGGCGCTTATCGCCATTAATCTGCGCGGCGGCGGTCAGGCGATAGCTGCTCTCGTATTCGTCGATCAGCGCATTCACGTCGCCATCGCTCACGGCGTTAACCACTTGCACCAGATCGCCCACGGCGTAAGTGTTTACCGCAAAACCAAACTTCATCTGCGCAGCGACTTTATCGCCATCAGTCACCGCCACTTCACGCATGTTGTCGCCGAAACGCACCACTTTCAGCTGACGGGTATCTTGTTTAGACACCGCCTGGCGCATCCATGAACCAATGCGCTGATGCGCTTGCGGATCTTGCCAGTGCCCGGTCACAACGGTGTGTTGCTGGCGCATACGTGCGCCGATGAAACCGAACTCGCGGCCGCCGTGCGCGGTCTGGTTCAGGTTCATAAAGTCCATATCAATGCTGCCCCACGGGATCTGCGCATTAAATTGCGTGTGGAATTGCAGCAGTGGTTTGGTCAGGATGCTCAGGCCGTTGATCCACATTTTGGCTGGCGAGAAGGTGTGCAGCCACACCACCATCCCGGCACATTTGTCGTTATAGCTGGCATCGCGGCAAATCGCGGTGATTTCGTCCGGCGTGGTTCCCAGCGGTTTCAGCACCAGTTTGCACGGCAGTTTGGCTTCTTTATTGAGTGCGTTCACCACCTGCTCGGCATGTTGATTCACCTGGCGCAGCGTTTCTGCGCCGTACAGATGCTGGCTGCCGATTACAAACCACACTTCATATTGTTCAAAAATGTTCATCGTTTTGTCCTTAATGGGTCACTGTGGCCTGGGCTGCGCGAGAGGTCGCGGCAGGGGCTGAAGGGAGATAATGTTGTTCCGCGCTAACCGCCCATTGCTGGTAACGGCGGTAAAGCTGCTCGAAGCGCTCGGCGCGTTGAGAAATTGGTTGCAAAGTGCTTTCGATTTGGCTCGCCATCGCTTGCTGCGCCGTTGAAATATTTGGGTGTTTTCCTGCGGCAACCGCCGCAAAAATGGCCGCACCTAATGCGCAGCACTGATCGGATGCCACAATCTGTAACGGGCGATTCAGTACATCGCAGCACACCTGCATAATCACTGGCGATTTACGCGCAATGCCGCCGAGCGCCATCACGTTGGTGACTGGGATCCCTTGTTCGGTAAAACATTCCATAATCGCGCGCGCACCAAAGGCGGTGGCGGCAATCAGCCCGCCGAACAACGCAGGTGCATCGGTAGCCAGGTTCAAGTCGGTGATCACGCCTTTCAAGCGTTGGTTCGCATTCGGTGTGCGGCGGCCGTTAAACCAGTCGAGCACCACCGGGAGATGTTCAAGAGAAGGATTTTTTGCCCAGGCTTCGGTCAGTGCGGGCAGCAATTGTTTTTTGCTGGCGTTGATTTGTTCGCGCAGTTCCGGGTGCTGTTGCGCGAGTTGTTCCAGCGGCCAGCCCAGTACGCGTCCAAACCAGGCGTAGATATCGCCAAAGGCCGATTGCCCGGCTTCGAGGCCGATAAAATCGGGCACGACGCTGCCGTCGACTTGCCCACAAATGCCTTTTACCGCGCGCTCGCCGACGGTCGGTTTGTCGGCAATCAAAATATCGCAGGTCGACGTGCCGATGACTTTCACCAGCGTGTTGGGTTGCGCCCCTGCACCCACCGCGCCCATATGGCAGTCGAACGCGCCGCCAGAAATCACCACGCTTTGTGGTAGGCCAAGGCGTTCAGACCATTCGGCAGACAGATTCCCCACCGGAATGTCTGCCGTCCAGGTTTCGGTAAACATTGGGTAAGCCAGATTCTGGTTAATCACCGGATCCAGCTCATCAAAGAAACTGGCCGGAGGCAGGCCGCCCCAGCTTTCATGCCACAGGGATTTATGCCCGGCGCTGCAACGGCCACGGCGGATATCTTGCGGACGAGTGGTGCCAGAAAGCAGCGCGGGAACCCAGTCACACAGCTCAATCCACGATGCAGCTGCCTGCGCCACTTTGGGATCGGCGCGAGTCACATGCAGGATTTTTGCCCAGAACCATTCGCTGGAATAAATGCCGCCAATGTAGCGGGAATAATCGCTTTTCCCAGGCGTATGGCACAGGCGCGTAATGGCTTCGGCTTCTTCGACGGCGGTGTGATCTTTCCACAACACGAACATGGCATTCGGGTTGTCGGCAAATTCTGGATTGAGCGCGAGGACGTTGCCGTTGGCGTCAATCGGGGCGGGAGTGGAGCCGGTGCTGTCGACGCCAATGCCACAAACTCGGGCGCGTTGTTCAGCCGTCAGTTCGGCGAGAACCGTTTTTACCGCACGTTCCATAGATTCAATGTAATCGCGAGGATGATGGCGAAACTGGTTGTTTGGGGCGTCACAATATTGGCCTTCTTGCCAGCGCGGATACCATTCCACACTCGTGGCCAGTTCCGCACCGTTTTCGCAATCAACGGCTAAAGCGCGAACTGAATCACTGCCAAAATCGAGGCCCAGCGCAATCGACATTTTTTAACTCCCTGACCTGGTTATCTATGGAAATGACATTAGTTTTTATGCCGGAAAACCGTCAGGTCGTATTCGCTGTAGTTATGGAGAAAATTGCTGTGCCGTTGAGAAGTGTGACGCCCCGCAAATAATCGATGTGGACATTTCTGCTACTTTTATAAACACTTTGGTTATCTCACTGAAACCTTACCAATGTCAGGTGAAAAGCATAGGTGCAGGTAAATTGCGGCTTTATGATGAAATCAGGGCTGTTTATTGTTTCGACGATAGCGTTCTGATGATGAATGACGTGGATATGGACAAATTGTTCCTGATGTACCAACTGAATAGCGAGCTTGCTGATGCCTGAGTTGCAAAACGATCCCCTGTTACCAGGGTATTCATTTAATGCCCATCTGGTTGCCGGATTAACGCCCATCGAGGCCGAAGGTCCGCTGGATTTTTTCATCGACAGGCCGCTTGGGATGAAAGGCTACATCCTCAATTTAACGGTGCGCGGAGAAGGGGTGATCAACAATCAGGGGAAAAACTACATCTGCCGTCCTGGGGATATTCTGTTATTTCCGCCGGGTGAAGTGCATCACTACGGGCGTTCGCCAGACAGCAAAGAGTGGTATCACCAGTGGGTTTACTTCCGCCCGCGAGCTTACTGGCAAGAGTGGCTGAACTGGGATCCGATCTTCGCCCACACGGGTTTTTTCCGTCCGGATGACGCGCACCAGCAAAACTTTTCTCAGCTGTTTGGGCAGATTATTGAGGCAGGTCAGGCGGAAGGGCGTTATGCAGAATTGTTGGCAATCAATCTGTTAGAGCAGCTTTTATTACGGCGCATGGAAGTATTAAACGCCTCGCTCAACCCGCCGCTCGACAACCGTGTGCGCGATGCCTGCCAGTACATCAGCGATCATCTGGCCGATAACCAGTTTGATATTGCCAGTGTCGCGCAGCATGTCTGTTTATCGCCTTCGCGCTTGTCGCATCTGTTTCGCCAGCAGCTTGGCGTCAGCGTTTTGAGCTGGCGTGAAGACCAACGCATTCTCCAGGCAAAACTGTTATTGAGCACCACGCGGATGCCGATCGCCAGCGTTGGGCGCAACGTGGGGTTTGAAGACCAGCTCTATTTTTCCAGGGTTTTCAAGAAGTGCACCGGTGCCAGCCCGAGTGAGTTCCGCGCGGGCTGCGAGTAGGTACTACTATTTATCTATCCCCAAAATAATTCGCGTTGTAGAAAGGCGACCAGGCCGTAAGTCCTCAGGAGCATAGCAAACTATGTGACTGGGGCGAGCGGGTGCAGTCAACGCATCTACAGCGTGAAGTATGAAGGGGATATTCATACAATTGATGTCTTGACGTTACTCTCATCACTCAGGAGAATCGCCCACTCGTTTCTCGACGGATGCTTTATGGAAGCTTTGCTGGAACACTTTATTACTCAGTCAGTGGCGTATTCACTTTTCGCGGTGATGCTGGTGGCCTTTCTGGAATCACTCGCGCTGGTCGGGCTAATCCTTCCTGGTACAGTCATGATGGCAGGGCTTGGCGCGTTGATTGGTGGCGGTCAGGTCGGTTTTTATCACGCCTGGGCGGCGGGGATTGTTGGTTGTTTGTTGGGCGACTGGATTTCGTTCTGGCTGGGTGGCCGTTTCAAAGGGCCGCTGCATCGCTGGTCATTCATGAAAAAGAACAAAGCGCTGCTGGATAAAACCGAGCACGCGCTGCATCAGCACAGCATGTTCACCATTTTGGTAGGCCGTTTTGTTGGCCCGACGCGCCCGCTGGTGCCGATGGTCGCGGGCATGTTAGACCTGCCCATTTCGAAATTTATCATCCCCAATATTATTGGCTGCGTGTTCTGGCCGCCGATCTATTTCTTGCCGGGGATTCTGGCGGGTGCGGCGATTGATATCCCGGCGGATATGCAAAGTGGCAGCTTTAAGTGGCTGCTGCTTGCGGTGGCGCTGGTTATCTGGCTAGCGGCGTGGTTGTGCTGGCGCTGGTGGCGCAGCGGCAAATCAGGCACCGACAGCCTGACGAAGTATTTGCCGCGTGGACGTTTGCATTGGTTAGCGCCAACTATGGCGGTGCTGGCGATTGGCAGTTTTGTCGCGATTCAAATGCACCCGTTAATGCCGATTTACCGCGAAATTTTGTGGAAAGTGCTCACCGGGCACCATTAATTCCTAACAGAGCTGAGGCACTCGCTTCCCCGCTCAATAAAGTGGTCGTGTCGCCATCCCAGGCGATGCGGCCATCGACCACCACCAGGCTTCTTTCGGCAATCCGCGCCGCATCTTCAATACTGTGTGAAACCATCAGCAGCGTCAGTTGTTGCTGGCGGCACAGGTCATCAAGCAGTTGCAGCATTTCCTGGCGCAGCGCCGGGTCGAGTGCGGAAAACGGTTCATCGAGCAGCAAAATCGGTTGTTCGCGTACCAGACAACGGGCGAGGGCAACGCGCTGGCGCTGGCCGCCGGAAAGCTGTGAAGGCAGGCGGTCGAGCAAATCGCTAATCGCCATCTGGCTGGCAATGGTCGCCAGCCGTTGTTGTTGGGTCGCGCTAAGTTTGAGTCCTGGATTTAACCCCAGGCCAATGTTCTGACGCACCGTCAGATGGTTAAAAAGATTGTTCTCCTGGAACAGCATCGACACCGGGCGCTGGGCTGGCGCAGTACGCGTATGATCTTCGCCATGCAGCGTAATCTGCCCGCTGGCTGGCGTCAGAAAACCGGCAATCAAACTGAGCAGCGTACTTTTCCCCGCACCGCTCGGCCCCAGCACCGCAACGCGTTCTCCGGCGTTAATCTTCATCGAAAAACGCATTGGCAAATGGTGATAAAGCCAGGTTACATCAGTCAGCGTTAGCATGGCGTCCCGGAAGTTTTTCAATCAAAGTGAATAAAGCAAAACACAGAATCAGCAGGATAAGCGCGGTTACGGCTCCGTCCTGGCTGCGATAGGAACCAATTTGTTGATAGAGATAAAACGGCAGCGTGCGGAAATCTTCATTGCCAAACAGCGCCACGACGCCAAAATCGCCAATCGACAGCACGCAGGCAAATGCCAGCGCCTGCGCTAACGGGCGTTTCAGCGCTCGCAATTCAATAAAGCGCAGGCGATTAAAGCCGCTGATATTCAGCGACTGACACAGTTTGTTATAGCGTTCCGCCACGTCCAGCATGGGGTTTTCCAGCACTTTCAGCGCGTAAGGAATCGCCATCAGCGCATTGGTGAAAATCACGATGCCGTCCGCCGTTTGCGGCAAACCGACCGTGTTATTAAGCAGCAGGAAAAATCCGGTCGCCAGCACGATGCCCGGCATTGCCAGAATTAACATGCCGCTCAGTTCCAGCGCCTGGCCTGCAAAAGCGCGATTGCGCAGCCGCAGTTCACGCGAGCTCCATAGCAACATCACCGTGATCACCACGCAGATAAAACCTGCCCCAACGGCAATTCTTAATGAAGTGAATAATGCCTGCCAGAGAATGGGCTGCGACAGTACCGCGCCAAAACCACTATTGATGCCATCAATGATGACCGCCAAAAGCGGCGGCAGTAACAGCAACAACGCCAGTGAAATTAACAGCCCGTCGCACAGTTTGCGACGCGGATTATCCTGCGGGTCGCGCCAGCCTTGCATATGGCTGATGCCCACCGGAATTGCTTTGCTAAGGCGTTGGCTCATCAACACCAGGCCTAAACAGCAAACCATTTGCACCATGGCGAGCAATGCCGCGCGAGCGGGATCGTAGTCGTAACTCAGGGCCTGGAAAATTGCCAGCTCGATGGTCGTCGCCTGCGGCCCGCCGCCCAGTGAAAGCACCGTGGCAAAGCTTGCGAAACAGAGCATAAAAATCAGCGCGGCAGCGGGGAGAATCTGGCGGCGTAGCCACGGCCACTCCACAAAACGAAAGAAGTTCCAGCCCTGCATGCCCAGTTGCGCGGCGACCTGGCGTTGCTCGCTGGGGATATTTTCCAGCGCCTGAAGCAGCAAGCGTGTCGCCATCGGCAGGTTAAAAAAGACGTGGGCTAATAAAATGCCTTTTAGGCCGTAAGGCGAGAAACTCCAGTCGATTCCCAACCACGCGCAAAGCGAGGCCAGCCAGCCTTCGCGCCCGTAAACCGTCAGAATCCCGAACACCGCAACGAGCACCGGCAACACCAGCGTCATGGCGCACAGCCGTAACAGCGCAAGCCGCCCAGGGAAGCGGCGGCGGTAAAGGGCGCGGGCGAGAAAAATCGCCGGGAAGACCGAAAGGGCCGCCGAAAGAAACGCCTGCCAGAACGAGAATCGCAGCACGTGCCACAAATAGCTATCCTGCGCGAGGGCGCGGATATCCGTTTGCGGCGCGTTAAACCACAGCGCAATAAAAGCTGCCAGGGCTACTGTCACTACCAACGTAGCGGCGCATAGCCCTGGAATCAGCCAGCCGGGAATCAGCGGCTGACGGCGCGTTGCCATTCACTAATCCAGTTGGCGCGTTGTTTCGAGACATCTTGTGCGCTGTATTCCAGCGTGGTTTGCGGTTTCACCAGACCATTAAAGCCTTCTGGTAATTTCACGTCAGTAACTGGATACATCCAGTTGCCGGTCGGGATGGTGTTCTGGAAGCCCGGCGAGGTGATGAATTTCATGAACTTTTCTGCTAGTTCCGGCTGCTTGCTGGACGCCAGGCGGCCCGCTACTTCGACTTGTAAATAATGGCCTTCGCTGAAATTCGCCGCCGCGTAGTTGTCTTTCTTCTCTTCGATGATGTGATAAGCCGGAGAGGTGGTGTAACTCATCACCAAATCACCTTCGCCTTTGAGGAACAGGCCGTAAGCCTCAGACCAGCCTTTAGTGACGGTGACGGTTTTCTTCGCCAGTTTCGCCCAGGCTTCAGGGGTTTTGTCGCCGTAGACTTTTTGCATCCACAACAGCAAGCCTAAACCCGGCGTGCTGGTGCGCGGATCCTGATAAATCACTTTCCATTTCTGGTCGCTTTCAACCAGTTCTTTCAGGCTTTTCGGCGGGTTTTTCAGCTTGTTTTTGTCGTATACAAAGGCGAAATAGCCGTAGTCGAACGGCACGAAAGTATTGTTGTTCCAGCCGCCAGGAATTTTCAAAGCGCTGGTTTCAACGTTTGATGGCGCGAACAGTTTGGTTTGCGCAGCCGCTTCCAGCAGGTTGTTATCCAGCCCCAGAACCACGTCGGCCTTGGTGTTTTTCCCTTCCATGCGCAGGCGGTTTAGCAGCGAAACGCCATCTTCGAGGGCGACGAATTTCAGCTCGCAATTGCAGTCTGCTTCAAAGGCTTTTTTCACCGCCGGGCCAGGGCCCCAGTCGGCGGCAAAGGAATCGTAGGTGTAAACGGTCAGCAGGGGTTTAGCAAAAACAGGGGCGGCGATGAGCGCCAGTAACGGCAGGAATTTTTTGAACACTTTGCACCTCTTTGAATTAGGGGTGGCAAAGGACTTTGAGAATTAAGCCTCAAATCCCTTCGCCGGCGTTATCCGGATCAGGTTCGACGGGTATTATCTCAGCCAGACTTTCGTCTTAGCACCCCGTTGAGAACGCGTGCATTGTAGTGACTTTGTGAATGTTCCGAAAGGTCTATGGTTCCGGTGGCGCAAACCATGCCGATTTAAAGTCGAACCAGCCTAACGTGTTCATGCGCACGCCGCGCATGCTGCGTTGCCCCTCGATGCGTAGCCAGTGGTGAATGAGCGGTAAAATGTCATTATTTTCAACGCGCTGCTGGCACCACTCTGGCAAAGGAAGCTCACCGTTATGCCATTTTCGGGTATCCGTTTCCCAGTCAATTGCGATGCACTTTTGAATCAAAGGCACTTCATAAAGATGCGAATAGAGTGAAAACTCCAGCGGTAGGGTGAAGTTGGCGCTGTTAAGCCAGATATCACTTTCGCACTCGCCCTGATGCCACTCCTCGTAGCTGACTTCGTTGACGACAAGTTTCACACCCTGACGCGCCAACAGGCCTTCCATCACTTTGCTGATCACCCGGTGTTCGACGTGATCGCGATAAAACGTCAGCGTGACGGACTCGATTCCCGCAGGTTTTTCCACCACCGGCTGTGGACGCGTGTGGTGCCAGCGCGGTAGCAAACCGTACGCCGGGAACCAGTACTGCTGATTTTGCTCGCCCGCGCTATATAGCAGGTGAATTGGTGCCAGAACGTGACTTAGCCAGCGGCGCACTTCTGGATTGCTGCCCGATTTTGAGCGGCTATCGAACAGAATGTAGTAACAACCTTCTTCCAGGCGGCTCTCAACGGCTTTCTCGCTGTCGGGCATCCCTGAGAGTTGCACCGCGCAACTCATCTCTTCGCCAATTTCCGGCAGCACCCAGAAATTCACCTCATCAATCAAAGCGCGGAAACCAAAGTAATCGTCATACGCCTGAATTTTAAGTTGGTTATTGTTATTGCGCACCACGGAATAGGGGCCGGTGCCGACCGGTTGGCGGGCAAAGTTGCTTAGCGTTTGCCATTCCCGCGGCAGGATCATCGCGTTGACGCTGCCCAATAACCACGGCAGCCATTCGTCAGGCTGCGAAAGCGTGATATCCAGCGTCCATGCGGTCGGCGAGGTGATTTGCGTGATGTGCGAATAGAGCGGCAACGTATTAATCCGTTGCAAAGAAGTCACCACATCCAGCATGTCCAGTTCGCGGCCATGGTGGAAATGAATGCCGGGGCGCAAATAAAAACGCCAGTGTAATGGGGAAATTTGCTGCCAGTGGTGAGCAATATCCGCTTCCAGTTCCCCATTTTCCTCATTTATACGAATCAAACCGCTAAAAATCTGTCGGGCAATATGCGTTTCGGAACGACGTAAAGCCGAGCCAGGCAACAGATTTAACAGTGGGCGATAGTACAAAACGCGCAGAATATGCCGCCCCTGACGGAAGCTGCGCCCGAGATGGGAGATCAGCATCTGGCGTACCGCCGCTTTATCGCCGACGATTTGCACCAGCTGATCGATTCTGTCCTGCTCAAGAAGATCTTCGGCCCGCTGTTGCTGGAGTGCGAGGCCGGTATACAGGAATTCAAGCTGCGAACGTTTGCCACGCCCAACTTCAGCTTTCCAGCTCAGCCAGCCTTTCTCCTGCATCGCGCTAAGCAAAGTACGCATATGGCGACGGGAGCAATTCAGCAAATCGGCCAAATCATTGAGCGTCGTTTCCTGGGTTTTACCTTCGAAGTTTTGCCATAAGCGGATGAATTGTTGCTGCAAGCGACTGCTGGACATAAAAGAGGAACTCCCGTCAGAAACTCATCAATTTAACTTTCCTCATATTACGCCAATAATCATCAACGTTGAAAGCGAGGAGGTGCATATGAAACGGTCACCAGTTATTAAGTTTTATCATCAGTATTTTGCCGCAACACAAAATGTTTCCGCTGGATGGCTGGCTCGCCTGACAGCATCGCAACGACTGAAGATGCTCGAGGACTTAATGCAGTGGGAAATTACCGTTCCCGCGACCGGGAAGCACTGAATCGACGATACATGTGTGACTGAGAATTGGTGATTTTCACCGGCCAGCAGTTTGTTACTGCTGGCTTTTTTATACCCGTCATACTTCGAGTCGCTGTATAGTTGAAGGCTTAAAAATTCATCAACCCGCTCGAACAAAAGGAATTTCTGCATGTTGTGGTTTTTGACACGAGGACGCCGCCTCAATCCTGTGTATGCCGCATTTATGGTCGTGGCTTTTATGATGGGGATTGCGGGTGCGTTGCAGATGCCCACTCTCAGCCTGTTTTTAAGCCGTGAAGTGGAAGTGCGCCCATTCTGGGTCGGGCTGTTTTATACCGTCAATGCGATAGCCGGGATTCTGGTAAGCCTCGCATTAGCGAAGCGTTCAGATAGCCAGGGCGACCGACGCAAGCTGATTATGGTTTGCTGTGCGATGGCCGTCGCCAACTGTGTGCTATTTGCATTTAACCGCCATTACCTGACGTTAATCACCGTTGGCGTCATGTTCGCGTCCATTGCTAATACCGCCATGCCGCAGATTTTCGCCCTTGCTCGTGAATATGCCGACAGCTCGGCGCGTGAAGTAGTGATGTTCAGCTCGATCATGCGTGCGCAGCTTTCGCTGGCGTGGGTTATCGGCCCGCCGCTCTCCTTTATGCTGGCGCTGAATTATGGTTTTACCACTATGTTTCTTATCGCTGCGGGGATTTTTGTTATCTCGCTGGCGATTATATTTTTCGCGCTCCCGTCAGTCGCCAGAATCGAGCAACCTGCGGATGTGGCGCTCACCCAGGTCAGCGGCTGGAAAGATAAAAACGTGCGCATGTTGTTTATCGCCTCGATGCTGATGTGGACCTGCAACACCATGTATATCATCGACATGCCGCTGTGGGTCAGTAGCGATTTAGGGCTGCCAGAATCTCTCGCAGGGCTATTGATGGGAACGGCGGCAGGGCTTGAAATTCCGGCGATGATCCTCGCGGGTTACTATGTGAAACGCTTTGGTAAACGCCGCATGATGATGCTTGCCGTGGCGGCAGGCGTGCTGTTTTACGTCGGGCTGATTCTGTTCCATAGCCGTACTGCGTTAATCCTTCTTCAGCTGTTTAACGCGGTATTTATCGGGATTGTTGCGGGTATTGGCATGCTGTGGTTCCAGGATTTAATGCCGGGCAGGCCGGGTTCGGCGACCACACTTTTCACTAACAGTATTTCGACAGGCGTGATTCTGGCAGGCGTTTTACAAGGCGCGCTGGCGGAGAGTTTTGGGCACTATTCGGTGTACTGGCTGATTGCCGGGCTGGGAGTAGTGGCGTTGATTTTGACGAGTCGGGTGAAGAATATTTAAACCGGGTACGGTCGGATGGCGTAACGGGTTTTGTAGGGCGGATAAGCGTTAGCGTCATCCGCCAGTTAATCATTCGGCGAGAAAGATCTCTAACAGCGAATTTAAAAATAATTTGCCGTGCTCGGTAATCTGCCAACAATCCTCAGTCTCAACCAAATAATCCTTCGCAATCGCTTCATCTAACTGCGCGCGGATCACCGATTCATCCAGCCCGGTATACAAGCTAAATTCATTGCGCGGTGCGGCTTCCAGCAGGCGGAAACGGTTCATAAAGAACTCGAACGGCTTATCAGCTTGTTCCACATCGTGCTGGCGGTCGAGATATTTCCCTTCCATATAACCGCGTGGATGGCGGGTTTTCGCAGTACGAAGAATCCTTCCGTCTTCAAACGTCACTTTGCCATGCGCGCCGCAGCCAATGCCCAGGTAATCGCCAAAGCGCCAGTAATTCAGGTTGTGCTGGCACTGATAGCCCGGTTTTGCGTAAGCCGAGGTTTCGTATTGCTGATAACCCGCAGCCGTCAGCAGTTTGTCGCCCTGCTCAAAAATATCCCACAGCGCGTCGTCGTCAGGTAGTTTTGGCGGACGTGAGCTGAACAATGTGTTCGGTTCAATCGTCAGTTGATACCAGGAAAGATGCGGTGGATTCAACTCAATCGCCTGACGCAAATCATCCAGTGCTTCTTCCAAAGACTGATCCGGTAGGCCGTGCATCAAATCCAGGTTAAAACTGCGCAAGCCTAAACCGTTGGCCAGATTTGCTGCGCGTTTCGCTTCGCCTGAATCATGAATACGACCCAGACGTTTAAGCTTTTCTTCGCTGAAACTCTGCACGCCGATGGAAATACGGTTCACGCCAGCACGTTGATAACCGACAAAACGGTCGGCCTCAACGGTGCCTGGGTTCGCTTCCATGGTAATTTCTGCATCCGCAGCCAACGGCAGACGCGCACGAACGCCGTCGAGCAGGGTTTGCATCGCCTCGCTTGAAAGCAAGCTTGGCGTACCGCCACCAATAAAGATGGTCTTTATTTCACGTCCTTGTGCCATTGGTGCGTCGTTTTCCAGGTCACGCAGCAGATGGGCGACATACTCGTCATGCGGCACGTCGCCTTTAAGCGCGTGGGAATTGAAGTCACAGTAGGGGCACTTCTGCACGCACCACGGGATGTGAATATAGAGACTCAGCGGTGGCAAATTAGCCATTTTTCATTGCTTCCAGTAACAGTTTTAGCGCTTGCCCACGGTGGGAAATCGCACGTTTTTCGTCGCGGGTGAGTTCGGCGGCAGTTTTGCCTTCACTCGGGACGAAGAAAATCGGGTCGTAGCCAAAGCCGCCAGTCCCGGCCATTTCACGGATAATCTGGCCTTCCCAGCTACCGTGGCAAACCAGCGGCGTTGGGTCTTCGGCATGGCGCATATACACCAGCACGCAGTGGAAACGCGCTTTGCGTTGCTCGTCTGGCACATCTTTTAGTGTCGCTAACAGCTTTTCCAGGTTCTGCTGGTCAGAGGCTTCAAGGCCTGCGTAACGCGCAGAGTAAATTCCCGGCGCGCCGCCCAGCACATCAACCGCCAGACCAGAGTCATCCGCAATCGCGGGCAAACCGGTAATTTGCGCCGCATGGCGGGCTTTCAGAATGGCGTTCTCGATAAACGTCAGCCCGGTTTCTTCGGCAGACTCCACGCCTAATTCCGTTTGTGCCACAACATCCAGGCCGAAATTGCCCAGTAAATCAGCGAGTTCACGCACTTTACCGGCATTACCGGTCGCGAGGACAACTTTTTGCATAGTGAGAAAATCCTGTGAAATTATTCGAGCA
The DNA here is from genome assembly GCF_003601925.1 of Buttiauxella izardii. GTDB lineage: Bacteria > Pseudomonadota > Gammaproteobacteria > Enterobacterales > Enterobacteriaceae > Buttiauxella > Buttiauxella izardii. The sequence continues at coordinate 120,675 of NZ_QZWH01000022.1, forward strand.
ATGCCGCGATCTGCGTCGGGATGTGTTGCGGGTCGATAATCTTTATTTGCTTATGACGGCCCAGTTCGCCTTTCTCAACCAGCACCTGGCTTTTGGCGACTTTAAACTGTTTCGCCAGATATTTTACCAGATGGGCGTTGGCTTTGCCGTCAATCGGTGGGGCGGTGATGGCGACTTTTAACTCGTCGCCATGCAGCCCGATAATGCTATCGCGGCTGGCTTTCGGCTGAATATACAGCCGTAAAACCAGCCCTTCTGCGGTTTGAGAAACTGCACTCACAGCAAATACCAAAGCCCCGGGAACAAGTCCATGCCAAGGTAATTGAGCGCATACAGAATCAAAATGACGACCATCGCAGAGAAGTCGATACCGCCCATTGCCGGAATGACGCGGCGAATTGGCGCCATCATTGGCTCGGTCAGTTGCATCAATACATATTCAATCGGGCTACGGCCCTGGCTTATCCAGCTCATCAGCGAGCGGATAATGATCACCCAGAACACCAGCGTACCGGCAGATTTCAGCAGCGATAACAGGCCAACCAACAAGTTCATTGGGTCAAGCGACAGTGCGCCAATCTGAATCAGCAGCAAAATCGGGTACTTCAGCGTGGTGAGAATAAACGCCACCAGCAAAGAAGAGGTATCAATCGGCCCAATGGAGGGAATGATCCGACGCAGTGGCCCGACAATCGGCTGGGTAATTTTGACGATAAATTGTGCAAAGGGATTATAAAAATCACAACGCGACCACTGCATCCAGATGCGAATTAACAGCACCATCACATACAGTTCAATCAGTGTTTTGACCAGGAAAGTCAACGTCAGCATGGCGTTCCTCAATATTTATGGTGATTAGCGAGCGGAGTAATCCCGCGCGCCGAAAATAGCGGTTCCAATGCGCACCATGGTGCTGCCTGCGGCAATCGCGGCGTCCATGTCATCGGTCATGCCCAGGGACAATGTATCTACCGTTGGATAACGGTTTTTGAGCGAGGAGAAAGCGTCGGCCATTTTCTGGCAAACCGCTAACTGATGCTCGTAATCAGGTTCAGGGGCAGGGATCGCCATTAAACCTCGTAACACCAAACCCGGCAGCGTGGCGACGTCAGCCGCAAGCGCATCAAGTTCACTCAACGCAATGCCGGATTTGCTTTGTTCATCGCTGATATTGATTTGAATCAGCACGTTAAGCGGTGCCAGTTCCGCCGGGCGTTGTTCGCTTAAACGGGTGGCAATTCGTAAACGATCGACTGTGTGACACCAGTCAAAATGCTCAGCCACCAGGCGGCTTTTGTTCGACTGTAAAGGGCCGATAAAGTGCCATTCCAGTGCCGCTTCACCGATTTGCGCAAAGTAACGAATCTTATCCACGCCTTCCTGCACGTAGTTTTCACCGAAAGCTCGTTGCCCGGCAGCCACCGCTTCTGCGATGGCGCTCGCAGGCTTAGTTTTGCTGACTGCAAGCAAAGTGACTTCTTCTGAAGCACGGCCGCAGCGTTCAGTTGCCGCTAAGATTTTGTTCTGAACCTGTGCCAGATTGTGCGCTATCTCGTTCATAGGTTGGAAACTGATATGGATATCGAAGAAATTGTGGCCCTTAGTGTAAAGCATAATGTCTCTGATCTACACCTGTGCACGCAGCTTCCTGCACGCTGGCGCAGGCAAGGGCGGCTTGAACCTCTGCCTGAAAACGCTCCGGCACCGGAAACTTTGTTGGATAGTTGGCTGAGCTCTGCGCAAAAGGAACAGTTGGAAGATACTGGGCAACTCGATTTTGCGGTATCGCTAAAAGAAGGTATGCGTCTGCGTGCTAATGCTTTCCGGCAGTTAAATGGCTATTCGCTGGCGTTGCGGTTGTTGGCGTCAGATTGCCCGAAACTTGAGGTGTTAAACGTCCCGCCGCTGATCCCTGAATTACTAAAATCGCCGGACGGCTTGATTCTGGTTACTGGGGCGACGGGCAGCGGGAAATCTACCACGCTTGCGGCGATGGTGGATTATCTCAACTATCAGCTCGACGGTCATATTCTCACCCTTGAAGATCCCATCGAATTTGTACATCACTCGCAGCGATGTTTGATTCAACAGCGCGAACCTGGCCTACATTGCGATTCGTTTGCCGCAGGGCTACGGGCGGCATTGCGTGAAGATCCCGATGTGATTTTGCTGGGTGAATTACGCGACAGCGAAACCATCCGCCTTGCGTTAACAGCCGCCGAAACCGGGCATCTGGTGCTGGCAACATTGCACACTCGCGGTGCTGCGCAAGCGGTGGAAAGGCTGGTGGATGTCTTTCCCGCAGAAGAAAAAAACATGGTGCGCAGCCAGCTGGCGGGCAGTCTCAAAGCCGTGTTAGCGCAGAAATTACTGCCAGATAAAAATGGCGACCGGGTGGCGCTGTATGAACTGCTGGTGAACACGCCCGCCGTGGCGAGTCTGATACGCGAAGGCAAAACGCATCAGTTGCCAGGGCAGATACAAACCGGGCAGCAGCATGGGATGCAGAGCTTTGCGCAGAGTGAGGCGAAGTTACGTGCGGAAAGTCGGATTGCGGACAGGGATGAAGAATGATGGTTAAAAATATTGCTTGCGTGTGTGTTTGTGTGTATCGTTTTCTTGTCAGGAGAAAACCATGAAATCTTCTGATCTTATTAAGGAACTGAAGGCAGCAGGATGCGAACCCGCCAGAAATTCTGGAGGCAGCCACAGGATCTGGTGGTCGCCTAATACCGGCAAAACTTTTCCGGTTCCGCATCCAAAGAAAGATCTCCCCATCGGCACTGTCAGGTCAATTCGTAGACTTGCGGGGATATGAATCTAATTAAGGAGGTTGCTATGTTTTTTTCTGTTGGCGTGGAGATGCCTGCAAACGATAACGAAGCGTATGGAATGATTGTCCCTGCGCTATGCAATGATGATTTCGGCTGTATTTCTGCGGCGGATAATCAAGATGAAATTGCAGAGATGGTACGCGAGGCGATTTTGATGATTGTTGATCTCATGGTTGAGCGGGGCCTTGATATCACGCAGCTTAAAGATGCCGGGCCATTTGTTTATGCGGCGAATCCTGAATACGCTTACTGCAAGCAGTGGCTGTTGGTGGATGTGGATTTGTCAGCTCTGCAGGGTAAGCCCCAGCGAATCAATATTTCTCTGCCGGATGCACTTTTGGAACGTATTGATAACCGCGTAAAACAGCCAGCATCGGGTTACCGGGATCGCAGCCATTTCCTGGCGGTTGCGGCGCGGCATGAGCTGATCGGTGAAGCATCAGACATGCCAGGCAGCAAAAAAAGTCAGGGATTGTAGTCAAACCAGCTTTCAAGAATGATCACGGCTGATGCTGAATCAATGCTGCCTTTGTTCAACGCGCGGAATCCGCCGTGTTCGAACAACCCGGCGCGAGCTTCTACAGTGCTCAGGCGTTCATCCTGCAACGCGACTTTAACTCCGAAACGCCCATGCAGGCGATTGGCAAACTTGCGGGCGCGGGCGGTGAGGGGTTGCTCGGTGCCATCCATATTGAGCGGCAAGCCCACAACCACTTCATCGGGTTGCCATTCTTTAAGAATTTTTTCGATGACATTCCAGTCCGGCGTGCCGTCCTGCGCTTTTATTGCCGTAAGTGGGCGAGCGGTGCCAGTAATACGCTGACCCACTGCAACACCGATGCTTTTTGTACCGAAATCAAAGGCTAATAACGTGCCGCTACTCATTAAGCATGTCCTGCTTCGCTTGGCATATTGTGGATATCAATGCCGATTAATTTAGCCGCTTCACGCCAGCGCTCAGATATTGGGGTATGGAACAAAATGGATGCGTCTGCCGGGGCGGTAAGCCAGTCGTTATCGAGGATTTCCTGCTCCAGTTGCCCTTTTTCCCACGAAGAATAACCGAGCGCGACAATCACATCCGCGGGTTGGCTTGCGGTGCCGATGGTTTCAAGTACGTCGCGGGAGGTGGTAATCACGGTGTAGTCAGAAATACGGATGCTCGAAGCAAAGCAGTCTGGCGGGGAATGCAGAATGAAGCCACGGTCTTCCGCCAAAGGGCCGCCAATAAATACGGGTTTATCAAGACGAATGGCCGGGTCGCGTGGTTCCGGTTCGATTTTCAGCTTTTCCAGAACACCGTCAACCTGAAGGTTTTCGAGGGGTTTATTAATGATGATTCCCATCGCGCCGTCTTCGTTGTATTCGCAAATATAAACGACAGCACGCTTAAACAAGGGGTCCGTGAGCGCCGGCATGGCAATTAGAAAGTGATGCTGTAAATTCATTGTCAGAGGTTCTGGTTCCGGTTGAAAAAGCGAGCAGTCAGTTTATCACTACTGAGCGGGCGAAGCCCGCTCGCAGGACTATTTTGCCAGGCGCGTCTCGATTGCGTCGAACAACATGCCGGTGATAGAAACCGGGAATTCGGCTTCGATTTCACGAATACAGGTTGGACTGGTGACGTTAATCTCAGTCAGGCGGTCGCCAATAATATCCAGGCCAACAAAAATCAGACCTTTAGCTTTAAGCGTTGGGCCGACGCGGCGGGCAATTTCCCAATCGCTTTCGGTTAATGGACGCGGTTCGCCACGGCCCCCCGCTGCCAGGTTGCCGCGTGTTTCGCCACCTTGCGGAATACGCGCCAGGCAGTACGGAACAGGTTCGCCATCAACCACCAAAACGCGTTTGTCGCCATCGACGATCGCAGGAATGTAGTTCTGCGCCATGCAGTAACGGTTGCCCAGTTCGGTCAACGTTTCTGCAATCACGCCAAGGTTAGGATCGCCTTCTTTCACGCGGAAGATAGACGTGCCGCCCATGCCATCTAATGGCTTGAGAATGATATCGCCATGTTTTTGCCAGAAGGCTTTAAGCTGCGCTTTGTTGCGCGTCACGAGTGTTTCTGGCGTTAAATCTGCAAACCAGGCGGTGAACAGCTTTTCGTTACAATCGCGCAGGCTCTGCGGTTTGTTAACGATGAGCGTCCCTTTTTCTTCGGCACGTTCGAGAATGTAAGTTGCGTAGATAAACTCGGTATCAAACGGCGGATCTTTACGCATCAAGATCACGTCAAGATCGGCAAGCTGAATGTCTTGCTCGCTGCCAAACTCGTACCATTTATCGTAGTTCTGCTCGACAGAGACCAGGCGAGTGCGCGCACGCGCTTCACCGTTGATCAAATAGAGATCGGCCATTTCCATATAATGCAGTTCATAACCACGGCGCTGGGCTTCCAGCAGCATGGCAAAACTTGAGTCTTTCTTGATGTTAATGTTTGCGATGGGATCCATCACGATGCCGAGCTTGATCATTGTTTTTCTCCGTTTTTAGCCCAGGTCGCCAAAACGCACTTGCAGCGCGGTAATGGCGGTGAGCGCGGTAGTCTCAGTACGCAGAACGCGAGGTCCCAACAGAATATCAGTAAATTGATGGCGTGCGGTCATGGCAATTTCATCAGCCGTTAAGCCACCCTCCGGGCCAATCAACAGGCGCACACGCTCAACAGGTTGCGGTAACGTGTTGATGCTGGCGCTGGCGCGAGGATGCAGATTCAGCTTCAGGCTGTCATCTTCTTCTACACACCACTTTTCAAGATCCATCGCCGGGCGAACTTCTGGCACGGTGTTACGGCCACATTGTTCGCAGGCCGCAATGGCAATTTTCTGCCACTGCCCGAGCTTCTTATTCAGGCGCTCGGCATCCAGTTTTACGCCACAGCGTTCAGAAAACAAAGGTGTGATCACATTCACGCCGAGTTCCACCGCTTTCTGAATGGTGAACTCCATTTTCTCACCGCGTGACATAACCTGACCAAGATGCAGGTGTAACGGGGATTCGCGGTTATCAATAGTTGCGCTAATCACCTTTACCCGCACACTTTTTTTATCCGCCTGAACAATTTCAGCCTCAAAAACCTGGTTGCTGCCATCGAATAATTGCAGCGCGTGGCCAGCACTCATGCGCAGGACGCGGCCAACGTGGTTAGCGGCATCTTCGCAAAGTGCGATTTCCTGGCCGACGCAGAGGAGTTCAGGGTGATGAATGCGGGGTATACGCATGGTTTTTAATATCCAAAAGAGGTCGTATTTTTCGCCCTCTCCCTCAGGGAGAGGGGACTAAAACGCTAGTGTAGGTTAGCTGTTTTGTGCCTGGCAAGCCCGCAGCACATAAGGGTTATGATTGCCCTGAACTTTGGCGATGCGTTCGTCGCGCTCACATTCCCACGCCGTCACCGGATATTGCTTGTTCCACGCCTCAAATAGCTGGGTTTGCTGGCGCGAAAGATTGAGCTGATATTGGTCGCGCATATAGAAGTAGGTGCGGGCGATAGCGCCGCGAGCGCGAGCAGGTGGCTCGGCGATTTTATCTTTGAAGTCGACTTTCATGGCGCATTGCCCGTACTGGCCTTCGCCGCCGTTCCACTGGCTGTACATGAAGTTGTTACGGTCCGCATTCACTTCGCCAACTGCTGGTTGCAGGTTATGCATATCGCTTTCCATTTTGCGATATTCCGGATCTTTAGCGCAGTTTTTGCGCCCGCCATCTTGCCAGCATTGGCGCTGGTGGCCGAACTGCCAGGCCGGGACAACGTGTTCCCATTCGATGCGTGTTGCGCGGTTTTCATTTTTACGCACTTTGTAACCGCAGGACTCGAGGTCAGGAATCCCTTTTTTACCTTCCCAGCTAATTTTGCATCCGCAATAGAAGTCGCCAGGAGCGTCAGCATTCACTTTGACGCCAGCTGCTTTGGCCTGAGAAAAGTTATTGATACCCGCGCTAAAAGCGGAAAAAGAACAGCAGGCTGCAACAACAGCAACAGCCAAAGAAATTTTGCGAGACATTTCCAGAATCCTTACTCAATCGTGCTCGCACCCTACTTTATGAGCCATTCAGATTCAATAAGCTAAATCAGGAAACATTCAGGTTAATTTTATGGATTACAGGGAGTTGTAACGTCAGCTTTTAACAGGTCGCCACACTGGACGCAGCGATATTCCGCTTCGCCTCGCACCACTCGATTATGGCGTCGGACAGTGAGTTGATGCTGTTGGCAGCGGCAACGATAGGGGAAGGTATTTTTGCGCACCGACTGGACTTCAAATTTATGGGTGCGACGCGCCGGAACGCCCAGCACGGTTTCCATCATCCATTTCCACTCTTTCCCGTGGGGAGCCACGCGGCCAAAGTGTTTCCAGACCAATAAGTGCGCCAGTTCGTGCGGCACCACTTCATCAATAAACGTCTGCTGATTTTCCATCAGTAATACTGGGTTCAGGCGGATTTCGTAGCTGTCCATCCACGCGGTTCCGGCAGCCGTACCACGCTGCTGATAAACCAGTTTCGGCTCTGCGTAATTACGGCCTAAATGCAGATTTGCCTGCTGGAGCTTTTCGCGCAGGCAGCGCATCACGGCTTGTTGGATGGCGATGGGGAGTCTTGGGGATTTCATAACGGGCAAGAATAGTGCGAGGACGGGCAGGGTGCAAGCCCCTCTCCATACCGGAAAGGGGCTGCCGGGACTTAGTTGTGAGCGCCAATCTCACGTAAGCGGCGACCTTTCATCAGGTTACGCTCGATGTGTTCCAGGGAAACGTGTTTGGTTTCTGGAATCAGCCACAGAGTCAGTACGATGAAGAACAGGTTCAGTGCGGCGTAGACCCAGAAGGTGTTCGCATTGCCCAACGTGTTCAGCATGGTCAGGAAGGTGGCACCGACAATCATGTTGGCAATCCAGTTGGTCGCGGTGGAGCAAGTGATACCAAAATCACGGCCTTTCAGCGGCTGGATTTCAGAGCACAGTACCCAAATCAGCGGACCGGCACTCATCGCAAAACCAATGATAAACATCAGCAGCATGGCGATAGCAAAGTATTGCGCGCCCTGGGAATGAATCCCGATGTGCAGCATGGTGCCAAGCACGCCCATGCCAACCGCCATGACCATGAAGCCCAGCACCAGCGTAGGTTTACGGCCCCAACGGTCAACCAGACCGATAGCAATAAAGGTCGCGAGAACGTTAATCAGGCCGACAATTACCGTGCCCCACATTTGTTGCGTGGTGTTGGTGAAACCGGCGATTTCAAAGATTTTTGGTGCGTAGTACATGATGACGTTCATGCCGGTGAACTGTTGCATGACTTGCAGCAGAATGCCGAGGAACACCGCACGACGGAAGTTGCTGTTGTCTTTAAACAGCGACCAGCCGCTTTGTTTCACTTTCAGGCTTTCACGAATTTCTTCAAGTTCACGTTTGGCTTCGGCACTGGTATCACGCAGGCGCAGCAGTACGCGTTCAGCATCGTGGAAGCGGCGTTTGGCAGCGAACCAGCGCGGGCTGTCCGGCAGGAAGAAAACGCCAACCAGCAAAATCAATGCTGGAATAGTGATGACGCCCAGCATCCAGCGCCATGAGCCGCTGTAGCTGAATGCGGTATCGGAAAGGTATGCGCCGAGAATACCGATGGTAATCATCAACTGGTACATCGAAATCATGCTGCCACGGATTTTCTCAGGCGCGATTTCCGACAGGTAAAGCGGCGCGGTATAAGACGCAACGCCAACGGCCAGGCCGAGCAACACGCGGGAGAGAATCAGGATTTCAGTGTTCGGTGCGAAAGCAGAGCACAGAGAACCCGCAACGAACAGCACCGCGCCAATCATCAGGCTGTATTTACGCCCGATGCGGAAGGAGAGCCAACCGCTGCCAACGGCACCGACAGCAGCGCCAAACATCATCGAACTCACGACCCACTCTTGCTGGTGCGCAGTTATCTGGAAGTCTTTTGCGATAAACGGTAATGCACCGGCAATCACGCCAATATCAAGGCCAAATAACAAACCGGCCAGGGCTGCGAGAAAACAGACAAAAAAGGTCATGCTTTTGTTCGAGCGCCCTTGTTTTTTTATTTCAGGCATAGTGCTCTCCAGTTGAATAATTTGCGGGATATCTCGCTATTAAGGTTAGGTTAACGCGACGTGAAATTGTGTGATTCAACTCACGTTAGTGTAATCGGTTACACTGGTGTCAAGAACTGTATGCGTAATTTATTTAATCAAAACAGTGAATTGAGTGTAGAAAATAAAACCGAAATTTTCCATGCAAGACTATTCTGAAATGTTTTGTAACTAGCGCAGCAACAAAATGTTGTCATGCAGAACTGTCTTAATTAATGCCTTGTTAACGCCGATGTAACCGTTTCCACTAGGTGTTGTTTGTTACGAGAGATTTTGCGGGAATGGAATTTAAGGAGTGCAGGGAGTAAAAAAACAAAAAGGCCAGCGAAGCGCTGGCCTTTGAAGTTTGGTGATCGACTGGCGAAAGGTTATTTCAGGCCAGCAGCATCACGCAGCAATTCTGCTTTGTCGGTTTTTTCCCAAGGGAAATGTTCGCGACCAAAGTGACCGTATGCCGCGGTTTCTTTGTAGATTGGGTGCAGCAGATCCAGCATCTGAATCAGGCCGTATGGACGCAGGTCGAAGAACTCGCGCACCAGCAGGGTCAGTTGCTCGGTAGAGATTTTCTCAGTACCGAAGGTTTCAACCATGATGGAAGTCGGTTCAGCCACGCCGATGGCGTAAGAAACCTGAATCTCACAGCGGTCAGCCAGACCCGCAGCAACGATGTTTTTCGCTACATAACGTGCCGCGTATGCCGCAGAACGGTCAACTTTAGACGGATCTTTACCGGAGAACGCGCCGCCACCGTGACGAGCCATGCCGCCGTAAGTATCAACGATAATTTTACGACCGGTCAGGCCGCAGTCACCCATTGGGCCACCGATAACAAAACGGCCAGTTGGGTTGATATGGTATTTGGTAGAGGCGTTCAGCCATTCTGCTGGCAGAACTGGCTTGATGATCTCTTCCATTACCGCTTCTTGCAGCGTTTTCAACTGAACGTCTTCAGAATGCTGAGTAGACAGAACCACGGCATCAATACCGACGATTTTACCGTCGTCGTACTGGAAAGTGATCTGGCTTTTTGCATCCGGGCGCAGCCATGGCAGCGAGCCATTCTTACGAACTTCTGCCTGGCGTTGAACCAGAAGGTGTGCGTAAGTGATTGGCGCTGGCATCAGCACGTCGGTTTCGTTGGTTGCATAACCAAACATCAGGCCCTGGTCGCCCGCGCCTTGTTCCAGCGGATCGGTACGGTCAACGCCCTGGTTGATGTCCGGGGATTGCTTACCGATAGCGCTCAGTACTGCGCAAGAGTTTGCATCAAAGCCCATATCAGAATGCACGTAGCCGATTTCACGAATCGTTTGGCGAGTGATCTCTTCGATATCAACCCAGGCGCTGGTGGTGATTTCGCCACCCACTAAAACCATGCCGGTTTTAACGTAAGTCTCACAAGCTACGCGTGCTTTTGGATCCTGTTCCAGGATCGCATCGAGGACCGCATCAGAGATTTGGTCAGCGATTTTATCGGGATGCCCTTCTGATACAGACTCGGACGTAAAGAGGTGTTTGGCCATATTTTATTCACCCTAAGAGAATTAGGTTAGTGCAGACTACCGCTTTTGGCGCTCATGTCAGTGCGATGTACTGAAGTATGGAGCTTTTGCCGCAGGTTTAATTTCAGGCAGTCTAACAGTTAATCAGTATAGATGGATTAACATCTGGACGGCTATTCTAGGTTATCCATTAATCAGATTACCAGTGATTTTTGCGCCTGCAAGTTTGTGCGGATGATCTGAAGTGGCAAATTTTACTGACACTGGCTGCAAAGCGGGGATTTTTGTTTTGCAATTTCGGGCTGTTGTCGGTATAAAGCGGCGCGCGCGGCTCATTCAACAAGCACACATTTTTGTGTTGCCCACTTCCAGCCGGGTTGAGCAAATTTCTTAGCTTTGGCTTGTCGCATGCTTCTGGTATGCGTGGAGGTGTCAGGATTGAAAAACCGCTGTAATTCGCACAATCTCGCGGCCGTCCCGGTCGTGCATGTATTCCTCACCTCTTTGTTGCTGCAATCCTGCCGATGTTATACCCATCTCGGCGCTTCTCAGGACTCTCGGGCCGGTTTTTAAAACCCGCGAAATTCTGAACAAGGGCTCTCTTGTCATCGATAAGAGTATTCTCGTGGTTTCGCCGCTCCGCTCTACGGAGTTCGGTTACGTGTTTTACAATGATATGAAAAAGAAACCGGTCGCACAGTATTTCTGTCAGCGTCTTATGCTGCCATTACGCGCTGTTAATGGGTTGTTATTGCGGGATACCCCTGCGATAGTAGTCAACTGTTTTGCACATTCGTTTAAATTTGAGGTTCGCCATGTCTGACAAAATCTCTTCTGTTTCGGGTTCGTCAGTGGGCGAGCAGGATGTACACCGCTCCATGCAGGAGGTTGCCATGAGCTCCCAGGAAGCCAGCAAAATGCTGCGTACTTACAATATTGCCTGGTGGGGCAATAACTATTACGACGTCAACGAACTCGGTCACATCACCGTTTGCCCGGACCCGGATGTCCCGGAAGCGCGTGTTGATCTCGCTGAACTCGTAAAAGCCCGTGAAGCACAGGGGCAACGTTTGCCTGCACTGTTCTGTTTCCCGCAGATTTTGCAGCACCGCCTGCGTTCTATTAACGCCGCGTTTAAACGTGCTCGCGAATCTTACGGCTATAACGGCAACTACTTCCTCGTTTACCCAATTAAGGTGAACCAGCACCGCCGAGTGATTGAATCGCTGATTCATTCCGGCGAACCGCTGGGCCTGGAAGCCGGTTCAAAAGCTGAACTGATGGCAGTGCTGGCGCATGCGGGCATGACGCGTTCGGTGATTGTGTGTAACGGCTATAAAGACCGTGAATATATCCGCCTGGCGCTGATTGGCGAGAAGATGGGCCACAAAGTTTATCTGGTCATCGAGAAGATGTCAGAAATCCGCATCGTGCTGGAAGAAGCTGAGCGCCTGAATGTGGTGCCGCGCCTTGGTGTGCGTGCGCGTCTGGCGTCGCAAGGTTCCGGAAAATGGCAGTCATCTGGCGGCGAGAAATCCAAATTTGGCCTGGCGGCGACGCAGGTTCTGCAACTGGTTGAGATGTTGCGTGAGGCCGGTCGTATCGACAGCCTGCAACTGCTGCACTTCCACCTCGGTTCGCAAATGGCGAACATTCGCGACATCGCCACTGGCGTGCGTGAATCGGCGCGTTTCTACGTTGAGCTGCACAAGATGGGCGTCAACATCGAATGCTTCGATGTCGGCGGCGGCCTGGGCGTGGATTATGAAGGCACACGTTCTCAGTCAGATTGCTCGGTCAACTACGGCCTGAACGAATACGCCAACAACATCATCTGGGCGATTGGCGATGCGTGTGAAGAAAACGGCCTGCCGCATCCAACGGTGATCACCGAGTCTGGCCGTGCGGTAACCGCGCACCACACCGTGCTGGTGTCCAACATCATCGGTGTTGAGCGTAACGAATACACCACGCCAACGGCTCCGGCCGCAGATGCGTCCCGTGCGCTGCAAAGCATGTGGGAAACCTGGGGCGAAATGCACGAGCCGAACAACCGTCGCTCGCTGCGTGAATGGCTGCACGATAGCCAAAACGATCTGCATGATATCCACACCGGCTATTCGGCGGGGAGTTTCTCTCTGCAAGAACGTGCCTGGGCGGAGCAGCTTTACCTGAGCATGTGCCACGAAATTCAGCGTTTGCTGGATCCAAGCAACCGTGCGCACCGTCCGATCATCGACGAACTACAAGAACGTATGGCGGATAAAATTTACGTCAACTTCTCGCTGTTCCAGTCCATGCCGGATGCGTGGGGTATCGACCAGTTGTTCCCGGTGCTGCCGCTTGAAGGGCTGAATCAAATCCCTGAACGCCGTGCGGTGCTGCTGGATATCACTTGTGATTCCGACGGCGCTATCGAACACTACATCGACGGCGACGGCATTGCAACCACCATGCCGATGCCAGAATACGATGCGGAAAACCCGCCGCTGTTGGGCTTCTTTATGGTTGGCGCGTACCAGGAAATCCTCGGCAACATGCACAACCTGTTCGGCGATACCGAAGCGGTTGACGTGTTCGTGTTCCCTGACGGCAGCGTGGAAGTTGAGCTTTCTGATGAAGGCGATACCGTGGCGGATATGCTCGAATACGTTCAGCTTGATCCTAAAACCTTGCTGAAACACTTCCGTGACCAGGTGAAACAGACTGACCTGGACGAAGGTTTACAGCAGCAGTTCCTCGAAGAGTTTGAGGCTGGGTTGTACGGGTATACTTATTTAGAAGACGAGTAATATTTAATACCCTCACCCTAGCCCTCTCCCTCAGGGAGAGGGGATTAAACCGGCGTTCGGTGTGGGGTGAGGGCGACTTAATTTCAATTTTTCACCACGAGGTCAAACCATGAGCACCTTAGGCCATCAATACGACAATTCCCTGGTATCCAATGCTTTCGGTTTTTTACGTTTTCCGCTGAATTTCATGCCGTATGACAGCGATGCCGATTGGGTTATCACTGGCGTTCCGTTTGATGCGGCAACGTCTGGCCGCGCGGGTGGCCGTCATGGCCCAGCAGCAATTCGCCAGGTTTCTACCAATCTGGCATGGGAAGGCAACCGCTTCCCGTGGAACTTCGATGTCCGTGAGCGCCTGAATGTTGTGGACTGTGGCGACCTGGTTTACGCCTTCGGTGACGCACGTGATATGAGCGAGCGCCTGCAAGCTCACGCCGAAAAACTGCTGGCTTCCGGCAAGCGTATGCTCTCCTTCGGCGGCGACCACTTTGTGACTCTGCCTTTGCTGCGCGCTCACGCTAAGCACTTCGGCAAAATGGCGCTGGTGCATTTCGATGCCCACACCGACACCTACGCAAACGGCTGTGAGTTTGACCACGGCACCATGTTCTATACCGCGCCGAAAGAAGGTCTGATCGACCCGAACCACTCCGTGCAGATTGGTATTCGTACCGAGTTCGACAAAGACAACGGTTTCACCGTGCTGGATGCGGGCCAGGTCAACGACCGCACCGTTGACGACGTACTGGCGCAGGTGAAGCAGATTGTTGGCGATATGCCGGTTTATCTGACCTTTGATATCGACTGTATCGACCCGGCTTTCGCGCCAGGCACCGGTACGCCGGTTATCGGCGGTTTGACGACTGACCGTGCGCTGAAATTAGTGCGTGGTCTGAAAGACCTGAACATCGTGGGTATGGACGTGGTGGAAGTGTCTCCGGCTTACGACCAGTCTGAAATTACGGCGTTGGCGGGTGCGACTTTAGCGTTAGAAATGTTGTATATCCAGGCAGCTAAGAAAGGCGAATAATAGCCCTCACCTTAACCCTCTCCCAAAGGAGAGGGTAATGTACGGTTTTCTCCTTCTCCTGAGGGAGAAGGCCGGGATGAGGGTTCTTTTACTTCAAGCCATCCGCAGTCATACGGTCGCGAATATGTTGCGCACGTTCTGCGGAAGCCGGGTGGTCGTCAAGCATTGAGCTTTGGCGACCTTCTTCTTGCTTCGCCAGCTTCTCAAAACTGGTAGCCAACCCGATTGGGTTAATCCCGCGTTTTCTCAACAAATCATATGAGTAGTCATCGGCTTCAGATTCCTGGCGCTGAGAGAACTGCGCGTTCACGAGTTTCTCACCCAAATCACCAAGCTGTGACTGCGACAAACTGCCAATCACGCCCCCCGCAGAAGCTGCCGCCACGCGTGCCGCGTTGGTGCCCAGCGCAACCTGCATGCCTTTTTTCACGTGGCCGAGTGCGACGTGGCCCATTTCGTGGCCGATAACTGCTTCGACTTCGTTATCGTTCATCATGTCCATCAGGCCGCTATACACGCGGATACAGCCGTTTGCCATGGCAAAGGCGTTTACGTCTTTAGTGACGTAAACCTTGTAGTTCACCGGCATGCCATTGATGTTGTCGCCCAGAGCTGAGGCAATTTTTGTCAGGCGTTGCGCATATTCGCTACTGGCTGGAGCGATGCTCGCTTTGCTGTCGAGTTCTGCGCAGGATTTGTCGCTTAACTCTTTAACTTGCGCATCACTCAATGTGTACGCCTGAAAGGCTTCCGCGCCGGAAGTGAGCAGACCGTTGGAGTCCATATTCTGGCAGCCGCTCAGTAGGGCGGCAACGCTCAGGCTTAATAAAATTGGGCGCAATTTCATGCCAATATCCTTAATTAGTGATAACTGCTCAGAGGTGATTCAGCCACAAATCGTCGGCTAGTCGCTTCAGTATAAAGAAGTTAGCCAAACTCGCGCAGCAACTTGCGCAACTTGCGAGCAGCTTCCAGAGATTTCTTAAGCGGACAAAAGGATGCTCCATGTACATGGCAGGCGGCTTGCGGTACATTGATGGCAATTTTTTGGGCGTAGCCCATAACGCATAGTAGTCAAGGCCTGACCTTCAACCATCCGATCTGGAGTCAAAATGTCTTCTCGTAAAGAGCTTGCCAATGCTATTCGTGCACTCAGCATGGACGCAGTACAAAAAGCCAAATCCGGTCACCCGGGTGCCCCTATGGGTATGGCCGACATTGCCGAAGTCCTGTGGCGCGATTTCCTGAACCATAACCCGCAGAACCCAGCATGGGCTGACCGCGACCGTTTCGTTCTCTCTAACGGCCACGGTTCAATGCTGATTTACAGCCTGTTGCACCTCACAGGTTATGACCTGCCGATTGAAGAACTGAAAAACTTCCGTCAGCTGCATTCCAAAACTCCGGGTCACCCGGAAGTGGGCTACACCGCTGGTGTTGAAACCACTACTGGCCCGCTGGGTCAGGGTGTTGCGAACGCAGTGGGTATGGCGATTGCAGAACGTACCATGGCGGCGCAGTTCAACCGTCCGGGTCACGACATCGTTGACCACTTCACCTACACCTTTATGGGTGATGGCTGCATGATGGAAGGTATTTCCCACGAAGTTTGCTCTCTGGCGGGTACGCTGGGTCTGGGTAAACTGGTTGCCTTCTATGATGACAACGGTATTTCCATCGACGGCCACGTTGAAGGCTGGTTCACCGACGATACCGCAAAACGCTTTGAAGCCTACGGCTGGCACGTTGTGCGCGGCGTTGACGGCCACGATGCAGACGCTATCAAACGCGCTGTTGAAGAAGCCAAAGCGGTTACTGACAAACCTTCACTGCTGATGTGCAAAACCATCATCGGTTTCGGTTCTCCAAACAAAGCCGGGACTCACGATTCCCACGGCGCACCTTTGGGTGATGCAGAAATCGCTCTGACCCGTGAAGCGCTGGGCTGGAAACACGCTCCATTCGAAATCCCGTCTGACATCTATGCTCAGTGGGACGCACGTGAAGCGGGCCAGGCGAAAGAAGCGGCATGGAACGAGAAGTTCGCTGCATACGCTAAAGCCTTCCCACAGGAAGCGGCTGAATTTACCCGTCGTATGAAAGGCGACATGCCTGCTGAGTTTGCTGCGAAAGCGCAAGAGTTCATCAAGAACCTGCAAGCTAACCCAGCAAAAATCGCTAGCCGTAAAGCGTCGCAGAACACCATCGAAGCATTCGGTCATTTGCTGCCTGAATTCCTCGGCGGTTCCGCTGACCTCGCGCCATCTAACCTGACTATCTGGTCTGGTTCTAAAGCGATTAACGAAGACTTGGCCGGTAACTACATCCATTACGGTGTACGTGAATTCGGTATGACGGCGATTGCCAACGGTATCGCGCTGCACGGTGGTTTCCTGCCGTACACCTCTACCTTCCTGATGTTCGTCGAATATGCCCGTAACGCGGTGCGTATGGCAGCATTGATGAAGCAACGCCAGGTGATGGTTTACACCCACGACTCTATCGGTCTGGGCGAAGATGGCCCAACTCACCAGCCGGTTGAGCAGTTGGCTGCCCTGCGCGTGACACCAAACATGAGCACATGGCGTCCATGTGACCAGGTTGAGTCTGCGGTGGCGTGGAAATACGCAGTAGAACGTCACGACGGCCCGACCGCGCTGATCTTCTCCCGTCAGAACCTGGCACAGCAGGATCGTACTGAGCAGCAACTGGCAGATGTTGCCCGCGGCGCATACGTTCTGAAAGATTGTGCAGGTCAGCCTGAGCTGATTCTGATTGCGACCGGTTCTGAAGTTGAACTGGCTGTGGCTGCATGGGATCAACTGACTGCTGAAGGCATCAAAGCGCGCGTGGTTTCCATGCCGTCTACCGATGCGTTCGACAAACAGGATCCAGCGTACCGTGAAGCTGTGCTGCCGAAAGCAGTGGCTGCGCGTGTTGCTATCGAAGCCAGCATCGCTGACTACTGGTACAAATACGTTGGCCTGAATGGCGCGGTTGTGGGCATGACCACCTTCGGTGAGTCAGCTCCAGCAGAGCTGCTGTTCGAAGAGTTTGGTTTCACTGTAGAAAACGTAGTGAAACAAGCTAAAGCCGTTCTGTAATACGTAGTCCCTCTAAGGCCAGCAAAAATTGATTGCTGGCCTTTTTTTCATCTATTGTTGATAACGCAATTGAAAATCATTATCATTCACATTCGTAAATAAATGTGAATCTAAGTAAATGAATCGACATACTTTGTACGGATACCAGAAATCGGGCTTCATTGCTTTAACTGTCGCACTATTCATGAGTTCAATGAATGCGGGTGCTAAACCTCTGCCGGAAAAGGAGTTTCTTACGGTTCGCGCGGGCAACGGGGTTTACGAACTGGCATTCGACGCCTCGCAAAACGTTCTGTTTGCCGCATCGGCACCTTCCTTCGACAAAGATAAAACCCACGGCCTGGTCTACAAACTGAATCCAGAGACGCTGGCATCAACCGGGAGCATCACTACCGACAGACGAGCCTTCGCCACGGTGCTGGATGAAACAAACCATATTCTGTACATCGGTAACACGCTTGAAGGCTCTGTGACGTTGATGGATACGCGCAGCGGCAAAGAGATTAAGACCGTGCAACTGAGCGACCTCAGTAATCCCAAAGAGATTATCCACACCCGCGAAATGGTGCTGGATAAAAAGCACCAGCGTTTATATGTCTCGGGCGTTGCTCAGAAAGGTATTATTTGGGTTATCGACACGCAAAAACAGGAGCATGTTGCCACCATTGAAAATATGGGGGAATATCCAACCGGACTGGCAATCGATGAAGAAAAAGGACGAGTTTATAGCATCAACGGCAGCGGGGAATTAATCACTCTTGATGCCAGCGATAATAAAATTCTTTCTCGCGTTAAAGTCGAACCGCAGAAAAAACACTTCTTCCTGAATATTGCTCTGGGTAATAATAAAGATCGTGCGTTTATTACCGACCCCGACTTACCGGATGTGCTGGTCGTTTCACTTAAAGACGGGAAAATCATTGATCGTATTAAGGTGACGAATTCTCTGGCGGTGATGTACAACGAACCGCGCAATGAAATCTATATTACGCATCGTAATGCGCAGCTCATCAGTATTGTCGACAGCAAAACCTATCAGGTGAAAGCCAGTATCTCAACCACGGCGCTGCCCAACAGCCTTGCGCTCTCCGCGGACGGGCGCACGCTCTATGCCAGCGTGAAACAGGGCGAAAAAGAGATAGGCAAGAAGCCGGATTATATTATTAAGGTCGATCTCGACAAAATTTAATATAAATAATAACGAACAATAAAGCCCTGTGGTGAAAATTCACAGGGCCAGCAGGCTTTTTTCAATATCTCAGGTAATTAAAAAATGAGAAACAATAAGCGTTTGGCATTAGCAGGGATCGTTGCGCTGGCTGGAGGCACAATGCTTCCGGTTCAGGCGGAAGAAAATAAAACATCAATTAACGAGTCTGAAGATCAAATGGTCGTGACGGCATCGGGTTTTTCTCAGCAAAAGAAAGAAGCCCCTGCCACGATTTCCGTTATTGATCGTCAAAAGCTCGATGAAAAACCAAATCGTAATGTCGCCGAAGCGATTCAGGATTTACCCGGCGTTAATGTGGGTTCGGGTTCAAGCGATATGTCATCCGGCAGTATTATGATGCGCGGCATGGACTCGAGTTATACCGCTTTCATGGTGAATAGCGTGAAGCAAAATACCGGTGAAGCGCGCCCGTATGGCCAGGATATTGGCTCGGAAGTTAACTTCCTGCCGCCGATGGAAGCCATCGAGCGTATTGAAGTGATTCGCGGGCCGATGTCATCGCTATATGGTTCTGATGCCATTGGCGGTGTGGTGAACGTTATCACCAAAAAACCTTATGGCGTGCAGGACTGGACCGGCGCGCTGGCGGCCAATACTTTCCTTCAGGAAGACAGCTCATTCGGTAATACCAACCAAATGAATTTGTTCGCCATGGGGCCAATTGTGCCCGACGTGCTGGGTATTAGCGTCGCGGCCGACTGGTTGAATCGCCGCGACGACGAGCGCAATAATTACTTCAGCAAGAACGATCGTAAATCTATTGATATGACCGTTGGCCTTGCGGCAAACGAAACGAACCTTTTTGACTTGAATGTGGTGACTGGCAAGCAGAAGAAAAACCGCGACGACGCGCCATGGATGTGGACGTTTGACCGCGATGCCGTGACGCTTAGCCACAACGGTTGGTACGCCGAAGATACTATCGAGTCGAAGAATTACCTCAACTACGAGAAAGGGCGCTCAAAATACAACCTGGACGGCGACGCGCCGCAGTACATCGAAACTGAAAACTATGTTGCCAACAGCCAGACGACTTTCACGTTTGATAACCATCGCCTCACCGTTGGCGCGAACTTCACGCGCGAAGAGCTGAACGACCAGTTTGCCGTATCGAGTAAAGAAGCGCCGGGCGTCGAACCAGTAACAAAAATCAGCCGCGATGGCTGGGCGTTGTTTGCTGAAGATGGCTGGCAGATAGGCGATTTCACGCTGACCAGTTCCGCACGTCTGGATCGCGACAACTATTTCGGCACCCATATCACGCCGAAGCTCTACGGCAACTGGGCGATAACCGACGCATGGGCGCTGAAAGGTGGCGTGTCTGCGGGTTACAAAAAGCCAGAACTGCGTGAAACGTCAGCTAATTTCGTGACACCGCGTGGATCGTTACCGCCGTATCCGTATTTAACCGTGGGTAACGACGATCTCAAACCCGAGAAGAGCGTTAACTCTGAGTTAGGTTTGTACTGGGCGGGAGAAAAACTGGCGTTAGACGGCACGATTTTCTACACCCAATTCAAAGATAAAATCTCTGAAGAAACCATCTGCGAAACCACGGCGACCAACCAATGCCAGATGAACGGTTACCAGGCCGACTCCATCAGCAAATACTTCAACGTAGGCAAAGCGGATGTTTATGGACTGGAGTTGAACGCTGACTGGCAGCTCACCGAAACGGTAAAAGCCAACGCAAACTACACCTATAACCACAGCGAGCAGAAAACCGGCGTCAACAAAGGCTACGCGCTTAACGACTACCCGCGCCATATGGCGAATGTGTCGCTGACCTGGTCGGCCACGGAAGCGTTGGATTTGTGGAGCAAAGCGAATTACCGCAGCAGCAACCGCGATACCGGCGACCATATCGATTACGAGGCCTGGACGATGGTCGATCTCGGCGCGCGTTATCAGCTGAACAAACACACGCAGTTGATGGCGGGGATCTATAACTTGTTTGATGTCGATCCGCAGCGTATCAGCCCGTGGGGTGATTACGGTCTGGTGGAAGGTCGCCGCTATAATCTTGGGGCGCGTATCGAATTTTGATTCAACGCTTGTCATGCAAAACAGCCAACCAGTGTAATCACTGGCTGGCTTTTTACTTTTAAAGAAGTGGAATTTTACCCGTTGCGTAATATCTCAAAAACAAACTCAATCAAGCCCTTTAATGTGATCTGAATTCCAAAAAAGGTATTTATCAGGATTGTATATTTGTGGTGTACATCAAATTATTGCTATTGACAATTATTGTTATTTTAATTTCTTGAGATTAATTGTTTGAATTAATTGATTAAAATATTTTCACTTAAAAACACATCGCTTTCCAGCACTCATTTGATTTATTTCTCCCGCCGTCATATTTTGATTGAAAATAAAAAACACCCTACAAAAAGGAAATCAGTATGCGGTTAATAGATTATTTTCCTGATGCTGCCATATCCATAAAAAACTCTGCCGACGATTGGCAGCAGGCAATAGATTATTCAATGGAAGTGCTATTGCAAAAAGGTTATGTCACTCCTTCTTATATTGAAGCAATAAAAAACACCACTCGAGAAACCGGGCCGTATTATATTTTGGCTCCATTGGTTGCAATGCCTCACGCCAGACCAGAATGCGGAGCCATAAAAACCGGTTTATCCCTTACGCTTTTAAAAAACACGGTGTGTTTTGGCGAAAATAAAGAACCGGTAAAATTATTAATAGGATTGTCGGCGGCTGATTCTGATGAGCATATTGGTGCGATTCAGGCATTAAGCGAAATGTTTTGTGAAGAATCAAAAATTGAAGCTTTGCTGAATGCGAATACCAGTCAGCAACTCAAGGATATTATCACTCAAGAGTAATCATTCTCTCGTCAGGATAAATATGAAAAATAAATCGGTTCGTGCCAAAGTCCAGGCTTTTGGCGGATTCCTTACAGCTATGGTTATCCCTAATATCGGCGCTTTTATTGCGTGGGGTTTTATTACCGCGTTATTTATTCCAACCGGTTGGATGCCCAACGAACATTTCGCCAAAATAGTTGGCCCGATGATCACCTATTTACTGCCGGTGATGATTGGCTCGACCGGCGGTCATTTAGTGGGTGGCAAACGCGGTGCAGTGATGGGCGGTATTGGCACTATCGGCGTGATTGTCGGTGCTGATATTCCGATGTTTATCGGTGCGATGATCATGGGGCCGCTCGGCGGGTGGGTGATTAAAGTCATCGACAGGAATCTGGAGAAGCGTATTCCACCAGGTTTTGAGATGGTGATTAATAACTTCTCTTTGGGTATCGCGGGCATGCTGCTTTGCCTTTTTGCCTTCGAGATTATTGGCCCAGCGGTGCTGGTGGCGAACAACTTCGTCAAAGAGTGCATCGAAGCGTTGGTCAGCACTGGCTATTTACCGCTGCTTTCTCTGATTAACGAACCGGCGAAAATTCTGTTCCTGAATAACGCGATTGATCAGGGCGTCTACTATCCGCTGGGGATGCAACAGGCGTCGGACACCGGGAAATCGATCTTCTTTATGGTGGCGTCGAATCCAGGGCCGGGCCTTGGTTTGCTGCTGGGGTTTGCGGTATTTGGCAAAGGAATGGCAAAAAAATCCGCTCCTGGCGCGATGATCATTCACTTCCTCGGCGGCATTCACGAACTCTATTTCCCGTATGTTTTGATGAAACCGCTGACGCTGATTGCCATGATCGCTGGCGGCATGTCCGGAATTTACACCTTTAACTTGCTCGGCGGCGGCCTGGTTGCTGGCCCAAGTCCGGGTTCTATCTTCGCTTACCTGGCACTGACACCGCGCGGAGCCTTCTTCGCCACCATCGCGGGCGTGACTGTCGCAACGGTCGTGTCGTTCGTGATTACCTCTGTGATCCTGAAAATGGACACCAGTAAAGAAGTCGAGAAAGAAGATAACTTTGACGAAACGGCAAACGCCATGAAGGAGATGAAGCAGGAAGGCGCATGGAACACCGCACCGGTAAAACTGGTCGCTTTCGTCTGTGATGCGGGCATGGGATCGAGCGCCATGGGGGCAACGACATTCCGCAAACGCCTACAAAAGCAGGGCATGGAAACCGAAGTGAAACATTACGCGATAGAAAACGTGCCTGCGAATGCCGAGATTATCGTGACTCACGCAAGTCTTGAAGGCCGCGTAAAACTGGTGACCAATAAGCCGCTGATACTGATCAATAACTATATTGGCGACCCGAAACTTGATGCGTTATTTAATGAATTAACCGCTAAGTCTTAATAATAAGGATTCCTATGAAAACGAAAGTTGCCGCCATCTATGGCAAGCGGGATGTCCGTATCCGTGAGTTTGAATTACCCGCAATTACCGATGATGAATTATTAGTGAGCGTTATTTCAGACAGCGTTTGTTTGTCGACATGGAAAGCGGCATTACTGGCCAGCGATCATAAACGTGTGCCGGATGACTTAAATAACCATCCGGTGATTACCGGCCATGAATGCGCAGGCGTTATTGTCGAGGTAGGAAAAAACCTGACTGAAAAATATAAAGCAGGCCAGCGTTATGTTCTGCAACCGGCAATGGGATTGCCAAGCGGATATTCAGCCGGATACAGTTATGAACATTTCGGCGGTAACGCGACTTATATGATTATCCCGAAATTAGCGATTGATATGGGATGCGTTTTACCTTATCGCGGATCTTATTTTGCGGCGGCATCTTTAGCCGAACCGATGTGCTGTATTATTGGTGCCTATAAAGCTAACTACCACACCACGCAATATGTGTATGAGCACCGCATGGGAATTAAACCCGGTGGAAACCTGGCGTTATTAGCCTGCGCCGGGCCGATGGGCATTGGCGCAATTGATTACGCGATTAACGGCAATATTAAACCGGGCAAAGTTGTCGTGGTGGATATTGATGAAACCCGACTTGCGCAGGCGCAAAAACTGCTGCCGGTGGAATTAGCAGCGAAAAATGGTATCGAGCTGGTTTATGTGAATAGCAAACAACTCGCAGATCCGGTTGCGGCGCTGCGTGAGATGACTGGAGGCGCAGGTTTCGATGATGTATTTGTCTACGCCGCCGTGCCTGCGGTCATTGAGCTTGGCGACGATCTGCTGGCTGATGACGGCTGCCTGAACTTCTTCGCCGGGCCAACCGATAAAAACTTTAAAGTGCCATTTAACTTCTACAACGTGCATTACGGCAGCACGCATATCGTCGGGACTTCCGGCGGCTCCACGGACGACATGCTGGAAGCCATCGAACTGGCCGCCAGCGGAAGATTGCAGCCTTCATTTATGGTTACGCACGTCGGCGGCCTGGATGCCGTTCCAGAAACGGTGCTTAACCTGCCGGATATTCCGGGCGGCAAAAAGCTGATTTACAACGGTGTCACCATGCCGCTGACGGCGATTACCGATTTTGCTCGCTTAGGGGAAACCGATCCTTTATTCCGCCGTCTTGCGGAACTGGTGACAGAAACACACGGCGTGTGGAACGAAGCCGCAGAAAAACATCTGTTAGCCCATTTTGGCGTTGATATCGGCATGGAGGCTTAAGCATGAAAACGCTGGCTTATCCGTTCTTTCGCACCACGGAACAGGCGGCGCTGGCTGCCTGGCCGCTGATTGGTTGCGGGGACAAGAATCTTATTGATGGTGTTGCGGTGCAGGCGATGCGCGATGCGCTTAATCAGATTGATATGCAGGGGAAAATTGTTATTGGCGAAGGGGAAATTGACCACGCGCCGATGCTATATATCGGCGAAATGTTAGGTCACGGCCAGACCCCGAAAATTGATATTGCCGTCGACCCGATTGAAGGCACGCGCATGGTGGCGATGGGGCAAAACAACGCGCTGGCAGTGATGGCCTGCGCGCCCGTTGGCACGCTGCTTCACGCGCCTGATATGTATATGAAGAAACTGGTGGTCGGCAAGAAAGCGAAAGGGGTAATCAATCTTGCGGCGACGCTTGAAGAGAACCTGCGCAATATTGCTAAAGCGCTGGGCAAACCGCTCGAGCGGCTGCGAATGGTGACGCTCGATAAACCGCGCCATCAGGATGCCATCGCTGTCGCCACCAGCCTGGGCGTGAAAGTGATTGCTCTGCCGGACGGCGATGTCGCCGCCAGCGTGATGACGTGCCTGCTGGAAAACCAGTACGACGTGATGTACAGCATTGGCGGCGCGCCGGAAGGCGTGATTTCAGCCTGTGCGGTGAAAGCGTTGGGCGGAGAAATGCAGGTCGAGCTGATGGATTTTTGCCAGGCCAAAGGAGAATCGCCAGAACATCGCCTGATTGCCGACTCAGAACACCGCCGCTGTGCTGAAATGGGTGTCGAGGTTAATCGAATTTATAACCTAAATGAAATCGTCAAAAGTGATGAGGTTTTATTCTCGGCCACCGGTGTTACCGGTGGCGATATTCTACAAGGCGTGCGTGAAGACGGTGACGTGGTGAGAACGCAAACGCTCTTGATTAATGGTATAGAGCGCACTTGTAATATTATAGACTCCCTACATCACCATTAATGTAATGAGCTATTGATGACCATTTTGAACGAAGATGATGTGCTTGAAAGGCTTGAAGCGCAAAGTGATCTGCCCTCGTTTATGCGGGTGGCTCACGATATTTTGCTTTCCGGTATCAGGCAATTTCTGCCTTCGTTATTTGTCGATAATGATGAAGAAATAGTCGAGTACGCTGTTAAGCCTTTGCTTGCCAGAAGCGGGCCGCTTGATGATATCGACGTTGCGCTGCGCCTGATCTACGCCTTGGGGAAAATGGATAAATGGCTGTATGCCGATATTACCTGTTTTACTCAGTTTTGCGATTTCGTGCAGCACAGCAAAGAGGCTGTTCATTTTCATGATGATGTCACTTACGATTTTATCGCGAACCTTAATTCGATCACTCAAAATGCGACGCTCTTTAATGCGATAAAAAGCATGAAGTATTCGGACTTCTCTATATATTCCGAAGCGCGTTATGGCAGCTTAGTTAAAACAGCGTTATCTCTGGCGGTGACTTCATTATTGAAGGAGCTAGTCTGGTGAATGTCACATTAACAATTAATGGTTTAGAAACTCATGCCAGCTTTAATAACGATGAAGTCGAGTCGTTACATAAACCGCTTTTAAAGCAGCTTGCCGAAAAGCAAAAGCAATTACACAGGCGACTGGTGGTGTTTTTAGCCGCACCGCCCGGAACCGGTAAGTCCACGCTGGTGGCCTTTTGGGAACACCTCTGCCAACAAGATTCGACACTGCCTGCAATTCAGGCTTTGCCGATGGATGGTTTTCATCACTACAACGAGTATTTGCTGGCGAATAACCTGAAACAGCATAAAGGTGCGCCGCAGACTTTTAACGTGAAGAAGTTGGCGTTGGCGCTGCAAGATTTGCATAAACCCGAAAGCCACTGGCCGCAGTACTGCCGTAATCTGCACGATCCGGTTGAAAACGCGATTGCCGTGCAAGCACCTGTGGTGGTGGTTGAAGGAAACTGGCTGCTGCTCAATCAGCCCGAATGGCAAGCGCTGCGCGAACTTTGCGATTACTCCGTCTTTATCTCCGCCGCGCCTGAAATGCTTTCAGAGCGTTTGATTCGCCGGAAAATGCGCGGTGGTTTAAGCCGCCAACAAGCCGAAGCATTTTTCCAGGCGACTGACGGGCCGAATGTGCGGTGTGTGCTGGAAAACAGCCAACCCGCCGATATGTTGTTACGCATGGACGAGCAGGGTGGCTACCATCTATCTTGATTTCAACTGGTTATTATTCGTACTGAGCGCATTTGTCGTTGCAGTTATTCCATCGAAAATGTGACCTGTGTCAGAAGATCGGTTGCCTGTACGGGGGTAACGTTCCATTTATTCCGCTTATCCCTTAATATGGCTGAAGCGTTTCAGTCGAATGAATGTTCGACAATTAAGCAAACAATTGCAGTTTCTATAGTGCGAGGATTCCCCTCAGACGGTTGCTGGATTACTCTGTCAGCCACTTAGTTCCAGGGATTCTGGCAGGAGAGATATGACCGTTCGCATAGCAATTAATGGCTTCGGTCGCATTGGGCGCAACGTGGTACGTGCATTGTACGAATCAGGTCGCCGTGCGGAAATTACCGTCGTAGCAATCAATGAACTGGCTGATGCTGCGGGTATGGCGCATCTGTTGAAATACGACACCAGCCATGGTCGCTTCGCCTGGGACGTGCGTCAGGAACGCAGCCAGTTATGGGTAGGTGATGACACCATCCGCATTTTGCACGAACCGGAAATCGAAAATTTACCGTGGCGTGAACTGGGCGTTGATGTGGTGCTCGATTGTACCGGCGTGTTTGGCTCCCGTGCAGACGGTGAAGCGCATCTGGCAGCCGGTGCCAAAAAAGTCCTCTTCTCCCATCCAGGCGGTAACGACCTCGACGCCACCGTAGTTTTCGGTGTGAATCATGAAAGTGTGGTGGCTGAACATCGCATTGTTTCCAATGCTTCCTGCACCACAAACTGCATTATTCCTATTATCAAATTGCTTGATGATGCCTATGGTATTGAGTGGGGCACCGTGACCACTATTCACTCTGCCATGCATGATCAACAAGTTATCGACGCCTATCACCCGGACTTGCGCCGCACCCGTGCCGCCAGCCAGTCCATTATTCCTGTTGATACGCGTCTTGCTGCTGGTATCGCACGTATTTTCCCGCAATTTGACGATTGTTTTGAAGCGATTGCGGTACGTGTTCCAACCATCAACGTCACCGCAATCGATTTAAGCGTGACGGTGAAAAATGCAGTTAATGCTAATGAAGTCAACAAGTTGCTGCAAAAAGCAGCGCGAGATTCATTTCATGGTATAGTTGACTATACGGAATTACCGTTGGTCTCGACTGATTTTAACCACGATCCGCACAGTGCCATTGTTGACGGCACACAAACCCGGGTCAGTGGGCAACATCTGATTAAAACTCTAGTCTGGTGTGATAACGAATGGGGCTTTGCTAACCGAATGCTCGACACGACGTTAGTCATGGCCGCAAGTGGTTTCAGGTAAGGCGCATACAGCGTCCGCAAAACTTTAAGAATCAACGAGAGGATTCACCATGTCTGTAATTAAGATGACCGATCTGGATCTGGCTGGAAAGCGTGTTCTGATCCGTGCAGATTTGAACGTACCAGTTAAAGAAGGGAAAGTGACATCTGACGCACGTATCCGTGCATCTTTGCCTACTATCGAACTGGCCCTGAAGCAAGGCGCTAAAGTGATGGTAACTTCTCACCTGGGTCGTCCGACTGAAGGCGAGTACAACGAAGAATTCTCTCTGCTGCCGGTTGTTAACTACCTGAAAGACAAACTGTCTGCTCCGGTTCGCCTGGCTAAAGATTACCTCGACGGCGTTGAAGTGGCTGCGGGTGAACTGGTTGTTCTGGAAAACGTTCGCTTTAACAAAGGCGAAAAGAAAGACGACGAAACCCTGTCTAAGAAATACGCTGCTCTGTGTGACGTATTCGTAATGGACGCTTTCGGTACTGCGCACCGCGCACAGGCTTCTACTCATGGCGTTGGCAAATTTGCAGACATCGCTTGTGCAGGCCCGCTGCTGGCTGAAGAGCTGAGCGCACTGGGTAAAGCACTGAAAGAACCTGCTCGCCCAATGGTTGCTATCGTTGGCGGTTCTAAAGTTTCTACCAAACTGACCGTTCTGGATTCCCTGTCCAAAATCGCTGACCAGCTGATTGTTGGCGGTGGTATCGCGAACACCTTCGTTGCTGCACAAGGCCACAACGTCGGTAAATCCCTGTACGAAGCAGACCTGGTTGATGAAGCTAAACGCCTGCTGACTATCTGTGATATCCCAGTTCCTGCTGACGTTCGCGTAGCAACTGAGTTCTCTGAGTCTGCAACTGCAACTCTGAAATCAGTTAACGACGTGAAATCTGACGAGCAAATCCTGGATATCGGTGATGCTTCTGCAGCACAACTGGCTGAAATCCTGAAGAATGCAAAAACGATTCTTTGGAACGGCCCGGTTGGCGTGTTCGAATTCCCGAACTTCCGTAAAGGGACTGAAATCGTTGCTAACGCAATCGCAGATAGCGAAGCATTCTCTATCGCAGGCGGCGGTGACACTCTGGCAGCAATCGACCTGTTCGGTATTGCTGACAAGATCTCCTACATCTCCACTGGTGGCGGCGCATTCCTCGAATTCGTGGAAGGCAAAGTTCTGCCAGCAGTAGCGATGCTCGAAGAGCGCGCTAAGAAGTAATGATTCCGGGCAGGTTTAACCTGCCCGTTGATTTTCTGCCGCTGTAAAATATTAGGTGGCACAAACGTTTTTTCTAACGGCCGACGATACAGGACGACAAACATGTCTAAGATTTTTGATTTCGTAAAACCAGGTGTTATCACCGGTGATGACGTACAGAAAGTTTTCCAGATTGCAAAAGAGAACAACTTTGCTCTGCCAGCAGTTAACTGCGTAGGCACCGATTCTATCAACGCCGTTCTGGAAACTGCTGCGAAAGTTAAAGCTCCAGTTATCGTTCAGTTCTCTAACGGTGGCGCTGCGTTCATCGCAGGTAAAGGCGTTAAAACTGACGTTCCTCAGGGTGCTGCAATCCTGGGCGCAATCTCTGGCGCACACCACGTTCACCAGATGGCTGAACACTACGGCGTGCCAGTTATTCTGCACACTGACCACTGCGCTAAAAAACTGCTGCCATGGATCGACGGTCTGTTGGACGCGGGCGAAAAACACTTCGCTGCAACTGGCAAGCCACTGTTCTCTTCTCACATGATTGACCTGTCAGAAGAATCTCTGGAAGAAAACATCGAGATCAGCTCTAAGTATCTGGCTCGCATGTCCAAAATGGGCATGACTCTGGAAATCGAACTGGGTTGCACCGGCGGCGAAGAAGATGGCGTAGATAACAGCCATATGGACGCATCTGCTCTGTACACTCAGCCAGAAGACGTTGATTACGCTTACACTGAGCTGAGCAAAATCAGCCCACGTTTCACCATCGCGGCTTCTTTCGGTAACGTGCACGGCGTTTACAAACCAGGTAACGTGGTTCTGACCCCGACTATCCTGCGCGATTCTCAGGATTATGTCTCTAAGAAACACAACCTGCCGCACAACTCTCTGAACTTCGTATTCCACGGCGGTTCCGGTTCTACAGCTCAAGAAATCAAAGATTCCGTGAGCTACGGTGTTATCAAAATGAACATCGATACCGATACCCAGTGGGCGACTTGGGAAGGCATTCTGAGCTACTACAAAGCGAACGAAGCTTACCTGCAAGGTCAGTTGGGCAACCCGAAAGGCGAAGACCAGCCGAACAAGAAATACTACGATCCACGCGTATGGCTGCGTTCTGCACAGACTTCAATGATTACTCGTCTGGAGCAGGCTTTCAAAGAACTGAACGCAGTAGACGTTCTGTAATTTGAAGCGCTAAATGCTTGAATCAAGCCCGCCTCGTGCGGGCTTTTTTGTACCTTAAATAAAATTTAAATATCAATCCGAGCTTAAAAATTCAGCATATTGCTTTTAAATAAATTGAACGCAGAAAGAATATTTCTGATGCGAGTACTTTCTGAACGCCATTTATTTCGGCAATTTTATGAGATTATTTTAGTTTTATTATAAGTACCTATAAAAGTGGGAGTTATTTGTACAGATACGATTTTATTATCACCATAACTTTATTTTATTACTCCAGCTAAGGTTGACCTTAGTCATGTAAAAGGCAAATGGTGAATATTTAACACATTGATTTTAAAGAGTTAAAATTGTTTGTTTGCTTTGCGTACGATTAACGCGCTGGTAATTGTGAGTCACTGCACACTACAACTCATGCATAATTCGATATGATCTGCTGCATGGAACGTTTATAGGCGCAGATTAGAATGGACAATAATACCTTACCTAAAACACAGCATCTGCTTGTCTTTCAGGAAGTGGTGAGAAGTGGATCATTTGGTTCTGCGGCTAAACAACTGAGCCTGACCCAACCTGCTGTCAGTAAAATTATAAGCGAAATGGAAACCTATTTTGGTCTTGAGCTTATTATCAGAAAAAATACCGGCGTTAAATTAACTGAAGCAGGAAAAGTCTTGCTGACTCACGCTGAAACTATCACGCGTGAATTACGCAATATGTGTAGTGAAATGAATCGGATGGTCGGTAACAGCGTAGTGGATGTGTCGTTTGGCTACCCTTCGCTTATCGGTTTCACTTTTTTACCCGGCATGATGAAAGAGTTTAAAGAGCTTTTCCCACAGGCGCAGGTTTCGATGTTTGAAGCCCAACTTTCCTCTTTCTTGCCTGCTATCCGCGATGGCCGTCTGGATTTTGCGATTGGCACCTTGAGCGATGAAATGTTGCTGCAAGATTTGCACATTGAGCCATTGTTCGAGTCGGAATTTGTGTTGGTTGCCAACCGAACGCGGGTAGTGAAAGGCACAACCACGCTTAGCGCCTTAAGCCATGAGCAATGGGTTTTGCCACAAACGGAAATGGGATATTACAGCGAGCTTCTGACCACACTGCAAAAGAACAATATTAAAAGTGAAAACATCGTAAAAACGGACTCGGTGGTGACGATTTATAATCTGGTGCTCAATGCCGGTTTCCTGACGGTTATTCCCCGCGATATGATTTCTCCATTTGGTTCTAATCAATTTATTAAAATCCCGGTTGAAGATAAATTACCTGTCGCGCGTTACGCTGCCGTCTGGTCTAAGAATTATCGAATTAACAGATCTGCTGCCACATTAGTTGAACTAGCCAAAAAACATTCATTACGAATCCAGTTTCAAGCCAATAAATTAACTGAAGTTGCTTAGCTAATATAAGTAGCTCGTAAAACATTCTTCATTCAAGTGGTGATTTAAATAATTAATCACCCGGTAAATTATTCTTGCTTTTAAAGCTGAGGTCAACATGCATATCGATTATGAACTTCCTGTTACTATTATTGATGTTCTTGATGCGAAAAAAAGACTGTCTGGATATATCTATAAAACGGGGATGCCTCGTTCAAATTATCTCAGCGAATGCTGCAAGGGCGAGATATTTTTAAAATTCGAAAACATGCAGCGTACCGGCTCATTTAAAATTCGTGGCGCATTTAATAAACTCAGTTCGCTTACCGAAGAAGAAAGAAAAAAAGGCGTCGTGGCTTGTTCTGCGGGGAACCATGCGCAGGGCGTTTCGCTCTCCTGTGCCATCCTGGGAATTGACGGCAAGGTGGTGATGCCGAATGGTGCACCGAAGTCCAAAGTCGCAGCCACTTCCGACTACTCGGCGCAGGTCGTGATGCACGGCGACAACTTCAACGATACCATCGCTAAAGTGAGCGAAATCGTGGAGATGGAAGGGCGCATCTTCATCCCGCCGTATGACGACGAAAAAGTGATCGCCGGGCAAGGGACTATCGGCCTGGAAATCCTGGAAGACTTATATGATGTCGACAACGTTATTGTGCCTATTGGCGGCGGTGGTTTAATTGCGGGTATTGCTCTGGCGATTAAATCTATCAACCCAACGATTAATATTATCGGCGTGCAGGCAGAAAACGTACACGGCATGGCAGCGTCATTTTATAAAGGCGAATTAATGGCCCACCGCACGACCGGCACTTTAGCCGACGGTTGCGATGTATCTCGCCCTGGCAGAATAACGTATGAAATCGTGAAGAAGCTGGTGACCGATATTGTATTAGTCAGTGAAGATGAAATTCGGAATAGCATGGTTGCGCTGATTCAACGAAATAAAGTCGTGACTGAAGGTGCTGGTGCTTTAGCCACCGCTGCATTATTAAGCGGAAAATTAGATCAATATATTAAAGGGCGCAAAACCGTTAGTATTATTTCCGGCGGCAATATAGATCTTTCACGAGTGTCACAAATCACCGGCTCCGCAGATCTCTAATATATTCGTCATACTTCGAGTCGCAGATGCGTTGGCTGCTCTCGTTCACCCCAGTCACTTACTTTAGTAAGCTCCTGGAGATGAACTCCTTTGCCGCCTTTCTGCAATTCGAATTATTTAGAATATAGAATCATATAAGGAACTTTATTATGAGCAATACAGATGCAACGATTATTGGCCAAAAAGCGGAATCGCAATGGCGCAAATCAGACACCACATGGACATTAGGTTTATTTGGAACCGCTATCGGCGCAGGGGTTTTATTCTTCCCAATCCGTGCAGGCTACGGCGGCTTAATTCCGATTTTGATCATGTTGTTCCTGGCATTTCCGATCGCGTTCTATTGCCACCGCGCACTGGCGCGTCTGTGCCTTTCGGGCAGCAATCCATCAGGCAACATCACGGAAACGGTAGAAGAGCATTTTGGTAAAACCGGCGGCGTGGTGATCACCTTCCTGTACTTTTTCGCCATCTGCCCGCTGCTGTGGATTTACGGCGTCACGATAACCAATACATTCATGACGTTCTGGGAAAACCAACTCCAGTTGATGCCGCTAAACCGTGGCGTGGTTGCGCTCTTCTTACTGTTGTTGATGGCGTTCGTCATCTACTTCGGCAAAGATCTGATGGTCAAAGTGATGAGCTATCTGGTGTTCCCGTTCATCGCCTGCCTGGTGCTGATTTCCGTGTCGCTGATTCCTTACTGGAACTCGGCGGTTATCGATCAGGTCAACCTCAGCGATATCTCGTTTACCGGTAGCGATGGCATTCTGGTCACTGTCTGGCTCGGCATTTCTATCATGGTTTTCTCCTTTAACTTCTCGCCAATTGTCTCCTCGTTTGTGGTTTCCAAACGCGAAGAATATGAGCAGGATTTTGGCAAGCAGTACACCGAAGACAAATGTTCCAAAATCATCTCCCGCGCCAGTATGTTGATGGTGGCGGTGGTGATGTTCTTCGCCTTTAGCTGTTTGTTCACACTTTCTCCGCAGAACATGGCCGAAGCAAAAGCGCAGAACATTCCGGTGCTTTCGTATCTGGCGAACCACTTCTCGTCCATGTCCGGGACGAAATCGACCTTCGCCACCACGCTTGAATACGGCGCATCGATTATTGCCCTGGTCGCTATCTTCAAATCCTTCTTCGGCCACTATCTCGGCACGCTCGAAGGCTTGAACGGCCTGGTGCTGAAATTCGGTTACAAAGGCGATAAAACCAAAGTCTCCAGCGGCAAACTCAACCTTATCAGCATGGTCTTTATTATGGGATCTACCTGGGTTGTGGCTTACGCAAACCCGAACATCCTTGATTTAATTGAAGCGATGGGCGCACCGATTATTGCCTCACTGCTTTGCCTGCTGCCGATGTATGCGATTCGTAAAACTCCAGCGTTGGCAAAATATAAAGGGAAAACTGAAAACATCTTTGTTACTGTAATTGGTTTGCTGACGATACTTAATATTGTCTACAAACTTGTTTAATTATTACTAAATAGCTCAGGATGAGTGAAATTTAAAATGAATAATTACCCAGTAGTATTGACGATTAACTGTGGATCTTCTTCCGTTAAGTTTTCAGTGTTAGATGCACAAACCTGTGATGTTCTTTTATCCGGGATTTGCGAAGAAATTAATACCGATAAAGCCTGTTTAACCGTCAACGATGGAGAGCCAGTTATTCTGGCTCGCCAGGATTATGAAGGCGCACTGGCGGCAATATCGAATGAATTGGAAATTCGCAATTTAAATAATAGCGTCGAATTTGTAGGGCACCGTATTGCCCATGGCGGTTCGTTATTTAGCCAGTCGGTATTAATTACCGATGAAGTTATCGAGCAAATTCGCCAGGTTTCGCCATTGGCGCCGTTACATAATTACGCCAATTTGCATGGGGTGGAATCGGCGCGGGCGCGTTTCCCTGGCGTTCCGCAGGTGGCGGTGTTTGATACCAGCTTCCATCAAACGCTGAAACCTGAAGCGTATTTATACGGTTTGCCGTATCGCTATTTTGAAGAACACGGGGTGCGTCGTTACGGGTTCCACGGCACTTCGCATCGCTACGTTTCCCAGCAGGCGAGCGAACTACCCGGTCTGGAGTCAGCAAATTCGGGGTTAGTGATTGCTCACTTAGGAAATGGCGCTTCGGTTTGCGCGGTGCAGAATGGCGAAAGCGTTGATACGTCGATGGGCATGACGCCGCTCGAAGGGCTGATTATGGGCACGCGCTGCGGCGATGTGGATTTCGGCGCTATGGCCTGGCTTGCCCGCCAGACCGGGCAATCGCTGGATGACCTGGAACAGGTCGCTAATAAAGAGTCCGGGTTATTAGGCCTTTCAGGTTTATCATCAGATTTACGCACACTGGAAAAAGCCTGGCACGAAGGTAATGAACGGGCGCAATTGGCGATTAAAACCTTTGTTCATCGAATCGCCCGAACCATTGGCGCACATGCCGCGGCATTAGAAAGTTTTAATGGCATTATTTTTACCGGTGGTATTGGTGAAAACTCCATTCTTATTCGCCGACTGGTTTCAGAACGGTTACGGGTATTTGGGATTGAGCTGGATACTGAAAGAAATAATCAGCCTAACCGAATCGGGCAGCGAATTATTTCCAGCGATAATTCAGCAATTATTTGCGCCGTTATTCCCACTAACGAAGAGAAAATGATTGCACTTGATGCCCTGCAATTAGGTCAATCATGCCGCCTCGCAGAATATGCCTGAATTAATAATATGCTTTAAAGGAATGAAGTAATGAAAGTAGATATTAATCTTACCAGTGATAATTATTCTCAAGCCTGGCAGCAATTCTCGGGCGACGAATGGAAAACAAGTATTAATGTGCGGGATTTTATCCAGCATAACTACACCCCTTACGAAGGCGATGAATCATTTTTAGCGGGAGCCACTGCGGCGACGACGGCGCTGTGGGAAAAGGTGATGGACGGCATTCGCATCGAAAACGCCACCCATGCGCCAGTTGATTTCGACACCAATATTGCGACGACGATTACCGCGCACGCGCCGGGATATATTCTCGAAGAGCATGAAAAGATTGTCGGCCTGCAAACCGATAAACCGCTAAAGCGCGCGCTGCATCCCTACGGCGGCATCAACATGATCAAAAGCTCATTTGAAGCCTATGGTCGTGAAATGGATGCGGACTTTGAATACCAGTTTACGTCGCTGCGCAAAACCCATAATCAGGGCGTGTTTGACGTTTACTCGCCGGATATTCTGCGTTGCCGCAAATCGGGCGTATTAACCGGTTTACCGGACGGCTACGGGCGCGGGCGCATTATTGGCGACTATCGCCGGGTGGCGCTGTACGGCATTGCGTATCTGGTACGGGAACGCGAATTGCAGTTTGCCGATTTACAGGGGCAACTGGAACGCGGTGAAAACCTCGAAGCGGTGATTCGCCTGCGCGAAGAGCTTTCTGAACACCGCCGGGCGCTGCTGCAAATCCAGGAGATGGCTGAGAAATACGGGTTTGATATTTCTCGCCCGGCGCGTAATGCGCAAGAAGCGTTGCAGTGGCTTTACTTTGCCTATCTGGCGGCGGTGAAATCGCAAAACGGCGGGGCGATGTCTCTCGGGCGTACCACGTCGTTTATCGACATTTATATCGAGCGCGATTTAAAAGCGGGGCTGCTGACAGAGCTTGAGGCGCAAGAGTTAGTCGATCACTTCATTATGAAGATCCGCATGGTGCGTTTCCTGCGCACGCCGGAATTCGATTCGCTATTTTCCGGTGACCCAATTTGGGCAACCGAAGTGATCGGCGGTATGGGTTTAGACGGGCGCACGCTGGTGACCAAAAACGCCTATCGCTACCTGAACACGCTTTACACCATGGGGCCAGCGCCGGAACCGAATCTGACTATTCTGTGGTCGGAAACGTTGCCGAAACCTTTCAAAGTGTATGCGGCAAAAGTTTCCATCGAAACATCATCGCTGCAATATGAAAACGACGACCTGATGCGCTGCGATTTCGACAGCGACGACTACGCGATTGCCTGCTGCGTCAGCCCGATGGTGATCGGCAAACAAATGCAGTTCTTTGGTGCACGCGCCAACCTCGCCAAAACGCTGCTGTATTGCATCAATGGTGGGATGGACGAAAAGCTGAAAATCCAGGTCGGGCCAAAAATGCCGATGCTGCTGGATGACGTGCTGGACTATGAAAAAGTGATGAGCAGTCTGGATCACTTTATGGACTGGCTGGCGGCGCAGTACGTCACGGCACTCAATCTCATTCATTACATGCACGACAAATACAGCTACGAAGCCTCGCTGATGGCGCTGCACGACCGCGACGTTTATCGCACCATGGCGTGTGGGATCGCCGGGTTATCCGTGGCGGTGGATTCACTTTCTGCGATCAAGTACGCGAAAGTGAAACCGGTGCGCGACCAAACCGGGCTGGCGGTCGATTTCGTGATTGAAGGCGAGTATCCGCAATACGGCAATAATGACGATCGTGTTGACGTGATCGCCTGTGATTTGGTTGAGCGCTTTATGAAGAAGATCCAGGCGTTGCCAACTTATCGCAACGCGGTGCCGACGCAGTCGATCCTGACGATCACTTCCAATGTGGTGTACGGGCAAAAAACCGGGAACACGCCGGATGGCCGTCGCGCAGGAATGCCATTTGCGCCGGGTGCGAATCCGATGCACGGACGCGATCGCAAAGGTGCCGTCGCTTCATTAACGTCGGTTGCCAAACTGCCGTTCAGCTACGCGAAAGACGGGATTTCTTACACCTTCTCGATTGTCCCTGCGGCGCTG
This sequence comes from Buttiauxella izardii, assembly GCF_003601925.1. Classification (GTDB taxonomy): domain Bacteria; phylum Pseudomonadota; class Gammaproteobacteria; order Enterobacterales; family Enterobacteriaceae; genus Buttiauxella; species Buttiauxella izardii. Next base: position 157,994 of record NZ_QZWH01000022.1, read on the forward strand.
GGAAAAGACGACGCGGTGCGCCAGTTAAACCTGGTCGGTTTGCTGGATGGCTATTTCCATCACGATGTGCGAACCGAAGGCGGGCAGCATTTGAACGTGAACGTCATGAACCGGGAAATGTTGCTGGATGCGGTCGAACATCCGGAAAATTACCCGACGTTGACCATTCGCGTTTCCGGTTATGCGGTGCGCTTTAATGCACTCACGCGTGAGCAGCAGCAAGATGTGATCTCGCGTACCTTTACGCATTCAATTTAACCGCAAATTTCCGCCCCCCTCTCAAACCCGCTACGGCGGGTTTTTCATTGTTTTCTTGCTCATTTTTGTGACTAACTTGGCACATTCGCTTGTTTTGTTTACCCTTTAAAGTCTCTGTTGTGCCTTCGGGGTGCAGAATTTCAGTAATGACAAGGAACCGTGAATGGAAGATCTCAACGTAGTAGACAGTATTAATAATGCCGGAGGCTGGCTGGTGCGCAACCAGGCGTTACTGCTGAGCTATGCGGTCAACATTGTGGCGGCGATTGCGATTATCATCGTCGGGATGATTGTGGCTCGTATCGTGTCCAATGCCATTAACCGTGTGATGGTTGCGCGTAATATCGACGCCACTGTCGCTGATTTTCTCTCTGCACTGGTGCGTTACGGCATCATCGCGTTCACCCTGATTGCCGCGCTGGGGCGCGTTGGCGTACAGACTGCATCTGTCATCGCCGTGCTGGGTGCCGCCGGTTTAGCCATCGGCCTGGCATTGCAAGGTTCGCTTTCCAACCTGGCGGCTGGCGTATTGTTAGTGACGTTCCGTCCATTCCGTGCGGGTGAATATGTCGATCTCGGCGGGATCGCCGGAACCGTGCTGAACGTGCAGATTTTCTCCACTACATTGCGCACCGTGGACGGCAAAATCGTTGTAGTGCCCAACGGCAAAATCATCGCGGGCAATATCATTAACTTCTCCCGCGAACCGGTGCGCCGTAACGAATTTATTGTTGGCGTGGCGTACGACGCGGATATCGACCAGGTGAAGCAAATCCTGACCGACATTATTACCAGCGACGAACGTGTACTCAAAGATCGCGAAATTACCGTGCGACTCAATGAGCTGGGGCCTTCTGCGATTAATTTTGTGGTGCGTGCCTGGAGCAACAGCGGTGATTTGCAAAACGTCTATTGGGATGTGCTTGAGCGCATTAAACGCGAGTTTGATGCACAGGGAATCAGCTTCCCGTATCCGCAAATGGATGTGAATTTCAAACGCGTGAAAGAACCTGCGCAAGAGTGATTTTATGAGGCCAGCTTCGGCTGGCCTTCTCAGTATTAGTAATACTTATAAACCATTAAAATTATCCATTTCCTCTAATAATTATTCCCCATTACACTCTTCTCCAGTCGCTAAATACTGAAGAGTGAATCATCGTGTTATCTTATTTCTTTCAAGGGCTTACATTAGGCGCTGCGTTAATTCTGCCACTTGGCCCGCAAAATGCGTTTGTGCTCAACCAGGGCATTCGCCGTCAATATCATCTGATGATTGCTTCTCTTTGTGCGATTAGCGATGTGCTGCTGATTTGCGGCGGAATTTTTGGCGGCAGCGCGCTGCTGATGCAGTCGCCGTGGCTGTTGGCGATTGTCACCTGGGGTGGTGTAGCCTTTTTGCTGTGGTACGGCTGGGGCGCACTGCGCACCGCGATGAGCAGCAATGTGGAGCTGGCGTCAGCGGAAGTATTGAAGCAGGGGCGCTGGAAAATTGTCGCCACTGTACTGGCGGTAACCTGGCTTAATCCGCACGTTTATCTTGATACTTTCGTGGTGCTGGGCAGTCTCGGTGGGCAACTGGCTGATGAGCCGAAGCGTTGGTTTGCCCTCGGAACGGTGAGTGCTTCTATTCTGTGGTTTTACGGCCTGGCGTTTCTCGCCGCATGGCTTGCGCCGCGCCTGCGTACCGCAAAAGCCCAGCGCATTATCAACGGAGTTGTCGGTATTGTGATGTGGTTTATTGCCTTCCAACTGGCGGCAGATGGCGTACGCCATATCACGTCGTTAATGGGGTAATTAGCCTTAATCCGATAGACAAGTTACCATTCCAGGCTAAGCTTGCTGCCAGACGCCCGTGTAATTTGCGGGCGTAATGACAGTGGAATGTAGCATGGAGGAATTACAGTGAAGTTTAAAACCCTGGCATTAGCCGCTCTAGTGGGATTTGGTTCGGTTCCGGCAATGGCCGATGAATTACCTAATGGCCCGCATGTCGTGACATCCGGCACCGCAAGCGTGGATGCTGTTCCTGACATTGCCACACTCGCTATCGAAGTGAACGTGTCTGCCAAAGATGCGGCATCAGCCAAGAAACAGGCTGACGACCGTGTGGCGCAATACCTGACATTCTTGCAGCAAAGCGGCGTTGAGAAGAAAGACGTCAACGCGGCAAATCTGCGCACTCAACCAGAATATGAATACCTGAAAGACGGCAAAACGCAGCTGAAAGGCTACCGTGCCGTGCGTCAGGTTGATGTCACTCTGCGCAAGCTCGACAAAATGAACGAGTTGCTGGATGGGGCATTGAAAGCGGGGCTTAACGAAATTCGCTCCGTTTCTCTTGGCGTAGCCAACCCGGAACAATACAAAGACAAAGCGCGTAAAGCGGCCATCGACGATGCGACTCGCCAGGCGAAACTGTTAGCCGAAGGGTTTAGCAGCAAGCTGGGGCCAGTTTATAGCGTGCGTTACCACGTTTCTAACTATCAGCCAGCGCCAATGGTGCGGATGATGAAAGCAGACGCGGCACCGCCAGTTTCGGCCCAGGATACTTACGATCAGCAAACGATTCAGTTTGATGACCAGGTGGATGTGGTGTTTGAACTGGAACGTGCTCAGAGCGAGAAGCCTGCGCAATAAACGGTGGATGACGCCTGCGGCTTATCCACCCGACAAAACCGCAAAAATCGTAGGCCGGATAAGCGTTAGCGTCACCCGACAAAACCGCAAAACGTAGGTCGGATAAGCGTTAGCGTCATCCGACAAAACAAAAAGGCCGCTAAATGTTAGCGGCCTTTTTCTATTCAGCGTCCTGTCGTAAAACCCGATGCCCATACTCCAGCAGTGCATCGGTGACATTTCTCATCATGCGGCTTTCCGGCGCAAAACGGTGCCAGTACAGCATCCGGCGTTGCATCAGACCTGGCGTCAGGTCAATCAATTCACCGCTGTTAATCTCTCGTTCAATTTGCAGATGCGGGATCATGCAGCAGGTCGTACCCTGGCGCGCCAGTTGCACGAACGCTTCCGACGAGTTAACGATGTGGCACGGCACGCTACCCGGCGATAAATCAAAGTTCTGCTGTAAAAACGCCTGATGCATATCGTCGAGATGGTCAAACGCCACGGCGGGCGCTTTCAGCAATGCAGAACGCGTCACGCCATTCGGGAAATAACGTGCGGCAAAATCTTTTGAACCGACAAACAAATAATCCAGCGCGCCGAGTCTGTCGACCAGGCAACTTGGCAATGGCTGCGGCTGAATAGATACCGCGCCGACCACTTCGCCACGACGCAGGCGTTCTTGCGTGCGGGTTTCATCTTCAACCTGCAGATTCAGGCGAATAGGGGAGTCGGCCAGAACTGGAGCAAGGGCTGGCAGCAACCAGGTTGCCAGACTGTCGGCGTTCACCGCCAGCGACAGTAACAGCGGCGTTGAGCCGGTCTGTTCATCACCCAGCCACTCTTCCTCAAGCAGTTCAACCTGGCGCAATAACGCAAGTAATTTTTGACCTTGCTCGGTTGGACGTGGAGGAACCGTGCGCACTAACAATGGCTGGCCGAACATATTTTCCAGTTGCTTGATACGCTGTGAAACCGCGGATTGAGTAATGCAGAGCTTTTGTGCCGCGCGCTCAAATCCTCGTTCACGAATCACGGCATCCAGCGCCTGTAGCGTTCTATAGTCCGGGCGTTTCATTGTTGTTAGCTCACTCCTGTTTTGTGATTTCTGCACTGTTCCGCACTATGACATAAATTTGCAGTCGATCCAGACCAAATCCACAAAGATCGGATGAGTTCTGCCATTCCCTGGGACAACCCCGCAGCGCTTGCACTATAATGCGCGTCAGTTTTCACAGCACAGGCAAAAAACCATGACGCAGGATGAACTGAAAAAAGCAGTCGGCTGGGCAGCATTACAATACGTGGAACCAGGCACAATCGTGGGTGTGGGCACCGGCTCCACCGCCGCACATTTTATTGATGCTCTCGGGACTATCAAACATCAAATTGATGGTGCCGTTTCTAGCTCCGACGCTTCTACCGCCAAACTGAAAAGCCTTGGTATCACCGTTTACGATCTCAACGAAGTCGACTCGCTTGGCATTTATGTCGATGGTGCAGATGAGATCAACGGCCAGATGCAAATGATCAAAGGCGGCGGCGCGGCGCTGACTCGCGAAAAGATCATCGCATCCGTGGCGGAAAAGTTTATTTGTATCGCGGATGCGTCCAAACAAGTGGGCATCCTGGGTAACTTCCCGCTGCCGGTTGAAGTGATCCCAATGGCGCGTAGCTGTGTGGCGCGTGAACTGGTGAAACTGGGCGGTCGCCCGGAGTATCGTCAGGGCGTAGTGACTGACAACGGCAACATCATTCTGGATGTTTACGGCCTGAGTATCGTTGAGCCAATCGCGCTGGAAAATGCCATCAACGGCTTGCCGGGCGTGGTGACTGTCGGTCTGTTTGCCAACCGTGGCGCGGATGTGGCGCTGATCGGTACGGCTGATGGCGTGAAAACTATCACCAAATGATCTGACTGGGGCGTTTCACGCGCCCCAAATTCCGCATAAAAAATGACAAAATAATCTAACGGCAAATTTGGTGACATATGTCACATTCCTTCCAGCCGCCTGCTGTTCATTCCTGATTCTCTCTGCTACTCAGAATTTTGTGCTGCCCCATAGCGCTTATTCCTTTTTCGCTTTGCTGACTACGCAATCGTTTATATTGCCCCGCCCGTATTTTTTGATATTTTGGCAGAAGGGTGTCTTATCACACAGCACAACATCAGTTCTAAAAATAGGGTCGGGAAATGGCAAAAGTATCACTGGATAAAGACAAGATTAAATTCCTGCTGGTGGAAGGTGTACACCAGAAAGCCGTGGATAACCTCCGCGCGGCAGGCTATACCAACATCGAATACCATAAAGGCGCGCTGGACAGCGATGCCCTGAAAGAGTCGATCCGTGATGCGCATTTCATTGGTCTGCGTTCCCGTACTAACTTAACTGAAGATATTCTGTCAGCGGCTGAAAAGCTGGTGGCGGTGGGCTGTTTCTGCATCGGAACCAACCAGGTTGACCTGGACGCAGCGGCGAAACGCGGCGTGCCGGTATTCAACGCTCCATTCTCAAACACGCGTTCCGTTGCTGAACTGGTGATTGGCCAGTTGCTGCTGCTGTTGCGTGGCGTGCCAGAAGCTAACGCCAAAGCACACCGTGGCGTGTGGAACAAACTGGCGGTGGGTTCTTACGAAGCGCGTGGTAAAAAGCTCGGCATCATCGGTTACGGCCATATCGGCACTCAGTTGGGTATTCTGGCTGAAGCGCTGGGGATGCACGTTTATTTCTACGATATCGAAAACAAACTGACTCTCGGTAATGCGACCCAGGTTCAGCATCTTTCTGACTTGCTGAATATGAGCGATGTTGTCAGCCTGCACGTTCCTGAAAACGCATCGACCAAGAATATGATTGGTGTTAATGAACTGGCATTGATGAAGCCGGGCGCGCTGCTGATCAACTGCGCGCGCGGTACGGTTGTCGATATTCCAGCTTTGTGTGACGCGCTGGCGCGTAAACATCTGGCGGGTGCGGCAATCGACGTGTTCCCAACCGAGCCTGCAACCAACAGCGATCCGTTCACGTCACCGCTGTGTGAATTTGATAACGTGATCCTGACGCCGCACATCGGCGGTTCAACGCAGGAAGCGCAGGAAAACATCGGCCTGGAAGTGGCGGGCAAGCTGGCGAAATACTCCGATAACGGTTCTACGTTGTCGGCGGTGAATTTCCCGGAAGTTTCCCTGCCGCTGCACGGTGGTAGCACCAGCCGTTTGCTGCATATTCACGAAAACCGTCCGGGCATTTTGACCGCGCTGAACCAGATTTTTGCTGAGCAAGGCATCAACATCGCTGCACAGTATCTGCAAACCACGCCGCAAATGGGTTATGTGGTGATTGATGTCGATGCTGAAGAAGATGTGGCTGAAGCGGCATTGAAATCAATGAAAGCGATCCCAGGAACTATCCGCGCTCGTCTGCTTTACTAATTCTAATCGTAGGTCGGATAAGCGGCAGCGTCATCCGACAAAACTGGCGAAAACGGTGGATGACGCTTGCGCTTATCCACCCTATGAACTCATTCAAATTTGAGGAGTCTGAAAGGCTCCTCATAAGCCAGGAAGCGATTCACCATGACAAGTATGTTATTAAAATCCGGCGCTTTTATACTTCTGTTAATTCTCATCTATACCGGCGTTAGCACGGCAGACAGAATGACCTGGCTGATGGAAGTGACTCCAGTCATCATTATTGTTCCTGTGCTTTTAGCGACTTACTCGCGTTTCCCACTGACCCCGCTGCTCTATGTTTTAATCTTCCTGCACGCCATTATTTTGATGGTCGGCGGTTTGTACACCTACGCCAAAGTGCCGATTGGTTTTGATGTTCAGGCACTCTTTGGCTTAAGCCGTAACCCGTACGACAAACTCGGCCACTTTTTCCAGGGGTTAGTTCCGGCGCTGGCTGCGCGTGAGATTCTGATTCGTGGGGGCTATGTTCGCGGGCGCAAAATGGTCGCGTTTCTGGTGTGTTGCATCGCACTGGCGATAAGCGCGTTGTACGAACTTATCGAATGGGCGGCAGCGCTAGCTTTAGGGCAGGGAGCGGATGAGTTTTTAGGGACGCAGGGCGATATTTGGGACACGCAATCCGATATGTTTTGCGCACTTCTCGGCGCGCTGACCACAGTTTTAGTTCTGCAATTCTGGCACACCAGGCAATTGCTTAAACTGCCAAATTCGTGAAGGCGTGACGATAGCGGGCAAGGGAATATCCCATTGCTCGCTGGGTAACGCCGGAACGTGCTGGCAATCATGCGCCAGCCCAACCGGCCATAAACCGTGCTGCTGCCAGTTCTGCAACGTCCTGTCGTAGAAACCACCACCCATTCCCAACCGTTGCCCTTGCTCGTCAAACGCCACTAACGGCGTGATCAGCACATCCAGTTTATCCAACGGCAATACGTCGCGGACATCCAGTTTAGGTTCAAGGATTTTCAGACGATTCATCACCAGATGGCTGTTTTCTGCGTAGCGCAGAAACAACAAATTGCCTTTGCTGAAAGGATGTAAAACAGGCAGGTAAACCGTTTTCCCCGCTTTCCACAACGCGCGAATCAGTGGCGTGGTATCTAGCTCACCATCAAACGACAAAAACACCGCCACCGTTGAAGCATGCACAATAGGTTCGTAAGCCAGCATGCGTTTAGCTGCAAGTTCTGCGAATTGGTGTTGTTCAGTGGGCGTGAGTTGTCGGCGACGTTGCCGAATGTGTTGTCTGATTTCTTGCCGAAGCGATGGGATTAGCTGAGTTTTTGTCATGGGAATGACTGGTTTGGTAGAAAGAGGGAATCTCCGAGATGCCGCCGCAGGCTGTAACCCTTGAACCCTTGGTTCAAGGTGAGTGCAGCGTCAGAATCATCAGGCTTCTCGGACGGACCGAGCATGCTCACAGACTCTGGAGCACCACACTCTTGTGGTATGAAATATCGGCTCAGGGGACTGGCCCGCTTGCAAACATCTCAGAGAAATTTGGTCTTCAAAGTTACTCTACCATAGGTAACTGCGAAGTGTTATTCAAAATTTGGACCTTGTCTTTCTGTTATGCGACCTTGCTCAAGCAACGCTTGTTCGATGGTCTGCTGTAACATCCGAATACGTTCTTCCATGTTGGAAGCGTAGTCGCGGGTTTTCGATTTTTCCTGAGCCAACTCGTAGCAAATATTCAGTGCTGCGATGAAAACTAACTGCTCAGTATTTGTGACTCTAGTGCGAACTTTTAAATCTTGCAACCGCTGATCGAGCTCTTGAGCCGCAAGATTCAGTGCATCCTGTTGTTCAGGCGGACAATTCACGCGCAATGAACGACCGAAAATTTGGATATCGACTGGTTGTGCAGACATGCCACCTTCCTGCTGTTAACTCGCCTGCCTCTCGCTAAACCGTGTCTGGTCACGAAAGGGGCGTCACTATAGCTATCCCGAAATGAAGATACAAGCCCTTTTCTGGTGCCTTTGGGTCCCTGGTGGTAGCATAACATGAACTATCACTGCCAACGATGGCGAATGCGCATGTCTATACAGAACACTATGCCTGACTATGACTTAGTCGGCCAACTACTGAACCAACAAGGTGTGGGTCTTACGGCCTCGGAAATGCACGGCCTAATCAGCGGAATGCTGTGCGGCGGCAACAAAGACACCACCTGGCAACCGCTGTTGCATGACTTGACCAACGAAGGCTTAGCCTTTGGGCAAAACCTTGCCGATACCCTGCGCCAGATGCACGCTGCAACCAGTGACGCGCTGGAAGACGACGGCTTTATGTTCCAGCTTTATCTGCCTGAAGGCGACGAAGCGACGGTATTTCACCGTGCCGACGAACTGGCAGGCTGGGTAAACCACTTCCTGCTGGGACTCGGTGTCACGCAAACTAAGCTCGATAAAGTCACCGGCGAAACCGGCGAAGCTATCGACGATCTGCGTAACATCGCGCAACTGGGCTACGACGAAGACGAAGATCAAGAAGAGCTGGAAATGTCGCTCGAAGAGATTATCGAGTACGTGCGTGTTGCCGCATTGCTGTGCCACGACACCTTTACTCGCCCGGTTCCGACTGCGCCGGAAGTGCAGAAACCAACGCTACACTAATAACAATAAGCTTCAGGAGGTGTGATGAATCAGCACGAATTTCTCCGTCGCCGTCAGGCGTTGTTGGCCAAAATGGCACCGGCTAGCGCGGCGCTTATCTTTGCCGCACCCGAGGCCACTCGCAGCGCAGACAGCGAATATCCGTATCGCCAAAGTAGCGATTTCTGGTACTTCACGGGGTTCAACGAACCTGAAGCTGTATTGGTGTTGATTAAAAGCGACGAAACCCACAACCACAGCGTGCTGTTTAACCGCCTGCGCGATAAAACCGCTGAAATCTGGTTTGGTCGCCGTCTTGGGCAGGAAGCCGCTCCTGAAAAACTGGGCGTCGATCGTGCGCTGGCGTTCTCCGAAATCGGCGAGCAGTTGCACCAATTGCTGAACGGTCTGGATGTGGTCTACCACGCGCAGGGCGAATACGCTTATGCCGATACGATTGTTTTTGCCGCACTCGACAAACTTCGCCGTGGCTCGCGCCAGAATTTGACCGCACCTGTCACGCTGACTGACTGGCGTCCGTGGGTTCACGAACAGCGCTTGTTTAAGTCCGAAGAAGAAATTATCGCGATGCGCCGCGCCGGGGAAATCACCGCGCTGGCGCATACTCGAGCGATGGAAAAATGCCGTCCGGGCATGTTTGAATATCAGCTTGAAGGCGAAATCCTTCACGAATTTAACCGCCACGGCGCACGTTTCCCGTCGTACAACACGATTGTCGGCAGCGGTGAAAACGCCTGCATCCTGCATTACACCGAAAACGAGAGCCAAATGCGCGATGGCGATTTGGTGTTGATCGACGCCGGTTGTGAATATCAAGGCTACGCTGGCGATATCACGCGCACCTTCCCGGTCAACGGCAAATTTAGCGCACCGCAGCGCGAAATTTACGACATCGTTCTCGAATCACTGGAAACGGCTCTTCAGCTTTACCGCCCAGGCACTTCCATGCAGGAAGTCACCACGCAAGTCGTGCGCATTATGGTGACCGACCTGGTGAAGCTCGGCATCCTCAAGGGTGAAGTCGATAAACTGATTGCGGAAAACGCCCATCGCCCGTTCTTTATGCACGGCCTGAGCCACTGGCTGGGGCTGGATGTGCACGACGTCGGCGCGTACGGGCAGGATCGTTCTCGCCTGCTTGAGCCGGGAATGGTCATCACCGTTGAACCAGGCTTGTATATTGCGCCAGACGCAGACGTTCCTGCGCAGTATCGCGGCATCGGTATTCGCATCGAAGACGACATTCTGATCACTGCCGACGGTAACGAAAACCTGACTGCCAGCGTGGTGAAAGCGGCCGACGATATTGAAGCACTCATGGCGGCGGCGCGTCAGTCATGAGCGTGATTATTGTCGGTGGTGGTATGGCGGGCGCGACGCTTGCGCTGGCGATATCGCATCTAACCCACGGAAAACTGCCGGTTCATTTGATTGAAGCGGCTGCGCCAGAATCAGCCGCGCATCCCGGTTTTGATGCCCGCGCGATAGCCATTGCCCAGGGAACCTGCCAGCAATTAACGCGTATTGGCGTGTGGCCTGCGATTAAAGATTGCGCGACGGCGATTACCTCCGTCCATGTCAGCGACCGGGGCCATGCGGGTTTTGTGACTCTCGAAGCGCAGGATTACCAAATCCCGGCATTAGGGCAAGTCGTTGAACTGCACGATATCGGTTTGCGTTTATTCGCCCTGCTGCGCAAAGCGCCAGGCGTGACGGTACACTGCCCGCAGCGTGTCGCGTCATTCACTCGTGAGAGCGATAAAGTCAGCGTTCAACTTGATAATGGCGAGCTGATTGAAGGCAAATTGCTGGTGGCGGCAGATGGTTCGCGCTCACCGCTTGCCGCGCAGTGCGGCATCACCTGGCAGCAGCAGGATTACCAACAAGTGGCGGTGATCGCTAATATCACGACCTCGCAACCGCATAACGGGCGCGCGTTCGAGCGTTTCACCGAGCATGGCCCGCTGGCGATGTTGCCGATGTCAGACGGGCGCTGTTCGCTGGTTTGGTGCCAGCCGCGTGAAGCTCAGGCGGAAATCGCCCAGTGGAGCGACGAGAAATTCTGCAATGAGCTGCAACGCGCATTTGGCTGGCGGCTTGGGCGCATCACGCATGCCGGTGCGCGCTCGCAATATCCACTGGCGCTGACCACCGCTTCGCAGCCGGTTTCGCACCGCGTTGCGCTGGTGGGCAATGCCGCACAAACGCTGCATCCGATTGCCGGGCAAGGTTTCAACCTCGGGCTGCGCGATGTTATGTCGCTGGCGGAAGATTTAGCCGCAGCTCATGAAGCTTCACAAGATGTCGGTAGTTATGCGGTGCTGGCGCAATATCAGCAGCGCCGCTATGAAGATAAAAATGCCACCATTGGCGTGACCGATGGCTTAGTTCAGTTGTTCGCCAATCGTTGGGCTCCGCTGGTCGTGGGGCGCAATTTGGGTTTGATTGCGATGGAACATTTCACCCCGGCGCGTGATGTGCTGGCGGGGCGTACTCTCGGCTGGGTTGCGCGTTAAAACAGGTTTTTTTAAGGAGAGTCAATTTGCAAAGCGTTGATGTAGCGATTGTTGGTGGTGGCATGGTGGGACTGGCGGTTGCCTGCGGTTTGCAAGGCAGCGGCTTGCGTGTCGCGGTGCTGGAGAACCATCTTCCGCAGCCGCTGGCACCAGAATCTGCACCCGCATTACGCGTTTCGGCCATCAACGCCGCCAGCGAAAAGTTGCTGACTCACCTTGGCGCGTGGCCGAAAATTATCGCCCAACGCGCCAGTTGCTATCACGGCATGGAAGTGTGGGATCAAGACAGTTTCGGGCATATTGCTTTTGATGACAAATCCTATGGTTTCAGCCATTTGGGCCACATCATTGAAAACTCGGTTATCCATCATGCTTTGTGGCAACGCGCTGAGCAGTGCAGCGATGTAACGTTAATGGCTCCTGCGGAATTACTGCAAGTGGCCTGGGGCGAAAACGAAGCTTTTATCACGCTCAAAGACGGTGCAATGCTCACTGCGCGTCTGGTCGTTGGCGCAGATGGCGCAAATTCCTGGCTGCGTAAACAAGCCGATATCCCGCTGACATTTTGGGATTATCGCCATCACGCGCTGGTTGCCACGATTCGTACTGCTGAACCCCATCAGGCTGTGGCTCGCCAGGTGTTTCATGGCGACGGCATTCTGGCGTTCCTGCCGTTAAGTGACCCGCATTTGTGTTCGATTGTCTGGTCGTTGCCGCCGCTGGAAGCCGAGCGTTTGCAGCAGGCGAGTGCTGAAGAGTTTAACCAGGCATTATCCGTGGCATTCGATCTGCGTCTGGGTTTGTGCAGCGTGGAAAGCGAACGCCAGATATTCCCGCTGACCGGCCGTTATGCGCGCAATTTTGCCGCTCATCGCCTGGCGCTGGTGGGTGATGCCGCACACACTATCCATCCATTAGCCGGGCAGGGCGTGAACCTGGGCTTTATGGACGCCGCTGAACTGATTGACGAAGTGCGTCGCTTGCACAGCCAGGGCAAAGATATCGGGCAGTATTTGTATCTGCGCCGCTACGAACGTAGCCGCAAACATAGTGCTGCAATGATGCTTGCCAGCATGCAGGGCTTCCGTGATCTGTTTGCCGGAAGCAATCCGGCGAAGAAACTGCTGCGTGATATTGGCCTGAAACTGGCGGATACGCTGCCAGGGGTAAAACCGCAACTGGTTAAGCAGGCAATGGGCCTACACGATTTACCTGATTGGTTAAGATAACTACGTCACATTTCCCTTTCTTTTTATTGGAAAGGGAAACACCCCCCTCATTTGAAAAATTCTAATCTCACCGGTTATTTCGGATTACTTTTTCTCATCCCACGTTTTTAGCGATGTAGTGAATTTGTTTCTGAAATGGTGGTAAATGTTAGCTAACGCTAAATTCTGACGAAAACACTTCCTGTTTATGCGTAGTGTCTCGCATTTTTCCAGATGAATGCTCTGCATCATGTGCCTCCTGTTTTGGTCATAAGCTAATGCAATGACCGTTTTAGCCTTATGGTTTACTCCCTCATTCAATGGTAAGTTCAGGCAAAAGGTAACGTTTGCGTCGCTATCGGGATCGGTGGCGATGCTGGGTTTCGTCTGACGAAAAGAAAAGCGAACAGCGCTTTTCAACCAGATGGTTAAAGAGGAAAAAATGACTCAAAAGACCCCTTTGTTTGAACAGCACAATCTCTGCGGTGCGCGCATGGTGGATTTCCACGGCTGGATGATGCCATTGCACTATGGCTCGCAGATTGATGAGCACCACGCGGTGCGTAACGATGCCGGGATGTTTGATGTTTCCCACATGACTATCGTTGACCTGAAAGGTGCCCGTACTCGCGAATTCCTGCGTTACTTAGTGGCAAACGACGTTGCCAAACTTACCCAACCGGGTAAAGCCCTCTACACCGCCATGCTCAACGCTTCCGGCGGTGTTATCGATGATCTGATTATCTATTTCCAGACCGAAGATTTCTTCCGCCTGGTGGTGAACTCTGCCACCCGTGAAAAAGACCTGGCCTGGATTAATCAACACGCCGAACCGTTCTCTGTTTCTGTCACCGTGCGTGACGACCTGTCGCTGATTGCCGTTCAGGGGCCAAACGCACAGGCTAAAGCCGCGCAGTTGTTTACCGAAGAACAGCGCAAAGCCGTTGCTGGCATGAAGCCATTCTTTGGCGTTCAGGCGGGTGATTTGTTCATTGCGACGACGGGTTACACCGGAGAAGCAGGCTACGAAATCGCCATGCCAAACGAAAAAGCGGCCGAGTTTTGGGCGCAACTGGTTGAGATTGGCGTGAAGCCATGCGGCCTGGGCGCGCGCGATACCCTGCGCCTGGAATCGGGCATGAACTTATACAGCCAGGAAATGGACGAAGGCGTTTCACCGCTGGCCGCCAACATGGGCTGGACTATCGCCTGGCAGCCTGAAGACCGTGATTTCATCGGCCGTGGAGCACTCGAAGCCCAGCGCGAGAAAGGCACCGAGCAGCTTGTTGGTTTGATCATGACGGAAAAAGGCGTATTACGTAATGAGCTGCCTGTCCGTTTTACTGACGAATCCGGCAACATCCACGAGGGTGTCATTACCAGTGGAACCTTCTCGCCAACATTGGGCTACAGCATCGCGCTGGCGCGTGTTCCGGCAGGCATTGGCGAAACGGCGATTGTGCAAATCCGTAACCGCGAAATGCCGGTTAAGGTGACGAAACCCATTTTTGTTCGCGGCGGAAAAGCTGTCGCGCAGTGATTTTGAAATCAGGAGAAAAACAATGAGCAATGTGCCAAACGAATTGAAATACAGCAAAGAGCACGAGTGGCTGCGTAAAGAAGCTGATGGGACTTACACCGTCGGTATCACCGAGCACGCGCAAGAGCTGCTGGGCGACATGGTGTTTGTTGACCTGCCAGAAGTGGGCGCAACGGTTAGCACTGGCGATGATTGCGCCGTGGCTGAATCTGTCAAAGCGGCTTCTGATATTTACGCGCCAATCAGCGGTGAGATCATCGCAGTTAACACCGAGCTGAGCGATTCACCAGAGCTTATCAACAGCGAGCCGTACGCGGCGGGTTGGATCTTCAAGATCAAAGCGAGCGACGAGTCCGAACTGGATGGTTTGCTGGATGCAACCGCGTACGAAGCTCTGTTAGAAGACGAATAAATCTTTTATCCCCTCATCCTTTCGGGTGAGGGGAAAACACTTCAGGAATCACCGCTCATGACCCAGTCTTTACGTCAGCTTGAAAATCACGAAGCGTTTATCGACCGCCACATTGGACCAAACGCACAGCAGCAACACGAAATGCTGGAGACGGTGGGCGCTCGTTCGTTAAACGAGCTGATCGCTTCGATCGTTCCGGCTGATATCCAGCTTGCCGAGCCACCACAGGTGGGTGAGGCTGCAACTGAATTCGCGGCCCTGGCTGAATTAAAGACCATTGCCAGCCGTAACAAGCGCTTTAAAACGTACATCGGCATGGGTTATACCGCGGTGCAAACTCCGCCGGTGATCCTGCGTAACATGCTGGAAAACCCAGGTTGGTACACCGCGTATACGCCGTATCAACCCGAAGTTTCACAAGGCCGTCTTGAAGCACTGCTCAACTTCCAGCAAGTGACGCTGGACTTGACCGGTCTGGACATCGCCTCCGCATCCCTGCTCGACGAAGCGACCGCTGCCGCAGAAGCGATGGCAATGGCTAAGCGCGTCAGCAAACTGAAAAACGCCAACCGTTTCTTCGTTGCCGCCGACGTCCACCCGCAAACGCTGGACGTGGTTCGCACCCGTGCTGAAACCTTCGGCTTTGACGTGATTGTCGACGACGCCGCCAAAGTGCTGGATCACCAGGATGTGTTTGGTGTGCTGCTGCAACAAGTCGGCACCACCGGCGAAGTCCATGACTACAGCGCCCTGATTACCGAATTGAAAAGCCGTAAAGTCATCGTGAGTGTTGCCGCTGACTTTATGACGCTGGTTCTGCTGACTGCACCGGGCAAACAAGGTGCCGACATCGTATTTGGTTCCGCCCAGCGTTTCGGCGTGCCAATGGGTTACGGCGGCCCACACGCGGCATTCTTTGCGGCGCGTGACGAATTTAAACGCTCCATGCCAGGCCGTATTATCGGCGTTTCCCGCGATGCTGCGGGCCGCACCGCACTGCGCATGGCGATGCAAACTCGCGAGCAACATATCCGCCGCGAAAAAGCGAACTCCAACATTTGTACTTCCCAGGTTCTGCTGGCAAACATCGCCAGCCTGTATGCGGTGTTCCACGGCCCGGCTGGCCTGAAACGCATTGCAGGGCGCATTCATCGCCTGACCGATATTCTGGCTTCTGGCCTGCAACAAAAAGGGCTGGTGCTGCGTCATAAACATTGGTTCGATACACTGTGTGTCGAAGTCACCGATAAAGCCGGTGTGCTGGCACGTGCCGAAGCCAATGAAATCAACCTGCGCAGCGATATCCTCAACGCGGTTGGCATTACGCTTGATGAAGCGACTACCCGCGAAGATGTTCAGGCGCTGTTCACCGTTTTACTGGGTGACAACCACGGCCTGGATATCGACAAACTCGACCAAAACGTGGCGGGCGATAGCCTGTCTGTTCCAAAAGGAATGCTGCGTGAAGATGCGATCCTGACGCATCCGGTATTCAATCGCTATCACAGCGAAACTGAAATGATGCGCTATATGCACTCGCTCGAGCGCAAAGATCTGGCGTTGAATCAGGCGATGATCCCGCTGGGTTCTTGCACCATGAAGCTGAACGCGGCGGCTGAGATGATCCCAATCACCTGGCCGGAATTTGCTGAACTGCACCCGTTCTGCCCGGCAAACCAGGCAGAAGGTTATCACCAGATGATTTCTCAGCTGTCTGACTGGCTGGTGAAACTGACCGGTTACGACGCGCTTTGCATGCAGCCAAACTCAGGCGCGCAGGGTGAATACGCGGGCCTGCTGGCGATTCGTCGCTACCACGAAAGCCGCAACGAAGGCAGTCGTAATCTTTGCCTGATCCCAAGCTCTGCGCACGGGACTAACCCGGCGTCGGCGCAAATGGCGGGCATGGAAGTGGTGGTTGTCGCCTGTGATAAACAAGGCAACATCGATCTTCACGATCTGCGTCTTAAAGCCGAACAGGCAGGCGATGCGCTGTCTTGCATCATGGTGACGTACCCGTCCACCCACGGCGTTTACGAAGAGACAATCCGCGAAGTGTGCCAGATTGTGCATCAGTTCGGCGGCCAGGTTTACCTCGATGGCGCGAACATGAACGCACAGGTGGGGATCACTTCTCCGGGTTATATCGATGCCGATGTTTCACACCTTAACCTGCACAAAACCTTCTGCATTCCACACGGCGGTGGCGGCCCAGGCATGGGGCCAATCGGCGTGAAAGCGCACCTGGCACCGTTTGTTCCAGGGCACAGCGTGGTGCAGATTGAAGAGATGCTGACCCAACAAGGCGCGGTTTCTGCGGCTCCGTTTGGTAGCGCATCGATTCTGCCAATCAGCTGGATGTACATCCGCATGATGGGCGCGCAGGGGCTGAAAAAAGCCAGCCAGGTGGCGATTCTGAATGCGAACTATATTGCGACGCGCCTGAAATCTGCATTCCCGATTCTGTATACCGGGCGCAGTGGGCACGTGGCGCACGAATGTATTTTGGATATTCGTCCGCTCAAAGAAGAGACCGGTATTAGCGAGCTGGATATTGCTAAGCGCCTGATTGACTTCGGTTTCCACGCACCAACCATGTCGTTCCCGGTGGCGGGTACGCTGATGGTTGAGCCAACCGAATCTGAAAGCAAACTGGAACTGGATCGCTTTATCGATGCGATGCTGACTATCCGCACTGAAATCGACCGCGTGGCGCGTGGTGAATGGCCGCTGGAAGATAACCCGCTGGTTAACGCACCGCACACCCAGGACGAAATCGTGGCTGACTGGACGCACCCGTACACCCGCGAACTGGCGGTGTTCCCGACAGGTCATGGCAACAAATACTGGCCGACCGTGAAACGCCTGGACGATGTGTTCGGCGACCGCAATCTGTTCTGTTCTTGCGTGCCGATGAGCGAATATCAGTAAGTTCTAAAACAACCCTCACCCTGGCCCTCTCCCTGATGGAGAGGGAATGGTCTGGTTTTCTCCTTCTCCTGGGGGTATGGGATAGCCCTATTTTCTCCCTCTCCTGGGGGATATGGGATAGTCCGGTTTGCTCCCTCTCCTGGGGGAGAGGGTTGGGGTGAGGGGTTCCAGGAGGTAAAATGTCCGTCGCATTAGTCACCGGTGGCAGCCGTGGAATCGGCCGAGCCACCGCCATCCTGCTGGCGCAATCCGGCTACAAAGTCGTCGTTAACTTCCTGCAAAACAAACAAGCCGCTGATGAAGTCGTCAGCATTATTCGTGCCCACAGCGGCGAGGCGATAGCCATCAAAGCGGATATTGCCGACGAGCTACAAGTGATGGCGATGTTCGCAGAAATCGACAAGGTTTACGGCCCCGTTACCGCATTGGTCAACAACGCCGGGATATTGTTCCAACAATCGACCATCGAAGAATTAACGGCCGAGCGCATCAACCGCGTGCTAGTCACCAACGTCACGGGCTATTTTCTATGCTGCCGTGAAGCGGTAAAACGCATGGCGTTTCGTCACGGCGGGAACGGTGGGGCGATTGTTAACGTCTCGTCGGCAGCGTCACGTTTAGGTGCGCCGGGTGAATACGTCGATTACGCAGCGTCAAAAGGCGCGGTGGATACGCTAACCATCGGGCTTTCTCTGGAAGTCGCCGCGCAGGGCATTCGCGTTAATGGCGTACGTCCTGGCTTAATTTATACCGACATCCACGCATCGGGCGGCGAGGCCGGGCGCGTTGATCGCGTAAAAGATCTGTTGCCGATGAAACGCGGCGGGCAACCGGAAGAAGTGGCGGAAGCCATCGTCTGGCTTCTTAGTGATAAAGCCTCGTACGTGACAGGCAGTTTTCTCGATTTGGCTGGCGGAAAATAAAAAAGGGCCGTCGCCTGAAATTACAGGAGACGGCCATTATCCTGGTGCTGGCTTAGACGATTATTTTTTACCCATTTCGTCTTTGGCCATATTATCTTTAGCCATACCGTCCTTAGACATGGAATCTTTAGACATGGAATCTTTCTTCATTCCGTCTTTAGCCATGCAGTCTTTCTTCATGCTATCTTTCGAACAGTCATGGGACATTTTCCCCATGTTGTCTTTAGACATATTATCTTTCGCCATATTATCGGCAGCATTTGCACCGGCAACACCAAAGAATAAAGCCGAGCACATCAGAGCAGTGTAGAGTTTTTTCATTTTGTATTTCCTCGTCGTTTTAATCAGTAGGGGTTTAACTTCCGCCGAACCAGTTATAACCCTGATCCTCCCAATAACCTCCGGGATAGCGGTTGGTGACTTCTATAACTTGAATATGTTTTGGGTTTTTATATCCCAACTTAGTAGGCATTCTTAGCTTCATCGGAAAGCCATATTTACGCGGCAATATTTCACCATCGTAAGTCAGTGCAATAATGGTTTGTGGATGTAGTGCCGTCGCCATATCAATACTGGTGTAGTAGTCGTCAGCACATTTAAAACTCACATAACGGGCATTTAAATCAGCACCGATACCTTTAAGGAATAAAGAAAATGGTACGCCACCCCATTTGCCAATGGCGCTCCAACCTTCGACACAGATGTGACGAGTCACCTGGCTAACCTGCGCCATCTGGTGAAGTTGCGCCAGTGTCCACGGGCGTTTATCGGCTACTAACCCGGCAACCTCAAGACGATAATCATCACCATTAATCGTCGGCGCTTCGTCCTCACTATAAAAAGCATTAAACGGGAAGGGACGCGTCATCATACTTTCTGGATAAACCGGAGCCAGATCGTTGGCATTAAATAACCAGCCCTGAACCCGGTCGTTAAATCTTGAAATATTGCTTAGCGTTGATTCGACGGATTCATTATCACTAATATCGCAGCCCGTTAGCATCATTAATCCGCCAAGCGTTAGCCCTTGCTTTAAAAAACGACGGCGACCTTCGGACGATAACTGTTTATTAATTTCTTGAGTCGCATCCTGAATAATGGCGGCTTTGTCGGAATCAGAAAAAATCTTGTTATTATTACTCATGGTTTTTCCTTAGCGTCCGCGTAGCATAGCAAGCAAAGTTTTTGGAACCAGCGCCACCATAATCAAATGAATAACCACAAACCCAACCATTCCAGACATTGCAAAGAAGTGAATAAGGCGTGCGCTTTCATAACTGCCGAGCAATTCTCGTAATAAAGGGAATTGCACCGATTTCCACACCACAAAACCCGAACACACCAGAACGATCCCATCGATCATCACAAACAGATAAGCCAATTTTTGCACGGTGTTGTAATGGTTAAGATCGTTATGCGCGAGCTTCCCGCGCAGTGCGGAAATAAAATCATTGATTAACTCTCCCGGTGACAGCGGCCAGAATTTGCGTTTCAGGCGGCCACTGAAAATATTCATCAGCAGGTAAATCACGCCATTAATGCCGAATAACCACATCCCCGCAAAATGCCACTGCAACGCACCGCCTAACCAACCGCCGAGCGTTAACTCATTTGGAAAGCTGAAATCAAACAGAGGCGAAGCGTTATAAATTCGCCAGCCGCTGGTCACCATAATCAGCATGGCAAGTGCATTCAGCCAGTGGCAGAGCCTCAGCCATAATGGATGCACTATGGCGGGTTTAACCTGAAACGTTGGCGTATCCATCGTTTTATTTCCGGTTATTGCGTTGAAATCAGTGTGGCTTAAATCTGTTCGCCAAAGTCTCACCAAAAGTTAAATTAAATGTGATAACTCCACGTCGGTTTGTTGTATAGACTTCTGGTAACAGACGGAAATAAGGCGGAGTCATGAAGCCCAAAAAGTTATTAATCGTTGAGGATGACGAAAACATTGCAGAACTTCTGCAACTGCATTTGCGTGAAGAAGGCTATGAAATTGTCCATGCGGCCGATGGTTCGCAGGGCCTGGAATTGCTTAAGCAAGGGGGATGGGATGCCTTGATTCTGGATCTTATGCTGCCCGGCGTTGATGGCCTGGAAATATGTCGCCATGCGCGCACCATGACGCGCTATACGCCGATCGTGATGATCAGCGCGCGCTCAAGCGAAACGCATCGGGTTTTGGGGTTGGAATTGGGCGCGGATGATTATCTGGCAAAACCGTTTTCTATGCTGGAGTTGGTGGCGCGTGTCAAAGCGCTGTTTCGCCGCCAGGAAGCAATGAGCCAAAACCTGATGCAAGATGCAGGAACGCTCACTTTTGAACGGCTGACTATCGACCCGCTGGCGCGTGATGTGCGTTTACGAAATCAGCCGGTGGAACTGACGCCACGCGAATTTGATTTGCTGTGGTTCTTTGCCAAACATCCCGGCAAAGTTTTTTCGCGCCTTAATTTGCTCAATCAGGTTTGGGGATATCAGCACGAAGGCTACGAACACACGGTTAACACCCATATCAACCGTTTGCGCATCAAGATTGAAGATAACCCCGCAGAGCCGGAATTTATTCTCACGGTGTGGGGTAAAGGGTATAAATTCATCGCACCTCGACACGAGTAAACCATGCGAAAACTCACGCTTTCTCAGCGCCTGACTTTGGTTTTTGCGTTGCTGCTGATCACCTCCTGTTCATTGCTGGGGTGGCTGCAAATCCGCACCAGCACGCAGTACAGCCAGGCGGTAATACAACAACTTTCTGGTTCGCTCGCTGAGCACATCAACCAAAGTTATCCACTGCTTGGGCAAGATGGCCTGAACACGGATTCTGTGCGCAGTCTGTTTGACCATCTGATGACGGTAAATCCCAGCGTTGAGGTTTATCTTCTTGATAAAAATGGCAATATCATTGGTGATGCGGCACCGCCGAATCATATCAAACGCCACCGCATTGATTTAAAGCCGATTCAGGCCACGCTTGATAAACAACCGTTCCCTATTTACGGCGACGACCCCCGTAGCCCTGATGGCAAAAAAGTATTTAGCGTCGCACCGATGCAGCAAAACGGCGAAGTTATGGGCTATTTGTACATCATTTTATTGGGCGAAAATTACAACGCCCTGGCAAGTGATGCGCGATTTAACACCATCTCAAAAGTGGTTCTGCTGACTATTGGCCTGATTGCCTTACTGGGGCTGATTGTCGGTGGCCTGGCGTTTCGTTGGATCACGCGGCCATTGCGTTCGCTCTCACGCCAGGTGAATGCGCTGGAAACCGGCGGTATGGCTGAAATGCAGGCGATGGCGGCGCTACCGCTGGATAAAAACCACAGTAACGACGAAATCAGCCTGCTGCGCCAGGGCGTTATCTCGATGGCGCGTCGCATTTCAGAACAGTGGCATCGGCTTTCCCAACAAGATCAGCTACGTCGTGAATTTATTGCCAATATTTCCCATGACTTACGCACGCCGTTGACCTCAATGCATGGTTATCTGGAAAGTTTATCGGTAATGTCGGCGACGCTTTCGGAAGCTGAGAAAAAGCGTTATCTGGAAATCGCATTAGCGCAAAGCCAGAAAGTCCGCACCCTTGCGCAATCGCTGTTTGAATTAGCGCGTCTGGAATATGGCGTAGTGAAGCCACAAAAAGAACGTTTTTGCCTTGGTGAATTATTGCAGGATGTCTTCCAGAAATTTGAATTGATGACGCAAACGCGGCAACTCCAGTTGGTTGCTGATATCCAGCCCGGTTTGCCGCTAATCGATGCGGATTTGGGGATGATTGAGCGGGTATTAACGAATTTGCTGGATAACGCGATTCGCCATACGCCGGAGCAGGGAACCGTTGCCGTCCGCTTGTGGAAAGACGGCGAAAAAGTGATGGTGCAGATTAGCGATAACGGGCCGGGGATTCCGCAGGAACTTAAAGAAGGTCTGTTTGTACGCCCGTCGA
This sequence comes from Buttiauxella izardii, assembly GCF_003601925.1. Lineage (GTDB taxonomy): Bacteria > Pseudomonadota > Gammaproteobacteria > Enterobacterales > Enterobacteriaceae > Buttiauxella > Buttiauxella izardii. The sequence goes on from NZ_QZWH01000022.1 coordinate 180,443, forward strand.
TTGTGAGCCAGTCACACGTCAGAGTCGGCGGTTTAGGGTTGATGATTGTGCGCCAGATGTTGCAGCTTCATGGCAGCGATATCGCGCTGGTGGAAAGACCGGAAAGCGGGGCTTGCTTCCGTTTTGGGCTTCCGGTCTAAACCGCAAATACTCATTTTTAGAGTATTTGCGGTCGCTGAATGGCTGAACTTATTTCTGCCAGGCGGGTGTCACCGGCCTGTCTTCCTGATCGTCAACCGGATTACTGATACCCCCGTTTGCGCGCCGTTCGGCAAGCAAACGGGTCACTTCTTCATGTTTATCCTCTGTAAAATCAAAGAACCAGATAAACCCAATACGAATAAGCGAGCCGATGGCTGGCAGCAAACTAATGCCAAAAAACAGCCCGTTAAGCACACCTTCAGTTTGTGACGCGGCTTGTGGCACATAACCAATTAGCGTCAGATAGACACCAATTAATCCGCCGCCGACCGCGACCGACATTTTGCCGGTAAAAGTCTGCCCGGAAAACGTAATTGCTGCGCAGCGCTTATTGGTGTGGTATTCCGCATATTCGATTGTGTCGACGATCATGGCCGAGGTAAATAGATTGCTCATCATGACAAAAAGCGTACTCAGGCCAAGCAAAATAAACAGTACCGCCAGGCTTTGATAACCAGCAAACCACAGCACAATACGCACCAGAATATCCAGGCAGCAAAGCGCAATAAATAAGGTGCGTTTTTTATAATGCCGCGTCAGGAGTGGGGCTAATAAACAAGCCAGTGCCGCCAGAATTCCCATTACACCAATTGCCGCCTGTAACCCGCCATCACCCATATTATAAATAAAGAAGTAGATATAAATGCCGTTGGCAATATTGTGCAGTACGCAAAAGAAGAAGGCTGCGAGCACGAAGAATAAGGGTTTGTTGTGCCGTAAATTCCGGAAAGTATCGCGTATAGTGACTTTCTCACCACTCGGCGGGACGCGCTCTTTCACATTAAAGAAGCCATTAATCATTAACAACATGCCGATGACCATCATCACCAGTACCGCCATAAAATAGCCGTGGTCGCTGGAGTAGGGTGCGAAAAATGCAGTCAAACGTGGGAAGAAAATATTGGCGCAGGCAATCCCTGCGTTGACGCCAAGCACCGCTGCGGTCACCGCTTTGGTTCGTTCTCTCGGTTCGCTACTCATCACCGATGACATTGACCAGAAAGGAATATCAGAGATAGCGTACAGCGTGCCCCATAGAATATAGGTCGCTCCGGCGTAAAGAATTTTGGTACTGGTTGGTGCGTCAATATTATAAAACGACGCCAGTGTCATTAAGGTAATCAGCAACGGTGCGATAAGCATGAAATGACGGAATTTACCGAAGCGGGTGTTCATCGTGTCCATAATACTGGCGAAGAAGGGATCGTGAATCGCATCCCAGGCGCGAGCAATCAAGAAAATTGTGCTGGCGGCTAAAGCGGAAATACCCAGTACATCGGTGTAAAAGTAATTGATGAATGAGCCGACCAGGCCAAAACTAAAACACTGTCCTAAACCATAACCAAAATAAGACCACAATTCTTTTGAAGGTATTTTCATTGCCATTGTCATGGAATCAACCTCAGCCTTCCCCGGCTAATTAACCAGGGAAGCTATTATTATCATTTTGTAGGGGGCGGTGAATTAAGCTCTGTGATGTAACCCAACTTTGCAGAGCCGGGCGACCAGATCCATTTCCGCTTTGCGGAAAGGAATACCGTGTTCATCAAATACGTCGTGGAACCAAAGATGCGCGTAATCTTCGCGTTTTTGTACCACCACCGGCCACGGCATATACGTCTGAGTTTTACCGCGCACCAGTCCCCATTGATACGGCACCACATTGCAGGCATGCATCAACGGCAACTGCTCTTCAAAAGTGCTGCCGACATGGCGTGCCAGCCATTCGGTGCACATTAACGGGCGACCAAACTGTTCGACGTAACGCAACACCCGCACCATTTTGGCGGTGCCAATATACGCATGGAAACTGACAATATCGGAGAGGGCTAAGGCGGCCTGATCAATAGGATGCTGGTAAATTTCATTATCGGGCTGATCAGGGTCGAGAGGCAGATGCCACGCGCCAATAGTCAGCGGTTGCGAAGGGTTTTCATCACGCGCCCATTTAAAGGTTTGGGTCATGAGTTCCAGAGCAAAATGTTCCAGTTTTTCATCGTAAAACACTTCCTCGACGCCACTGGCGAATGTTCCACGATTACCCGGCTCGTTATACAAATCCCAGACAATAATGCGAGGATCATCGCGGAAGGTGCGGATAACATCACGCACATAGCTTTCTATTTGCGGCCAGACTTCTGGATTGCAGACTTTATCGCGCCCAGGACTCGCCGCCGCCTGGCTATTATGCTTGCCGGGGATCGGGGCTTTTTGCTGACCCAGATAAGGCTCATCCCCTGAAAAACCACAATCGTCCATTAATGTCAGCATTACGCGCAGCTCGTGCTTTTTAGCGATATCAAGGAAGGTATTGATGCGCTGAAAAAGCCCGTCGCGGTCGTGCTGCCAGACGATAAACGGCAAATTAATGCGTAGCGTGTTGTAACCGGCTTCATGCGCCCAGCCTAATTCTTCGTCAATAGTGGGCGCATCAAACGTTTCTGCTTGCCAGATATCTGTCCAGTTCACCGCCGTTCTGGGCAAATAGTTAAACCCGCACATCCAACCCTGCTGCTGATACCACGCGTTAATTTGTTCTTTCGTCCATTGCTGTCGCATCGTTTTCACCTCATCAAATGGTTGCTAATAACTATTAGCTAATATTTATTAGCTGGTGCGATTTTGAGCAAGGATACGCCGTGAAAATTGCAATGCCGATCACAATTCAACCAAACCCGAGTCAACTCAACGTGATGATAAACACGTTATGCTATAGTCGCTGCGGGCAGAATTCGGGTGGCTAACACGATGGAAAAGAAAAACAAAATCACCATGACCGACGTTGCGCGCGAGGCAGGAGTTTCGCAGGCGACGGTTTCACTGATTCTGAATAATGCCAAAAGCATTAAGCTCAGCGAGGAGACGCGGCAGCGCGTGATTGCCACCGCCGTGGCACTGGGATACAAAAAAATTGCCGCGCCTCACAAGCCAGAAGGGCAGGAAGAAATTGCCATTCTGATGAATGCCATGCCGAGTTATGATCCGTTTGTTGACGCACTTTGCCAGGCTCGGGATGCCGCCTGGCGCAGTGATACGTTGCTGACGATTTATGATTACGGCGACGATTGCGAACTCGCGCTGCGTATTATCAAACAGCTTGAACAGCGCAGTTGTATCGGGATTATTCTGGCTTCACCCGTCACCAGCCCCATTGATTTTTCAGTCTTTTCAGGCTGCACAGCATTGCCGATGGTGCTCTTAAACGTTTATGACAGCACTTATCCACTCCAGCCCACCTTTTTACCCGATGATTACGCGAATGCATTACAGGTGACTCACCATCTGATTGAGCAGGGCGCAACCCGCATCGCACATATCATGGGTGACGAATGGATGGATGCTTCGCAGCAGCGTCTCGCGGGTTACAAAGCCGCACTGACGCGTGCCGGGCTTGAGTTCGATGAACAACTGGTGATGAAAACCAACTGGCAAATTGATGAGACATATCACGCGATTAGCCGGATGATGCAACTTGCCTCACCGCCGGATGCGATTTTTTGCTCAAGTGACTGGATGACCATCGGTTGTTATCAGGCGCTGGCGGCAATGCAAATTGCAGTGCCGAAAGATGTGCTGGTGGCAGGGTATGACGACCAACGAATTGCGGATCAACTGATCCCGAAATTGACGAGCGTTCAATTGCCTTATACCGAACTGGGCCGCATGGCGGTTGAGTATCTTTGCCAGGGTGAAGATAACGTCACGCATGTGCGCATGGTGGGGAAGTTGAGAATCCGCGCTTCCACGCAGCGTTAATCCTGAGTGCATAAAAAAAGCACCCGCTTTCGATAGCCGGTGCTTTTTTTACGTTGGGGTTTGTTAGATATTTTCGCCGTTGCTGGCAATCACTTCTTTGTACCAGTTAAAGCTCTTCTTACGCGAGCGAGACATATCGCCCGTGCCGTCGTCGTGCTTGTTAACGTAGATAAAACCGTAGCGTTTGTTGTACTGACCGGTGGTGAATGACACGCAGTCGATGCAGCCCCACGGCGTGTAGCCCATCAGATCCACGCCATCGTAAGTCACGGCTTTCATCATTTCTGCAACGTGTGCGCGCAGATAATCAATGCGGTAATCATCGTTGATGGAGCCGTCTTCTTCGACGGTATCGTAGGCACCAAAACCGTTTTCGACGATAAACAGCGGCTTCTGGTAACGCTCGTACAGTTCGCACAGCGCGTAACGCAGGCCAACCGGGTCAATCTGCCAGCCCCAATCGGACGCTTTAACGTGTGGGTTTGGCACGCTGCCCTGGAACCCAGATAGCGCATCGCCAGTGCCGCCGTCGGCTTTCACCGCGTTGGTCATGTAGTAGCTGAACCCAAGGTAATCGCATACGCCTTCACGCAGGATTTGCTCGTCGCCCGCTTCCATTTTGATGTTGAATTCGCGGCGTTCCCACTCGTTCAATACATAAGATGGGTAGTAACCGCGCAATTGCACGTCGGTAAACACATAACGCTCACGCATGGATTCTTGCGCATACATCTGATCTTCTGGCTTACAGGAGAACGGATACAGCGGCACCATCGCCAGCATGCAGCCGATTTGCATTTCAGGGTTGATGCGATGACCAATCTTCACCGCCAGGGCGCTTGCCACAAACTGATGATGCAGCACCTGGTACATCACTTCTTCCGGATTGTCGTGCTCGGTATAAACCACGCCGGAGCAGCAATAACCGAACAGCGGCGCGCGCCAGTTACGCTGGTTATTAATCTCGTTAAAGGTCATCCAGTATTTCACTTTGCTCTTGTAGCGTTCAAACACCACTTCGGCAAAACGAACAAAGAAATCGACCACTTTACGGTTAGTCCAGCCACCGTATTCAGTCACCAGATAATGCGGCATTTCAAAGTGGGAGAGGGTGATAACTGGCTCGATGTTGTATTTCAGCAGCTCATCGAACATATCGTCGTAGAATTTCAGCCCTTCTTCGTTCGGTTGCAGTTCATCGCCTTTCGGGAAAATACGCGTCCAGGCAATCGAAGTACGGAAGCATTTGAAGCCCATCTCGGCAAACAGCGCGATGTCTTCTTTATAACGACCATGGAAATCAATGGCTTCGTGGTTTGGGTAAAATTTGCCAGGGACAACTTCCTGAGTGATTTCGCGTGGCACGCCGTGTGAGCCACCCGTCAGCACGTCACAAATACTTGGGCCTTTGCCTTCTTTGTTCCAGCCGCCTTCAACCTGATGAGCCGCAACCGCGCCGCCCCATAAAAAGTCTTTTGGTAAAGTCAGTTTTTTCATATTTTGTCATCTCACTGTCAGTGCCAGAAATAATGTGGGATACATCACAAAATGGCAGCGCGTTAATAAGCTCTGTTCTGGAGTCTAACAAATGAGATTTTATTGTCACGATATAACAAATCACGGTTTATGTGATTTGTTACATGCAAAAAACAGGGCGTTTTTTTATGCCATTTTTTTAGCCAGTTTGCGGCCAATGGTTTCTAGAATATAAATAACGGGGATTTGTGTGGTGATGTCATAAACTCCACCAACGCGCGTAAGCGGAATATGCCAGGAGATATTAAAGTCAGCGAGCTTAGCCAGCGCTGAGTTTTCGTGGCTGGTGATGGAGAGCACTTTGCAGTTGTGCAGGCTGAACTGGCTGGCAAAGCGCAGGATCTCTTCGGTTTCACCGGAAACGGAGAGCACAATCGCCAGCGCGTTTTTCGCCATATCATTAGTGACCGGGAAATAAGGGTCGTCAATATGGTTACTAAATTTTCCGACATTAGAAAAGAAGCGAGCGCCATATTTTGCTAATGCACCGGATGTGCCAGCGCCAACAAATATAATTCGTTCTGACGAACAAATAATATCAACGGCCTGGTCAATTAAACTATCAAACTCTTCATTGTTGGTACTTTTAAAAAAGCTGATAATTTCACTTGGGCCAAAATTAACTAACTGCTCGTCATTTTGTTCAAGATATAATTTAAAGCGCACACGGAACTCAGAATATCCTTCGCAGTTTAATTTACGGCAAAAGCGCAGCACCGTGGTGGTGGACACGCCCGCCGCATCGGCCAGTTCGCGAATAGTCATGTACATCACTTTGTCGCGGTTTTTGATGACAAAGTTATAGACCATCATTTCCAGGCCATTAAGCCCGGCAATTGCTGCATGAGTGAACATTAAATTAACCAGCCTTTTTCTTGCGCTGAAGGGTGATGACTGGCGACATCATGCCATATTTCACCACAGCTTTCGCCCTCGCAGGCACGTCATCCGCCAGGCAAATGTGGCGGAGCTGTATAAGTAGGGTTATCAACTCTGATGGATTTATTTTAGCGTACAGGTGTTAGCTGAAATCATTCTCAGCTATTCTAGCTGCGAAGCATTTTCACTCTTTGTCTTACCGGGAGTTACCCTATGGCTGACAAACCATTGATCACGAAAGGATATTCACTGGCAGAGGAAGTCGCCAACAGTATTAGCCACGGTATTGGGCTGGTGTTCGGGATTGTCGGGCTGGTTTTGTTACTGGTACAGGCGGTAGAAAGCAACGCGAGTGTGACGGCGATAACCAGTTATAGCTTGTACGGCGGCAGCATGATTTTGCTGTTTCTTGCTTCAACGCTGTATCACGCCATCCCACACAAGCGCGCCAAACCCTGGCTGAAGAAATTTGACCACTGCGCAATTTATTTGCTGATAGCCGGGACGTACACGCCATTTTTACTCGTTGGGCTGGATTCGCCTTTGGCACGCGGGTTGATGGTGGTGATTTGGGGACTGGCGCTGGCGGGGGTTCTCTTCAAGCTCACCATCGCGCACCGCTTCAAGATTTTATCGCTCGTCACTTATTTATTGATGGGCTGGTTATCGCTGGTGGTGATTTACCAGATGGTGATTAAACTTGCGCCGGGCAGCGTCACGTTGCTGGCGGCAGGCGGCATCATTTACTCTTTGGGCGTTATTTTCTACGTCTGCAAACGCATCCCGTATAACCACGCCATCTGGCACGGTTTTGTACTCGGCGGCAGCGTTTGCCACTTCCTGGCGATTTATTTATACATTCATTAATTACTGATATTCATCAAGTCATACCCTAAATAATTCGAGTTGCAGAAAGGCGACCAGACCATAAGTCCCCAGGAGCATAGATAACTATGTGACTGGGGCGCATGGGTGCAGTCAACGCATCTGCAACTTGAAGTATGACGGGTATTTACTCGTCTTCTAACGAATATGGCAGCCGCTCAATCACTAATTCGCTGCCGACATCATCACGAACACGCAGCACGCTGTCGGCTTCCAGATCGTTATTCATCACCACCTGCACCAGAACGCGACCATCATCAAGTTGGCTGGCCGCCAGCACGGTGCCGGTACGACGCCAGTTATCGCCCATCTTAAGTTCGAGATCTTCGCCCGCTTCCGGTAAGCGGCTGGCTTTGCCTGCCAGGAACCACAACGCACGTTTGTTAGCGCCACGGAACTTCGCACGAGCCACCATTTCCTGCCCGGTGTAACAGCCTTTTTTAAAGCTGATACCGCCGAGCGCCTGAATGTTGGTGGCTTGCGGAATAAACTGTGCGCTGTTTGGCGCATCAATCACCGGGATACCGGCTTCGATTTCCAGCGCCAGCCATTGTTGGCTATCGTTACGCTGGGCTTCGCCGTGTAATTTTTCAGCTAATGACTGTGCGGTTGCTTCATCAGTTACCAGCATGAAGCGCTCGGCTGGGAGGTTAAACCACAGAAGGGTGGTTGCGCCTTCCTGAACTACCGGGCTTTCTGCATCAGGCAAGGCGGTAAACACATTGGCCAACGCGGCGCGAGCCTGGAAACCGGCAACGCCCAGCAGCACGCTTTCGTCGTCTGGGGTGATGGTGACTTTGGAAAACACCGCGTATTTCTTCAGCTCAACAAGCTGCGCATCACGCAGATTACGGCGCTCAATCAGCGAATACCCTTCGCCGCGATGGAACAGCCGCAGGTTGCTCCACATTTTGCCTTTCGCGTCACAGTGGGCGCAAAGCGTGTGCTGGTTTGGTGTCAACTGCGCAACGTCAGCAGTGACCTGGCCTTGCAGGTAGGATTCTGCATCGTTGCCCGTCACGTTCGCCAAAGCCCAATCATCAAGAGTCATGAGTGTTAGCGGCAGGCGGGCTGCGGCTGTCGGCTGACGTGGCGGAAATGGAGTGAAAGCCATAAAAATGTCCCAGGTTATTGAGCAGAGATATTGGCTCAATGGTAAAAGAGCCATTCGGCAATGCAAGCAGTTTGATCATGCGAATTGTGCGCTTACGGCAATTCTCGCAAGGTGAATGCAACGACAACACGTTGCATTTATTTCTCTCGAGAAAGTGCGCAAACGGTAACATTCAGTTAATGCGTGCAATAAAAACACGTTACACTAAGATTTGTACCTTCTTTATCAGATAACCAGGAAAGAGCACATGGATATCAATAACAAAGCCCGAATTCATTGGGCGTGCCGCCGGGGAATGCGCGAGCTGGATATTTCGATTATGCCATTCTTCGAATATGAATATGACTCGTTAAGCCCTGAGGATAAACAATTGTTTGTTCGCCTGCTGGAAAGCGATGATCCAGACCTGTTCAATTGGTTGATGAATCATGGCAAACCGGCGGATACAGAGCTGCAACGGATGGTGACACTGATTCAGACACGGAATAAAGAACGTGGTCCTGTGGCAATCTGATCTTCGCGTCTCCTGGCGTGCACAATGGCTTTCACTCCTGGCTCACGGTCTGGTCGCACTGTTTGTGCTGCTGATGCCGTGGCCGATGAGCTACACGCTAATCTGGATGCTGCTGCTTTCGCTGGTTGTTTTTGACAGTGTACGCAGCCAGCGTCGCATTCATGCCTGTCAGGGCGAAATGAAAATCCTCACCGATTACCACCTGCGTTGGCAAAACCAGGAATGGGAAATCGTGGGTTCGCCCTGGGTGCTACGTAGCGGCATGATGCTGCGTTTACGCCGCGCCGGGCGCAAACGCTGCCAGCATTTATGGTTGTCTGCCGACAGCATGGATATTGGCGAATGGCGTGATTTGCGCCGCCTTATGCTGCAACAGCAGGCCAGCGGCAACGGGGAAGCGTAAGCGGTTATCAGGCAAACTTCTCGGCCATTTCTGCCAGAATTTGATCGCACCAGTTTTCGATTCGCTCATCGCTTAAATCGTATTGATTGGTTTCATCAAGCGCCAGGCCCACAAATAGTTGCCCGTCTGCAATCACCGGTTTCGGGCTGGTAAACTCATAGCCTTCCGTCGGCCAGTAGCCAATAAACTGAGCGCCGCGTGGAGCCAGTTTATCGTGCAGCATGCCGAGCGCATCGAGGAACCATTCGCCATAGCCAAGCTGATCGCCCATGCCATAAAGTGCGACGGGTTTGCCTTCAAGATTCAGATTATCCAGTTGATCCCAGACGGCTTCCCAGTCTTCCTGTATTTCGCCAAAATCCCAGGTGGGAATGCCGAGAATCAGCACATCGTACTGTTCCATCATGGCAGGTGAGTCGTCTTTCAGATTGTGCAGCGTCACCAGTTCCGGGCCAATAATGTCACGGATTTTTTCGGCAGCCATTTCGGTGTAACAAGTGCTGGAGCCATAAAAAAGGCCAATGTTCATCGCGTTAATAACTCTCTTAAAAACGTGCAGACTGGCAATTGTATCAGATCCCATTGTGCATCAGGCATAATGGACACAATTCGCCAAACGTGAGGCAAATAACCGAGGCAGTCATGGAACAAGATCAGGCCCGAATCGAACAATTTCTTGATGCGCTCTGGCTTGAGCGGAATCTGGCACAGAACACATTAGACTCCTACCGCCGGGATTTGAACATGGTGGCGCAGTGGCTTGAACGCCATGATTTAGATTTGCTGAATGTCCAAACGGGCGATTTACAGTCGCTGTTTGCTGAACGCCTGGAAGGCGGCTATAAAGCAACCAGTTCGGCACGCATGTTGAGTGCGATGCGCCGCTTGTTTCAGTATTTGTACCGCGAAAAACTCCGTGATGACGACCCGAGCGTGATGCTTTCATCGCCAAAATTACCGCAGCGATTACCGAAAGATTTAAGCGAAGCGCAGGTCGAACGGCTGTTACAGGCACCTTGTATCGACCAGCCCATCGAGTTGCGTGACAAAGCGATGCTCGAATTATTGTATGCTACCGGGCTACGTGTCTCGGAATTAGTCGGCTTAACGATGAGCGATGTGAGCCTGCGTCAGGGTGTGGTTCGCGTGATTGGTAAAGGCAACAAAGAACGCCTGGTGCCGATGGGCGAAGAGGCTGTTTATTGGGTAGAAAACTATCTTGAGCATGGTCGCCCGTGGCTGCTCAACGGCGTGTCGATTGATACCGTCTTCCCCAGTAATCGCGCCCAACAAATGACGCGCCAGACATTCTGGCATCGCATCAAACACTATGCGGTGCAGGCGGGAATCGACAGCGAAAAGCTCTCACCCCACGTGCTCAGGCATGCTTTTGCGACGCATTTACTGAACCATGGCGCAGATTTACGAGTCGTACAGATGTTGCTTGGGCATAGTGATTTGTCCACCACCCAAATTTATACGCATGTAGCGACTGAGCGGTTACGCCAGCTACATCAACAGCACCACCCACGCGCGTGAGTGGTAAAAGATAAAGGAATCATCATGAAAAAGCGTTTGTGGCTGCTCCCATTATTAGCGGCCTCTGTGTCCGGTTTTGTTCATGCTGACGACGCAGCAATCAAGCAGTCTCTTGCGAAGTTAGGTGTACAAAATGCCGAAATCCAGCCTGCGCCTGTGGCGGGCATGAAAACGGTGCTGACAGACAGTGGTGTTCTGTATGTCACTGAAGACGGTAAACATTTTATTCAGGGGCCGCTGTACGATGTGAGCGGTGCCCAGCCGGTTAACGTCACCAACAAACTGCTGGTGGGTAAACTGAGCGCGCTCGAAAAAGAGATGATTGTTTATAAAGCGCCGCAAGAAAAACACGTCATTACCGTGTTTACCGACATCACTTGCGGCTATTGCCACAAGCTGCACGAAGAGATGAAAGACTACAACGCGCTGGGGATTACCGTGCGTTATCTGGCCTTCCCGCGTCAGGGGCTGCAAAGCCAGACTGAAAGCGACATGAAAGCCATTTGGTGTGCGAAAGACCCGAAAAAAGCCTTTGATGCCGCGATGAAAGGTGAGGCTGTTACAGGCGGAACGTGCGACATGAATATCGCCAATCATTACAACCTGGGTGTGCAGTTTGGTATCCAGGGAACTCCGGCGATTGTGCTGAGCAACGGCACGGTTATTCCTGGTTACCAGGGGCCGAAAGAGATGAAACAAATGCTGGATGCGCACCAACAGCTTACGAATATTGGCGGGTAGTTGACGGGTGAAACTGCAAACACAACTTCGTCGCCGTACCGTTGATGATTCTGTCGTGCTGCCTCAGCAACTGCATCCACTTTTAAAACGTCTGTACGCCAGCCGTGGCGTCCGTGGCGAGCAAGATCTTGAACGTAGCGTGAAGGGAATGCTGTCCTGGCAGCAACTTAACGGCATGGATAAAGCCGTTGAATTGCTCCACAACGCTTTTCGTGAAGGCCTGCGCATTATCGTGGTTGGCGATTTTGATGCCGACGGCGCAACCAGCACCGCGCTAAGCGTGCTGGGGCTTCGCAGCCTCGGTTGCTCAAACGTCAGTTACCTTGTGCCGAATCGTTTTGAAGATGGCTACGGTTTAAGCCCGGAAGTGGTGGATCAGGCTCATGCGCGCGATGCGCAAATGATTTTGACCGTCGATAACGGCATCTCTTCCCATAGCGGCGTGGATCGTGCTCATGCGCTCGGCATTCCGGTGGTCGTCACTGACCACCACTTGCCGGGGCCAGAATTGCCTGCGGCAGACGCCATCATTAACCCGAATCTGGTTGATTGCGAGTTTCCGTCTAAGTCTCTTGCGGGCGTCGGCGTGGCGTTTTATTTGATGCTGGCGATGCGTGCACATTTACGTGATTGCGGCTGGTTTGAGCAGCAAGGTCTGGCGATTCCGAACATCGCAGAATTGCTGGATTTGGTCGCGTTAGGCACTGTCGCGGATGTGGTTCCCCTCGACACCAATAACCGTATTTTGACCTGGCAAGGCCTGAGCCGTATTCGTGCGGGGAAATGCCGTCCTGGCATTAAAGCGCTAATAGAAATCGCTAACCGTGAGCCGCAAAAACTGGCCGCTAGCGATTTAGGTTTTGCTTTAGGCCCACGCCTGAATGCGGCAGGTCGCCTGGATGATATGTCCGTTGGCGTGGCGTTGCTGCTGAGCGAAAACATCGGCGAAGCGCGCATGCTGGCCAATGAACTGGACGCGCTCAACCAGACGCGCAAAGAGATTGAGCAGGGGATGCAGGCCGAAGCGCTGACCCTCTGCCAGCAGCTTGAACACAGTAACGATGAATTGCCATATGGCCTGGCGATGTATCACCCTGAATGGCACCAGGGTGTAGTTGGTATCCTGGCATCTCGTATTAAAGAGCGCTTTAACCGCCCGGTTATTGCCTTTGCGCCTGCGGGCGATGGCACGCTGAAAGGTTCTGGCCGCTCGGTGCAGGGGTTGCATATGCGTGATGCACTCGAACGCCTCGATACCTTGCACCCTGGTTTGATGCTGAAGTTTGGTGGCCACGCGATGGCGGCAGGTTTGTCGCTGGAAGAAGCTAAATTTGACGAGTTCCGCCAGCGCTTTGGCGATTTGGTGGGCGAGTGGCTCGATCCCGCGCTGCTGCAAGGTGTGGTGTGGTCAGACGGTGCGATCACTGCGCAAGAAATGACGCTGGAAACTGCCGAGCTATTGCGTGATGCCGGGCCGTGGGGGCAGATGTTCCCGGAGCCGCTGTTCGACGGTAAATTCCGTTTGCTACAGCAACGGCTGGTGGGCGAGCGTCATCTGAAAGTGATGGTTGAGCCTATCGGCGGCGGCCCGCTTATCGACGGCATTGCTTTTAACGTCGACACTGCATGCTGGCCGGATAACGGCGTGCGTGAAGTGGAACTGGCCTTCAAGCTTGATGTAAACGAGTTTCGCGGCAACCGCAGCGTTCAGCTTTTAATCGACCATATCTGGCCGATATAGCCAACCAGAACTATAAAAAGCGGCGTAATTCCGGTAAACTTTCCGGTTTACGACCGCATTTTCGTCTTCTGTCATCAACATAAGATAATACAGACCATGTTTGAAATTAACCCGGTAAAAAACCGCATCCAGGACCTCACCGAGCGCAGCGACGTTCTTAGGGGGTATCTTTGACTACGATGCCAAGAAAGAGCGCCTGGAAGAAGTAAACGCAGAGCTGGAACAGCCTGATGTGTGGAATGAACCTGAACGCGCCCAAGCGTTAGGTAAAGAGCGTTCCGCATTAGAAGCCATTGTCGATACGCTAGACCAAATGACGCAAGGCCTGGAAGATGTTAACGGCCTGCTGGAACTGGCCGTCGAAGCCGACGACGAAGATACCTTCAACGAAACCATTGTTGAAATCGATCAGCTTGAAGCCAAACTGGCGCAGCTGGAATTCCGTCGCATGTTCTCCGGCGAGTACGATAGCGCTAATTGCTATATCGACATTCAGGCTGGTTCTGGCGGCACCGAAGCGCAAGACTGGGCCAGCATGTTGATGCGTATGTATCTGCGTTGGGCAGAAGCGCGCGGCTTCAAAACTGAAATTATCGAAGAATCTGAAGGTGAAGTTGCCGGTATCAAATCCGTCACGATTCGCATTGAGGGTGAATATGCCTTTGGCTGGTTGCGTACCGAAACTGGCGTACATCGCCTGGTGCGTAAGAGCCCGTTCGATTCCGGTGGCCGTCGCCATACCTCCTTTGGTTCCGCTTTCGTTTATCCAGAAGTGGATGACGACATTGATATCGAAATCAATCCAGCGGATCTGCGTATCGACGTATACCGTGCATCGGGCGCGGGTGGTCAGCACGTTAACCGTACAGAATCTGCGGTGCGTATTACCCACCTTCCGACCAATACCGTGACTCAGTGCCAGAACGACCGTTCGCAACATAAGAACAAAGATCAGGCGATGAAGCAGATGAAGGCGAAGTTATACGAGCTGGAAATGCAGAAGAAAAATGCTGAGAAGCAGTCGCTGGAAGACAATAAATCGGATATCGGCTGGGGCAGCCAGATTCGTTCTTACGTACTGGACGACTCCCGTATCAAAGACTTGCGTACTGGTGTAGAAACCCGTAACACGCAGGCGGTACTGGATGGCGATCTGGACAAATTTATCGAAGCAAGTTTGAAAGCAGGGTTATGAGGAACCAACATGTCTGAACAACAAGAGCAGGGCACCGAAGCGGTTGATCTTAACAATGAACTGAAAGCACGCCGTGAGAAGCTGGCTGGCCTGCGCGAGCAGGGCATTGCTTTCCCAAATGATTTCCGTCGCGATCATACCTCAGACCAACTGCACGCTGACTTCGACGCTAAAGAGAACGAAGAGCTGGAAGAACTGGGCATCGAAGTTGCCGTTGCGGGTCGTATGATGACTCGTCGCATCATGGGTAAAGCGTCTTTCGTGACCCTGCAAGATGTCGGTGGCCGCATTCAGCTTTATGTTGCGCGTGATGATTTGCCAGAAGGCACTTATAACGAGCAGTTCAAAAAATGGGACCTCGGCGACATCCTGGGCGCTCGCGGCAAGCTGTTCAAAACCAAAACCGGTGAGCTTTCCATTCACTGTACTGAACTGCGTCTGCTGACCAAAGCACTGCGCCCGCTGCCAGACAAGTTCCACGGTTTACAGGATCAAGAAGCGCGTTATCGCCAGCGTTACCTGGATCTGATCTCTAACGACGAATCCCGCAACACCTTTAAAATCCGTTCACAAATTATGGCTGGCGTCCGTCAGTTCATGGTTGCGCGTGGCTTTATGGAAGTTGAAACGCCAATGATGCAAGTCATCCCTGGCGGGGCGTCTGCGCGTCCGTTCATCACGCACCACAATGCGCTGGACATCGATATGTACCTGCGTATTGCGCCGGAACTGTATCTGAAGCGTCTGGTTGTCGGTGGTTTTGATCGCGTATTCGAAATCAACCGTAACTTCCGTAACGAAGGTATTTCTCCGCGTCACAACCCAGAGTTCACCATGATGGAACTCTATATGGCGTATGCGGATTACAAAGACCTGATCGAGTTGACCGAGTCCCTGTTCCGTACTCTGGCACATGACGTGTTGGGTACAGCACAAGTTCAGTATGGCGAAGAGGTGTTTGACTTCGACCAGCCATTCGCAAAACTGACCATGCGCGAAGCTATCAAAAAATACCGCCCGGAAACCGATATTGCGGATCTGGACGATATGGCGAAAGCGCTGGAAATCGCAGCGGCTATCGGCATCAAAGTTGAGAAGAGCTGGGGCCTGGGCCGCGTAGTGACCGAGATCTTCGAAGAAGTAGCAGAAAGCCATCTGATTCAGCCGACCTTCATCACTGAATACCCGGCAGAAGTTTCTCCACTGGCGCGTCGTAACGACGAAAACCCAGAAATCACTGACCGCTTCGAGTTCTTCATCGGTGGCCGTGAAATCGGTAACGGCTTCTCTGAGCTGAACGATGCAGAAGACCAGGCGCAGCGCTTTGCAGATCAGGCTTCTGCAAAAGACGCAGGCGACGACGAAGCGATGTTCTTCGACGAAGACTACGTGACTGCTCTGGAGCACGGCTTGCCGCCAACAGCGGGCCTGGGCATTGGTATCGACCGTATGGTTATGCTGTTCACCAACAGCCACACCATCCGCGACGTTATCCTGTTCCCGGCTCTGCGCCCGGTTAAGTAAGACGTTCTTGTTCCTCCCTTCGGGGAGGAACCCATTTTTTTAGTTAATTTATTCAGAGGATTGGTTTGCGCAAGGAAAGCACAGTCAGAAAATGGTCACTTAATGCCATCGTCCTGCTCCTGGGCCTGTTTCTCGTCGCTTGCTCATCGAACAAAGCGGGCACTTCTCAAGGTTCCTCGGGCAGCTACAGCGGCTCGGTTTATACCGTCAAACGTGGCGATACCCTTTCCAAAATTTCGCGCATGACTGGCTCAAGCGTCGGCGAACTGGCGCGGCTCAATGGCATTTCAGCCCCGTACACGCTGGAAATTGGGCAAAAAATCCGCGTGAAAAGCAGCTCAGGTTCTTCTTCATCGAAGAAAACCGCAGTAGCGAAAAATTCAAAATCACGAACCTCATCGACAAGCAGCGTTGCGAAAGTGGCAGCCCCACCGGTTGGATCAAAATGCTGGCGCTGGCCGACAACAGGCAAGGTCATTGTGCCGTTCTCCGATAGCGATGGCGGAAACAAAGGCATTGATATCGCAGGCAAACGCGGGCAACCGATTTACGCGTCCGCCGCAGGCACCGTGGTTTACGTCGGTAATCAGCTTCGTGGTTACGGCAACTTAGTGATGATCAAACATAACGAAGAGTACATCACCGCCTACGCGCACAACGAAACGACACTGGTGAACACCAGCCAGAAAGTCACTGCCGGGCAGAAAATTGCCACCATGGGCAGCAGCGGTTCAGACTCTGTGAATCTCCATTTCCAGATTCGCTATCGGGCAAACGCGATTGATCCACAGCGTTATTTACCGCCGATGGGCAGCAAACCTTCTTGCTAATAATTAAAAGCCAGAGCTAATCTGGCTTTTAATAAATCCCCTTCCACTTGATCTCTATCACGCATTACCCCCCTTTCCTGACTAATAATGCTAAACACTTCGATTCATAATATGAATGGTTAATATTTTGCAAAATAACAACTGAGTTATAACGAATATAACGAGGTTGATGCAATTATGATATTTACCAACCATTCAATGTTAATGGTGAGTAGCAAATAATGACAACACGTATCAATGCAGACCAAATAATAAATACCTTTATCAGGTATACAACAATTAACACCACTTCCGTTCCAGATAATCAACAATTACCGAGCTGTGAAAATCAGTACAAATTAGCGCAACTTGTCGCCAGTGAATTTGCTGATGTTAGTGATATTCAAGCCACGGTGAATGAGAACGCGATTACCGTTTTGAGCCTGCCGGCGAACTGCCCGGGCATGCCCGCGATTGTGTTTTTTGCGCACCTCGACACCGCGCCAGATAACGCGAATGACACGCATGCTGTTCGTGTCAAAAACTACGCGGGTACAGACATTGTGCTGCCTGCCACGGACGAAGTGATTGCCGTTGAGGCGTTCCCGGAACTGTTGAACTACGTCGGCCAGGATATCATCACCACCGATGGCACCAGCCTGTTGGGCGCTGACGACAAAGCCGCGATTGCCGCTGGCGTCGAGGCCATTTGCTATATGCTTGCGACACCAGACTTTAAGCATGGTGATATCAAACTGGTATTACTACCGGATGAAGAAATTGGTATTCGCGGAGCCAAAGCATTAAACGTAGCCGAATTAAATGCCGACTTTGGTATTTGCCTCGATTGTTGCGGTATCGGTGAATATGTGGTTGAAAACTGGTATGCAGGCAGCGCAAAAATGACCTTTAAGGGCGTGACTGCTCATCCAATGAGCGCCAAAGGCAAACTGGTTAATGCGTTATTAATCGCCAATGAAGTGATTAACGCATTACCTGAAGCCGAACGTCCTGAATTAACTGAAGGACGTGAAGGCTATTTCTGGGTAAATAAAATCACCGGGAATACCGTCAGCGCGTCGCTTGAAATTGCCCTACGCGATTTTGAAATTGACGGCTATCAGAATAGAAAAGCAACATTGCGTTCAATTACCGAACAGTTGCAAAAACGCTACGGTCACGAAAATATCACGCTGGAGTTGTCGGATACCTACGATAATGTCAAAGCGGGTCTGGATAAAAAACCGGAGATAATTGCCAGCGTGCAGCAAGCGATGCGCAATCTGGGAATCGAACCGAAGCCGTTAATTATGCGTGGCGGCTACGACGGCAGCGTGATCACTCCAGCCGGTTTACCTACCGTGAACATCTTTACCGGTGCTCATAATTTCCATTCAACCAAAGAGTTTCTGCCTGCGGAATCTCTGCGTCTGGCCAGTGAAATGCTGCTGGAAATCGTTGCTCTGAGCGCTCAAAAGGTGACTGCGTGAATAAGTGGATAATTGAGTTTGTTTTGTACGCCGTCTACATGGTATTTGGTGCGGCCTGGGCGACGACTGGCGCGGTAATGCCGCAAATCATGGCCGATTTTAATATCGACGTTTCACACGCGGCATTAATGTCGAACGTGATTTTGTGGGCCAAAATTCTGGGGGCTTTCTGCACGTCGATTTTGACCGCGCAACTTGGTGCTAAGAAGTCCTATCTTTTAGGTTGCGTGCTGACGGGGTTATCGATATTCATCCCGTGGACCAACAACTTCGACCTGCTGCTGGTGATTCGCTTTATGGGCGGCCTTGGCGGGGCAATTTGCCTGGTATCGCTGGTGCCAACCGTGGCGCGCTTCTTCGACAATAAAACCGCCTCTGCGCTGAACAGCCTGAACTGCACCTCTAATATCATCGGCACGATTATCGCGCTGACGTTAGCGGGCAGCCTGTCGATGTTCTTTGGCGGCTGGAGAAATCTGCTGGCGGTTTATGGCGTGATAACACTGGCGCTGGGCGCGGTGTGGCTTATCTTCTTTACCGATGAAGAAGTGGTTGCGGTCAAAACCAGTAATACAGAAAGTGCGGACAAAATGCGCGTCCTGAAAGATGCCGTATTTAACCGCGTGGTGTGGGGCATGATTGCCCAGTATACCGGTGCGATGATCATGATGATTTTCATGTTCACTTTCCTGCCGCTGTACTACGCGAAATACGCGCACCTGCCGCCAGAATCTCACGCTCATCTGAGCGGCACGGTAAACCAGGTGGGAATTATGCTGGGCGCCATTGCCGGTCCGTTCTGCAAAGCTCGCGGCTACCATTACAAAAACTGGCTGTTTAACACCAGCATCGTGATGGCGATTACCACTTTTATCATGTTGTTCGCCACCAACGATATTCTGATTTTGACTTGCTCGTTCCTGACCGGTTTCGTGTTTGCGACCTGGTTTGCCTTCATCTTCTCCATTCCAAAAGAGACGCTAAAAGGTGCCAATACCCAGACCGTGACCTACACCATGTCTACATTTTGGGTCTGCACATTTCTTATCGCGACGGTGAATAGCCAGTTGATTGGCTGGTCCATTGATATGACGGGCGGCTTCACAATGGGCTTTAGCTGGGTATTTGCGCTAATGGTTGTTTCCCCAATCGTGGCGCTGTTTGTGTTCCCGAAAAAAGCGCTGAGTCAGGCTTAAAAAAGAAGGGGAAACCATTTGGTTTCCCCTTTTCTCTAAAAACAATCGCTTAATAATCCATCACATAAACTCAAAAGACGCTTGCCAGCGAAAGCTGAACGTCTATAATGCCTACGCACTTCAAAGCGGGTGTAGTTCAATGGTAGAACGGCAGCTTCCCAAGCTGCATACGAGGGTTCGATTCCCTTCACCCGCTCCAAACTTCAAGCACTTTCAATCTATTCAAATTCAAACTCTTGCTTCAATGCTCTCAATCGGTGCCGGTTTACCAATCAAATAGCCCTGAACATAATCTATCCCCATGCGGAATAGGGTATGGCGAATCTCTTCGGTTTCAACAAACTCCGCCACCAACGTCATGTTCTTCATGCGCGCCAGCTCGCAAATCGACTGCACAATCTTGTAGTCCATCTCGCTGGAATTGATTTTGTGAATGAAGCTGCCGTCAATTTTGAGTATATCGGCACGCATATTTTTCAGGCGGGCATAGCTGGCATAACCGGTGCCAAAATCATCGATGGCAATTTTGCAGCCCAGGCGTTGCAAGGCATCAAGGGTTTTTTCTGCCTGTACATTGTTGGTCAGTTCATCTGTTTCTGTCACTTCCAGAACGATTTGCTCCGGCGCAATGCCATGCTGGATTAACAGTCTTTCAATGAGATTTGCCATATCTGAGCGGCAAATGGATGCTGGTGTCAGGTTGATTGCAAATCGTTGATTCGGCTGTGAATGACGAGTGTTATCCATAAACTTCATGGTGTTATTCAACACCCAGAGATCGATGCTGGAAGACATGCCAAACTCATGGGCCAGCGGCAGGAAGGTATCCGGGAAGATAATTTCGTCATTATTGCCACGCATTCTCAGTAACACTTCGTGATAGCGTTCGCCTTTTATGTTCTCAATAGGTTGAACCATCAAAATGAACCGGTTTAGTTCAAGCGCACGTTGAAGTTGATTCATCATATCAACTTTGGTTTTAACCTGATTCTGCACCTGGCGACTACTGTTTTTACGCATATCAATGGGTAAATTTGTGGTGAGTGAAATTTCAGCCAGCGTGCGCAACTCACCTATTAACAAATACAAATGTCCAACAGGATAATTAATGATGCAGTAGCTACAGCCAATCTGAGGATAAATTTTCACCCCATCACGGATAAAACGGAATTTTTTAGCTTTATTATAAAGCTCATTGATTCGCTTTTCCGCATTCAGCGGGGACATGCGCACAATTAAGTCATGGCCTGAGCTAATATAAATAAGCTCATCGTCCTGTAGAACGGGGTTTAAAAATTGAGCCAGTTGCTGTTTGTATTGCACCTGCATCTGCAAGCCATAATGGCGACCCAATAATTCGAGATCTGGCATATAGAGCTGACACAAAATGGATATAGTGTTGGTTTTTAAATCGGTACCCAGAGCCAGCAAGTTAGGTAAATGAACCAGAGGATCAATACTCATCAATCGTTTGGTTTTAAGGTTCAATGCTCTCTGGCGAGAGATGTTTATAGCCATTAAGGTAATGGTTATCGAAAATGCAGAGAAGCAAGATGTTGCTATCGCAAGATGGAGTTTGTAATCAACACCGCTGGGAATATAACTCTGATATTTAATGCATAATACGATAACTATTACCCACCATACGAGCGAGATCGCAGCGTGCCCCAGGCGCAGTGTTCCCCAGATCATTACTGGCAGCAGCAATGTCAGTGTGTAGACGGAGTTCATTAGCGTGAATGTGTGGTTTTCAGGGTAAACCATCAGCGCAGTCAGCAGGATAAGTGCCGCGAATAAACAGATAAGCTCTACCGTACTTAAGTCATCAGCAACCTGATCGCGTATTTTTTTAACGTATTTGATCAAATAAGTGGGCGTTCTAAACGAGCGGATAACCAGATAAAGCATGGGTAATCCGATCATATTCCCCACAAGCATGGCGTGATAGTTAATTAATGTACGTGTCGACAGCGGGTTAACGTACATCATCTTGTCATACCCCCCAAATAACCCCAGGTAAAGCACCGCCTGGAAATAATTTAAGAATAGGGTGGTGTTAATAAATACAAGCCAAAATATACGCTGCCAGGTCAAGTTAAAACGCCCGAAACTGGCCAGTCCTCTTTTCCCAGTAAAGTAGTAATAACCGGCACAACTGATCACGATTGACGTAAAGTAGTGCACAATCGACATCAGGGCAGGTTCAAATCCGCGATCCGGATAGACCCGATAAAATACACACAGAACGATTCCCGGAATGGCCTTAATACCATAAATCATGGTAAGTACGGTCATTAGAGCCATATTTAAATAAATTAATGGAATTTCAAAGCCATCAACATCGCCATATGTACTCAGGCGCTGAGTAATGGGATAAAGCACGAAGGGCAGAATCAGTGGGAGCACCCACCATTTATCTTTGTATTTGTTATAAAGCGAAGAAATTTGCATCATCAATGTCAGCTTTTATTCACAAATTCCAGTTACTGGAATGATTACAAGCATCCATTGCTTAAGAATGAGTATTTTTCATACTCTGCTATCGTTACTTTTTATACAATTCAGTTCGCGAATTGTTGTCAGGTGGGTAATATCATTTCTTTTTCATCATAAAATATCACATTGTTTTTACTTCGTTTTTTAATGTAGTACATAGCGGTATCTGCTTTTTTCAACAGGGTTGCCACTTCCTGTCCGTGCTCCGGAAAAATAGAAATTCCTATACTTGCCGATAAGTAATCTATCCTGGTCGCTGATAGCTCGTAGTTACCAGAAACTTGAGAGAGTATTTTTTGCGCAAGCTGTATAACCGCTTCTTTTTCTCTTTGGCTCACCACGATGATAAATTCATCGCCACCGATTCTTGCTACAAAACCTTCATCACCAACAACATCTCTGAGTGTTTGCGAAATTTTGATCAATAATTCATCGCCGATGGCATGACCCCAGACATCATTCACACGTTTGAATCCATCGAGATCAAGAAACAAAATGTGCAGCGGCTCTATCAGGTTCCCCATTTGCATTTCCAAATGTTTTTGTAGATAAAAGCGATTCGGTAACTGGGTCAGGGAATCGTGCTGGGTCATTTTCTGTAACTGCAAATTCTTGGCAATTAACTCTCGCTTGAGAAGTTCATTACTTAAATGTTCTTTAAAATTAACAAACCAAATGAATATAGATATCGTAATGACCAGCACGACAAGCACGACGAGTATCATCGCGATGGTATTCTCAATATGATCGTCAGGATTCATAGACATGGACGCTGTAGCGATGGAGTCCATATTGACATCACAGGTGCCCAGAAAATGCATTACCGCGACACCTGTACACAAAGCAAGAGTTGCACCGAGTCGATAGAAATTTGCATAACTATCATTTTTACTCGACATCACTAACATCATATGAGTTAAGCGCAACATAATTAACGAAGTGACAAAAATAACTATCAACGACAGGGCAACATTAATATTGCCAATATGCATGCTACCTGGATTCATGACAGCCATCATGCCCAGATAATGCATGGATGCCGCAGTCGTAGAAAATAGTAATGCAGGAAGAAGGTAATGTTTTCTGCGTAATTTTCTGAATAAAAAACAGCCAAAACCCAGTGTGCAACCCGTCATGGCGAGTATGAGAGAGGCCAGTGTTTTGTGAAGGTTATAATTAATTACGTGGCTATGATGATGCGCCTGCATCACCATATAGTGTAAAACCCAAATGCCACAACCCATTATAGGGCCGCTTAATAAAGGCCAGCAGTAATGTTTTTTACGAGCACCCGCTTTACATAGCCAAAAAGAGACATAAAAAGCCAGGCACGCAATAATGACAGCGAGCAGGACTAACGAAACATCATAATTAAATAACATTTTTAACTTAAAATTTACTCTGGGTAGGCATACATGTTTATTATAATCTGAAATTGCCGTTGGATAATATCGATGTGTTTATAATCTTCAAGATATTTTTATTATTTGAGGGAATAAAAGACAACCCATTGGTGAGTTGTCTTTTTTGCACTCAAGAAATCAGGCTGTAATTTTTCAGTCGGGTTCTATTTCCTGTTCTTTTTTGGATAAGTTATTTTTCTCCAGTACCAGGCATATTTCATCTATCGGCAAAGGACGCCAAAACAAAAAGCCTTGAGCCAGTTCAATTCCTGCCGACTGCACCAGCGCCATTTCCTGTTCTGTTTCAACACCTTCAATGAGAATCTGGCGCAACTCATCTTCCGTTTCGACACCTTCAATCACAACATGGCATTGGGTGGTATGGCATAACTTTGTGACTTGTCTGAGGAACTGTAATCCTCCTTTTTTACCCAACCCTTGAACCAAAGAGCGATCGAGCTTGATTTTGTCGAGTGGGTAGCGAGTCAAATAGTTGAGCGTAGAGTAGCCCGCACCAAAATCATCAAGAGCAATTTTAATCCCGCGCAGTTTCAATTGAGCAAGGATATCGGCCACCTGTTCCGGCGCATTCACCGCCTGCGACTCGGTAATTTCAATTTCAAGATCCCAGCCAGCAGGCAAAGGCTCGCTTAAAATACGCGAAATAACATTAAATAATCGCTTGTCTACCAACGTCTGTGGTGACACGTTGACGGATAGCGTCATCCCGGTGTAATGGCTTAAATGCTGGCGAAGATAACTGACCGCCTGTTCCATCACCCAAAAATCAATATCTGCCATGGCATTCAGGCGGTCGTAATATTGTAAAAACGTCGGCGGCGAAATTTTTCCATTATTACTTCTGTGGCGAATCAGCGCTTCCATCCCAATAATACGCCGGTCTGAAAGCCGCACCTGAGGCTGGAAATAGAGAATGAAGTTCCCGCTAGATTGCAGTTGATGCACATGATCAAGCGCCTCCATATACTCTTTTTCTTCCTTGAGTTTACGATGGTTAGGCATCAACTCAAGGTTGGTCGGCGGCAAGAATAAATGCTGCTGCGGATTGTTTTTGGTACTGATTTTCCAGCGTTGCAGGAAGGGGGCATAAATCAGCATTCCTACCGCAATAATCATTAGATTCAGAATGATGGCGGCAATTGAGCCATTGGTCCCTATCCATGTGCTGATTATCGGCGGCACGCTCCAGTTTACGGCGACTGAAATCGCTGGCACCAGATGCCAGGCGGTCGCTGTATAAGCAATGATGTATGAAACCATCGGCACCAGAATAAACGGGATGATCAGCACCGGGTTCATCACAATCGGCAGGCCAAAAATCAGCGGTTCGTTGATATTAAAAATGGCCAGCGGTAGCGACGGGCCGATGATATGGCGGTGAGAACTATCCCGGGTGAAGATAATGCACAGCAACATACTCAGCGTGCTTCCCGTGCCGCCGATAGTGCACCAGATGTTGTAAAACTCAGGGCTTAGAATATTCAGATCTGCGTGCCCGGCCTGCCACGCCAAAATGTTCGCCTGAGCTTCAGCAAGAAAGTTGGCATCAATATCGGAAAACAAAAAATAGCCGTGTAAACCGAAAAACCAGGGAATACATCGCAGCACGATATAGAGCAGGCCGGTGGAAAAGGTGGTGGGGTAGCTGTGTTGTAAGGCGTTTTCGATATAGCCCGGCACCAGTGAAAACAGGTGATGCGCCAGAAAGCTGATAACGAAAGTGCAAAATGAAATAATTAAAATGGAGAAAAAGAACAAGACCGTATTTTTTATATTTTTTGTCTGCGCCCCGAGTTGCTTGTCAACCTGAGCAATAAACCTGTCTAAAAAATAATTAACGATAATCCCGGAGAAAAGTGCGATTGGAATGGAGATATCGAGAAAGAACAGTCGGTCATCACTGATTGCGCGGCTTATAAATAGCAGACTACATATATTGACGGTAAGGAAGTGAGTAACGGAACGCCGATTCCGAATTGCCCAATGTAATGCCATAAATGCATTCATCAGGATTGGCATGAAATCCATAAGCGTTTGTTGTAATTGATCCAACCAACTGGCAAAAGCGTGCCATCCCACATAACCAGATATTACAGAGCAGACCAGCAGCAGGGCGCGAATAATGGCAAAGGGAACAATAGCTAGCGAACTGGCGACTATAGATTTAACGATATTGTTGTTAAACAGCAATGCCTTACTGGTGTTCAATTGATAAATAAAATTGTTATGAAACCACACACGTACCATTGTTAAAACCACCGTTTGGTTATGATTTTTTAGGGGTAAATGATTGCAGGATTAAATTTTCTAGGCGCTTTAGAAAGACATGTCATCTAATAATTAGCTAAACACTTTAATATTTCTTCTTAATTACAATGCTCATGATTCATCAGTTCGGATAATGGAAGTAAAGAGAAAATATAGGGTTCAGATGTCTGGATGTCAGCGGCATAAACTCAGCGTTTAATGTATGAAATATAAACATAGATCGGTATTGACGATCAATAGCTAATAATTAATAGGTGCAATTGATAGGTCTGGGTGATCAATTCATAAGAGACAGATCGGTGTAATCTATTGTGATGTTATTATTTATGAGTGGCAAGGTTATTATTATGTACAAAGTATTTCATATTATTAGCCGAGCTAATCTGGTCTGAACAGTATATTCATCAGGTGTTTTTAGATCTAAAGAGTGTTATGAGGTGAAAAGTGAAATTGATAGCATTTTTGCCGGGGAAGGGAAGCTTAAGTAAATTATCCTTAAGCTTTATCTTGGTGTGGTCTTTAAACGAAAATCACTCGTCTTCGGGAAGCTGGTATTTTTGGCAATAAAGGTATGGGACACCTTCCCGGGTGATGAGATTGGCATCTTTGTTCAGCGCAAAAATATCTATATCGGTCACGCCTGAGTTCTTCAAATAAAAGTCAGGAAGGAATTGCTTGAGCACATCTGGCGGCACGGTTTCCCGGTTTGAGATAACAATTTGCCGGGATATCCACACCGGACTCAGGCCGTAATCGGTATGGGTAAAGAGGATAGTGCGCTGGACGGTGTAATCTTCCTGCGGATTGGCGTCAATGATGCCGTTAATGTGCGCGATGCCTTTACCTTCTCCGGATTTAAAATCGACAATCCCGCGAAACGACGCGTTATCTCTGACTATCTGTAATGTCGCCCGGCAAACCAGATTATGGGGATTCTCGTTTTCTGCGGGCAGATAAAGGGATATAGCCAGGCTTGCAAGAATGGCGACACAGGCCAAAAAGATGACGCGTGTCTGCATTCTCAAAGCGGTAATCGCTGCGAGTATCTTCATTAACTATCGTACCGGGGATAATAGACGGACTGACAAGAGTTATCATGTGACAACTCCATGCGCGTAGTGCACAGGATTATCGAGATGTTCTTTGTTTCAGGATAAGCGGTGATATAAAGGTATTTATCGTTGCTACACATCTCGGGATGTTTCTTGATGAAGTCATCATGGCGAGTATGATCGCTGGCATCATCATTTAAAAAATAGTGGCATTGGCCGGCATATTGCTTGGCGGCAACATAGCCTGAAAAATATTGTTCGTTTTTCATTCGTGGATAAAGAAGTACACCGACAATAAATAGGGTCACTATAATAATGAGCGCTTCTGCCGGGGTTAATAGTGAACGCTTTATCTTGCTAACGATTATGGGCGATATTTCTTCAGGGATTTCTAACGGCAAGGTAGCCGGTTCGGCCTCAATAACGTTATCACGCTTTTTTTCTATGGTTATTTCTTGTTGAATGACTAACCCTTTGCGCGGAATGGTGGTGATAATTTGCTTATCCACATTCATTTGCAGGAACGACTTTCGCAAAGAGAGAATACTTTGGTAAAAAGCATTAAAACTAACTTGCCTGTGGCTTTCCCCCCACGCAAAAGCGAGCAATTCATTCTGCGTGACGATCTCGCCATGATTTCTGAGCAATAACAACAGACACAGTGAGGCGGTCGGCTTGAGTTTTATCTGTTCATGACTTTCAACATGCACAAGGCTCTGCTTCTCAGGAAGAAATAATATTTTATTTTCAATGAGATAACATAAATTATCTGCTTCAGACATGTTGCCAGTACTCTCGTTAACTCAGGCAGGTTTTTGACGTATCCATTATAAGCATAACGGGGGAGGGATGAACCTGTGTTTTAGCGGCTTTACTCACTTTTCACCGTCTCTTTCTGTGAATACAAATTGTATAACAAATAAATCACTCTTTTAAAACATGAAAAACACAGCAAAAACAATGATATACATATTTTAGATGATTCTTTTTTCATGACAAAGAGAAAGATCCCGCCAGAAAGATTAAAAAAATGACGTCAATGTCCATTAATAAATATAATCGCTGACGCAGCAGTATGAGATTGCGATTTCTCAACTGTGTAATTTTTTTCCAGCACCATTTAATACCTGAGTATTTCAGTCGCCTTTACTCACTATCTAATTTTGAAGCGAGTAATACAGGGCGTTACTTATTATAAATATAATAATATTATCGCGTTATTAATTTCCATTTTTTACATTAATGGTGTGTTTCTTTTCAAGCCACCATTTTACAATCCTGGCAACTTAGGCTTATCAAGCACAGGTTTGTCGTTATGTCCTATATTGATATACACAACTAGCCATGAGTTATCATTGTCTTAGGGCGGTCTCCTTTGCATTGTTGCAGGAGATAAACTCAATCCATAACACGAGTAAGAGAAGCTGATGTTGACTGCTAATTTTGATGAATCCGTAATGCTCATCGGAGACGAGATAAAAAAATCTGAGAACGCCTATTTCTCATTAAGAAAAAAACGTCAGCGCATCGAAATGAGAAGAGATGGCAACATATTTTACCTTGAGAAAGGTTCCATCTCTGTATACCGGGTCGAAAACGATCTGGTCACAGTTAGCTTCACGGCTCCGGCAATTCTTGGCCTGGCACAAATGCGTAATGATGTGATGTCTCATTATCTGCGTTGTGATACCGACTGCGAAATGTGGGTAATGAATGCCACCAATGCTAATGAAATGCTTACCCGAAAAAACCTGTGGATGCACGCATTTGATATTTTAACCAATCATCTGCAACGTTATTTCCAGCGTGAAAATTTGCGTTCTCACAAAACGATTCGTGAAATCGTGATTGAGCATGTGAAACACATTTGGTCGCTTGAGCCGGACGTTCGTGAAAAAACATCGGTATATACATTTATCTTAAGTAGAAACCATATTTCACGTAGTGCTATTCATAAGGTTTTGCAGGAGTTAGTCAACGAAGAGAAGTTGACGTTAAATCGTGGGAAGTTAGCTACGTTGAATTTGTAGGCTACCTATTTGACTCATTCTGTCGGTTGACGCTGCACTTAACCGACCTACGAAAACATCCCAGCAATAAAGCTCACAAAAAAGCCGCAACGAATAAACGTTGCGGCTTTTTTTATCTTCTTTATCTCTCGCGTAAGGCTTCCGCTTTCGCGCGAATAATCGGTTTCAACAGGTAACTCAGAATCGATTTCTTACCGGTCAGAATATCCACCGAGGCGACCATACCCGGAATAATCAGCATCGGGTGTTCTTTCGGGCCAAGATAGTTCTTATCCGTTCTTAAGCGAGCGACATAGTAGCTATGGCCTTGTTTATCGGTCACGGTATCAGGGCTAATCTGCACCAGTTCACCATCCAGACCACCGTAAGTGGTGTAATCGTAAGCGGTAAATTTCACCATTGCGTGCTGGCCTGGGTGCAAGAAGGCAATATCACGCGGCTGAATTTTCACTTCAATCAGCAGCTTGTCATCAAGCGGAACGATTTCGACCAAATCACTCCCCGGCTGAATAACGCCGCCAATGGTGTTAACCAGAATCTGCTGCACAATGCCGCGCACCGGCGAAACCACCATGGTGCGATTCACGCGGTCTTCAAGCGCTTTGCCCGTAGCCTGAGCTTTGCTCAGATTTGTGCGCGCTTCATTGAGTTGCGACAGGGCATCACTCTGGAAGCGGTTGGTGCTTTCACCAATCTTATTCTTAATCTCTTTTGCTTCGGACGCCGACTTTGGAATCGACAACGTGACCGAGTCGAGCTGCCCTCTGGTTTCCACTTCGGTGCGGCGTAAACGCAGGATCTCGACTTTTGAAATCGCACCGGAAGCCAGCAGCGGTTCGGACATTTTAATCTCTTGCTGCAACAAGTTCAGGCTTTGCTT
This sequence comes from Buttiauxella izardii, assembly GCF_003601925.1. GTDB lineage: Bacteria > Pseudomonadota > Gammaproteobacteria > Enterobacterales > Enterobacteriaceae > Buttiauxella > Buttiauxella izardii. Next base: position 210,116 of record NZ_QZWH01000022.1, read on the forward strand.
GAATTGAGACTGTTTAGACTGGAAGTCGCGCAGTTCCTGTTCCTTCTGCACTAACTGTTCCTGAAGCCCGGAGATTTCGTCATTAAACTGGCGGCGGCGGCTGTTAAATAAATCCATCTCTCCGCTCGCCACGTCCGGGGCTTTTTTGATGATGTCATCAGAGATAACAAAATCTTTGCCCTGGGCTTCAGCGGTCAGGCGGTCAATCTTGGCCTGCAAGCCGAGCTTGTCCGCTTCCGTTTCGCCGACGTTCGACGCAAATCGCGTGTCATCGAGGTGCAGTAACGGCGTGCCCGCATCAACGATTTGCCCTTCGTGAACATACAGCTCAGTGACAATACCGCCTTCGAGGTTCTGTATTTTTTGCAGTCGTGAAGAGGGAATCGCCTTGCCTTCGCCGCGCGTCACTTCGTCGAGTTGAGCAAAGCCCGCCCAGACGAATGACAGCACCACTAACGCCAGAATTGTCCACAGCGTCAAACGAATAACGCGCGGTGAATCATCAATAAGTGCATGACTCACTTCGTTAATATTATCCGTCTGGTTCTCATCACGACCCTGGAAATATTGGCGGGCTTGCTGACGGAAATCTTTAAAAAACTCAGCGAGACGCATTGATTTGACCCTTCTTCAGCGCATCCATAACAATGGCTTTCGGGCCATCAGCAATAATGCGTCCTTTATCGACAATAATCAGGCGATCAACCAACGTCAGCATCGACGCTCGGTGAGTCACAAGTAACAATGTTTTATCTGCCACGAATGGCACCAGCGCCTGCTTAATTTTATCTTCACTGGTGTTGTCCATGGAGCTGGTCGGTTCATCCAGCAGCAGAATTGGCGGCTCAAGCAACAACGCACGCGCCAGCGCAACGGCCTGGCGTTGCCCGCCAGAAAGCTGCATCCCACGCTCACCCACTTGCAGGTTGTAACCGTCAGGATGGACGCGAGCGAACTCGTTTACGCCCGCGATTTCAGCCGCCCGCAGCATGGTTTCATCGTCGATATAGCGCGCGCCAAACACCAGGTTATCGCGCAGCGAGCCGTTAAACAGCTGAATATCTTGCGGCACGTAGCCAATGCTATGGCGCAAATCACTCACATCTAGCTGGCGAGCGTCCACGTCGTCGATCAAAATATTCCCGGCGGTAGGCTGATAAAGATTGATGATTAGCTTGCTGAGTGAGCTTTTGCCCGACCCGCTGCGGCCGATAATCCCCACACGTTCGCCTGGATTAATCGTCAGATTGATCTTTTGCAGCGAGGGATTTTTTTGCTCCGGATAGCTGAAATCCACATCGCGGAATTCAATGCTGCCACGGAAGGTTTCGCGCTTAAGCGGATGTTCATCAGCACGGCGTTCCTGCGGCATCGACATCATTTGTTCGGTATTTTTGATGGTCAGACGCGCCTGATGGAAGCGGGCAATCAGCCCCGTAAGCTGGCCCATCGGCATCAGCGCACGACCATTGAGCATGTAGCAGGCAATCAGGCCACCCATACTCAGCTTGCCGTTAATAATCATATACACGCCGACGATAATCATAATCACGCCAGCCATTTGCTGGAACCAGCCGGTAAGATTGCTGGCAAAACTGGACAGCGTTTTCACGCGCAGTTCCAGGCGGCTCAAGCTGCCCAGCGTCTGTTCCCACTGATACTGGCGCTCGCTTTGCGCGTTATTCACTTTCACCGCATCCAGGCCGCTGAGGGTTTCAATCAGCAACGCCTGGCGCTCGCTTGCCAGACTCATGGTTTTGGCAACGGCGGCATTCACCGGTTTTTGCAACGCCCAGCTAATCGCCAGCGCGATAGGGAAGGTGAGCAATGGGATCCAGGCCAGCGCGCCGCCGATAATCCCGATAACCAGCAACAGCACAAGGGTAAACGGCAGGTCGATAAGCGTGGTGAGCGTCAGCGACGAGAGGAAATCGCGCAGTGACTGGAACTCATGAATATTTTGCGCAAAGCTGCCCACCCGAGCCGGGCGCGCTTTCATTTCCATGCCGGTGATGCGCTCAAACAGCGTGGCAGAGATAATCAGGTCGCTCTTTTTCCCGGCGATATCAAGACACACGCCGCGCAGCATTTTTAAAATCAAATCAAACACGAACGCCAGGCAAATGCCGACCGCCAAAACCCACAGCGTAACCGTGGCCTGGTTGGGCACAACGCGGTCGTACACGTTCATGGTGAACAGTGGCGTGCCGAGGGCAATCAAGTTAATCAGCAAGCTGGCCAGCACCGCATCCATATACAGGAAGCGCGAGAGTTTCAGCGTGTCTTTAAACCATGATTTGGTACGCGGCAGGAAGGATTCAGACTGTAAATCAAACTCATGGCGCGGATGGGCGAAAATCACCTGGCCCGCGTATGTTTCCTCAAGCTGTGCGGCATCAAGCGTGATTTCGCCGCCTTCGCTTTCGCTTGGCATCAGGCGCGCTTTGCCGTCTTCATTCCAGCCCAGTAATACGGCAGCACCGCCATCACGCAGCAGCAGAATCGCCGGCAGTGACATCGACGGGATTTTATTGAGCGTGCGTTTAATCACACGCGCTTTTAAACCCGCCCGAGCTGCGGCTCGCGGTAAAATTGCCAGCGTCAGTCGATCGTTTTCCAGCGGCAACCCGCTGCTTAACGTTGAGCGACTCGCGGACTTTCCATGTATAGAACAAAGCACGAGCAGGCAATCAAGCAAGGGATCGTCATTGCGGCTGCGAGGATCATGATAATGCGACTCCGCGACGGGAGGAGCCTCTGACATTGTATTCATGTGTTCAACTTGTGAATTCATTGATGAGATTTGTCGGTGAGCGAAATAATTGTTGTCGGATGACGCTACGCTTATCCGGCCTACGAAATAACGGTTATGCGTTTGTAGCGTCATCCATCATGGATACCGAATACTTAATTAAGCTCTGGCAAAGAATTATTGTCTGCCGAATCTATGGGTTGACCTGCGGGTGTGGCATTAATTTTAAGCGCTTTTAATAATTCACCCATCCGCGCACAAATTCGGTAAGCACTCGATATTTCCAGATAACGTAATTCCACTAAACGACGCTTAGATGAAAAAACTTCATTTTCACTGTCTAATAAATCCAGCAGAGTACGTTCACCTAAACTAAATTGATCCTGATAAGCGGTACGGACTTTTACACTGCGGTCGGCATAATCAGCGGCGGCAGGTAATTGGTCGCGGGCATTTTTTAATGCTGTCCATGCCAGGCCAATTTCCTGGTTCATCTGGCGCAGGGTATTGTTGCGCACATCCTGAGCTTGTTTTTGCAAATAGGCACGGGACTGCATCGCCGCTTTATCACTGCCGCCCTGGTAAAGGTTGTAATGCATTTTCACCATCGCCTGCCACTCTTCAGAGTGCGCGCGAGTGGTGTCTGAGTCATTGCTTACACTGCGAGCCAGTTCCACGTCCACGCGTGGATAGAACGTTGATTTTGACGCTTCATATTGCTGGCGAGCGGCTTCAATATCCGCATTGGCAGATTTCAGCAGCGGGCTGTTGGACTCCATAATGCGTTTCGCGTCGGCCAGCGATTTAGGCAAAATGGCATCAATACTTTCAGGCAGGCTCAGGTTTTCTGGCGGTTGCCCGGTGACGCTCACAAACGTGGTATTCGCGTCTTCAAGATTGGTTTGTTCGGTTAGCAGATTATTGCGAGCCTGCGCCAGACGCGCTTCCGCCTGCATTAAGTCGCCAGAACGGCCCACGCCTTGATCGGTACGCAAACGAATCTGGTCATAGATGCGTTCATGGTTTGCCAAATCATCTTCGGCCAGGCGCACATATTCCTGACGTTGCAGCACATCAAGATAAGCCTGAACCACTTCGAATGCGGTGTTTTCGCTAACGTTCAGTACGCTAAAAGCCCGGGAATCTACGGTCGCTTTCTGGCGGTCGACTTCGCTTGAAGTGGCGAAACCATCAAAGACATTCTGATTAAGGTTAATCGTCGCGTCGTTCGGGGAAAGATTCATCCCTTTGTTGGTGCCGCCTGCGCGTGTCGTTGCATCGTTAATATTTTTTTGCCCGGCTTCGGCATCCAAATTTAACGTAGGCAAATAGCCACCACGCGCGGCACGCAAGTCTTGTTCAGCTGAATAACGGCTGTTGACCGATGCATTAACTTCAGGGTGGGTGGATAAGGCTTGCTCTACGGTATTCTGTAAGCTTTCCGCGTTAACACAGGGTATTGATAAAAAACCAAATATAAAAAGGAAAAACTTCTGCATTTTTATGAAGCCTTAATGACACGCGTTAACGATATCCCTATATCACGCTTTATATCCATTTATATTTTTAACACGAAACATCATATTGATTAACAAGCGAAGAGGGTTTTATCTAATTACATCAAACGCGACTTTCATATGAAGTCTTATTTTATGTTTTGTAATGTGATGTTTCACTTTCCGTCATTTTTGATTATATTTAACGCGCAGTCAAGCTTCTGCGAATCACGTTTTAATAACTGTATTTTTTTCTACATTAATAAAATAATTCATTTGGGAAATGTCCATTAATGGCTATTTATTTATATCTCCGCAATGTTTGGAAAATGAAAAATTAGTGTTATCAATTTTTTCATTTGTTTTTTATAAAAATAACGAAGAAATTCAAGAGAGGATTCTGTGAGCAATTTACTGGGTGTAATTAAAGCGATAGTTGGTCAGGTTTATGTCGTTGAAGCAGATGGCTCGCAGCGTCTTTTGAAAGAGGGTGACCGGATCTACAGTGGCGAAGAAATTGTCACCGGAGCCAGTGGTGCGGTCAGTGTGGCTTTGCCAGATGGCAAAACGTTGGATCTCGGGCGCAACAGCCACTGGACAGAACAGGGCTTAAACACCGTCAGTAATACAGAGCACGACACGCAGGATATCGCCTCGGTTCAAAAGGCCATTGCGGATGGCGCTGACCCGACGCAAGCTTTAGAAGCAACGGCTGCGGGCAACGAACCACCAGTGCATATTGAAGGCGGCGGCGGTGGGCACACCTTAGTCCAGTTGGATATGACCGGTAAAATTATTGACCCAACTGCCGGTTTTAATACCCTGGGTATAGGAACGCCAGGCTCGGAATTAATCTTACCCGAGAATGGTTTAACGAATGGCAGCACTTCCGGTTCCTCCCCCGTTCTCCCTCCTGTTGTTCAGATTGACGATTTCGCCGGTAACGATGGTTTCATTAACAAACAAGAAATAAACCATACCCCCGTCAGCGGCACCAGTAACCAAAATCACGTCATCCTTGTTTTTACCGATAGCCAAAATAATACAATTACGGTGGACGTTCCTGTCCACAATGGACAATGGACAATCCAACCCGATTTAAGTGGTTTGGTGGATGGCAATATCACCGTGGTGGCAACGGCAACGGATGTTTCCGGGCGCACAGCACACAGCACCGCCGACTCCGCGTTAGACACTCATGGCCCGCAAGACCAAATAACCATTGATAGCGTCACGCCGGACAACGTTATCAACATCAATGAATCCCACCAGACAAATACGCTAATCCACGGCAATGTTTCCGGGGATGCCTCCATCGGCGACAAAGTGACGTTAACGGTCAATGGCCAGGAATATACCGGCGAAGTCATTACGCTGGCCGATGGCAAGCTCGGATACCAGATTAACGTTTCCACTCAGGGCCTGCTGGCGGACCCGAATATTCATGCCACCGTAACCTCTACCGATGCGGCAGGAAACACGACTCAGGCATCTGCCGATCATACTGTCGCCATTGATATTCATGCTGAAGCGACCATCACCATCAATCAGATTGCCGGTGATGATGTGATCAATGCGCAGGAAAGTCAGCAGCCGACAACGGCGGTCAGTGGTTACGTGGGTGGCGATGCGAAACTCAACGATACCGTGACCCTGACGGTCAACGGCCATGACTTCACCGGCACGGTACAACCGATGCCGAACGGGCATCTGGGTTACAGCATTGATGTCAACACGGCGGACCTGGCGAACGGTCAGCAAGTACACGCCAGCATTACCGCCACCGACGGCGCGGGCAACACCGTGGAAGCCACAGCAGACCACACTGTCACGCCGGACTATGCAGCAGAAGCGACCATCACCATCGACACGATAGCGGTTGATGATGTAATCAATGCACATGAAAGCCAGCAGCCGACCACCAGTGTAACCGGCACCGTGGGCGGCGATGCGCGGGTGCACGACGTGGTGACGCTGACCGTTAATGGCCATGAGTTTACCGGCACAGTGCAACCGATGCCGAACGGGCATCTGGGTTACAGCATTGATGTCAACACCGCTGACCTGGCGAACGGTCAGCAAGTACACGCCAGCATTACCGCCACCGACGGCGCAGGCAATACCGTGGAAGCCACAGCAGACCATACTGTCACGCCGGACTATGCAGCAGAAGCGACCATCACCATCGACACGATAGCGGTTGATGATGTAATCAATGCACATGAAAGCCAGCAGCCGACCACCAGTGTGACCGGCACCGTGGGCGG
>NZ_QZWH01000023.1 GCF_003601925.1 Buttiauxella izardii
GGGAACTGCCAGGCTCCAATTAATTGGAAAGCCCTGTACTGACGTACAGGGCTTTTTGCTGTCTGTGATTTGTAAAAGCAAGCCTCAACTCATCCATATAATCCTCTATAGATCACATCATTAAGCAGTACATTCCACTATCTCCAAAACCCATTCTTAAGTGAAACATTTTCAACTATCTTATGAATACTCGACATTTGACATATGTCGGGTTATCTTCAGCTATCTGGATGTCTAAACGTTTAAACGTATGCTGTGAGGATATAAGGTTATGCCAATTCGGGTACTGGATGAGTTACCAGCCGTCAATTTCCTGCGTGATGAGAATGTCTTTGTCATGACAACATCGCGCGCCAGCAATCAGGAAATCCGCCCGCTAAAAGTGCTCATACTTAATCTGATGCCGAAAAAGATCGAGACGGAGAACCAGTTTTTACGTCTGCTTTCTAACTCTCCTCTACAGGTTGACGTCCAGCTGTTGCGCATTGATTCCCGTGAATCCCGCAATACTCCCACGGAACACCTCAACAATTTCTACTGTAATTTTGAAGATATTCAGGATGAAAATTTTGATGGATTGATCGTGACCGGAGCACCCTTGGGCCTGGTGGAATTTAACGATGTGGCTTACTGGCCGCAAATAGAACAAGTTATTCACTGGGCAAAAGATCACGTCACCTCAACGCTATTTGTATGTTGGGCTGTGCAAGCGGCACTCAATATCCTCTATGGAATTCCTAAGCAAACGCGTAAAGATAAGCTCTCTGGTGTATATGAACACAATCTGACTTATCCGCATGCCCTGCTAACTCGCGGCTTTGATGACACCTTCCTTGCACCGCATTCACGTTATGCAGATTTCCCGGCATCTTTGATTCGTGACTATACCGATCTCGAAGTTCTGGCCGAGTCAGAAGAAGGGGATGCTTACCTCTTCGGTAGCAAAGATAAACGTATTGCTTTTGTTACCGGCCATCCGGAATACGATGCACACACGCTTTCAGGCGAATATTTCCGTGACGTCGAAGCCGGTCTGAGCCCTGATGTGCCCTATAACTACTTCCCGAATAACGACCCACAGAGAAAGCCGCATGCAACATGGCGCAGCCATGGGAATTTGTTGTTCACTAACTGGCTAAATTACTACGTTTACCAGATAACGCCATTCGATCTGCGCCATATGAACCCAACGCTCGACTAAGCGTTTCAGCATCCCACCAGTATTGACACTAAGGCACCTTCGGGTGCCTTTTTTGTTTTCTAAAACACATTCCCTCAGTGAATAAATTTTAATTTCATATATATCAACATGATGGATTATTTTTATATTAAAAATGGAAATTGTTTTTGATTTTAAAAAATCATGAAGTAGTCTTAACCCTGCTGAGTGAAAACGCCGCACTGGACGTACCAGATAAAATTGCTTCCAGAGATGGGATGATATGAGGGGAGAAATCCAATGACACAACAGACAATTAGCGCAGAGTTGGCCTTTAGCCAGCCGTTTGGTGAACAAGAGCGACAGGTGCTGACGCCCGATGCAGTCGAGTTTCTCAGTGAACTCGTCACCCGGTTTACTCCGCAGCGTAATAAGCTACTGGCGGCACGCACCGTTCAGCAGGCAGAAATCGACGCAGGTAAACTTCCTGATTTTATTTCGGAAACCAGTTCCATTCGTGAATCTGAGTGGGTCATTCGTGGCATTCCGGCTGACTTACTCGATCGTCGCGTCGAAATTACCGGGCCGGTTGAACGTAAAATGGTGATTAACGCGCTGAATGCTAACGTTAAAGTTTTCATGGCTGACTTTGAAGACTCTCTGGCACCGAGCTGGAGCAAAGTTATCGAAGGCCAAATTAACCTGCGCGATGCGATCAACGGCACGATTAGCTGGACAAACGAAGCCGGGAAAATTTACCAGCTAAAGCCGGATCCTGCGGTATTGGTTTGCCGCGTGCGTGGTCTGCATCTGCCGGAAAAGCACGTCACCTGGCGCGATGAACCGATCCCAGGCAGTCTGTTCGATTTCGCGCTGTACTTCTTCCACAACGTCGATGCTCTGCTGGCAAAAGGCAGTGGCCCGTACTTCTACCTGCCGAAAACGCAATCCTGGCAGGAAGCGGCCTGGTGGAGCGAAGTCTTCACATTTACCGAAGATCATTTCTCCCTTCCGCGCGGCACCATCAAAGCGACATTGCTGATTGAAACGCTGCCAGCGGTATTCCAGATGGATGAGATCCTGCACGCGCTGCGCGATCACATCGTTGGGCTGAACTGTGGCCGCTGGGACTACATTTTCAGCTACATCAAAACTTTGAAGAACCATCCGGATCGCGTTCTGCCCGACCGTCAGTCCGTCACCATGGATAAACCTTTCCTGAATGCTTATTCACGCCTGCTGATCAAAACCTGCCACCGCCGTGGCGCTTTTGCGATGGGGGGCATGGCAGCGTTCATTCCGAGTAAAGACAGTGCGCGCAACGATTGGGTGCTCAATAAAGTTAAAGCAGATAAGCAAATGGAAGCGACCAATGGCCACGATGGCACGTGGATTGCGCACCCAGGGCTTGCCGACACAGTGATCGAAGTCTTCAACCAGGCTTTGGGCGACGATAAAAACCAGCTGCATGTTTTACGTGAAGAAGATGCGCCGATTACTGCCGCACAACTTCTTGAACCTTGCCCCGGCGAGCGTACAGAAGCGGGTATGCGCGCCAATATCCGCGTGGCTGTGCAGTACATCGAAGCATGGATTTCGGGCAATGGTTGCGTGCCGATTTATGGCCTGATGGAAGATGCTGCGACGGCAGAAATCTCTCGTACCTCGATCTGGCAGTGGATCCACCATGAAAAAACGTTGAGCAACGGCGAGAGGGTCACCAAAGCGCTGTTCCGCCAGATGCTGGCCGAAGAGATGTTCATTATTCAGGAAGAACTGGGTGACAAGCGTTTCAGCCAGGGGCGCTTTGATGAAGCCGCTCGCCTGATGGAACAAATCACCACATCCGAAACGTTAATCGACTTCCTGACGCTGCCGGGCTACCGCCTGCTTGCTTAAACCCTACACATTAAAAAAATATGGAGCATCTGCCATGACTAAAACCTCACGCAACCAACAAATCCAACAATTAAAAGAAGAGTGGACGCAAGCACGCTGGGAAGGGATTAAGCGCCCGTATAGCGCAGAAGAAGTGGTGAAATTGCGTGGTTCAGTGAACCCGGAATGTACGCTGGCGCAAAATGGCGCGGCCAGAATGTGGCGTTTACTGCATGGTGAATCGAAAAAGGGTTACATCAATAGCCTCGGTGCATTGACCGGCGGGCAGGCGTTGCAACAGGCTAAAGCGGGTATCGAAGCTATCTATCTTTCTGGCTGGCAGGTGGCGGCAGACGCTAACCTTGCGTCGAGCATGTACCCGGATCAATCGCTATACCCGGCAAACTCCGTTCCTGCGGTGGTGGATCGGATCAACAATACGTTTCGTCGTGCCGATCAGATCCAGTGGGCATCCAATATTGAGCAGGGCGATCCGCGTTATGTCGATTACTACCTGCCGATCGTGGCCGATGCCGAAGCCGGTTTTGGCGGCGTGCTGAACGCGTTCGAGTTGATGAAATCGATGATTCAGGCGGGTGCTGCTGCCGTTCACTTTGAAGACCAACTCGCGTCGGTAAAGAAATGTGGCCATATGGGCGGCAAGGTTTTAGTGCCGACTCAGGAAGCGATTCAGAAACTGGTTGCTGCACGTTTGGCTGCTGATGTGATGGGCGTTCCGACGTTAGTGATTGCCCGTACTGATGCCGACGCCGCAGATTTAATTACCTCCGATTGCGATGAATACGACCGTGAATTTATTACCGGTGAGCGCACGCAAGAAGGTTTCTACCGAACTCGCGCTGGCATTGAACAGGCTATCAGCCGTGGCCTTGCTTACGCGCCGTATGCCGATTTGGTGTGGTGTGAAACCTCCAAGCCGGACCTTGAACAGGCTCGCCGCTTTGCCGAAGCCATTCACGCTCGCTTCCCAGGCAAACTGCTGGCGTACAACTGCTCGCCGTCATTTAACTGGAAGAAAAATCTCGACGATAAAACCATCGCCTCCTTCCAGGAAGAGCTGTCAGCGATGGGCTACAAATACCAGTTCATCACGCTGGCGGGCATTCACAGCATGTGGTTCAACATGTTCGACCTGGCACACGCTTACGCGCAAGGTGAGGGCATGCGTCATTACGTTGAGAAAGTGCAGCAGCCAGAATTTGCCGCCGCGCCAGAAGGTTACACCTTCGTATCTCACCAGCAGGAAGTGGGCACCGGTTACTTCGACAATGTGACGACGATTATCCAGGGCGGCGCTTCTTCGGTGACAGCACTGACCGGGTCAACGGAAGAAGATCAGTTCTAAGTTTTCTTTTCGTAGGGCGGATAAGCAGCGCGTCATCCGCCGTTTTTTATGCTGTGAGGTAACCCATGACGCGACGGCTGGAACTGTTAATCGCCCACACCATCCTGCAAGGTTTTGACGCGCAGTATGGCCGCTTTCTTGAGGTCACCTCCGGAGCGCAGCAGCGCTTCGAACAAGCCGACTGGCATGCGGTGCAGCGGGCGATGAAAAGCCGTATCCATCTCTACGATCACCACGTCGGCCTGGTGGTAGAGCAGTTGCGTTGTATAACTGGTGGTCAAAATACGGACGACGAGTTTTTATTGCGCGTCAAAGCGCAGTACACGCAATTGTTGCCCGATTACCCTCGCTTTGAAATTGCCGAAAGCTTTTTCAACTCTGTTTATTGTCGGCTCTTCGATCACCGCTCGTTATCTCCCGAGCGGCTTTTTATCTTCAGTTCTCAGGACGAAACACGCTTTCGCACCATTCCTCGTCCGCTGTCAAAAACATTCACTCCAGCTTTAGGCTGGCAGCCGCTTCTACGTTCTTTGCTGCGGGATTTACCTTTGCGCTTGCCGTGGCAAAATTTAGCTCGCGATGCCGGTTATATCATCGCGCACCTGAGCGAAACCTTCGGTGCAGAGGCTCTGAAACAGGCTTCATTAGAAATCGCTAACGAACTGTTTTATCGCAATAAAGCCGCCTGGCTGGTAGGAAAACTGGATCTGCCCACGTGCAAAGTGCCCTTTTTGCTGCCGATACATCGCACAGATGATGGAATGTTGGTCATCGATACCTGCCTGACCAGCACTTCCGAAGCCAGCATTGTCTTTGGTTTTGCCCGCTCTTATTTCATGGTTTATGCCCCGCAACCGGCGGCATTGGTGGAATGGCTGCGCGAGATATTGCCCGGTAAAACGACCGCTGAACTGTATATGGCGATTGGCTGCCAGAAGCACGGCAAAACAGAAAGTTACCGTGAATATTTGACCTACATTTCCAACACCGATGAGCAGTTTATTGAAGCACCGGGCATTCGCGGCATGGTGATGCTGGTGTTTACACTTCCTGGTTTTGACCGGGTATTCAAAGTGATTAAAGACAAATTTGCGCCGCAAAAAGAGGTCACAGCCGAACGTGTGCGGGAATGCTATCAATTGGTGAAGGAACACGATCGCGTCGGGCGAATGGCAGATACTCAGGAGTTTGAAAATTTTGTGCTCGCTAAGCACCAGATTAGCCAGCCGTTGCTGGAACTCTTACAGCAAGAAGTGCCAGAAAAACTCACCGATCTCGGCGACAGCATCGCTATCAGTCATCTGTATATTGAACGCCGAATGGTGCCGCTGAATATTTGGCTGGAGCAGGTGGAAGGCCAGCAATTACGCGATGCGGTCGAAGAATACGGTAACGCCATTCGCCAGCTTGCCGCAGCAAATATCTTCCCCGGCGACATGCTGTTTAAGAACTTTGGCGTCACCCGTCACGGGCGCGTGGTGTTCTACGATTATGATGAAATTTGCTATATGACCGAGGTGAATTTCCGCGGCATTCCAGCGCCGCGTTACCCGGAAGACGAACTCTCCGCCGAGCCGTGGTACAGCGTGGCGGCAGGTGATGTTTTCCCGGAAGAGTTTCGCCACTATTTATGCGCAGACCCGCGTATTCGCCTGATCTTTGATGAAATGCACAGCGACCTGTTTCGGGCTGATTACTGGCGCGCGTTGCAGGAGCGAATCCGCAACGGCCACGTAGAGGATGTTTTTGCTTATCGACGTCGCCAGCGATTTATTCTTCGTTTTGGCGATGTAAAACAGGCGGGTTAACGCCCGCCGCCGTACGCCTGGGTAATCTCTTTCGCCGCTTTAATCACTAACGCGCCCAACTCGGTGACGCGGTCATCGGTGATGCGTGAAATCGGCCCGGAAATCGAAATCGCCGCAAACGCTTCATGATGCTCGTCATAAATACACGCCGCCACGCAACGCAGCCCCAGCGCATGTTCTTCATCATCAAACGAATAACCGCGTTTGCGGGTCTGTGCCAAATCTTCTTTCAGATGCAGCGGAGAAGTCAGCGTGGCGGGCGTATAGCTGTGCAACCCTTTGCGATGCAGCAACGACGCGACCTGGTCGTCACTCAAATTTGCCAGAAACACCTTCCCGGCACCTGAAGCATGCATTGGCAGCTTGCCGCCAATCGGTGCTGACATGCGCATTAACTGCGCGCATTGCACCTGGTCGATAATAATCGCCTGATGATCGCTGTGGTCGAGCACCGCCAGATTCACGGTTTCGCCGGAATCCTCCATTAACGTGCGCAGGATGGGGTGAACAATTGCCAGCAGGTTACGGCTTTGCAGGAAGCTACTGCCGACGACAAACGCATGAGCGCCAATCGTCCAGTGCCCGAGGTCGCCAATCTGGCGCACAAAACCGAGCTGCTGCATGGTGCTCAAAAGACGATGTGTGGTGGAGTTAGGTAAGCCAGCCTGTTGCGCCAACTCGGTGAGCGCCACGCTACCGTGCGATTCGGCAATCCATTCAAGCAGTTTCAGCCCACGCGTTAGTGACTGAACTTGCCCGGTAGGCTGAGGTGCGGCCACTGTGGCAGCACGTGGTTTTTTTCCACGTTTGGCGGGAACGGCAGCAACCATAACTGACTCCTGTTTTCGTATCGTGGAAATCATTTTCGTTTTATTTGGCGATAATGCAACCAGCAACCGACTCATCGGAGCAGTCAGGTGAACATGTCTCATGTTCGTTTACTTTGCGACTATTACAACTTGTGACAGTATGACTTGTTGGTCTGACAGGCTTGGGTAAACAGGTGGAAACTAGAGTGAGTAATAAATTAGAAAAACTGCATCAGCAGTTGCAACAACGCATTTTGGTACTGGATGGCGGTATGGGAACCATGATCCAGAGCTACCGTCTTGATGAGAGCGATTTCCGGGGCGAACGCTTTGCAGATTGGCCGTGTGACCTGAAAGGGAACAACGACTTGCTGGTGCTAAGCAAACCGGAAATCATTGCCGCGATTCATTACGCCTACTTTGAAGCCGGTGCCGACATCGTCGAAACCAACACCTTTAACTCGACCACCATTGCGATGGCGGATTACCAAATGGAATCCCTGTCGGCAGAAATTAACTACGAGGCGGCGAAATTGGCCCGCGCTTGTGCCGATGAATGGACCGCTCGTACGCCAGAAAAACCACGCTACGTGGCGGGTGTGTTAGGCCCAACCAACCGTACCGCCTCAATTTCACCGGACGTCAACGATCCAGCGTTCCGTAACGTAACCTTCGATCAACTGGTGGAAGCGTATCGCGAATCCACCCGTGCGCTGGTGGAAGGCGGTTCGGATCTCATCATGATCGAAACGGTGTTCGACACGCTGAACGCCAAAGCGGCTATTTTTGCCGTGAAAACCGAATTTGAAGCGCTGGGCGTTGATTTGCCGATCATGATTTCCGGCACCATTACCGATGCTTCTGGCCGTACGCTTTCCGGGCAAACGACTGAGGCCTTCTATAACTCATTGCGCCATGCGGATGCGCTGACCTTCGGCCTGAACTGTGCGTTGGGGCCAGACGAGTTACGTCAGTACGTAGCAGAACTTTCGCGTATCGCAGAGTGCTACGTCACCGCGCACCCGAACGCCGGTTTACCGAATGCCTTCGGTGAATACGATCTCGACGCGCAAGAAATGGCGAAGCAGATTGGCGAATGGGCGCAGGCGGGTTTCCTGAATATTATCGGCGGCTGCTGTGGCACCACGCCGGAACATATCGCCGCGATGAGCAAAGCCGTTGAAGGCGTTGCACCGCGTAAATTGCCTGACCTGCCGGTCGCCTGCCGTTTAGCGGGCCTTGAGCCACTGAACATCGGCGCAGAAAGCCTGTTTGTGAACGTCGGTGAGCGTACCAACGTCACCGGTTCCGCCAAATTCAAGCGTCTGATTAAAGAAGAAAAATACAACGAAGCGCTGGAAGTAGCGCTGCAGCAGGTTGAAAGCGGCGCGCAAATCATCGATATCAACATGGATGAAGGGATGCTCGACGCCGAAGCGGCGATGGTGCGATTCCTCAACCTGATCGCTGGTGAACCCGATATCGCCCGCGTGCCAATCATGATTGACTCCTCAAAATGGGACGTCATCGAAAAAGGCCTGAAGTGCATTCAGGGCAAAGGCATCGTTAACTCGATTTCCATGAAAGAAGGCGTTGAGCCGTTTATCCACCACGCAAAATTAGTGCGCCGCTACGGTGCCGCGATGGTGGTGATGGCGTTCGACGAAGTCGGCCAGGCGGATACCCGCGAGCGTAAAGTTGAAATTTGCCGCCGCGCCTACAAAATTCTGACCGAAGAAGTCGGCTTCCCGCCGGAAGACATAATCTTCGACCCGAATATCTTTGCTGTTGCGACCGGTATCGAAGAACACAACAACTACGCCCAGGACTTTATCGGCGCGTGTGAAGACATCAAACGCGAACTGCCGCATGCGATGATCTCCGGCGGCGTGTCGAACGTCTCGTTCTCTTTCCGTGGCAATGATCCGGTGCGCGAAGCGATTCACGCGGTGTTCCTCTATTACGCCATCCGTAACGGTATGGACATGGGGATTGTGAACGCCGGGCAACTGGCGATTTACGACGATCTCTCTGAAGAGCTGCGTAACGCCGTTGAAGACGTGATTCTGAACCGTCGCGATGACAGCACCGAACGCCTGCTCGATCTGGCAGAAAAATATCGCGGTAGCAAAAGTGACGATGGTGCAAACGCGCAGCAAGCCGAATGGCGTAGCTGGGATGTGAAAAAGCGCCTCGAATATTCGCTGGTTAAAGGCATTACCGAGTTTATTGAACTTGATACCGAAGAAGCTCGTCAGCAGGCTGAGCGCCCGATTCAGGTCATCGAAGGCCCGCTAATGGACGGCATGAACGTGGTCGGTGACCTGTTCGGCGAAGGGAAAATGTTCCTGCCGCAGGTGGTGAAATCCGCCCGCGTAATGAAACAAGCGGTGGCGTACCTCGAACCATACATTGAAGCCAGCAAAGAAAAAGGCTCCACCAACGGTAAAATCGTGCTGGCGACGGTGAAAGGCGACGTTCACGACATCGGCAAAAACATCGTCGGCGTGGTGCTGCAATGTAACAACTACGAAATCATCGACCTCGGCGTGATGGTGCCAACCGAGAAGATTTTGAAAACCGCCCGTGAAGTGGGCGCGGATATTATCGGCCTTTCCGGGCTGATTACGCCGTCGCTGGACGAAATGGTTAACGTCGCCAAAGAAATGGAGCGCCAGGGCTTTACGCTGCCGCTGCTGATTGGCGGGGCGACCACTTCAAAAGCGCACACCGCAGTGAAAATCGAACAGAACTACAGCGGCCCAACGGTGTATGTGCAGAACGCCTCGCGTACCGTGGGCGTGGTTTCGGCACTGCTTTCACCGACTCAGCATGATGATTTTGTGGAACGTACGCGCAAAGAATACGTCACCGTGCGGACTCAGCATGGCCGCAAAAAACCACGCACTCCGCCAGTTTCGCTGGCCGCCGCGCGTGAAAACGATCTCGCCTTTGACTGGTCAAGCTACACGCCGCCGGTTCCTCATCGCCCTGGCGTGCAGGAAGTGACCGCCAGCATCGACACGCTGCGTAACTACATCGACTGGACGCCATTCTTTATGACCTGGTCGCTGGCCGGGAAATATCCACGCATCCTCGAAGATGAAGTCGTTGGCGAAGAAGCGAAGCGCCTGTTCAAAGATGCGAACGACATGCTCGACATGCTGCATGCGGAAAAACTCCTGACGCCGCGTGGCGTTGTCGGGTTGTTCCCGGCAAACCGTGTGGATGACGACATCGAAATTTATCGCGATGAATCCCGCGTTCAGGTGAAAACGGTTGCGCACCATTTACGCCAGCAAACCGAAAAAGTCGGCTTCGCCAACTACTGTCTGGCCGATTTTGTCGCACCGAAGCACAGCGGCAAAGCCGATTACATCGGCGCGTTCGCAGTGACCGGCGGCATGGAAGAAGATGCGCTGGCAGAAGGTTATGAAGCGCAACACGATGATTACAACAAAATCATGGTGAAAGCGCTGTCTGACCGCCTGGCAGAAGCCTTTGCTGAATATCTGCATGAACGTGTGCGTAAGGTTTACTGGGGCTACGCGCCAACCGAAAACCTCAGCAACGAAGATCTTATTCGTGAGAACTACCAGGGGATTCGCCCGGCTCCAGGTTATCCGGCCTGCCCGGAACACACTGAAAAAGCGACCATCTGGGAATTGCTGGACGTAGAGAATGTGGTGGGTATGAAGTTGACTGAATCCTACGCCATGTGGCCTGGCGCGTCGGTGTCTGGCTGGTATTTCAGCCATCCTGACAGCAAATACTACGCCGTGGCGCAGATCCAGCGCGACCAGGTGGAAGATTATGCGCGTCGTAAAGGGATGTCCGTCACCGACGTTGAGCGTTGGTTAGCACCAAACCTGGGTTACGACGCCGACTAGTTTGCTTCGACCCTCATCCCGGCCTTCTCCCTGAGGGAGAAGGAGAAATCATGCCCCTCTCCCTGAGGACGAAGGAAAAATCACTTCCCTCTCCCTGAGGGAGAGGGTCAGGGTGAGGGTGGTTTACATCCCGAAACGTTTAATTCTTCCCCGGCGTTATATACTGGAAAGAGAAGGAATTTCTCGTCTAATAATTTCCAGGAGAAAGTGTGCTGACATTACTGCATCTACTTTCTGCGGTGGCGCTATTGGTATGGGGCACGCACATTGTGCGTACCGGCATCATGCGCGTTTACGGTGCCAATCTCCGTAGCGTACTCAGCCGCAGTGTTGAAAAAAAACCGTTCGCCTTTTGTGCCGGGATTGGTGTTACTGCGCTGGTGCAAAGCAGCAATGCGACCACCATGTTGGTCACCTCATTTGTGGCACAGGATCTGGTGGCGCTGACGCCTGCGCTGGTGATTGTGTTGGGCGCGGATGTGGGTACTGCGCTGATGGCGCGAATCCTGACCTTTGATCTTTCCTGGCTTTCACCGCTTCTCATCTTCCTCGGCGTCATTTTCTTCCTCAGTCGCAAACAAACTCGCGCCGGGCAACTTGGCCGCGTGGGGATTGGCCTCGGGCTGATTTTGCTGGCGCTGGAGCTGATTGTTGCCGCCGTCACACCGATAACTCAGGCGTCCGGCGTACAGGTGATTTTTGCCTCGTTAACGGGCGATATCATGCTCGATGCGCTGATTGGCGCAATGTTCGCGATTATCAGTTATTCGAGTCTTGCCGCAGTTTTGCTGACCGCCACGCTCACATCGGCTGGGATTATCTCGTTTGATGTCGCGCTGTGTCTGGTGATTGGTGCCAACCTCGGTTCCGGCCTGCTGGCGATGATCAACAACAGCACCGCCAATGCAGCGGCTCGTCGTGTCGCACTGGGTAGTTTGTTATTCAAGCTGGTGGGCGGGGTGATTGTGCTGCCGTTCGTGCATATTCTGGCGGACGCGATGCAAAAACTCTCGCAGCCGGAATCTGAACTGGTTATCTATTTCCACGTGTTCTACAACTTGATTCGCTGCCTGGCGATGGTGCCCTTTGCCGGCGCGATGGCGCGTTTCTGCCGGAGTGTAATCAGCGAAGTGCCAGAAGTGGATGCGCGCATGAAGCCGAAACATCTGGATGTTACTGCGCTGGATACCCCGGCGCTGGGGCTTTCCAACGCCGCACGTGAAACGCTGCGCATGGGCGATGTGCTCGAACAGATGCTCGAAACCTGGAGCAAAGTCATGCACGGCGAACCGCGGCAGGAAAAAGAATTACGCAAGCTCGCCGATGACGTGGACGTGCTGTATACCGCGATAAAGCTGTATATGGCGCAGATGCAGAAAGAGGAGTTGGCGGAAGTTGAATCCCGCCGTTGGGCTGAAATTATCGAGATGTCGCTGAACCTCGAGCAGGCGGCGGATATTCTCGAGCGCATGGGCAGCGAAGTGGCGGATAAATCGCTGGCCGCTCGCCGGGCGTTCTCGCCAGACGGCCTGAAAGAACTGGATATTCTGCTTCAGCAATTGAGCAGTAATCTGAAACTCAGCCTGTCGGTATTTTTCTCGGCAGATGTGAACAGCGCCCGCCGTTTGCGCCGTAATAAACATCGCTTCCGTATCCTGAATCGCCGTTTCTCGCATGC
Organism: Buttiauxella izardii; assembly: GCF_003601925.1. GTDB lineage: Bacteria > Pseudomonadota > Gammaproteobacteria > Enterobacterales > Enterobacteriaceae > Buttiauxella > Buttiauxella izardii. The sequence goes on from NZ_QZWH01000023.1 coordinate 12,589, forward strand.
TCACGTCGATCGCCTGCATCAGCAAAACGTGCAAAGCATCGAAACCAGTTCGCTGCACCTTGGCTTGCTCGGCGATATGAAACGCCTGAACTCGTTATTCTGCGCAGTGGCTTACAGCGTGCTAGAACAGCCTGACGATGACGAGCGGGACGAGTATTAATTTTCCTGTGTGAGCCATCTGTATATAATCTGTACGGTAAATTTAATAAAAAAGGAATTTAATGATGAAGCTAAAACAGATGATTGCCGGTGTGATTTGTATTGTGGCGCTGGCGGGATGTTCTGCTCTGGAACGAACAGAACCCGTCCGCACGCCGCAGACCATCATCACTCAGCATGTGACGGCAGAGCAGGTCAAAAGCGCGATTATCAATGCCGGGCAGGGGCGTGACTGGATTATGTCTGAGGCTGGTCCTGGCGTGATTAATGCGGTGCAAAACATTCGTAAACACAGCGTGACCGTGCGGATTAATTACAGTGAAAGAAATTACTCAATTAATTATGTCAGCAGTGTGAATTTGCTGGCATCGGACGGCGAAATTCACCGCTCGTATAATCACTGGGTCAATAATCTGGATAAAGATATTCAGAAACGGTTAGCCATTGTTGCGGCGACACCTGCAAAATAAACACCCCTCTACGGGCAATGAACTTCGCGTTTGTTGCCCGAGTCTGTTCGCATCGCCCCTCAGGTAGGGTATATTTCCGGTTTTACGGAGGAACCATGCTGCCTAACTCATCAACACGTCTGAACAAGTACATTAGCGAGAGCGGTATCTGCTCGCGCCGTGACGCCGATCGTTACATCGAACAGGGAAATGTTTTTATTAACGGTAAACGTGCCGCGATTGGTGATCAGGTTGTCGCCGGAGATGTGGTGAAGGTTAACGGTCAGCTTATCGAACCCCGTGATGAAGACGATCTGGTACTGATTGCGCTGAACAAGCCTGTGGGTATCGTAAGTACCACCGAAGACGGCGAGAAAGATAACATTGTCGATTTCGTTAACCACAGCAAACGCGTTTTCCCGATTGGGCGTCTGGATAAAGACTCTCAGGGGCTGATTTTCCTCACCAACCATGGTGACCTGGTGAATAAAATCCTGCGTGCCGGGAACGACCACGAAAAAGAATATGTCGTGACGGTGAATAAACCCGTTACCGACGATTTCATTCGCGGTATGGGGGCGGGTGTGCCGATGCTGGGAACGGTCACCAAGAAATGCAAAGTGAAGAAAGAAGCGCCGTTTGTGTTCCGCATTACGCTGGTGCAGGGGCTGAACCGCCAGATTCGCCGCATGTGCGAACATTTTGGCTATGACGTAACGAAGCTTGAGCGTACGCGCATTATGAACGTCAGCATGAAAGGGCTGCCGTTGGGCGAATGGCGTGATTTGACTGACGATGAATTGATTGAGCTGTTTAAGCTGATTGAGAACTCTTCTTCCGAAGCGAAGCCAGCCGCTAAGGCAAAAGCAAAACCTAAGGCAGTTGCTGTTAAAAAGCCTGCCGTGAGTGGGCCGAAGAGCAGCGCTAAAACCCCGGCGGAGCTTGCTTCACGTAAACGCTTCGCTCAGCCAGGACGCAAGAAAAAGGGACGCTAAATTAGCGTTTCCCACGAGAGTGGCTGTTTGCAGACCAGGAATAGGTTGCAGACGTATCCGGTTTTAATGCTTTTTGTTTTTTAATCTGGCGGACTTTTTTGGCCGCCAGTTCACGCTCAGCGATCAGTTGGTCGATATATGTTTTTTTAACGTGGTTAATTTCTGAGTTTGTCAGAGGGCGGCCATGGGCGATGCGGGAGCGATCAAGGCGTGTTTTTAACTCGCGTTGTTCGGCTTCGGTCATATCTTGTTGTGTCAGTCTTGATGTGGACATTGTTGCGGCCTCTTAAGAAGTGGCATCTAGTGTAAAGCAAACCGCCCGCAACCTCAGTAAAAATCAGCTCTCACTGCTCTATTACTTGATCGTCCTGGCTTGAATTGATGGTTTGGGCACTTTAAGTATATAAGTAAAAAATCTAGATCCAGATCACACTTTCAACGTATAACAACTCCTCGGTACCCTAACCCTCGAGGTGTTTTATGACATCTATCGCCCGCGTCGAGTTAATCGCTACCGTTATGCAAACGGTGCTCAATCTGGCCCTGCTCACTCTTGGCCTGATTCTCATCATCTTCCTCGGCAAAGAAACGCTGCATCTGGCTAACGTATTATTCGCACCTAGCGAACAGGCCAGCAAATATCTGTTTATCGAAGGGCTGGTGGTTTACTTCCTGTATTTCGAATTTATCGCGCTGATTGTTAAGTATTTTCAGTCGGGTTATCACTTCCCGCTGCGCTACTTTATCTACATCGGTATTACCGCCATTGTGCGTCTGATTATCATCGATCATAAGCAACCGTTGGATGTACTGATTTATTCCGGTGCCATTTTGTTGCTGGTGATTACGCTGTGGCTCTGTAACAGCAGCCGCCTGAAACGCGAATAAAAAAGGCGGCCCGAAGGCCGCCGAAGCAATTCAAAGTCAAATGAGGGATACAGTGGCATTACATCAGGTAGAGCAATAACAACAGGAAATCTTAACCTTTCACCCCGCCAGCGGTCAGGCCGCTCACCAGCCAACGCTGCGCCAGTAAGAACACGACGGTAATCGGAATGGCTGAAAGCACGGCGGCAGCGGCAAAGTCGCCCCACAAATAGTTTTGTGGATTGAGGTATTGCTGCATTCCCACCGCCAGGGTGTAACTATTCACGTCGCGCAGCAGTAACGAGGCGACCGGCACTTCGGTAATCGCAGCAATGAACGACAGAATAAACACCACCGCCAGAATCGGCACGGAGAGCGGCAGCAACACGAGGCGGAAGGCTTGCCAGGGAGTTGCGCCATCCAGTGCGGCGGCTTCTTCCAGCGAGTTATCGATAGTTTCGAAGTAACCTTTTATCGTCCACACATGCAGTGCGATGCCGCCAAGATAGGCGAAGATCACCCCGCCATGCGTATTCAGGCCGATAAACGGAATGTACTGGCCGAGGCGGTCAAATAACGCGTACAACGCCACCAGTGACAGCACCGCCGGGAACATCTGGAAAATCAGCATCCCTTTCAGCAATGTCGCTTTGCCTGGGAAGCGCATACGGGCGAATGCGTAAGCACACGTCGTTGAAAGCGTCACAATCCCCAGCGCGGTAATCGCCGCAATCTTGATTGAGTTCCACAACCACAACAGCACCGGGAACGGCGGCGGCGTAACGCTGCCATCGGCATGTTGCACGCTAAATCCAAGTGCTAATTTCCAGTGCTCCCAGGAGATTTGATCCGGGATTAAGCTGCCGGTGGCGAAGTTACCCGGACGCAGTGAAATCGCGATAACCATCAGCAGCGGGAACATGATCGCGGCGATAAAAATCAGCAGCAGTAGATGCGTGGTAAACAGACGCAGCTTTTGAGATTTCGGTTGAACCATAGCCATGAGTGTCGCTCCTTAATCAAACTTCATGCGGGTGGCTTTCAGGTTAACAATCGCGAGCGCGCCAACCAGAATGAAGATAAGCGTGGCGATAGCCGCCGCTAAACCAAAGTCCTGGCCGCCGCCGCCTTCAAAGGCGATGCGATAGGTGTAGCTCACCAGCAAGTCCGTGTAGCCCGCAGGCGTGGTGGTTCCGAGTCGGTCTGGCCCGCCGTTAGTTAACAGTTGAATCAGCACGAAGTTGTTAAAGTTAAAGGCAAAACTGGCGATCATCAGCGGCGTGAGCGGCTTAATCAGCAGCGGCAGCGTAATTTTAAAGAAGTTCTGGAACGGGCCTGCGCCATCCATTGCCGAAGCTTCGTATAAGTCGTCTGGAATCGCTTTTAGCAAGCCCATGCACAGAATCATCATGTACGGATAACCGAGCCAGGTATTCACGATAATGATCATTGAACGCGCGGTGGTCGGGTCGCTAAACCAGGCGGGTTTGATGCCAAACAGTGAGCTCAACATCATGTTGATTTCACCGAAGCTTTGGTTGAACAAGCCTTTGAAAATCAGGATGGAAATAAACGAGGGCACCGCGTAAGGCAGAATCAACATCACGCGGTAAATCGCTTTGCCTTTCAGGGATTCCCATTGCACCACGCAGGCCAGAATCATGCCGACAGCCACGGTCAGAATCACCGTCAGCACAGAGAAAATCACCGTCCAGACGAAGATCGCCATGAACGGTTTCTGAATGCCGTCGTCATGGAATACGCGCAGGAAGTTCTTCCAGCCAATCGTCACCGTGTAGCCTGGGCTTAATTGCTCGTTGCCCCAGTTGCCGTCCGCATTAACCGACTGATAAAAACCAATGTCGTTATTCGGACGGTATTTCACGCCGCTTTGGTTGTTGGTCAGCTCGCCGTTATCCGCCACGGTATAAAGCGGGCGGGTGCCGGAAAACTGGCGCAGGGAGCTCATGGTCAGCGTGCTTTCGTCCGGCATTTCAGCGGTGATTTGCGTCAGTGCGGCACGGTTTTGCGTAATCACGCGCAGATTGGCTTTCTCACCTGCCGGGATGGCATCGGCTTCTTTCAGTTTCAGGTGCTGCTCGCCGCCAAATTTAAAGGTGTCGGAGAGGTAATTCTTGCCGCTTTCGCCGTCGGTCAGTGCGAGTTGCCATTCATCGCCCGCCGGATACAGGCCGAAGTTAAAGGTCTTGCCCGCCTGATACTGACGGTCCATCAGCACTTCTTGCGCGCGTTCTTGCGTCAGCTGGTTGGTGCTGCTGTAGTTGGTAAACGCAATCGCAATGGTACATACCAGCGGGAACAGGACGAACAGGCCCATTCCGGCCATACCAGGGTAAACATAACGCCAGGCATATGCCTTGCGGTTAGCAAAAATATAGAGGCCAAGTGAGCTTAAAATCAGCGTCATAATGGCAAACAGGTACTCCCCCTGGGCGTACATTAATACGACAAGATAACCAACCAGCAGTCCCAACAGGCCGATGACTGACCACTTCAGTACATCGCTTTGCCACCAGTGGCTCTTTTTAACTACATCCATGGGGTGTTCCTCAAAACTCATTATCTGAAATCACCCTCACCCAAACCCTCTCCCGGAAGGAGAGGGGATCGTTCGGCTTTTGCCGGGATGAGGGGAAATTACTTACTTAGTAATACGTCCTTGAGCGTCTTTCATCGCGGCATCAACAGTCTGACGACCGCTAACGGCGTTGATGACTGCGGTACGCACGGCATACCAGAACGCAGACATTTGCGGCACGTTTGGCATGATTTCGCCTTTCTGGGCGTTATCCATGGTGGCGGCGATACGTGGATCTTTCGCCAGTTGGTCCTGGTAAGATTTCAGTGCAACCGCGCCCAGAGGCTTGTCTTTGTTGACTTCAGCCAGGCCCTGGTCGGTCAGCAGGTAGTTTTCCAGGAACTCTTTCGCCAGTTCTTTGTTCGGGCTGGCGGCGTTGATACCGGCACTCAGCACGCCAACGAACGGTTTAGACGGCTTGCCTTTAAAGGTTGGCAGCAGCGTTACGCCGTAGTTGATTTTGCTCTTATCAATGTTTGACCATGCCCACGGGCCGTTAATCGTCATCGCGGTTTCGCCTTTGTTAAAGGCCGCTTCTGCGATGGAGTAATCGGTGTCCGCATTCATCTGTTTGTTTTTAATCATGTCGACCAGGAAGCTCAGACCCGCTTTCGCGCCCGCGCTGTCCACGCCCACATCTTTCACGTCATATTTGCCGTTTTCGAGTTTGAACGCGTAGCCACCGTCAGCAGCAATCAGCGGCCAGGTGAAGTACGGTTCTTGCAGGTTGAACATCAACGCGCTCTTACCTTTCGCTCTCAGCTGTTTATCCAGCGCCGGGATATCTTCCCAGGTTTTCGGTGGATTAGGTACGAGGTCTTTGTTGTAAATCAGAGAGAGGGCTTCAACCGCCACCGGGTAAGCGATGATTTTGCCGTTGTAGCGAACCGCGTCCCAGGTAAACGGATACAGTTTGTCCTGGAAAGCTTTGTCTGGAGAGATTTCGGCCAGCAGGCCAGATTGTGCATAACCACCGAAACGGTCGTGCGCCCAGAAGATAATGTCCGGGCCATCGCCGGTCGCCGCAACTTGTGGGAATTTTTCTTCCAGTTTGTCCGGGTGTTCGATGGTGACTTTAATTCCGGTGTCTTTCTCAAACTTCTTACCGACCTCGGCCAGGCCGTTGTAGCCCTTGTCACCGTTAATCCAGATGACCAGTTTGCCTTCTTCTATTTTTGCCAGTGCAGAGGCGGAAAACATCATCGTTGTCAGGGCAGACAGAGCGAGGATGCGGGCGCCAGTTTTAATTTTCATATGTCCCTCGAATTTTGGATTTGTAGGCAGAGCGAATTGACGTTGCCAGTTTGCGCAGATGGCAAGTGCTTCTCATCCTCCTTAGCCCTACGCCCCCACCCCGGTATCTGTGATCTGCATTCCATAACTGACAGTTATGTGTTCTGGAGCACACAAAACCACGCAGAAATTTGAAACCACGATCACGAAAAACTGTCGCGTCCACTGCAACCGGTTGCAGACCAGCCCCTCTCATCCTCCCGCCTCCTCCCCCATAAAAAACAGCAGGGTGGAGGATTCACGGAATGTATGAATCCGTCATAGTCCGACACATCTTGAATCACCTGCCACTCAGCAGCGTGACGGAATGAAGGGAGAAGTACATGGCAAGCGTACAGCTACGGAACGTAACAAAAGCCTGGGGTGACGTGGTGGTATCGAAAGATATCAACCTGAACATTCAGGAAGGTGAGTTCGTGGTTTTTGTTGGACCGTCAGGCTGCGGTAAATCCACTTTGTTACGCATGATTGCGGGGCTGGAAACGATCACCAGCGGTGATTTATTTATCGGTGACACTCGCATGAATGACATCCCGCCCGCTGAACGTGGCGTCGGTATGGTGTTCCAGTCTTATGCGCTTTATCCCCATCTTTCGGTTGCTGAAAACATGTCCTTCGGGCTGAAGCTCGCAGGCGCTAAGAAAAGTGATATCAACCAGCGAGTGACCCAGGTTTCAGAGACGCTGCAATTAGGCCATTTATTAGAACGTCGCCCGAAAGCGCTTTCCGGCGGGCAGCGTCAACGTGTGGCGATTGGCCGTACGCTGGTGGCTGAACCGCGTGTTTTCTTGCTGGATGAACCTCTTTCAAACCTTGATGCCGCGCTGCGTGTGCAGATGCGCATTGAGATCTCCCGACTGCATAAACGCCTCGGGCGCACCATGATTTACGTCACCCACGATCAGGTCGAAGCGATGACGCTTGCCGACAAAATCGTGGTGCTGGATGCCGGGCGCGTCGCGCAAGTCGGCAAACCGCTCGAGCTGTATCACTACCCGGCTGACCGTTTTGTTGCGGGCTTTATTGGCTCGCCAAAAATGAACTTCCTGCCGGTGAAAGTCACCGCCACAGCTATCGATCAAGTGCAGGTTGAATTACCGAACCGTCAGCAAGTCTGGCTGCCGGTAGAGAGCAAAGAAGTTCAGGTTGGCGCAAACATGTCTCTGGGGATTCGCCCGGAACATTTGCTGCCAAGCGATATCGCTGACGTGACGCTTGAAGGTGAAGTGCAGGTTGTCGAGCAGCTCGGCCACGAAACTCAGATTCATATCCAAATCCCCGCCATCCGTCAGAACCTGGTGTACCGCCAGAATGACGTGGTGTTGGTAAAAGAGGGTGCCACATTCGCTATTGGCTTGCCGCCAGAGCGCTGCCATCTGTTCCGTGAGGATGGCACTGCATGTCGTCGGCTGCATCAAGAGCCAGGTGTTTAAGCATTCCCATAAAAAAGAAAAGCAATGATCTCAGGAGATAGAACGATGATTACTCTGCGCAAACTCCCACTGGCAGTCGCCGTAGCAGCAGGCGTTATGTCTGTTCAGGCTCTGGCTGTGGATTTCCACGGTTATGCCCGTTCTGGTATCGGCTGGACCGGTAGCGGCGGTGCACAACAGTGCTTCCAGGCAACTGGTGCTCAATCTAAATACCGTCTTGGTAACGAATGTGAAACCTATGCGGAATTGAAATTTGGCCAGGAAGTCTGGAAAGAAGGCGATAAGAGCTTCTACTTCGATACTAACGTGGCGTATTCCGTAGCACAGCAAAATGACTGGGAAGCAACCAGCCCGGCATTCCGTGAAGCCAACGTGCAGGGTAAAAACCTGATTGATGCACTGCCAGGCGCCACTATCTGGGCCGGTAAGCGTTTCTATCAACGTCATGACGTTCATATGATCGACTTCTACTACTGGGATATTTCTGGTCCTGGTGCGGGTCTGGAAAACGTCGATGTAGGCTTCGGTAAGCTTTCCTTTGCCGCAACCCGCTCGACTGAAGCAGGTGGTTCTTCTGCATTCGCCAGCGACAATATTCGTGATTTTACCTCTGCGACTGCCAACGATGTGTTTGACGTTCGTTTAGGCCAGATGGAAGTTAACCCAGGCGGCACGCTGGAGTTCGGTGTGGACTATGGTCACACCAACGTGAACGACGACTATTATCTGCAGCCAAATGCAACCAAAGATGGCTGGATGTTCACTGCTGAACACACCCAGAGCATGCTGAAAGGGTATAACAAGTTCGTTGTTCAGTACGCGACCGACGCTATGACTTCTCAGGGTAAAGGTCAGTCTCAAGGTGGTGGCGTAGGTATTGGCAATAGCGATACCGATGGTTCTCCATACGCATATGGCATTAACAACAATGGCCACTTGCTGCGTGTCATCGACCACGGTGCTGTGACTCTGGCAGACAACTGGGATCTGATGTACGTCGGTATGTACCAGGACATCGACTGGGATAACAACAACGGCACCAAATGGTGGACCGTCGGTATTCGTCCAATGTACAAATGGACGCCAATCATGAGTACTTTGCTGGAAGTTGGCTACGACAACGTGAAGTCTCAGAACACTGGCGACACCAACAACCAGTACAAAATCACCCTGGCACAACAATGGCAGGCAGGCGACAGCATCTGGTCCCGTCCAGCTTTACGTGTCTTCGCAACATATGCGAAGTGGGATGAGAAGTGGGGCTACGACACTTCTGGTAGCGCTGCTGGCAACCCGAACTTTGGCAAAGCAACCAGCGACGGCTTCAACAACATGTCCTTTGGTCGCGGCGACAGCGATGAGTTCTCCTTCGGTGCCCAGATGGAAATCTGGTGGTAATACTGCTTTAACCTGATGTTATGACTCGATGAGGGGCTCGCCACTGGGCTCCTCATCATTATTACCCTTGTATGCCAATGCTTGTTTCAGGTGGAAAGGGCTATTGCCTGGCCAACTTTCCACCGACTTTCCATTCGAGGTTTATAACAATGAAAATGAAAAAAAGTCTCCTCGCAATCTGCTTATCCGCGGGATTGCTCGCAAGCCTGCCAGCCGTAAGCCTGGCTGACGTTAACATCGTTCCACAGGATATTTCGGCTGCACCTGCAATCCCTGCATCTGCACTGCAACAGCTGCAATGGACGCCAATCGATCAGTCGAAAACCCAATCTACCGATCTTTCTATTGCCGGACAGCGCCTGAGCGCGGGCGATATTACTGGCCCTGTCGCGGCTTACAGCGTACCGGCAAACATTGGTGAGCTGAATATTACGCTCACCAGTGAAGTGAAAAACAACGGGGTATTTGCGCCGAACGTGCTGGTTCTTGACCAGAATCTGACGCCTGCTGCGTATTTCCCTTCAAGCTACTTTACCTACCAGGAGCCGGGCGTGATGTCCGCCGACCGCCTGGAAGGGGTGATTAAACTGACGCCTGCGCTGGGTCAGCAAAAAGTATATTTACTCGTTTTCACCACCAACAAAGACACACAGCAAACCACTAAAATGCTCGACCCGGCAAAAGCCTACGCAAAAGGCACGGGTAACGCAGTACCGGATATTCCAGACCCGATTGCCCGCCATACCACTGACGGCCTGTTGAAAGTCAAAGTGAAAACTTCTTCAAGCTCCAGCATCCTGGTCGGCCCGCTGTTTGGTTCATCAGGCCCAGGCCCGGTGACGGTGGGCAATACCGCAGCGCCAACCACAACCTATGTGGCTCCGGCAGCCGTGGCAACAACCGCGACTGTTGCAGCAACCGCACCAGCAGCACCAGCCAAAAAATCTGAGCCAGTGCTGAGCGATACCGAAACCTACTTCAACCAGGCCATCAAAGATGCAGTTGCAAAAGGCGATGTTGATAAAGCCCTGAAACTGCTCGACGAAGCCGAACGCCTGGGATCGACTTCTGCCCGTAAAACTTTTATCAGCAGTGTAAAAGGCAAGGGGTGAAAGTCTCCCCGCAGTGCTGATGTTTGAAGTTTGGTGCGCCGCCTGGCGCACCTTTTTTCCTTCGTCATCCTTCAAGCTGACTCTGCGTTGTTAAACCCTTGTTGTGCTTTTCCCTGCCCGCTCTACCTATTCTGCGTTACAATGATTTTCGGTTTTGTTTCGGAGAAATTCACATGTCTGACGCGCTTTCGCCACTGCGCGCCTTACGCTTTGAGGCGACAATCCCCGAGGGGCTGAGTGCATCGCTTCTTGATTGGTTGCTGCTTGAAGACTCAATGACCAAGCGCTTTGAACAATATTGCTCGCGAGTCAGCGTGCGTATTGTGCGTGAAGGTTTTTTCGATTCGCGTGCCGATATCCCCGAAGCTGATTTGCTGCCTGAAGCCAAACGTTACTGGTTGCGTGAAATCATGCTCTGCGGTGACGATGAACCCTGGCTTTTGGGGCGTACCATCGTTCCTGAATCTACCCTTGAGGGGCCTGAGCTTGCGTTGCAGCAGCTTGGAACCACGCCGTTGGGGCGTTATCTATTTAATTCATCTTCCCTGACACGGGATTTCATTGAGATTGGCCGCAATAATGAGGAGCTGTGGGGGCGTCGTTCCCGCCTGAGATTAGCCGGAAAGCCGCTGGTGCTGACTGAGTTATTCCTTCCCGCATCCCCGCTGTATGTAGAGGAAAAATGATGGAGTGGAGTCTGAAACAGGGCAAATGGCAGGCGTATCAGCGCCTGATGCGGCTGGATAAGCCGATTGGCTCGCTTTTATTGCTATGGCCGACGTTATGGGCGCTGTGGCTGGCAACGCCAGGCGTACCGCCGCTGACCATTCTTTGCGTGTTTATCGCGGGCGTCTGGATGATGCGCGCCGCAGGCTGCGTGGTAAACGACTACGCCGACCGTAAATTTGATGGTCATGTTAAACGCACGGCACACCGGCCTTTACCGAGCGGGGCGGTTAGCGAGAAAGAAGCGCGCATCTTATTTGTGGTGCTGGTGCTGCTGTCGTTTTTACTGGTGCTGACGCTCAACAAAATGACAATTTTGTTGTCAGTAGCGGGGTTGGCGCTGGCCTGGGTTTATCCGTTTATGAAGCGCTACACCCATCTGCCACAGGTGGTATTGGGTGCTGCATTTGGCTGGTCAATTCCGATGGCCTTTGCTGCGGTGAGCGAGTCTGTGCCGCTCAGTTGCTGGTTGATGTTTTTGACCAATATCTGCTGGGCAGTGGCTTACGACACGCAATATGCAATGGTCGACCGCGATGACGATTTGAAGATTGGCATTAAATCCACGGCGATATTGTTTGGCCGTTTTGACAATTTAATCATCGGTATTTTGCAGGTTGCAGTTATGGTCTTGCTGGCGGTGATTGGCTGGCTGAACGGTCTGGGTGGGGCATTTTACTGGTCGATTGCTCTGGCGGGTGCGCTATTTGTGCATCAACAACGTCTGACGGCGAACCGTGACCGCGATGCTTGTTTCCGTGCCTTCCTGAATAATAACTACGTTGGGCTGGTGTTGTTTATTGGCCTGGTGCTGAGTTACGTACACTTCTAAACATTCCCCTCATCCCGGCCTTCTCCCCAAGGGAGAAGGAGAAAACCGGGCATTCCCCTCTCCTCAAGGGCAAAGGAGAAAACCGGCAATTCCCCTCTCCCGTGGGAGAGGGTTAGGGTGAGGGCGTTACTCAGTCGCAGCCTGCGACGTCGCACTTTCAATCGTCAAACGCACATCCGGCATGATTAGCTCTGCCAGCATTTGGTAGACCTTCATGGTTTCGGTTGGCTCCGCATCTCCGGTATCGCTGATATAACCTTCATCACGCAGGGTAAGAACCAGCGAGGTGAACACGGCTTTATCAAAGAATTCCGGTGCGTTAATGCCATGCAATACCGACAAACGCTGGGCAACGGTGCGGCTTTCGCGCTCCAGTGTCCCACGGTTGATGGACGGATTCGCGCTCAACAGCCAGAAAGTAATCGCGTAACGTTGCAGCGTTTCACGCACACCCGCCGCCAGAAGCTGCATGGTGCGGGAACGCGCCGGGTTAATCAGCACTTCATCACCCGCAAGGGTAATCAGTTCCTGACGAACCAGCTCATTGAGCAACGCATCCATTTCACTGGCAAGGTCCGCTTTATCCCAACGCAGGAACAACTCGGCTTTCAGCATCGGGTAAAGTAACTCGACCTGGCGCAGAAGCTCAGTGCGCGAAATATGGCGATGCTGCGTGATAATCGCCGCCAGCAGAGAAGGCAACACCAGCATATGCAGGATGTTGTTACGGTAGTAAGTCATCAATACCGCCTGCTCGCGCGGCAGAATGATGATGTCACCGATAGTGTCCTTCTCGACTTCGAACTTGTTCATCTGCAACGCGTGTTCAATCAACGCTTCTGCTGGCTGGCCTGGCGCGGTGGCGTCCGGTGAATACGGCACGTTACGCAGCAGGCTCAGGTAGCAGTTGAGTTGTTCGGTCAATTGCTCACGAGTGAGTGAACGCTGACGCGACGCTAACAGCGCGGTACAACACAAGTTCATGGCGTTTGCCGCACCCGCATTGTTGATACGCACCATTAATTCAGCGGCAATTTCATTGACCGTTGGCGTCAGCCACGCCGGGCGAATCGCTTCGATTGGATCGATTGGATCGATTGAATCACGCCATTCAGGAACGCGCTGGTTGAGGAAGGTCATCAACGGCATTGGTTCGCCGAAGTTAACATAGCCCTGGCCGAGATTACGCAGCTTGCTTAAGCCGCGCACCATCTGCATAAAGCTCTCTTTCTCTTTGGTCGCCCCGCGCAGTTCTTTGGCGTAAGTGCCCACTTCCATAACGTGTTCGTAGCCGATGTAAATTGGCACCAACGTAATCGGGCGAGTACCGCCGCGCAGCATGGCCTGAATGGTCATCGACAGCGTGCCGGTTTTCGGGTCAAGCAAACGCCCGGTGCGCGAACGGCCACCTTCCACAAAGTATTCAACGGAATAGCCACGGCTGAACAACTCGCCAAGATATTCACGGAACACGGTGGAATAGAGTTTGCTGCCTTTAAAGGTGCGGCGAATAAAGAACGCGCCCAGGCGGCGGAAAATCGGGCCGGCTGGCCAGAAGTTCAGGTTGATACCCGCCGCGATGTGCGGTGGTACTAGCCCCTGGTGATAAAGCACATAAGACAGAAGCATGTAGTCCATGTGGCTGCGGTGGCAGGGAACATAGACAATCTCGTGGCCGTCGTGAGCCAGTTGACGCACGCGTTCAGCATTGTGAACGTTAATGCCCTGGTACAAACGGTTCCACGTCAGACCCAACACGCGGTCGGTCAAACGAACGGCTTCATAGGAGAAGTTCGCCGCAATCTCTTCCATTAATGCGACAGCATTTTGCTGCGCTTTTTCATGGGAGATTTTCTTGCTGCGCGCTTCATCTTCTACCGCTCGCGCGATAGCTTTTGAAGCCAGAAGTTTGTTAAACAGATCCTGGCGCACCGGCAGACGCGGCCCGACAGTCGCCAGGCGCTGACGTGCAAAGTGCATACGGGCAACACGCGCCAGTTTCTGAGCGATTTTTTTATCTGTGCCGTGGTCGGTTGCCATCTGGCGCAGCGAAACCGGTGCAGAGAAACGCACAAAGCTGTCGCGCCCAAGCCAGGATACCGCGAAGAATTTCTGAATGCCGTTAAGCATTTTCAATGGCGGATTAATTTCGCCTTTTTCGCGACCCGGTGAGCGGCCAAACATGACCGAAACCGGCACCATCTGCACATCCAGGTTTGGATTGCTGCGGTGCAAATCGAGATAGTCATGGAACAGCTTGATCGACTCTTCTTTTGGCGTGTAATACGTGAATACACGCGGGCCGCCATGGATAAAGACATAGCGCGGCAGTACCGCTCCGTCGATTTCTAACGGCTCAAGAGGATCGGGCAAGTTATGCGCGAGGCATTGAGCGCGCAGCGTTAATAAGTCCGCCTTTGAGTTATAGGGCAGCACGTACATTATTGGACGTGTGGGATCTAAGCCCAGTTCGGCTTGTGGATCTGCCGGAATGGACTTGCTCTTTACCAGAACGCCTAATGGTAAATTAAGTAATTTGTAGTAGATTCTTGGCCAGCCTGACATAAACGATGTAAAGCCTCAGGTTAATGATGCAAATTCGCCGCAAGAATATCAGAATCTCACCCAGATTTCTGTGGCGTTACTATTTTGACAAGCATTGACGCAAATAATTTGAAAAGGTTGCCCAAAATGGCGAGTAGTACCACTGGACTTACCCGTATTATCAAAGCTGCAGGCTATTCATGGAAAGGGCTCAAAGCGGCCTGGATCAACGAAGCTGCTTTTCGTCAGGAAGGCGTTTCGGCGGTTATCGCCATTGCCATTGCCTGTTGGTTAGACGTCGACCCGATTACCCGCATTTTACTGATTGGTTCAGTGGTACTGGTGATGATTGTCGAAATTCTCAATAGCGCTATTGAGGCACTTGTTGACCGCGTTGGCACTGACTACCACGAACTTTCCGGGCGCGCCAAAGACATGGGCTCGGCTGCTGTATTAATCGCCATTATCCTCGCAGTGATTACCTGGGTCACGCTGCTTTGGCAGCATTTGCGATAGTCTTTCCAGAATAGTTAAGTGCCTGGTTTTTTGCTTAATTTGTGGTTCCAAATTCGCCTTTGACTGTATATACTCACAGCATAACTGTATAAACACCCAGGGGGCGGAATGAAAGCGTTAACTACCAGGCAGCAAGAGGTGTTTGATCTTATTCGGGATCATATCAGCCAGACCGGCATGCCACCGACACGTGCCGAGATTGCTCAACGTCTGGGGTTCCGTTCTCCGAACGCGGCGGAAGAGCATTTAAAAGCCCTCGCCCGTAAAGGCGTGATTGAGATTGTTTCTGGCGCTTCGCGTGGCATCCGCCTGCTGGTGGAAGAAATCACCGGTATCCCGCTGGTTGGGCGCGTCGCTGCTGGCGAACCGCTCCTGGCGCAGCAGCATATCGAAGGCCATTACCAGGTTGATCCTTCATTATTCAAACCGAATGCCGACTTCCTGCTGCGCGTCAGCGGAATGTCGATGAAAGACATCGGTATTATGGATGGTGATTTGCTGGCGGTGCATAAAACTCAGGATGTGCGAAACGGCCAGGTTGTGGTCGCGCGTATCGACGACGAAGTCACCGTTAAGCGCTTAAAACAGCAGGGGAATACCGTCCACCTGCTGCCAGAAAACCCAGAGTTTGAACCGATTGTGGTTGATCTGCGCGAGCACAACTTCTCTATCGAAGGTTTGGCTGTTGGCGTGATTCGCAACGGCGACTGGCTGTAAATCTCTTCAGGTGATGCGCGTTTACGCGCATCACCGCCTTCACTCTCTCTGATCTCGTCCTGGATTGGATATGCCACTCTTTTCTAAAGTCGACAAAGCCCTGTGGCTGCTCGCATTACCCATGATTTTCTCCAATATCACCGTGCCTTTATTGGGCCTGGTCGATACCGCCGTTATTGGTCATCTGGATAGCCCGGTCTATCTCGGTGGTGTCGCGATTGGTGCGACGGCAACCAGCTTCTTATTCATGTTGTTGCTGTTTCTGCGTATGAGCACCACGGGCTTAACCGCTCAGGCTTTCGGCGCGAATAACCCCTCCGCTTTAGCACGTGCACTGGTTCAGCCTTTATTGCTGGCATTGGGGGCGGGCTTCGTCATCGTTTTACTGCGTGAACCGCTTATCTCACTAGCGCTGCATATTGTTGGCGGCAATCAGGACGTGCTGTTTCAGGCGCGGCGTTTCCTTGAGATTCGCTGGTTAAGCGCCCCGGCATCTCTCGCAAATTTGGTGTTGCTCGGCTGGTTGCTCGGCGTTCAATACGCCCGCGCCCCGGTTATCTTGCTGGTAGTGGGCAACGTGCTGAATATCGTGCTTGATGTGTGGCTGGTGATGGGCTTGCAGATGAATGTTCAGGGTGCGGCACTGGCCACCGTGACCGCAGAATATGCGACTTTCTTCATTGGCTTGCTGATGGTGAAAAAGGTGATGGGGTTGCGCGGTATCAGCTTTGAAATGCTCAAACAGGCCTGGCGCGGTAACGTCCGTCGCTTGTTGGCGCTTAACCGCGACATCATGCTGCGTTCGCTGTTATTACAGATTTGCTTTGCGTCAGTAACCATCTTTGGTGCGCGTTTAGGCAGCGAAATTGTCGCGGTTAATGCGGTTCTGATGACGCTATTAACTTTTACTGCCTATGCGCTCGATGGTTTTGCCTACGCTGTAGAAGCGCATTCCGGGCAGGCTTACGGGGCCGGAAATCGCGGGCAATTGCTCGAGGTTTGGGGCGCTGCGTGTCGCCAGGCGGGTTTAGTCGCGCTGATATTTGCCGTGATTTATGCTTTCTTTGGTGAGCAAATCGTTTCTCTTCTGACTTCAATCCCCGAGCTACAGCAGCAGGCGGATATCTATTTGCACTGGCAAATCATTTTGCCCGTCGTCGGTGTGTGGTGCTATCTGCTTGATGGCATGTTTATCGGCGCAACACGCGGCACGGAAATGCGCAACAGCATGGCTGTCGCGGCCCTGGGTTTTGGCCTGTCGATGTTTACCGTACCGTATTTAGGCAACCACGGCCTGTGGTTTTCATTAGCCGTTTTCCTGGCGTTACGAGGTTTGTCCCTGGGCTGGATCTGGCGTCGACACTGGCAAAAAAACACCTGGTTTAACAATGTGCAAAATTAAGCCGTTAGGTTAAAGATTCTTAGTTTTCCCCAAACCGCCATATCGTTGACTACAATTATTTCCACGTCCAGCAGAAACAGGGTGTCAGCCAAACGGAAACACCCGGACGATGGTAATTTATTGTTAGTAATTTTCACCGAACGATGAGGATATTATTATGAATAAAGACGAAATCGGCGGTAACTGGAAACAGTTCAAAGGCACAGTAAAAGAGAAATGGGGCAAACTGACCGATGACGATATGACTGTCATCGAAGGCAAACGCGATCAGCTTGTCGGTAAAATCCAGGAACGCTATGGATATGAAAAGGATAAGGCAGAGGAAGAAGTCGTTGATTGGGAAACGCGTAATAAATACCGTTGGTAATTAGTTTCCCTCAAGTGTGTTAACTCTCAGCCCTGCCCAGGTACAAGGATGTACCGTTCCCCTTTTTTAGCGTGATTTCTTCTTAGACTGAATCGAATGGTCATGCCCGCATTCTTCCGGGTGACTGCATGCCTCCACTTCTGAACACGCGCTACATAATCCATGCGCTTCAATTACATTATGATGCAACGCAAACCCTAACTGGGCCGCCAGTTGATGCATGATGTCTTCCACACCTTCCGCGCCTTGTTCCTTCACCGCGCCACATCTGTCGCAAATAAACATCGCTGACGAGTGCGTTGGCTGATCAATCAAATGACACAAAACATAACTGTTAGTGGACTCTACACGGTGTACAAATCCTTGTTCGAGAAGAAAATCGAGCGCACGATACACCGTCGGGGGTTTCGCTTGCGGTTCACTGGCACGCAATAAATCCAGCAAATCATAAGCGCTGATTGCACCTGCTTGCTGTGTTAGTAAACGCAGCACTTCAAGGCGTTGTGGCGTCAGGCGCACATTACGCTGCTCGCATAGTTTTTCAGCCTGCGCTAACACGTTTTGTGAAGTCGTGATGTCCATCAGCATTCCCCTGTAGATTAGCCCTACACTTTACCACAATGCGCAAAAAACGCCGAATGGTGCGCCATTCTGGTCACATCCTTTTGAGATGACTACCCCGGAGTTTGTTATGACTAAACCTGATTGCATTCGCCACTGGAAAGATCTGGAAGGTGAAGATGATTCGACCTATCCCGATAGCACAGAACTCTTTTCTATCGGCGCGCCGCTGGCCCGTAAACTGTGTTTAACACGCCTGGGGATTCATCACGAACGCTTGCTGCCGGGTCGCCGTACCTCTTACCCCCACGCCGAAAGCAGTGAAGAAGAGTTCGCATATGTTCTCGAAGGGCATCCGCAAGTGTGGATTAACGGTCATCTTTACGCGCTGGAGCCCGGTGACAGTGTCGGTTTTCCGGCTGGAACCGGCGTCTGCCATACTTTTATTAATAACACCGAACATGAAGTTCGGCTGCTCATTGTCGGCGAGGCCAATAAAGCAGAAAACAGAATTTACTACCCCCTAAACCCCTCTTACGCAGCACAACGTAAAGACAGCTGGATTGACCATCCGCCGCAATTCTTTGGTGCGCATAACGGGCTGCCTTCCCGTAAAACGAACGGTAAGCTATAAATAAGCCTATAGGAAATAAAGAAATATTAACCCGAGCAGAATGATTCGGGGTGCCGTTGGGTGAATGAACCCGCTTTTTAGTCTTTTCTTCACAGCAGTATCCACTCCTGTTGGTTTTGTACTGACAGGGGCCGATTCTACAAACTGAAGTCAGACAGGCGGGCAGTAAATGATAAAAATCAGAACCCTGGCGGCGTTAAACGCTGCCTTTTTATTTATGGCAAACAACGCAAATGCGGCAGGAACATGGGCGGAAACACGCAATGATGCAATGGGCGGCACCGGTGTAGCATCGTCCCGTTGGAGCAGCGCAGCCCTGATTAACCCGGCGTTACTTACCAAGAACCAGGAAGGCGATAACGTAGGACTGCTTATTCCCTCCGCCGGAATGCAAATAACCGACCCTCATAACCTGCAAGATAACATCGATGACATCAGCAACTCGGCTGAGGATTATCTGAATTACACCTTTATTCCCATTCAGCAGATTATTCGGAATCCCGGGATATATCGCCAGATGCAAAGCGATGCGGCCGATCTCTCTTCGCAGCTTAAAGATGTGAGAGGCGATGAAGCGCGAGCGAAGGCGGGTGGGGCAATCGCGGTGAGTATCCCGAATGAAACTCTGCCTTTTGCTTTTGTCGCAAAAGTGTATGGGACAGCCAAAGTGTCGTCAGACATCACGCAGCATGACCTCGATTTCCTCGACGGCATCGCCAATGGCACCGTTATCCCGAATCGCGATGACCTGAATAATCTGACTTCAAAAGGATTTGGCCGTGTGGGGATTGTCTCTGATTACGGCGTAGCGGTGGCGCATAAATTTGATATCGGCGGCGTGCCTGTTTCCGTTGGCGTGACGCCAAAGTTGCAGCAAACCTGGCTGTATAACTACAGCACCTCCGTTTATCAGTACAAAAAGAATGATATCAGTAACAACCGTTACCGTAATTCAGACACCGGTTTTAACATTGATGCGGGGCTTGCCGCAGATTTTGGCGATTCCTGGACCGTGGGTTTGACCGGGCAAAACCTGATATCGCGCGATATCGACACCAAAGTGGTGGATGGTTTTAAAGATACTTACCAGATTCGCCCATTGGTCACGACGGGCGTGGCCTGGCACAGTGATTTAGTGGTGCTGACCACCGATGTTGATCTCACCGAAACGAAGAATTTCAAGAGCGAAGCGAATTCGCAATTTGCTGGCGTCGGCGCTGAAATCACGCCGCTACCCTGGCTTGCGGTGCGCGCGGGTTATCGTGCGGATATGCGATCCCATGAAAGCAACGTCTTTACAGGCGGTGTGGGTTTTGCGCCATTCGACCTCGTGCACATCGATCTCATGGGCCTGTATGGCGAAGACCAGACGTGGGGAGCGGGCGCACAACTTAGCATGACCTTCTGATGACACAGCGTCGGGACGAGCGCGTGTCTCGACGCTGGTTTATGCTATAGTGGCGACCCTTTTTTAACCGTAGCCCGTAAACGCCAGTGCCTATGTCCTCACAAACCAACCAGACTCCTTTCCAGCCACATCGTTTCTCTATCGCGCCGATGCTCGACTGGACCGATCGCCACTGCCGTTATTTCTTGCGTCAGTTATCAAGCCAGACGCTGCTGTACACCGAAATGGTGACCACTGGCGCGATTATTCATGGCAAAGGGGATTATCTGGCGTACAGCGAGGACGAACATCCTATCGCGCTGCAACTGGGCGGTAGTGACCCGGCTGCGCTGGCTATTTGCGCGAAACTGGCTGAAGAACGTGGCTACGATGAAATCAACCTGAACGTCGGATGCCCATCAGATCGTGTGCAAAACGGCATGTTTGGCGCATGTTTAATGGCAGATGCGCAGCGCGTTGCTGATTGCATCAAAGCGATGCGCGATGTGGTATCTATTCCGGTCACTGTCAAAACGCGTATCGGCATTGACGAGCAGGACAGCTACGAATTTCTCTGCGATTTTATCGGCACAGTCGCCGGGAAGGGCGAATGTGAAATGTTCATTATTCACGCCCGCAAAGCCTGGCTTTCTGGCTTAAGCCCGAAAGAAAACCGTGAAATCCCGCCGCTGGATTACCCGCGCGTTTACCAGTTGAAGCGCGATTTCCCGCACTTCACGATGTCCATCAACGGCGGTATCAAATCGCTGGAAGAGGCGAAAACGCATCTGGAACATATGGATGGCGTAATGGTGGGGCGCGAAGCGTATCAAAACCCAGGCCTGCTGACGGCGGTCGACCGCGAGATTTTTGGCATTGATTCACCGGAAATCGACACTGTTGCAGCGGTGCGCGCCATGTATCCGTACATTGAGCGTGAATTAGCAAACGGCACTTATTTAGGCCATGTCACTCGCCATATGTTGGGACTTTTCCAGGGTATTCCGGGCGCTCGTCAGTGGCGTCGTTATCTCAGCGAAAACGCCCATAAAGCCGGTGCAGGGATTGATGTGGTTGAACATGCATTGTCATTGGTTGCCGACAAGCGCTAAGTTTTGCCAGCAATAACCGTGTGAATTGCTCAGGTATTGCGGAGTTGATCACAACCTCGCATCTTTCTGGCTAACATTGCGGGTTGCGGGATATCAATTATTTACCAAAGCTGACATTATTAACGGGTTGCGAAAAAACGAATTCATCGCGCTGTACCCTACATACCGTGCGAACAAAAAAAAGAATGGGCTTCCCTCGGGAGGCCCAAATTCTTTTATGGAATCAGCAAACTAGAGCCTTGCGTACTGCGGCTCTCCAGCGTGGTATGAGCCAGAGCGGCATCGCGTAAGGCAAACTTCTGGTTATCCGCCACATCCACTTTTATCACGCCGCTGGCAATCAACGAGAACAACTCGTTGCACGCTTCTTCCAGTTCCTCACGCGTGGTCACGTAACCATTTAGTGACGGACGAGTAACATATAGCGAGCCTTTCTGGTTCAGAATCCCCAGATTCACACCTGTCACCGGGCCAGAAGAGTTACCAAAACTCACCATCAAACCCTGGCGTTGCAGGCAATCAAGCGACGATTCCCAGGTATCTTTCCCAACCGAGTCATAAACCACTGCGACTTTCTTGCCGCCGGTTATCTCTTTCACCCGCTCGACAAGATTCTCGTCGCGATAGTTAATCGTCTGCCAGGCTCCGGCCTTTTTGGCGCTTTCTGCTTTTTGCGCCGAGCCAACCGTGCCGATTAATTTAGCTCCCAGCGCTTTTGCCCACTGGCAGGCAATCAGCCCCACGCCACCGGCTGCGGCATGGAATAAGAAAACTTCGTTGGCTTTGATATCGTAGGTTTTACGCAGCAGATAATAGACCGTCAGACCTTTCAGGAATGAGGCGGCGGCTTGTTCAAAAGAGATGGCATCAGGAAGTTTTGCGGCTTTATCGGCGGGCACATTATGCACGCTGCTGTAAGCGCCAAGCCCTGACTGCGCATACACCACGCGGTCACCGACTTTAAGATGGGTTACTGCACTGCCGACTTGACTCACCACGCCCGCCGCTTCAGTTCCCAGGCCGCTTGGCAGCATTGGAGGCGGGTATAAACCGCTGCGAATATAAGTATCAATGTAGTTGATACCTATCGCTTTATTCTCAACTTGCACTTCGTGTTCTGCGGGGGAGGTCGGTGTGAATTCGACGACTTTTAACACTTCCGGGCCGCCGTGCTGACTAAATTCAATGCGTGTTGCCATGAGAACTCCTTCTGTTTCCTCGGAGGGAGATAGAGTAAACTCTCGTCTCTCTTATCTGATTTTGGTAACTCCCTCACTATGGCAGGAAATAAACCCTTCAACAAACCGAAAGAACCCCGCGATCGTCAGATGGAAGGGCTGAAAATGCCGCCACATTCTCTGGAAGCGGAGCAGTCGGTGTTGGGCGGTTTAATGCTGGACAACGAACGCTGGGACAACGTTTCCGAGCGCGTCGTGGCTAACGATTTTTTCAGCCGTCCACACCGCATGATCTTCACCGAAATGCAGCGTTTGCTCGAAATGAGCAAGCCCATCGACCTGATTACGCTTTCTGAATCCCTCGAACTTCAGGGCAACCTCGAAAGCGTCGGCGGTTTCGCCTATCTGGCCGAATTATCGAAAAACACGCCAAGTGCGGCGAACATCAGTGCTTATGCTGACATCGTGCGTGAACGTGCTGTTGTTCGTGAAATGATCTCCGTAGCGAATGAAATTGCCGATGCCGGTTATGACCCGCAAGGGCGAACCAGCGAAGACTTGCTCGACCTTGCCGAATCCCGCGTGTTCCAGATTGCTGAGAGCCGCGCGAATAAAGACGAAGGGCCGAAAAGTATCGACCAAATCCTTGAAGCGACCGTCTCGCGTATCGAAACGCTTTACCAGACGCCGCACGACGGCGTAACGGGCGTGGATACCGGCTATCAGGATTTGAACAAGAAAACAGCGGGCCTGCAAAAGTCGGATCTGATTATCGTGGCGGCGCGTCCATCAATGGGTAAAACCACCTTTGCGATGAACTTGTGCGAAAACGCCGCGATGTTGCAGGAAAAACCGGTGCTGATCTTCAGCCTCGAGATGCCCGGCGAGCAGATCATGATGCGTATGCTGGCGTCGCTGTCACGCGTCGACCAGACCAAAATCCGTACCGGTCAGCTTGACGATGAAGACTGGGCGCGAATTTCCAGCACCATGGGCATCTTGCTTGAAAAACGCAACATGTACATTGATGACTCATCCGGCCTGACGCCAACGGAAGTGCGCTCCCGCGCGCGCCGTATCTATCGTGAACACGGCGGCCTGAGCCTGATCATGATCGACTACCTGCAATTGATGCGCGTCCCGTCGCTTTCCGACAACCGTACGCTGGAAATTGCCGAGATTTCGCGCTCGCTAAAAGCGCTGGCAAAAGAACTACAAGTGCCCGTTGTGGCGCTCTCGCAGTTGAACCGTTCTTTGGAACAACGTGCCGACAAACGCCCGGTGAACTCCGACTTGCGTGAATCCGGCTCCATCGAGCAGGATGCCGACTTGATTATGTTTATCTATCGCGACGAAGTTTATAACGACAACAGTGACGAAAAAGGCATCGCGCAAATCATCCTCGGTAAACAACGTAACGGTCCAATCGGCACCGTGCGCCTGACGTTTAACGGTCAATTCTCGCGCTTCGATAACTACGCTGGCCCTCAATACGACGAAGATTAAATCCTCTTCATCCTTCGTGCCACAACTGTGTTGGCTGCGCTCACTCCCCCGAATCACTTACTTGTGTAAGCTCATCGGGATGAGTTCACTTGCCGCCTTGTTGTGACGCGAATGCTTTAGAGGATTTGTGCATTCATATACAAATTTTTAGCAAGGAACGAACATGCAAGCGGCAACCGTAAAAATTAACCGCCGCGCTCTGCGACATAACCTGCAACGCCTGCGTGAACTGGCACCCGCCAGCCGTATGGTCGCGGTTGTGAAAGCAAACGCCTATGGGCATGGTCTGCTGGAGACTGCCCAAACTCTGACTGATGCCGATGCGTTCGGCGTGGCGCGCCTTGAAGAAGGTGTGCGCCTGCGGGCGGGCGGGATTACGCAGCCCATTTTGCTGCTTGAAGGTTTCTTCAACGCCAGCGACCTGCCGACTATCGCCGAGCAGAATTTCCAGACCGCCGTTCACAGCATCGAACAGCTCGAAGCGCTCGAGCAGGCCGAACTGAGCCGCCCGATCACCGTCTGGATGAAACTCGACACCGGCATGCACCGTCTGGGCATTTTGCCTGAACAGGCCGAAGCGTTTTATCAGCGCCTTTCGCGCTGCAAAAATGTCAGTCAGCCAGTGAATATCGTCAGTCATTTTGCACGTGCAGATGAGCCTGAATCTGATGCCACGCCGCGCCAGCTCGATATCTTTAATACTTTTATCGCTGACAAACCGGGCCACAAATCCATCGCCGCGTCCGGCGGGATTTTGCTGTGGCCGCAGTCGCATTTCGACTGGGTGCGCCCTGGCATCATCCTGTACGGCGTGTCTCCGCTGGAACAAAAATCCTGTGGCACTGATTTTGGCTGCCAGCCGGTGATGTCGCTGACGTCCAGCCTGATTGCGGTCCGTGAACATAAAGCGGGTGAAGCGGTAGGCTACGGTGGCACCTGGATTGCCGAGCGCGACACGCGCCTGGGCGTAGTGGCGATTGGTTACGGCGACGGTTATCCACGTGCAGCACCTTCTGGTACGCCAGTGCTGGTGAATGGCCGCGAAGTGCCGATTGTCGGACGTGTTGCGATGGACATGATTTGTGTCGACCTTGGCCCGGAAGCAGAAGAAAAAGTCGGCGATAACGTGGTGATGTGGGGCGACAATCTTCCTGTCGAACGTATTGCAGAAATCACAAAAGTGAGTGCTTACGAACTTATCACGCGCCTGACCTCAAGGGTCGCGATGGAGTATCTGGACTAATTCTCTGGCCTTCCCCCTCTCCC
>NZ_QZWH01000024.1 GCF_003601925.1 Buttiauxella izardii
GAGGTTCGAATCCTCTCTCGCCGACCAAATTTAGAAAAGACCAACCTTCGGGTTGGTCTTTTTGCATTTGTAGTTTATAGAGGATGAGAATCTCCGAAGGAGGTTTGAGCCGAGCGCAGCGAGACAACGTTGCTTTAGCAACGGCCCGCAGGGCGCGTCACGCAGTGACAAGTAATCCTCTCTCGCCGACCAAATTTAGAAAAAGCCAACCTTCGGGTTGGCTTTTTTACGTCTGTAGTTTATGGATTTGTAGGTTGGATAAGCGCAGCGTCATCCAACAAAACGATGTATAAAAACCCTCAGTCTCAAAAACACGACATCACGTTTTTTATTGTCGTCATTTGGTGACTATTAACTCATTGAAATAAAGCAATTAATTTTATCGCCCATTTATGTGTCTCTAAAAAGAGACAGTATAGCAATTGCTGTATGCCCTCCAGACAGCCGACCTATTGCCTGACGTGCTGCATTTAACACTATGAATACAAAGTGATTAGCGACTCATAATAATTTCCAATACAAACCTGGCACGCATCATGCAATAATATATAGGTAGATGCTCATTCCACTTCTTATGTTTGCTTAGGCTTCATAAACCCAGGAATGACGCAGAGCCGATTACGGTGCTTATCGTCCACCGACAGATGTCGTCTTTAAGACCTCATCCAACACCATGGACATAACGTTGAGTGAAGCACCACTTAGTTGTCATACAGACCTGTTTTAGCACCTGCCAATTGGCGGGTGCTTTTTTTTGTCTCAAGGAAGGGAAAAGGGCGAAGGATATCGCCCTTTAGTTACAGGAATTTTGGTTTACGAGTTGGGATTGTTTTGCAGAGTTAACAACAAGCCGTCACGGCGCATCAAAGCCGCTTCTTCTGGTTGATGCAACCTGTCCAGGCAATCTGCCAACCAGGCGTAATCATAAGCATCAGGACGCTGTTTAATCGCTTCGCGGAATGCCTCACAAGCTTGCTGCCATTCACCGTGTTTCATCAGTAACTGACCCAGTGTGCTGTTCAACAGCGGGCGGTCACCTTGCGTTTTGATCTGCTGGCGAAGCGCTTTCTCAAGCTGTTCCGGATTGCCGGACTTCAGGCGCGGCATCAGCAAAATCAGACGCTCGTCATACTGACGTTTCAACCCATCGAGAATGATCTCCTGCGCCGCATCATGATCGTCACATTCAATAAGATGCTCCGCCATGGCGACTTGCAGCACGGTTTCATGACGCGTCTTACGGCTTTGATTCTTCCACCAGGTTTTCAGGCCATCGTTGCCTTGCTCCGCCATCGCCTGATCCATCAAGCCAATCCAGGCCTGTTGTTGCAATGCGAGGCGATGCGTTTCATCACCGATTTGTACTTTGTCCATCGCGGGCAAAATATCGAGTAACGAACCCCAGGCACCGGTGCGAACATAGGCCATTTCTGCCAGACGCAGCACTTCAGGGTGGCGCGGAGAAATCTCCAGCAGCCTGTCCACACCATGACGAGCAGCATGATTCTCGTTGCGCACTAATTGCAGACGTACCCGGGTAATCTCAACCGGCAATTGATCGTTATCGGCCAGTTCGGCTGCACGCTCCAGATGCTGATTGGCACGGATTTCATCACCGCGCTGCTGGGCAGCTTCTGCCGCCAGAAGATAGTTCACCACTGGCTGTTCAGCATGATCGGCGTTTTTCACCATTAGCTTCTCAACTTGCTGGTAATCACCTTCAGCCAGTTTCAGCAATGCCGCTTTAGTTTGCTTGCGCGCGCGACTGCTCTTACGCCCAACAAACCAGCCACGAGTACGCGCTCCGGTGCGGAATACCCGACGCAGCACCCATTCAATGGCGAACAGCACGACCATGGTCAGGATCAGAATGATCACCAGACCTGTGACGCTGGTTTCGACGTTGTAGTTGTCAGTTTGAATCAGAACATATCCCTGATGCCCGGCGAGCATAGGGCCAAGAACGATCCCGGCGATCAACAACAGAAAGAGTAATAAGACTTTAATCATGCTTATTCTCCTTGAGTTGGCGCTGGAGCCGGAGCCGCTTGAGGCGCGGGTTCAGCAGGAGCGCTGGCACTGGCCGCAGGCTGAGCGAGTAAATTACGCACCCGGGTCTGCATCAGTTTTTCCAGCAGCGGCTGGCTTTCCAGCGTTTGCGGGACATCCATATTGATGCTTTGCTGGCTCAGGGAATCCAGATCATCAAGGAAGGATTTGGTCACGCTGTCGTTGGTATCGTAATAAGCACGTACCCAGGTCGAAACGTTTTCCAGCGATTGCTTATACGTTTCATCCTGATGACGTGGCACCGCTTGTGCTGCAACCAGCAGGCGCGAGCGGATGTTCTCACGAAGATAGACATCCTGATTCGGCGCTAACAGCGGGACGGCGGTTTCATCACGACGACGGATAGTAATGAAACTATCCATAAAATTGTGCCAGCTTTTGGTCAGATTTTGACGCCATTCCGTCACGGTAGAAGAAAGCTCGCTACCGTCGGAATCCATAGGCGTGTCGTCGGTATTGTTGTCTGCCAGACGCAGATTATCGACCTGGTTAGAAAGCTGGTTGAGCTTGAGGATAATCCCGTCGTAATCAACCTGAGTAATCGCAGAGAGTGCGGAGATATCGTCTGTCAGCGCACGGCGCACGGCGATCAGGCTCGGATCGTTCATATCGGCGAGGCTGGCATCAGCACTTTTCAGTAATGCGGCGGCGGTCGTGACATCCTGATCGCTCCACAGCTTGCGCCCGGCCAGTTTCACCAGGAAATCAGACTGCGCGAGCAGCCAGGTTTTTGCATCGCTGCCGGAAATCGTTGCCACTTTTTGCTGCACTTCATCAAGCTCACGCGCCAGATTTGCCTGTTGGCGATTCGCTTCTTCAAGTGCGGCAGCTTGCTGCTTAATTGTGGCTTCGAGCGCTGACTGCTGCTGTTCTTGCTGCTTTTGTAGGGCGGTCAGTTGCGTTGCCAGTGCATCGGTGTTGGTATTTTGTGCCGCGACCTCATGTTTACCGTAGCTGTAAAGACCTGCACCGAGCGCCAGAGCGATAGCAATCGCAATCGCGCCGAGAGCAATTCCCGCAATACCACTGCGATTTTTTTGTGGTGGTTGCTCTGGAAGCGGTGCGCTTTCTACCGCAGGTGTGGTCTCTTCAACCATGGCGGAGGTGTCTTTTTGTTCCGTCATTGTGGCTTCCTGTGATTAATTTTATTGTAGCGCGCGAAGCAGCGCGTCATTGTCTGCGTTATCGGCGACCCGAATATCCTGCCAGCCCAATTCTCGGCCAAGGTCTGCCAGACGCTCACTGACCACTAAAAGTCGACAGTGGAGTAACCAGTTTTTGCGATACCATTCGGGAATCAGCGCATAAAGTTGTTGCAGCATTTCACCGCTCGTCACAACCAGTGTGGAAATTCCACGTTCGCGCCAGCGAAAGGCTTCTTCTGTTCCATCATAAATCCTGGCATTTCTTTGATAGCATTCGCAGAAAGTCACTTCTGCGCCGCGTTCTGCCAGCGTTTCGCCTAACAGTTCACGCCCCCCATTCCCACGTAAAATGAGTGCCCGTTTCCCGGCAACATTTTGTAATTCAGGTAATTGTAGCAACACTTCCGTCGTTTCCCTGTCTTGCGGATAACGAACCGGTAAATGGCTAACGGTATGAAAAGCTAACGCAGTTGTACGCCCAATAGCAAACCAGGCCAGATTTGCAGGCCAGCTCATACCGTTTTGACTTAATGGTGGGTGGGCAAAATGAATGACGTGCTGTGATAACAGAAATACCAGGTCGCCTTCGGAAAGGCTCGCGAGCATCCCCGGAAGTTTGTCTAACTGTCGACCGGGGGAAAACTCGATAAGAGGGAAGCTATACGCCACCTGCCCCAGTGCGCGCAGTCTGCTCACTAACTCGTCCCCAGCGGGAGAAGGGCGGGTGACAAGTATCGTCATGCCGGAGCATCTCCGTCGTAAACCGCTGCCAGGATTTCACGAGCACCTTTATCGAGCAGCTCTTCTGCCAGAGAAACGCCCATCGTTTCGGCATCGGCTGGCTTACCGCGACGTTCGCCGCGAACCAGAACCGAACCGTCCGGTGCGCCAACTAATGCACGCAGCCACAATTCGCCGTGTTTCAGTTCAGCATAGCTGCCGATTGGCACCTGGCAGCCACCTTCAAGACGCATATTCATGGCGCGTTCAGCGCGTACGCGAATAGCCGTTTCTTCATGATTCAAAGAAGCGAGTAACGCCTGGGTGCGATCATCGTCAAGACGACATTCGATGCCCACCGCGCCCTGGCCAACTGCGGGCAGAGAAACTTCCGCAGGCAACGCGTAACGGATGCGTGATTGCAATTCGAGGCGATTCAACCCGGCGACTGCCAGAATAATCGCGTCGTAATCACCGTTATCGAGTTTACCCAAACGGGTGCCGACATTGCCGCGCAGAGAGCGAATCACCAGATCCGGGCGGCGTTCAGCAATCTGACACTGACGGCGTAGACTGGACGTTCCCACGACGCTGCCTGCGGGTAAATCGTCCAGACTGGCGAAATTATTCGAGACAAAAGCGTCACGCGGATCGTCGCGCTCGCAAATGGTCACTAAACCTAAACCTTCCGGAAATTCGACCGGCACATCTTTCATGGAATGCACGGCGATATCCGCACGGCCTTCAAGCAGTGCGAGCTCCAGCTCTTTGACAAACAATCCCTTGCCGCCTACTTTTGCCAGCGGTGTATCAAGAATGATGTCGCCACGCGTCACCATTGGCACCAGCTCAACCGTGAGCTGGGGATGGTTCGCTTCGAGGCGTTGTTTGACATAATGTGCTTGCCAAAGTGCTAATGGACTCTGGCGAGTGGCAATTCTTAATACATTGTCTACCATTGCTAGTTACCGTAATTATCGTCCCTGACCATCCTACCACTCTTCAAGGAAGGCTGTCAGTTTCAACGGGTTTGCGGAAAAGAGGGACATGTTTCGTATTATGGAAGATAAAGCGGGTAGGTGTGGGGGAAGTTGGCGAGTAGCGCATCTTTCTTTACGGTCAACCAGCAAGGTGTTAAATTGATCACGTTTCCAGCAATTCTTTGCCTTGTCGTTTATAATAGAGGCAACAACCGGGAAACGGGTTTTTTCGTAATACTGAAACCATCAGGCGATATGTCTTGTACCTCTATATTGAGACTCTTAAACAGAGACTGGATGCCATTAACCAACTGCGTGTAGATCGCGCACTTGCTGCCATGGGGCCTGCTTTCCAACAGGTCTACAGTCTTCTGCCAACATTGTTACATTATCATCACCCGCTGATGCCAGGTTACCTCGAAGGTAACGTCCCACATGGCATTTGCATCTACACGCCTGATGAAACCCAACGTCACTACCTCAACGAACTCGAAATGATGCGCGGCATGCCGCCGCAGAAAACTGAATCGGGCGAATTGCCTATTACTGGTCTTTATTCAATGGGCAGCACCTCGTCCGTTGGGCAGAGCTGTTCATCCGATTTAGATATTTGGGTTTGTCACCAGTCCTGGCTCGATAACGACGAGCGCCAGTTGCTGCAACGTAAATGTAGCGTGCTGGAAAGCTGGGCTGCGTCATTAGGCGTTGAAGTCAGCTTCTTCCTGATCGACGAAAACCGCTTCCGCCACAACGAAAGTGGCAATCTGGGTGGCGAAGATTGTGGTTCTACCCAACATATCTTGCTGCTCGATGAGTTCTACCGCACCGCTGTGCGCCTCGCCGGTAAACGTATTCTGTGGAGCATGGTTCCGGGCGACGAAGAAGATCATTACGACGATTACGTGATGAGCCTTTACTCGCAGGGCGTTCTCACGCCAAACGAATGGCTGGATCTCGGTGGTTTAAGCTCGCTGTCAGCGGAAGAATACTTCGGTGCCAGTTTGTGGCAGCTCTATAAAAGTATCGATTCGCCATATAAAGCCGTGCTGAAAACGCTGTTGCTGGAAGCCTATTCCTGGGAATACCCGAATACTCGCTTACTGGCAAAAGATATCAAGCAGCGCCTGCATGACGGCGAAATCGTCTCGTTTGGGCTTGATCCGTACTGCATGATGCTTGAGCGTGTGACTCACTACCTCACGCAAATCGAAGACACCGCGCGTCTGGATTTAGTGCGTCGTTGCTTCTATCTCAAAGTATGCGAAAAACTTTCTCGTGAACGTGCCTGCGTGGGCTGGCGTCGTGAAGTCTTAAGCCAACTAGTCAAAGACTGGGGCTGGGATGAACCGCGTCTGGCGATGCTGGATAACCGCGCTAACTGGAAAATCGACCAGGTTCGCGATGCGCACAACGAATTGCTCGATGCGATGATGCAAAGCTATCGCAACCTGATTCGCTTCGCTCGCCGCAATAACCTGAGCGTCAGTGCAAGCCCGCAAGATATCGGTGTGTTAACCCGTAAATTGTATGCCGCGTTTGAAGCGCTGCCGGGCAAAGTCACCCTGGTTAACCCGCAAATTTCCCCAGATTTGTCAGAGCCTAATCTGACCTTTATTCATGTTCCGCCGGGTCGTGCTAACCGTTCAGGTTGGTATCTCTACAACCGTGCGCCAAACATGGATTCCATCATCAGCCATCAACCGCTGGAATATAACCGTTATCTTAATAAGCTGGTGGCATGGGCCTACTTCAACGGCCTGCTGACCTCCCGCACCCGCCTGTTTATTAAGGGCAACGGTATATGTGATTTACCAAAACTTCAGGAAATGGTGGCAGACGTTTCGCACCACTTCCCGCTGCGCTTGCCTGCGCCAACCGCGAAAGCGTTATACAGCCCATGCGAAATTCGCCATCTGGCGATTATCGTAAACCTCGAATACGACCCGACGGCAGCGTTCCGCAATCAGGTGGTTCATTTCGATTTCCGTAAGCTGGATATATTCAGCTTTGGGCAACAACAACAGTGCCTCGTGGGAAGCGTTGACCTGCTTTACCGCAACTCGTGGAATGAAGTGCGTACGCTGCATTTCAACGGCGAGCAATCGATGATTGAAGCGCTAAAAACGATTCTGGGCAAAATGCACCAGGATGCCGCGCCGCCGGATAGCGTTGAAGTGTTCTGCTACAGCCAGCATCTGCGTGGGCTTATCCGCACACGCGTTCAGCAACTGGTTTCTGAATGTATTGATTTCCGTTTATCGAGCACACGCCAGGAACCGGGCCGCTTTAAAGCGCTGCGCATTTCCGGTCAAACGTGGGGGCTGTTCTTCGAACGTCTGAGCGTATCGGTGCAAAAATTGGAGAATGCGGTCGAATTCTACGGCGCCATTTCCCATAACAAACTGCACGGTTTGTCGGTGCAGGTTGAAACCAATCAGGTTCAGTTACCGTCAGTGGTGGATGGTTTTGCCAGTGAAGGGATTATTCAATTCTTCTTTGAAGAGGCGAGTGAAGACCACGGGTTCAATATCTATATTCTTGATGAGACTAACCGCGCAGAGGTTTATCACCACTGTGAAGGAAGCAAAGAAGATTTGGTGCGTGATGTCAGCCGCTTCTACTCGTCCTCGCACGACCGTTTCACTTACGGCTCAAGCTTCATCAACTTCAACTTGCCGCAGTTCTATCAAATTGTGAAAGTCGATGGCCGCTCGCAGGTGATTCCGTTCCGCACCCAGACCATTACAGCAGCGACGCCGATCAATCATGACGATAGCTCAACGCCGCTGATTCAGCAGTACAGCAACAGCTAGCTAAAGCTAACCGGCTCGCCCGCTTGCTGCGTGCAAGCTTCTTCCAGCAATTGCCAGAACTCTGCACCGCTACGGTCGCAAATCCATTTATCGTCTTTCAGATTAAAGTGATAACCGCCGCTTTTCGTCGCCAGCCACACCTGATGTAACGGCTCCTGGCGATTGATAATAATCTTGCTGCGATTCTCAAAACTTAGCGTCAGCACGCCACCGTTGATTTCGCAGTCAATATCGCTATCCCCATCCCAGTCATCCAGGCGTTCTTCGATTGTTGACCACAGGCCGTCGGCCAGGCGATGAAATTCACTGTCGTTCATATCTTTTTCTCAGTTGTTCGTCTTCACGGCAGTATAAAAGCAACGCTCGCCAATAGAAAAGAGTATTGCTTTTCGGGGATCACCTGCGATGATAGACAACAGAATATTGGATTACAGGCATCTCAATAATGAAGAAAATTTTCTGCCCGTTAGCAATCACGCTGGCACTTTTCACTCTTTCCGGCTGCGGTCTGAAAGGGCCTTTGTACTTTCCGCCTGCCGATGGCAAAACCAAGCCAACATCTCAGGTAACCCCTGCGAAACAGACGCAATCAACCACGCCAGAACGTAACGACCGTGGCACTGATAACGCACCGACTCAGGTTATCTACTAGCCAACTATCGATAAGTAGCCGCGGATATGGAGCAGAAGATGCAGTTCTCAAAGATGCATGGCCTTGGCAATGACTTTATGGTCGTCGACGCGGTAACTCAAAACGTCTATTTTTCCCCTGAGTTGATTCGTCGCCTGGCCGACAGGCATTTAGGAGTGGGTTTCGATCAGCTGCTGGTGGTTGAACCGCCGTACGATCCCGACCTTGATTTCCATTACCGTATTTTCAATGCCGATGGCAGCGAAGTTTCGCAATGTGGCAATGGCGCGCGCTGTTTTGCCCGTTTTGTGCGCCTCAAAGGGCTGACTAACAAACGCGATATTCGCGTCAGCACCGCCAATGGCCGCATGGTTCTCACCGTCACGGAAGATGAACTGGTGCGCGTGAACATGGGCGAGCCGAACTTCGAGCCATCCGCTGTGCCGTTCCGCGCAAACAAAGCGGAAAAGACCTATATTATGCGTGCCGCCGAACAGACCATTATGTGTGGCGTCGTGTCGATGGGTAATCCACATTGCGTGATTCAGGTTGATGACGTGGCGACCGCCGCCGTGGAAACTCTCGGACCGGTAATGGAAAACCACGACCGCTTCCCCGAGCGCGCGAACATCGGCTTTATGCAAGTCGTGACCCAGGAACATATCCGCCTGCGCGTTTTTGAACGCGGTGCCGGAGAAACACAAGCTTGTGGCAGTGGTGCTTGCGGCGCAGTCGCCGTGGGCATATTGCAAGGAATACTGGCGGAACAGGTGCGCGTTGAGCTGCCTGGTGGCCGTCTTGATATCGCCTGGAAAGGGCCGGGAACTCCGTTGTTTATGACCGGCCCGGCGGCCCACGTCTATGATGGATTTATACATCTATGAAGAACGCCGAGGAACAGCAAGAAGCCGTACTGGAACTGGATGACCGCATGGTGGCGGAATATCTGCTACGTCATCCCGATTTCTTTATTCGTAATGCCCAGCATGTAGAACAGATGCAGGTCCCGCACCCGGTGCGTGGCACGGTTTCGTTGGTTGAATGGCATATGGCGCGTAGCCGTAACCATATTAATTTCCTTGAAGAAAACATGAGCTTGCTG
Source organism: Buttiauxella izardii (assembly GCF_003601925.1). GTDB lineage: Bacteria > Pseudomonadota > Gammaproteobacteria > Enterobacterales > Enterobacteriaceae > Buttiauxella > Buttiauxella izardii. The sequence continues at coordinate 9,462 of NZ_QZWH01000024.1, forward strand.
ATGGAGCAGGCGAGTGCCAACGAAGGCCTGTTTTATCGCTTACTGAAGCTACAAGGCCGCCTGGCTTCTGCAACCAGTTTGCAGGACATGCTTAACCGCTTGCACCGCTGGGCGCGCGAAATGGGTCTGGCAGGCGCGAATGTGCGTCTTTTTGCTGACCGTTGGCGGATTGGTGCTCCTTCTGATTTCACCCATTTAGCGCTGAATCGCCAGGCTTTTGAGCCGCTGCGTATTCAACGTCTGGGTGACAGGCAACATTATCTCGGGCCGTTAAATGGCCCGGAATTACTGGTGGTTTTGCCCCAGGCGAAAGCGATTGGTTCAGTCGCGGTTTCTTTGATGGGAAATGATGCCGATTTAGGCGTGCTGGTGTTCAGCAGCCGTAACCCGCAACATTACCAGGAAGGGCAAGGCACGCAATTACTGCACGAACTGGCGCTGATGTTGCCCGATCTTCTGGAGCGCTGGGTTGAGCGAGTATGACCGACTCCCCGCTACAAACCTCCGTTGATGGCTTTCTGCGCTACCTGAAAGTAGAGCGTCAGCTTAGCCCGCTGACTCTACTCAATTATGGCCGCCAGCTGACAGCAATTATCGGCCTGGCAGGCGAGATGAAATTGAGTACCTGGCAGCAGTGCGACGCTGCAGCCGTACGATCCATCACCGTTCGTAGCCGCAAGGCTGGCCTTGGGCCATCAAGCCTGGCGTTACGCCTCTCCGCATTACGCAGTTTTTTCGACTGGTGTGTCAGCCAGGGCGAGCTTAAAGCCAATCCCGCCAAAGGGATTTCCACGCCGAAAGCTGGCCGCCATCTGCCAAAAAATATCGACGTCGATGACGTAAGCCGCCTGTTGGATATCGACATTAACGATCCGCTCGCCGTGCGTGACCGCGCGATGCTTGAAGTGATGTACGGCGCGGGTTTGCGTCTTTCTGAGCTGGTGAATATGGATTGCCGCCATATTGATCTCACCACGGGCGAAGTCTGGGTGATAGGGAAAGGCAGCAAAGAGCGCCGCGTGCCGGTGGGGAAATCTGCCGTTTCCTGGGTTGAACATTGGCTGGATTTACGCGAGCTTTTTGGCCCGGACGACGATGCGTTATTTCTGTCAAAACAGGGGAAACGCATTTCGACGCGCAACGTTCAAAAACGCTTTAGCGAGTGGGGGATCAAACAGGGGCTGAACAGCCATGTGCACCCTCACAAACTGCGTCACTCCTTTGCCACGCATATGCTGGAATCGAGCGGAGATCTGCGCGGCGTGCAGGAATTATTAGGCCACGCTAACCTTTCCACTACGCAAATCTATACCCATCTCGACTTCCAACACTTAGCCTCAGTGTATGATGCTGCGCATCCACGCGCTAAACGAGGGAAATCGTAATGCATTTTTACCGCCCACTCGGGCCTATTGCCGCGCTCACGTTTGATCTTGATGACACGCTGTACGACAACCGTGACGTCATTACGCGCACCGAAAGCGAATCAATGAGCTTTGTGCAGAATTACCACCCGAAGCTTAACCATCTGCAACGCCCTGATTTTCTGCGCATTCGCCATGCGTTACGCCTCGCAGAACCGGAAATTTACCACGATGTCACCGAGTGGCGTCGCCGTGCCGTAGAACAAGCGATGCTGGACGTCGGTTTGTCCGCAGAAGAAGCCGCCGCTGGCGCACTGGCTTCGATGGCGAATTTCGCCCACTGGCGCAGCCAAATCGACGTGCCGCAAGAAACCCACGACACGCTGGCGAAACTAGCGGAAAAATGGCCGCTGGTGGCGATTACTAACGGTAACGCTGAGCCGCATCTTTTTGGCCTCGATCACTACTTCAAATTTGTGCTGCGCGCTGGGCCGCACGGGCGCTCCAAGCCATTCAACGATATGTATCACCTGGCGGCGGAAAAGCTGGATGTTCCGCTCGGTCACATTCTGCATGTTGGCGATGACCTGACGACCGACGTCGCCGGTGCCGTGCGTTGCGGAATGCAGGCTTGCTGGATAAACCTGCGTGATGGCGACCTGATGCAGATTAATGACAGCCGTTTATTGCCACATCTGGAAATTTCGCAGTTGGCATCCCTCACCGCGCTGATATAATCGTCAGAACTCTGTATAAAATCCCAGTGTATTTTTAGCTCCTCAACGGCGGTGCCAATGGACGTTTCTTACCTGCTCGACAGCCTCAATGACAAACAGCGCGATGCCGTCGCGGCCACGCGCAGCAACATGCTGGTACTGGCAGGGGCGGGCAGCGGTAAGACACGCGTATTAGTGCACCGTATCGCGTGGTTAATAAGCGTGGAAAACTGCTCGCCGTATTCCATTATGGCGGTGACGTTTACCAACAAAGCGGCGGCGGAAATGCGCCACCGTATCGGCCAGTTGATGGGAACCAGCCAGGGCGGCATGTGGGTCGGCACCTTCCACGGCCTTGCGCACCGCTTGCTGCGCGCGCACCATATGGACGCCAACTTGCCGCAGGATTTCCAGATACTGGACAGCGAAGATCAACTGCGCCTGTTAAAGCGCCTGATTAAAGCCATGAATCTCGATGATAAACAGTGGCCTGCACGTCAGGCGATGTGGTTTATCAACGGCAAAAAAGACGAAGGCTTACGCCCGCATCACATTGAAAGTTACGGCAACCCGGTTGAGCAAACCTGGCAGAAAATTTATCAGGCTTATCAGGAAGCGTGCGACCGCGCGGGTTTACTGGATTTCGCCGAGCTGCTGCTGCGCGCCCATGAACTGTGGCTGAACAAACCGCACATTCTTAATCACTATCGCGAACGCTTCACCAACATTCTGGTGGACGAATTCCAGGACACCAACAGCATTCAGTACGCGTGGATTCGCATGTTAGCGGGCGACACCGGCAAAGTGATGATCGTTGGCGACGATGACCAGTCAATCTACGGCTGGCGCGGCGCCCAGGTTGAAAACATCCAACGCTTCCTGACGGATTTCCCAGGCGCGCAAACTATTCGCCTGGAACAAAACTATCGCTCCACCAACAATATTCTGAATGCCGCTAACGCCCTGATTGCTAACAACTCAGGCCGTCTGGGGAAAGAGTTGTGGACTGACGGCAGTGACGGCGAACCCATCTCGCTGTATTGCGCATTCAACGAACTCGACGAAGCTCGGTTCGTGGTGAATCGCATTAAAACCTGGCAGGAAACGGGCGGCGCGCTTGAGCATTGCGCCATTCTCTATCGCAGCAACGCCCAATCGCGCGTGCTGGAAGAGGCATTATTGCAAGTCGGTATGCCGTACCGCATTTATGGCGGCATGCGCTTCTTCGAGCGCCAGGAAATCAAAGATGCGCTCTCGTATTTGCGCCTGATTGCTAACCGCAATGATGACGCAGCGTTTGAGCGTGTGGTGAACACGCCAACGCGTGGTATCGGCGATCGCACCTTAGACGTGGTGCGCCAGACTTCCCGCGATAAACAACTCACTTTGTGGCAAGCCTGCCGTTTGCTGCTGCAAGAAAAAGCACTGGCAGGACGCGCGGCTTCTGCATTGCAACGCTTTATGGAGCTTATCGACGCGCTGGCGCATGAAACCATCGATATGCCACTGCACGTACAAACCGACCGGGTGATCAAAGACTCCGGTTTGATGATGATGTATGAGCAGGAAAAGGGCGAGAAAGGCCAGACGCGTATCGAAAACTTAGAAGAACTGGTGACGGCAACACGCCAGTTCAGCTATCAGGATGAAGACGAAGACCTGATGCCGCTGCAAGCGTTCTTGTCCCATGCGGCGCTTGAAGCCGGTGAAGGGCAAGCCGACACCTGGCAAGACGCGGTGCAACTAATGACGCTGCACTCGGCGAAAGGTCTGGAGTTCCCGCAAGTCTTCATCGTCGGAATGGAAGAGGGCATGTTCCCAAGCCAGATGTCGCTCGAAGAAGGTGGCCGTCTGGAAGAAGAACGCCGCCTGGCCTACGTTGGCGTAACACGTGCGATGCAGAAACTCACGCTCACTTATGCCGAAACGCGCCGTTTGTATGGCAAAGAGGTGTATCACCGTCCTTCACGTTTCGTCGGCGAGTTGCCGGAAAACTGCGTGGAAGAAGTTCGCCTGCGCGCCAGCATCAGCCGCCCGGTAAGCCATCAACGTATGGGAACGCCGATTTCCGAAAACGACACCGGTTACAAACTCGGTCAGCGCGTGCGCCATGCCAAATTTGGTGAAGGTACCATCGTTAACCTGGAAGGCAGCGGTGAACATAGCCGGGTTCAGGTGGCATTTCCTGGGCAGGGAATTAAGTGGTTAGTGGCGGCTTATGCGCGCCTGGAAACCGTCTAAGTATTCGGAATCACTCATCGTTTTTTACGTTTTTGCTACCCTTTAAACACCGAGGGTATTTATTCGCAAGGCGTGTCCCGTTGCGTGTTGACGCCATATTTGTGGTGGCGTAACATGCGCGCACGATTACGCTAAGAGGACACTCGCCTTGGACACACCCAGTAAATACTGGCTCAGCTACCTGTCATTCAGGTACAACTTCTAAGGCTATCCTCTTATGCTGATAGCCTTAGTGGTTGTCGGCGACCCCATATCTCGTATATCCCGTCGCAATGAGTCAGACTTTTTAATGGTCTGAAACCTGTTTTGTTTCTGTCTGTGTGCCAACCGAACTGTCCCTGATATTTTTTTGCATTGGGAGTACCGGTCATGCTGAGCGCATTTCAACTGGAAAACAATCGTCTGTCCCGTCTCGAATTAGATGAGGCCGATAACCTGAGCAATTCCGTGTGGGTTGATCTGGTTGAGCCTGAAGAGAGCGAGCGTCAGCGCGTGCAAACGGAACTTGGACAAAGCCTGGCAACTCGCCCGGAACTGGAAGACATCGAAGCATCCGCGCGTTTCTTTGAAGACGAAGACGGTTTGCACATCCACTCATTTTTCTTTTATGAAGATGCAGACGACCACGCAGGCAACAGCACCGTGGCATTTACCATTCGTGAAGGCCGCCTGTTTACGCTGCGTGAACGTGAATTACCTGCGTTTCGCCTCTATCGTATGCGCGCCCGTAGCCAAAACATGGTTGACGGCAACGCTTACGAATTACTGCTCGATTTGTTCGAAACTAAAATCGAACAGCTGGCAGATGAAATCGAAAACATCTACAGCGATCTGGAAAAACTCAGCCGCGTGATTATGGAAGGGCATCAGGGCGATGAATACGACGCCGCGCTTTCAACGCTGGCGGAACTGGAAGATATCGGCTGGAAAGTCCGTTTGTGTCTGATGGATACCCAACGCGCCCTGAACTTCCTGGTGCGTAAAGCGCGTTTACCGAGCGGGCAACTGGAACAGGCGCGCGAAATTCTGCGCGATATCGAATCCCTGCTGCCACACAACGAATCGCTGTTCCAGAAGGTGAACTTCCTGATGCAGGCGGCGATGGGCTTTATCAACATCGAGCAGAACCGCATCATCAAGATCTTCTCGGTGGTATCGGTTGTATTCCTGCCGCCAACGCTTGTGGCATCCAGCTACGGGATGAACTTTGAGTTTATGCCAGAGTTGAAACTGAGCTTCGGTTATCCGGCGGCGATTATCGTGATGATCCTCGCGGGCCTTGCGCCGTATCTCTACTTCAAGCGTAAAAACTGGTTGTAAAATTGTCGGGTGACGCTGCGCTTACCCGACCTACGAAACCATTTGTCGTAGGGTAGATAAGCGACAGCGTCATCCACCGCTAGGCTATTTTGCGCAGCTTACTCTGCGTATACACCGCATCCATAATAAACAGCGCCAGCGCTGCCCAGATAAAACCGAAGGTCAGGAGCTTGTCTTTGCCGACGACTTCACCGTAGAACGTCACCGCCAACAGGAACATTAACGTTGGGCCGATGTACTGGAAGAAGCCCAGCGTCGAGAGGCGCAAACGCGTCGCCGCTGCGGTAAAGCACAGCAACGGAATCGTAGTGACCACGCCTGCCGCAATCAACATCAAGTTCAGCGACATCGGGTTTTGCCCCATATGGCTGGTGGAACTGTCGGCGATGCCAAACAGGTAAATCGCGGCAATTGGCAGCAGCCAAAGCGTTTCAACCAACATGCCGGTTTGTGCATCCACGGCAATTTTCTTACGCACCAGGCCGTAAAACGCGAAGCTGAACGCAAGGCCAAGGGCGATGATTGGCAGCGAGCCAAACGTCCAGAGTTGCACCAGAACGCCGCAAGCAGCCAGCGCCACGGCGACCCACTGCATTCGACGGAAACGTTCGCCGAGGAAAATCATGCCCAATAACACGTTCACCAGCGGGTTGATGAAATAGCCGAGGCTCGCTTCCAGCATGTGGTTGTTATTCACCGCCCAAATGAACAGCAGCCAGTTCCCGCCGATAAGCACCGCTGAAAGTGCCATGGCAAAAACCTTCTTGCGGTTCTGGCAGGATTTTTTCACTTGCGGCCATTGGCGGCTGAGGCTAATTAGCACCACCATAAAGAAGAACGACCAAATCACGCGATGCGTCAGAATTTCATCTGCGGGGACGTAATGGATTAATTTGAAATAAGCGGGCGCGATGCCCCACATAAAGTACGCCGCCAGCGCAAGTAACACTCCCTGGCGGGTTTGTTTCGCATCCATGAAAAGAACTCGTTGGTAAATAGTGTGCAAATAGTAACAGGATTTATCTTCTCACCCCACCATGTAGGTGGCCGTCGCACTGGCGATATGCAGCTTGTCTTCGTTGTGTAATTCCACTCGCGCGACCGCCACTTTGTTCCCGGCTCGCAGCAGGCTGCTGCTGGCGGTAAAGCGTTGCCCACGACCCGGACGCAGGTAATCGACACGCAGATCGATAGTGCCCATTTTCGACAGTCGCTGGCGCAGTTCTTCCTCGCTAATACTGTCGTGGCGCGTTAACGTGCTTCCGACGCAAACCAGGCCTGCTGCGACATCCAGCGATGAAGCAATCACCCCACCATGCAAAATACTTTGCGCCCAGTTTCCTACCATCATCGGCTGATTATTGAAGCAAAGCTCGGCGTAATCCTTTTCATAACGAATCAATTCCAGACCCAGCGCCCGGTTAAATGGCATGTGATAAACAAAGATTTCACCGACTAATTGCAGAGCGGCTTCAGGGGTCAGAAATGGGGTAGACATGGATCATCCTCGATCAAAACAAAGTCACAATGTTAATTAGTTGTTTATTTTATGCTTCACAACCGTTGATTGCCACTTTAAGAAAGGTAGACCGAGCGCGTGCATTCAGAACTATGTAGAATGTGCCCCTGATAATAATTTGAAACCTTTTCTTTCAGGAGAACACCATTGATGCGCAAGTATCTTGGATGGCTAATGGCGGCGTGCCTGCTTCCTTCTATGGCAAATGCAGCGGAAGCGACGATTAAGCAAGTGCATGACAAACCCGCTGTGCGCGGCAGTATCATTGCCAATATGCTTCTGGAACATGACAATCCATTCACACTTTACCCGTATGAAACCAACTATCTGATTTATACGGTGACCGACGATCTCAACAAAGAAGCTATCAGCAGCTATAACTGGTCTGATAATGCCAGAAAAGATGAAGTGAAATTCCAGCTTAGCCTTGCGTTCCCTATCTGGCGTGGCATTGTTGGGCCAAACTCCGTGCTGGGCGCGTCTTATACTCAGAAATCCTGGTGGCAGTTATCCAATAGCGGCGAATCTTCTCCTTTCCGTGAAACTAACTACGAACCGCAAGTTTTCTTAGGTTTCGCGACCGACGAATCTTTTGCTGGCTGGACATTACGCGACGTTGAGTTTGGCTATAACCACGACTCCAACGGTCGTTCTGACCCAACTTCCCGTAGCTGGAACCGCCTTTATACTCGCCTGATGGCTGAAAACGGCAACTGGATGGTGGAAGTGAAGCCGTGGTACGTCATTGGCGACACTGACGATAACCCGGATATCACCAAATACCTGGGCTACTACCAGTTGCGCGTCGGATACGAATTCGGCGATGCCATTCTGAGTATGAAAGGCCAGTACAACTGGAATACCGGCTACGGCGGCGCAGAATTAGGCTTTAGTTATCCGGTCACTAAGCACGTTCGCTTGTATACGCAACTGTATAGTGGCTACGGCGAGTCATTAATTGATTACAACTTTAACCAGACACGCTTTGGCGTCGGCGTTATGCTTAACGATCTGTTCTAAAAATTGGCGGTTTTTGTGGTGGGGAAAGCGTGACAGAGGCGGAAGTAATTAATCAGGCAGTGCTGGCCAGACAGGTTTTGCAAGATACCTTCGGCTATCAACAGTTCCGCCCGGGTCAGGAAACCATCATCGAAACGGTGCTGGAAGGGCGTGATTGCCTGGTTGTCATGCCGACCGGCGGTGGCAAATCCCTGTGCTATCAAATCCCCGCGTTGGTATTTGGCGGGCTGACGGTAGTTGTCTCGCCGCTGATTTCCCTGATGAAAGACCAGGTTGATCAACTGCTGGCGAACGGCGTGGCGGCGGCCTGTCTGAACTCCACGCAAAACCGCGAGCAACAGCAAGAAGTGATGGCGGGTTGCCGCACCGGGCAAATTCGCCTGCTTTATATCGCTCCAGAACGCTTGATGATGGATAACTTCATCGACCAAATCAGCCAATGGCATTTGTCGATGATTGCGGTGGATGAAGCGCACTGTATTTCCCAGTGGGGCCACGATTTCCGCCCGGAATACGCCGCTCTTGGCCAATTGCGCCAGCGCTTGCCGACGGTGCCGTTTATCGCACTGACTGCGACGGCTGATGACACCACGCGTGCTGATATCGTGCGCCTGCTCGGTCTGCACGACCCGCTTATCCAAATCAGCAGTTTTGACCGCCCGAACATTCGCTACATGTTGATGGAGAAGTTCAAACCTCTCGATCAATTGATGCGCTACGTGCAAGACCAGCGCGGGAAATCCGGAATTATTTACTGCAACAGCCGCGCCAAAGTGGAAGACACCGCCGCGCGTCTGCAAAGCAAAGGCATCAGTGCCGGAGCGTATCACGCCGGGCTTGAACATCAGGTTCGCGCCGAAGTGCAGGAAAAATTCCAGCGCGATGACCTGCAAATCGTCGTGGCGACCGTGGCATTCGGCATGGGCATCAACAAACCCAACGTCCGTTTTGTCGCGCACTTCGACATCCCGCGCAATATCGAATCTTACTATCAGGAAACCGGTCGCGCCGGGCGTGACGGCCTGCCTGCGGAAGCGATGCTATTTTACGATCCAGCCGATATGGCCTGGCTGCGTAAATGCCTCGAAGAAAAACCGGTCGGGCAATTGCAAGATATCGAGCGCCATAAGCTCAATGCCATGGGCGCGTTTGCTGAAGCGCAAACCTGTCGCCGTCTGGTGCTGCTGAATTACTTCGGCGAAGGCCGCCAGCAATCTTGCGGCAACTGCGATGTTTGCCTCGATCCGCCGCGCCGTTACGACGGGCTGGTGGACGCACAAAAAGCGCTGTCGTGTATTTATCGCGTCAATCAGCGCTTTGGTATGGGTTACGTCGTGGAAGTGCTGCGCGGCGCCAATAACCAGCGTATCCGCGAGTTTCAGCATGACAAATTACCGGTCTACGGCATTGGCCGCGACCAGACGCACGAACACTGGGTGAGCGTAATTCGCCAGTTGATTCACCTCGGCGTAGTCACGCAAAACATTGCCCAACACTCCGCACTGCAACTCACCGCCGCGGCGCGTCCGTTCTTGCGTGGCGAAGAACCGTTGATGTTGGCTGTGCCGCGTATCGTGGCAATCAAATCGAAATCTAGCCCGAAAGTATTCGGCGGAAACTACGACCGCAAGCTGTTCGCCAAACTGCGCAAGCTGCGTAAAGCAATTGCCGACGAAGAAAATATCCCGCCATACGTGGTGTTTAACGACGCGACGTTGATTGAAATGGCTGAACAAATGCCGCTCTCACCAGGTGAAATGCTGGGCGTGAACGGTGTGGGGACGCGTAAGCTGGAACGCTTTGGGCGCGAGTTTATGGCACTTATTCGCAGCCATGTTGATGGCGAAGATGAGTAGTAGCCAATACCCTTCATTCTTCAAGCTGCAGGGGTGTTGGCTGCACTCACTTACCCCAGTCACTTACTTATGTAAGCTCCTGGGGATAAGTTCCCTGGCCGCCTACCTGCAACTCGAAGTATTTAGGGTATAGTTATTGTCCAATTAATTATCCAGCGAGCTATTCCTATGTTGACGCTTTTTCTGACCGTAGCGGTATTACACATCGTTGCGCTCATCACCCCAGGCCCCGACTTCTTCTTCGTCTCGCAGACCGCTGTTAGCCGTTCCCGCAAAGAAGCGATGATGGGCGTGCTGGGTATTACCGGCGGCGTTATGGTTTGGTCTGGCGTGGCGTTGCTTGGCCTGAATCTGATCCTTGAAAAAATGGCCTGGCTGCACAGCATTATCATGGTGGGTGGTGGTTTGTATCTGTGCTGGATGGGCTACCAGATGCTGCGTAGCGCGCTGAAGAAAGAGAAGCCTTCCGAAGAATTACCCGCTGTAGAACTGGCACACGGTGGCCGCAGTTTTCTGAAAGGGCTGCTGACCAACCTGTCGAACCCTAAAGCCATTATTTACTTCGGCAGCGTGTTCTCGCTGTTCGTGGGCAATGATGTGGGAAGTGCTGAACGCTGGGGTTTATTTGTGATGATCGCGCTGGAAACCTTTGCCTGGTTTACCGTGGTCGCCAGCCTGTTCGCTATGCCGCAAATGCGCCGGGGTTACCAGCGTCTTGCGAAATGGATTGACGGCACAGCCGGTGCGTTGTTTGCCGGGTTCGGCATCCACCTGATTATTTCCCGTTAATTTTTTCTGAGATACCCTAAATAATTCGAGTTGCAGGTAGGCGGCCAGGGAGCAAATCCCCAGGAGCTTACTTGAGTAAGTGACTGGGGTTTGTGAGTGCAGTCAACACCCCTGCAACTTGAAGTATGACGGGTATTAGGCCTGGCGCGCTCCAGCGAGGAGTGCGCCAACCAGCATAAACAGCGAACCAAACACCCGGTTCAATGCTTTCATCTGACGCGGCCCCTTAATCCAGCCTGCAATACGTGTCGCCAGCGTCGCATAGCCAATCATCACGATAATATCGACGACCACCGTTGTTACGCCGAGCACCAAATACTGCGCCGCTTGTGGCTGATGTGGGGCGATAAACTGCGGGAAAAGTGCCGCCAGAAACACAATACTTTTGGGATTGGTGAGATTGACAAAAATCGCCCGCTTAAACAAACGGCTGCGCGGTTGGCTGCTCGCCAGCGTATTCAAATCAATCGCACCCGCGGCACGCCACTGCTGAATGCCAAGCCAAATCAAATACGCAGCACCTGCCCATTTCAGAATTTCAAACGCCAGCAGTGAGCGTGAAAACAACGCGCCGAGACCAATCCCAACCAACACAATATGAATCGCCAGCCCGGTTTGCAGCCCGGCAATAGACGCAGCCGCCCCGCGATAGCCGTGGCTAATGGCGGTGGTCATGGTATTAATCGCCCCGGAACCGGGTGAAAGACTCAGAATTATCGTGGTCAAAAGATAGGTTAACCACCACTCAACGCTCATGTGAAATTCCCTGGATGGACACTTTTATGCCACAATACGCTATTGTTGATGAGCGTGCTACGAATCACAAAAAAGCGATATGACTCTGCATAAAAATGGATGGTCAAACAGGGAAAATGCCTTTGCGGCTTTCACCACCGGTCCGCTGATGGACTTCTGGCGCAACCGTGAAGAGTGTGAATTTTCAGGCGTCGACGAAGTGCCGGTACGCTACGTACGGTTTCGTGCGCAGGAAAACGATCGTGTGATTGTAGTGTGCCCAGGGCGCATCGAAAGCTACGTAAAATATGCTGAACTGGCGTATGACCTGTTCCATTGTGGGTTCGACGTTTTAATTATCGACCACCGTGGGCAAGGGCGTTCCGGTCGAATGTTGTCAGATTCACATCGCGGCCATGTTGCCAGATTTAGCGACTATGTCGACGATTTTGACCGCTTTTATCAACATGAAGTTGCCAACGGCCCATGGAGAAAACGCTACGCTTTAGCGCATTCCATGGGTGGCGCCATCATCACTTTGTGGCTTGAAAAAAATTCACAATGTTTTGATGCGGTTGCGCTTTGCGCGCCGATGTTTGGCATTGCGCTGCGCTGGCCTGACTGGATGGTGCGCCATATTCTTGACTGGGCCGAAGGCCATCAACGTTTTCGCGAAGGATACGCAATCGGAACAGGCCGCTGGCGCGCTCTCCCATTTGGCGTTAATGTCCTGACCCATAGCCGTGAACGTTACCGCCGCAACCTGCGTTTTTATGCTGACGAGCCAGCATTGCGAGTGGGCGGGCCGACGAATCACTGGGTAAGAGAAGGGATACTCGCAGGAGAACAGGTTTTAGCGGGAGCCACCGCCATCACCACGCCGATATTTATCCTGCAAGCAGAAGAGGAACGTGTGGTTGATAACCGCGCCCATGACCAATTCTGTGAAATTCGAGCCGCGGCGGGCAACCCTTGTGAGGGGGAAACACCTTACGTCATCAACGGTGCGTATCATGAGATCCTGTTTGAAAAGGACGATATGCGGGCCGAAGCGCTGGATGCCATTATCGAGTTTTTCGCCAGGCATCAATAATGAGTTTTAACATCAGAGGTTCCAAATCCTATGTACCATGTCGTTGCGTCTGACTTAGATGGCACGTTGTTGTCTCCCGATCACCTTCTTACTCCGTATGCTAAAGAAACGCTGAAACTGCTCACTGCTGAAGGTGTCCATTTCGTCTTTGCAACGGGTCGCCACCATATCGATGTCGGGCAAATACGCGATAACCTCGAAATCAAAGCCTACATGATCACCTCTAACGGCGCGCGCGTGCATGATACCGACGGCAACCTGGTGTTCAGCCACGATCTCGACCACGACATCGCGCAGGATCTCTTTGGCGTAGTACAAACCAATCCAGATATCGTGACCAACGTCTATCGCGGCGACCAATGGTTTATGAACCGCCATCGCCCTGAAGAGATGAAATATTTCAAAGAAGCAGTGTTTAACTACAGCCTGTTTGAGCCAGGTTTGCTGGAGGCCGACGGCGTAAGCAAAGTGTTCTTCACCTGTGATTCCCACGAAAAATTACTGCCGCTCGAGCAAGCCCTGCTCGCTCGTTGGGGCGACCGCGTGAACGTGAGCTTCTCAACGCTGACGTGCCTGGAAGTGATGGCGGGCGGTGTGTCGAAAGGCCACGCGCTGGAAGCGGTATCGAAAGCGATGGGCTACGGCCTGAAAGACTGCATCTCCTTTGGCGACGGCATGAACGACGCCGAAATGCTCAGCATGGCGGGCAAAGGCTGCATTATGGGTAACGCCCACCAGCGCCTGAAAGACCTGCTGCCTGAACTGGAAGTGATCGGCACCAACGCCGATGACGCCGTTCCGCATTACTTGCGTAAGATGTTCCTCGGTAAAGATTAATTCGCCGCAAACGAGTGGTGAATTAATCACCACTCGTCAACCAAATAATCAAACTCCTGCTAACACCCTTCGCTACAATAAGGCATCACCTTTTGTAGAGACTTCATCGTGCCGCTACTTATTATCACCACCATTCTGTGGGCCTTCTCGTTTAGCCTGATTGGCGAATACCTTGCCGGGCACGTCGATAGCTATTTTTCCGTGTTGATGCGCGTCGGGCTGGCGGCATTCGTCTTCCTGCCGTTCCTGCGTTTCAAAGGCTACAGCGCGAAAACGCTGCTGCTGTATATGCTGGTGGGCGCGCTGCAACTCGGCGTGATGTACCTGTTCAGCTTCCAGGCGTATTTGTACCTCACCGTTTCGGAATTCCTGTTGTTTACGGTGATGACGCCGCTGTATGTCACGCTGATTTACGACTTGATTAGCGGTAACAAATTGCGTTGGGGTTACGCATTAAGCGCCGGGCTGGCGGTGATCGGCGCGGCGATAATCCGTTACGACAAAGTCAGCGATCACTTCTGGATTGGACTGTTGCTGGTGCAGGGCGCAAACATCTGTTTCGCCATCGGGATGGTGGGCTATAAACGACTGATGGAAACGCGCCCGATGCCGCAGCATTGCGCATTTTCATGGTTTTACCTCGGTGCGTTTATCGTGGCCGTCACAGCCTGGTTCTTACTGGGGAATCCACAAAAACTGCCGACCACAAATCTGCAATGGGGCATTCTGGTTTGGCTGGGCGTTGTCGCATCTGGACTCGGTTACTTCATGTGGAACTACGGTGCCACGCAGGTAGACGCGGGCACGCTGGGCATCATGAACAACGTGCATGTTCCGGCGGGATTGCTGGTTAACCTCGCCATCTGGCAAGAACAACCCCACTGGCCGAGTTTTATTATTGGTGGGACGGTGATAATGGCGTCGCTTTGGGTGCATCGCCATTGGGTCGCTCCGCGTTCTTCACAAACGGCAGATGCTCGCAAGCGTGTGAGCGCGTCGAGCGAATAAACGCTTCCGTTGCAGGTTGACGCTGCTCGCCATCGCGCACGGCGGCGTACAACCGGCTCCATAATCCTTCGCCCAGGGTTTTCGTTACCACCAAACCCTGGCGTTCCACATTCTCCACCACCCAATGCGGCAGCGCGGCAATACCCATGCGTGCCGACACCATCTGAATTAACAACAGCGTGTTATCAACACTTTTCAGCGACGGGCTAACACCTGCCGGTTGCAGGAAATGACGCCAGATATCCAGGCGCTGGCGCTGCACCGGGTAAATCAACAGCGTTTCGCTGGTCAAATCTTCAGGTTCAATGCGCGTTTTGTTTGCCAGCGGATGATCCGTGGCCAGCACGAGGCGCACTTCATAATCAAACATTGGCGAATAATGCAGCCCGCTGCGCGGCAGAATGTCGGACGTTAACACGATATCCAGCTCGCTTTGCTGGAGCGCGGGTTGCGGGTCAAACGTGACGCCAGATTTGAAATCCAGATCCACCTGCGGCCAGGTTTTGTGGAAGTTTTCCAGCGCGGGCGTCAGCCACTGAATACAACTATGGCATTCGATAGCGATGCGAAGCGTGGTCTGGTGCGGCTCATTACATGCCTGAAGTGCGCGGCTGATTTGCGGCAACACTTGCTCCGCCAGTTGCAGTAGCACTTCGCCCTGCGGCGTAAAGCGCAGCGGCTGACTTTTACGGACAAACAGGCGGAACCCAAGCCGCTGCTCCAGATCGCTGAACTGATGAGAGAGCGCCGATTGGGTTTGATGCAACGCGGCGGCGGCGGCGGCTAAAGAGCCGCAATTTCGTAACGCCTGAAGCGTCCGCAGGTGTTTGATCTCGATCATGAAAGTCCTTCACTTCGGCATGAGCAAATTGCGCTTGAGGAATACACAGTACATTTGCAAGATGGCGGTGTAAACATCTGGATGGCTATATCCGAAAAATTCATCAAGGGGCATAAAATGACAATTCTTAATCACACCCTCGGTTTTCCTCGTGTCGGCCTGCGTCGCGAACTGAAAAAAGCACAAGAAAGTTACTGGGCGGGTAATTCCACTCAGGAAGAATTACTGGCGGTGGGCCGTGAACTGCGCGCCCGTCACTGGGAACAACAAAAGGAAGCTGGCGTGGAATTGCTGCCAGTGGGCGATTTCGCCTGGTACGATCACGTTCTGACCACCAGCTTGCTGCTTGGCAATGTGCCGGCTCGTCATCAGAACGCGGACGGCAGCGTTGATATCGACACTCTTTTCCGCCTGGGTCGTGGCCGCGCACCAACCGGTACGCCAGCCGCCGCCGCTGAAATGACCAAATGGTTTAACACCAACTATCACTACATGGTGCCGGAATTCACCCAAGGCCAGCAGTTCAAACTGACCTGGACGCAGCTTCTGGATGAAGTTGATGAAGCGCTGGCGCTGGGACACAACGTGAAACCTGTACTCCTTGGCCCGGTAACCTATCTGTGGCTGGGTAAAGTGAAAGGCGAGCAGTTTGACCGCCTGAGCCTGCTCAAAGACATTCTGCCTGTTTACCAGCAAGTGCTGGCGGAACTGGCAAAACGTGGCATCGAGTGGGTACAAATCGACGAGCCTGCGCTGGTGCTGGAGCTTCCACAGGAATGGCTGGAGGCATTTAAACCGGCGTACGATGCGCTAACCGGCAACGTAAAACTACTGCTGACCACCTATTTTGAAGGCGTCACGCCAAACCTGAATACCATTACCCAGCTTCCGGTGCAGGGCCTGCATGTGGACTTCGTGCACGGCAAAGATGATATCAACGCATTGCATCAGCAACTGCCAGCCGACTGGTTGCTGTCTGCAGGCGTGATCAACGGCCGTAACGTCTGGCGCGCCGATCTGACCGAGAAATTTGCCCAATTGAAAGATCTGGTGGGTAAACGCGAATTGTGGGTGGCTTCTTCTTGTTCATTGCTGCACAGCCCAATCGACCTGAGCGTGGAAACGCGCCTGGATACGGAAGTCAAAAGCTGGTTCGCCTTCGCGCTGCAAAAATGTGCCGAGCTGTCATTGCTGACTGAAGCGTTAAACAGTGGCGATACCACCAAACTGGTGGAGTGGAGTGCGCCGATTCAGGCTCGCCGCCATTCACAGCGCGTACATAACGCGGCGGTGGAAAAACGTCTGGCGGCAATTACGGCGCAGGACAGCCAACGCCAGAGCGATTACACCGCTCGCGCCGTGGCGCAACGCCAGCGTTTTAACCTGCCAGCGTGGCCGACAACGACCATTGGTTCTTTCCCACAAACCACTGAAATTCGCGGTCTGCGCCTCGACTTCAAAAAGGGAAATCTGGATGCCAACAACTATCGCACCGGGATTGCTGAACATATCAAACAGGCGGTTGCCGAGCAGGAGCGTTTAGGTCTGGACGTGCTGGTTCACGGCGAAGCCGAGCGTAACGACATGGTGGAATACTTCGGCGAGCACCTCGACGGCTTCGTATTTACACAAAACGGTTGGGTGCAAAGCTACGGTTCCCGCTGCGTGAAACCACCGGTTGTGATTGGCGACATCAGCCGCCCGGAAGCGATCACCGTGGAATGGGCGAAGTACGCGCAATCCCTGACCGACAAACCGGTAAAAGGCATGTTGACCGGCCCGGTGACGATTCTTTGCTGGTCATTCCCACGCGAAGACGTGAGCCGCGAAACCATTGCGAAACAGATCGCGCTGGCGTTGCGTGACGAAGTGGCCGATCTCGAAGCCGCAGGCATCGGTATCATCCAGATTGACGAACCGGCATTGCGCGAAGGCTTACCGCTGCGCCAGTCCGACTGGCAGGCGTATCTGGAGTGGGGCGTGGAAGCCTTCCGTCTGAACGCCGCCGTGGTGCGTGACGACACGCAGATCCACACGCATATGTGTTACTGCGAATTCAACGACATCATGGATTCCATCGCCGCGCTGGATGCGGATGTTATCACCATCGAAACCTCACGTTCCGACATGGACTTGCTGGAATCGTTTAAAGAGTTTGAATATCCGAACGAAATTGGGCCGGGCGTGTATGACATCCACTCGCCAAACGTACCAAGCGTGGAATGGATTGAAGCGTTGTTGAAGAAAGCGGCAGAGTCCGTTCCCGCAGAACGCCTGTGGGTGAACCCGGACTGCGGCCTGAAAACTCGCGGCTGGCCGGAAACCCGCCAGGCTCTGGCAAACATGGTGAAAGCGGCCCAGAACCTGCGTAGCGCTTAAGTTTTACCCTCACCCTAACCCTCTCCCCAGGGAGAGGGAACTGTCTGGTTTTCTCCCTCTGCTCAGGGAGAGGGAATTATCTGGTTTTCTCCCTCTCCTCAGGGAGAGGGCTGGGGTGAGGGCGTTTTTAAACCCACTTTAAGAGCGTTACCGCTTCTTCTCTATCTTCCAGTTTCTGGGATCAATATTCTCACAGAGTTCTAAATCAGTAACATAATAAGCACCGAGCTTTTCCTGAGGGCAGTTGTGGTAAGGTGTAAACATCAGGCCGATGGGAATTAGGAATGCGATGATGAGTGATAAGAAAGTTGCAATGACACTAAAGCCGCTACACACCTTTCCAATAGAGGTTTGTTTTGTTGGTGGTTTAATTCCTTTGGTAAATAATACTCTAAGGGCAACGAATATAAGATAGATACAAAGAGGTATGGCGCCAACACAAGCGACGGCTTTAGCATGATAAATAATAATTTTATCATGTAATAACAATGAGCGGAGATCGTACAGTGGTACGGAAAATAATATGAAATAGAGTAAAGTGAACATTAGTAGAATCATAATGACAGCCGCGCCACGGTATAGTAACCATTCTAAAATAATTTCTTTATTCATATTATTCCAGGTTCCCGTTTTGAGGGTTGATATGTTCGCATAATTCTAAATTGATAACATAATATGAAGTGAGTCTTTCCTGAGGGCAGTTGCTATAGGATGAAAACATTAATCCAATAGGGGTTAATATTGTTCCAACTACTCCTGCCATAGCTATGGCCATACTAATGCACCCCCAGATCAAACCAATAGATGTCAGTTTTTTAGGTGGTGTGGTTCCTTTCGTGATAAGCCCGCGGAAGGCGGAGAAAATAGCACAGGTGAAGATTGGAATACCACAAGCACACGCAATGCTTTGGCTGTAGATATGTATTATATCTCCATGTTTGATTAAGGATTGTAGTTCATTAAATGTGCCGCCAAAAATTATTGCGTAAATAAAAAACATAAATATCATTATTGAGAAAACACAAGCGCCTTTATATATTACCCATTGTGAAGTGCTGTTTTTTTTCATGTGATTAATCTGATGTATTGGCTAATAAGTTAAGAAATGTAGATGAATGCTTTTGATTCCACTCTTTCATGCGCTGTTCTTCTGCTAATGCAATCCGTAGTTTTACTTTTAAACTGGCAGACAAACCAAGTTTGTCATCTAAAACATTGAGTCCTTTATTCAGAGCTATCCCTGCAATGATAATAATTGCTGCCGTTAATGCTATTGGCGAACTAGCCAAAACAGCAATTCCACCCACAACCCCAATCGCAACACTAGAAACAATAATTTTCGCCACATCCATCGTGACATCTACCAAAAAACCAACCAGGTCATAACCAGATTTAAATATCAGTTCAACGGCACGCCATGCGAGTGAGCAGCAAATACAAAATTTTGCACCTTTAACTATTGAGATACCAAGCCCGCGTATTCCAATACCCATTTCCAGTATTTGCGGGTTACGCAGACTATATCGTGTACCATTAAGAATTCTACGCATGGCGGGATAACCGGTCAGCTTAATATAATCCTTTCCGCCCACGCTGCATTTTACCGCTCGCATACCCAATGACTGAAATCGGATAATGAGTTTTCCAAATTCATTATGATAAGTCATCAATTTACCGATGGTTCTAAAACCATCCAGACCATCTTTAATGTTTCCGGGGCCAGCCCGATAAGAAAAGAAATGATCCATATTGCCAAGTAGTTCGTCCGTTATGCTCTGGGCTTCATCGAATGTTAGCAGCGTGATGTAATGATTTTCGGTGATAAATGATTCATTCATCACAGCCATATCACGCAAAACGGGGTTCATACTGGGATATGAGCTAAAGGTGTGGTCGTCTCGTAAATAGTCTTTGGGCTTTTCCGAAGATGGACGGAGATATGACATGATTTATTCCCTTTATCATGCTGAAGTATTGATGAAACAGTTTTCAAATTCTGTTCTCAATAATAAAGGGATGCAACTTGTTTATGGTGGCTGATTTGACAATGAATTATTTATATTATTAATGCCCATTCAAATTTTTATTGATGAAATATATAATAGATTCAAAGTCTGTAAGTAAATGCATTTCTAATTCCCCCCGCTCAATCTCGCCCTTACTGCCGGATGCAATAAGTAATCCATACACCAGCGGCTGACTTTTCCCATTCCGTCGGAACGGGCGGCGAGAAATAGTTTGGTGGCGTGTTTATGTTCTTGCATTGGCTTTTTCAGTAATAAGCCGTTATTGAGCAGCGGCAAGGCTAAATGGTGCGGAATATATCCGATGCCAACGTTTTGCTGAATCAGCGCAATAGCGGTGGCGAAGTTCGGCACAAATAGTGGTTTTTGCCCTTCCAGCAGCCAGGCCTGTTGGGGCGCAAGATTGACCGTGGTATCACGAATACAGATTGCAGAAAAATGGCGCAGTTCGGCGTTTTCGAGTGGTTGTGAATGACTGGCGAGCGGGTGCTCGGGGCCGACGACAAAATCCCACTCCAGTTGGCCGATTGGCTCGCTGATGATTCCTTCGGTGCTCGGCACCGCGTGTGGCGCGCCAATCACCAGATCCGCCCGTTTGCTATAAAGCGCATCCCAACAACCGTTGTACACCTCGAGATTAATCGTCAGCGTCGTGGAGGAAAACTCGCGTTCAAAATCGCGGATAAATTCCACCAGCGTGGCGGTGGGAATAATATTGTTTACCGCAATAGTTAGCTCGCGCTCCACGCCGTCGTGAATCAATACGGTGTTGCGTTTTAGTGCGTCGAGGTCACCAAGAATCGTTTTGCTGTGTTCTATGAAGTAATTGCCAGCGGGTGTGAGTTCGATATAGCGGCCTTTGCGGATAAACAGCTCCGCGCCGATGCTTTCTTCCGCTTTTTTGATGGTGTAACTTATCGCCGACGGCACCTTGTTTAACTGCTCGGCAGCAGTGGTAATGCTCTGATATTTAGCAACAAGATGAACAATGCGGATGGTTTCGTCAGAGATAAACATAGAGTTCCCGGTCAGGCGTTAAGTGACCTGACTCGTTCTGAGCCAGGTCACTGTATTATACCCGGGATTTACTTGTTGTTACTCATCCGGCTTAACGCGGCATAAGCGATGCAGGCCACAAGAATGGAATCCAGAGACGGGATAGTGGTGAGTGTGAACAACCCTTTCACCGTCATAAAGCCCACTGCCGAACCGATAACCCAGGCGACAAACGTCAGCACTTTGATTTGTGGCTCGCGGGTTAACACGCTTTCCTCATAACCGTTACGGCGATAAAGGAAGAAATCGGCGATGTAAATCCCGGCAACGGGCGGAGTGGCAATCCCGAGGAACAGCAGGAATGGAATAAACCACGCCATGATATCCATGCTGCCGACAATCGCCGCCAGCACACCAAGTGCGATGGTGATTTGCCATTTCGGGAAGCGGGTCAGCAGCGTGGAAACCACTAATGTCCCCTGGAACATGTTCCCGGCATTGCCGGTGACACAAGCAAAAATCAGCAGCAGCGCGCCTGGCAGAACCGCACCAAACACCGCCATCGCACCCAGCAACGAACCTTGCCCACTAATGGCGCTTGGCGTTGCACCCGCCCAATACAGCAGCGGATAAGCAATCAGGAATGTTAAACCTGCGGCAATTAACGCGTGTTTGCGGTTATGCACAAAGCTGCCGAAATCGGGCAGGGTGGCGACCAGCACGATAATCGTCCCTACGACGGTCGAAACCGCCACGCCGGTGTTCATGCTGATGATCGCCGCAGGGGCTGCGACTTCGGTATGCGTTGCAACATACAGGATGTAGCAAAGCACCAGCGCAATCACTGGCACCGCGAACTGCGCCACTTTGCCCAACACCGCAAAACCAAACGCGGTCGAAGCGACAAAAATCACGCATCCCGCCGCCACCAGCAGTTGCACCGGTAGCTCCAGCCCATGCTGCGCCAGCAAATCATGCACCGAATGGCCGAACATGTTGGCGGTCACCGCAATCCAGCCGAACAAGCTAATCGCCATCAAAATGTTGATCGCAATCGCGCCTTGCTCGCCGAAAGCATATTTCACAATGCCGTAAGTCGGCATCCGCGCTTTTTCGCCCACGCTAATGGTGATCGCCGAAAGGATGGCGAGAATTAACCCGCCGATAATCACCACGCTAATCAGCCCGGAACTGGAGAGCTGATTGCCGAGGCTTGATGATGAAAGCAGCACGGGCGTGACGGCAATACCAAGCAAAATCATGGCAATGCGCAAGCCTGATGCGGTTCCTGGACTTTCTTCTGTTTTACGCATGACGAACTCCTTTTACGTGAGACGACTCAGGCAATATGAAAGTGGCCGGTATATTTGCGCCAGCTACCCATTTCGGTGATCTCTTTTTGGCCTTCGGTCAGCCACGGTTCCGCCAGCACGCCGAGCATTTCGCTGCCGTCGGCAAGTTTCACTTTGCCAATGCATAAGCCCGCAGGCTCGCTCAGTAACAGCGCGGCAAAAGAGGCCATCGGCAATTCCCAGACTTCCAGCGCCACAGAGGTGCCGCCTTCGCTGACGCGAACCATGCCAGGATGTTTGTTGTTGATGCTCCAGATGCGGTAATGGGCGTCGGTGTAATCTTCGCGTACAAATACGCCGCCGACTTTAAGCATGTTGACGTTCAGTTCCAGGCCGCGCATTAAGGTGCCGTTCACGGCGACCAGAGTGGTATCAGTCATGATGTTCTTCCTTGTTAACAGAGGTAATCCAGGTGCCGTTCTGGTGATTTAACGCGGCTTTGATCGCCTGCGGGCTGGTAATTAAACCGCTGGCATTTTTGCCGCCGAGTTGGCTTGCGCTAACAAAATCGACAATCGCTTCGACTTTCGGCTGCATGCTGCCTGCGCCAAATTGCCCTTGCGCGATCAGCGCTTCGGCCTGCGGAAGGGAAAGCTCATCCAGCCAGCGTTGTTCAGGCGTGCCGAAATTAATCGCTACTTTATCCACGCCGGTTGGGATCAGCAGCAGATCGGCACCGAGCTGTTGCGCCAGCAAAGCAGACGCCAGATCTTTGTCGATCACCGCTTCCACGCCGTGCAATTGCTGCTGTGCGTCACGCACCACCGGGATACCGCCGCCACCGCAGGAGATCACGATGCAGCCCTGTTTCAATAACTGGGCGATGGTGTCGCGTTCGATGATTTCCAGCGGAGCAGGGGACGGCACGGTACGACGCCAGCCGCGACCCGCGTCTTCCATCATCGTCCAGCCGAGTTGCTGTTGACGCAGTTCGGCAGTTTGCAGATCGAAGAACGCGCCAATCGGTTTGCTCGGGTGGCTAAAGGCCGGATCGTCTTTACTGACCAGAGTTTGCGTCACCACGGTCACAATCGGTTTGCTGATGCCACGGCGTTGCAGTTCGTTATGCAGCGCTTTCTGGAACATGTAACCAATCGCGCCCTGGGTATCGCCGACGGCGTAATCGAGCGGCACCGGGGACACTTCTTCTGCCGCCAGTTCGGAGCGGCGCAGAATAAAGCCGACCTGTGGGCCGTTGCCATGCGTCAGTACTAAATCCCAGCCCGCCTCAATCATTTCGGCGACATGCGTAACGGTTTCGACCACCGCCTGATACTGGTCAGGAATGCTGTTGTGTTGGTCATCCTGAATCAGCGCGTTACCACCAACGGCGACGACAGCTAAAGGTTTGCTCATGCTGATTCTCCTGCGGCAACGGCTTGCGCCAGCGCCTGAATGGCATCGACAAAACATGACAGCGGAGCAGTAGTGATGCCCGCGCCAATTTGCCCAACGCCTGCCTGTTTGTGGGCGATGCCGGTATTGATGATCGGAAGGATGCTGCGGTCTGCGACTTTACGCGCGTCGATGCCTGCGGCAGTGGCCGCAAAATTCAATGCCGGAAGCGTGAATGCCTGGTTTGCGCCAATGGTAATGGCCTGCATACGGCGGCTGTTGTTGGTGGCATCGTCCGGCGTGCCGCCAACAAATTTCACGATGGCCGGTGAAGAAGCCATCGCAAAGCCACCGACGCCTGCGGTTTCGGTAATCGCGCTGTCGCCCAGATCCGCAGCCGCATCGTCTACGCCATAACCCGGGAAGAACAACCCTTCCACCGGATTGGCTGGAGCCTGGAACCACTGGTCGCCAAGGCCGGATAAACGAATGCCGAAGTTCACGCCGTTACGCGCCATCACCGTGACCATGGAGCTGAACGGTACATTGGCGGCGGCGTCCATCATCGACTTACAGGCGGTCATCGATAAGTTAAGGAAGAAGTGATCGTTACTGGTGATAAACGCCACCACGCGCTGGAGCTGATCGGGCGGCAAATTGCAGGCCAAAAGTGCCGGGAACAGGCGCTTGCAGAGCAGGCCAGTGGCGGCGGCATTGCGGTTATGGACTTCATCACCCATATGCAGCGCTTGCGACATCAACGGTTTCAGTTCCAGCTCGCCGAGTTCACCAACGGCGGCTTTTAGCGCCGGGGCGAGTTCTTCGCGCATCCAGTGCAAACGTTGCAGAACTTCGTCGTTATTGGCGCCAAAGCGCAGAACCTTGCCCAAACCTTCGTTGAAGTTGCTGAATGCGCGTTGGCCGTTGGTTTTGTTTTCAATCACCCACAGCGGCATCGACGGGCTGATAATCCCCGCCATTGGGCCGACGGCGTGATAATGGTGGCAAGGTTCGAGGTCGACTTCGCCGTTATGAGCCATTAATTCAGCGGCTTCGTGCGTGGTCGCCCAGCCTTCGAAAAGAATGGCACCCACAATCGCCCCTTTCACCGGGCCGCACATATTTGCCCAGCTAATCGGTGGGCCAGAGTGCAGAATCAATTTGCGCTGCGCCATGGCTGGGATCGCTTCACGAGCTTCCATTACATCAACCAAAACGGGTTGAGCGCTGAGATAACGTTCAAAGGCGATTTGGTTGGCTTGTTCAACTAACGGATGGCGCAGCAGTGCGGCCAAATACAGACCCGCCTGAACATCGCCTGCAGCGGGTGGCTGCCAGCTTAATGGCGTCACATCGCCACCGACCTGTTGCAAGTTACCGGCAAAACTTTGCAGCCCGACATTGACGACCTTCAAAGGCTGATTAAATAAGGTATTCATGCGTTAGCTTCCTTCTTCTGCGCCTGGCTGTTTGCGACATGGCTTGCCCAAAGTGCGGCTTGAGCGTTGCAATCGGCGACGATAATTCCCGCATTGCGCAGCGCATTAATTTGTTGTGAGCGTTGTTGTGGATCGGCTTCAGTGCCGCAAACGTGCGCGATTAACAGCGGTGCGTGCTGTTTGTCGGTTTGTGAAAGCAGCTCAAGCAGTTCTGCTGCCGGTTCACTGGATGCGCCGTAACCCAGCACTAAATCGAACAGCACTACAGCAGTTTCAGCATCGGCGATTTCCGCCAGAATGCGCTGGTTACGCAGTGTAGGGTCGATCATCGGGTGCGGGCGGCCACGGGTGAAATCATCATCACCCATATCAATCAGCGTATGGCCCTGGCTTTTCCAGATGTCCGCGAGCTTGCTGTTGCCTGCCACTGGCGTGTTGGAGTACGCGGTGTGGCCTTGTTGCTGGCAAATCAACTGGCTTTCAAAACAGAAAGTGCCGCCAGCAAACACGCCGCGAATCGCGGTGCGTTTTGCATCCAGCATTTGAGAATGCTTGTTCAGCATGGCGACGTGTTGCGGGTCAAGATGCGCAACGGTTGTTGGAAGCGAGCGGTTTTTCAGCAAGGCGACGGCAATTTCTGCGGCATCTGCCAGAGTGCTGGCGGCGGTGACACCTGGGCGCGTGATTTCTTCAGCTTTAGCGCCGAGGAAATTCACTACCACCGGTTTGTTCGCGGCTTGCGCACATTTGAGAATTTGTTCCGCGACCGGGCGAGCTGGGGGTTTGGAAATTAAAACAATTACTTTGGTTTCAGGATCTTCAGCTAGCGCATTGAGGCCGAACAGCATTGAAATGCCGCCGATTTCTTCACTGAGATCGTGCCCGCCGGTGCCCAACGCCTGGGAAATTCCCGCGCCCAACTGGTCGATACGACACGTCACTTCCTGCACGCCAGTGCCGGACGCGCCAACAATGCCAATCGCGCCACGCTGCACCACGTTAGCAAAACCCAACGGCATGCCGTTGATAATCGCGGTGCCGCAATCCGGCCCCATCACCATGCGGTTTTTTTGCTGCGCCAACAGCTTGATCTGCTTTTCCTGGGCGACGCTGACGTTATCGCTAAACATCATCACGTTCATGCCCAGTTGCAGCGCTTTGATGGCTTCAGCGGCGGCGTAATCGCCCGGTACAGAAATCAGTGCCAGATTGGCTTCGGGTTCTTTTTCCAGCGCCATTTCGATACTGACCAGATCAGGTGCGCGAACACCATTGTTGCTGCCTTCGTCTGGTTTGCTGTTCAGGCGCTGGTGCGCCAACTCAAGCGCCTGGTTGCAGGCGTCTTCTTCGCCCATCAAGGCGATAATCAGGTCGTTTGGCCCGGCGTTGAAATTCTCCCCTAAACCCGCGTCGTGAAGCTGCTCCAGATTCGTCGCAGTGCCCATCACCACCGAGGCCTGAACAATGCCCGGAAGCTTGCTGATTTGCGCCGAAATCTGCATCAGGGAAACGGAATCCTGATACAACCTGGCAAAAACTTTATGCATGATGCTCATGTTTTAATACCTGTGTTTAACCGCCTGAAGGTGAATTCAGGCAAAGCGTTGCCGCACCGATTGAGCGGTGTCTTTCGATTGCGGTAAGAATTTAAAGTGTGGCTTTTAGCGTTCGCAGCCCATGTAGCAACCCGGCCAGGCAATCCACGCCAGATGAACTGCCAAACTGCATAACGCCAAGCGCTGCCGTGCGAATTTGCGTTGTTTGGGCGTTGCTGTAGAGCAACTGAATAAGCTGGTAAATCGGTTCGGAGAAATGCCCTTCCAGCCCGCGAGTCACGTAATGGCGGCTAATGTCATTAGTGCGTGAAAGCAGCGGCGGGACTGCGTTTTGCAGGTTTTCCCAATGTAACGCGATGCCTTCTACTTCTCGCCATGACCAAAGTGCCGCCAGATAACCCAGCAAATAATCATCACCGTCGGGCGTTAAGCCGTGCCCAAAACCGATAATTTTTGCCAGTTGTGCGTCCATCATTTCGCGGCTGTCGTTCGCCGTCAGATTCACCGCCAGACCTTGCGGGCACTCTTGCGGCAAGAGCTGCAACACGCTGTTGATGTGCTGTTGCTGGCAATAATGGCGCAACTGTTGAGTCAGGGTTTGGTAGTGAGTCAGCGCGCCAGGCAAGCCTTGTTTAACTTGTGCTATCATTGGCCACTCAGGCTGCCATTGCGCGCTGCCTCGCAAACTGATGCTCAAGCGTTGCGTGGTAAGAATTCCGTCACGCCAGATGAACGGCTCGTTGGGGCGGGTTTGTAGACGCCAGTCCCAACCGGGCGGCAAATCGACGCGTATCGCATCCGGTAGTTGCTGGTACTTTATGGCACACAGCAACGTCAGCAATTCGCCGTCTTCCGCCACCATATTCAGCGCCGATTCAAAGGCGCTATGCAGGCGAAGCGAAACCTGTTTTTGAGCTAACCGGCTGGCAGCCAGATAGCCCATCGAGATCACAGGAAGCGCGACGGCGACCATCGTGACTTAGCCTTTCAGCCCGGAAATAATCGCGTTGGCATCGCTCACCCAGCCAAAAATCGCGCCCTGAGCTTTAATCATTTCCAGCGCGTACTTCTGGAATTCCGGGAAGTACGAGCCAACGCAATCTTCAGGAATAATGCATTCAAAGCCACGGTCGTTGGCTTCACGCACCGTAGTGGTCACGCAAACTTCGGTGGTTACGCCGCAAACAATCAGCGTTTTAATGCCGCTATTTTGCAAAATCAAATGCAGGTCAGTTTGGTAGAAAGCCCCTTTGCCGGGCTTATCAATCACCGGCTCGCCAGCGATTGGGTACAGTTCAGGAATGATGTCGTGACCGGCTTCGCCGCGAATCAGCGTGCGACCCATCGGGCCGTTTTCACCGATAAAAGTCATGCCGCCGCGAGTCAGTTTGGCAGGTGGGCAATCAGTGAGATCCGGGCGATGGCCTTCGCGGGTGTGAATCACCATCAAACCTTTTTGACGTGCCACATCAAGCACGCGTTTACACGGCTCGATAGCGCTACGCACCAGGGAAACATCGTTACCCAGCGCTTCGCCAAAACCACCGGCTTCGACAAAATCGCGCTGCATATCGATCATGACCAGCGCGGTGGTTTTAGGATCAAACGGCAGAGAAAAAGGTTGGGCTTCAAAAGCGTGGGTCATCGTAAATCTCCTGTTTACCAAGTGAGAATTCGTTGTGTCTGCGGTGAGTATTGAGGAGATGTGAAGAGTTAAAAAGCTAAATAGTTTGGCGCGCAGCAACGAAAATTTTGATTCAGGGAGGGAAGGTTAAAACTTAAAAAGCAAAGTGTGGGCGAGATCATGCCGATATTTACTGCGGCAAATTTTTTGATGCTGGAAGGTGGCTGGAGCAAAAAATGCAGACTCAAGAGTGTGAGCCAATACACTTATTATTGATAGGGAAAATGCCCCGGTAGTACCAGGGCGAAATCCGTTACTTCTTCGCGCCGTAACGCTCAAACCAGCGCAGCATCCGCTGCCAGCCATCTTTGGCAGATTCTTCATGGTAGCTCGGGCGATAATCGGCATTAAAAGCATGGCCAGCTTCCGGGTAAACGACAATTTCTGCACTGGCATTCGCCGCGCGTAACGCCTGGCGCATGGTTTCCACGGTATCCAGCGCGATTCCGGTATCTTGCCCGCCGTAAAGACCCAGCACGGGCGCGTTCAGATTAATGGCGACATCGACAGGATGATGCGATGAATTTAGCGTTTTCTCGCCCACCAGTTTGCCGTACCACGCCACCGCCGCTTTCAACTGCGGATTGTGCGCGGCGTATAGCCAGGTAATGCGCCCGCCCCAACAGAAACCGGTAATCATTAAACGATGCGCGTCGCCGCCGTTTCTTGCCGCCCAGTTGGCGACGTGATCGAGATCGGCGAGAACCTGCGCATCGGGCACTTTTGACACCAGTTCGCTGAACAGCGTAGGGATATCGGCATAATCATTCGGGTCGCCCTGGCGGAAATAGAGTTCCGGGGCAATGGCGAGATAGCCTTCCAGCGCCAGGCGGCGGCAGACATCACGAATATGTTCATGTACGCCGAAAATTTCCTGAACGACGATTACGATAGGTAATGATCCTTCAACATGCTTCGGGCGAGCGTGATAAGCGGGCATACTTTCGCCCTGCGTCGGAATCGAGGTTTCCCCTGCCAGAATTCCGTCATTCGAGGTATGTAACACAGTGGATGCAAGAGGGGAGGCCGCTGGCGCGAAATTTCCGCCCGGCGATTGACCTGTCGGTTGTTGTTCTTTCATAAGCGAGCTCCATTTATTCATCAATGTTTCAAGCGCAATGCGATAACTATAGCCAACCCCCCAACAACTCGAATGATTTTGGGTAAAGTTAATCAATCGTATCTTTTATATCTGAACGATGAATATCTAGCCCATTAAGTGTGATTGTCATCACTATTGCGGTTGAAAATAATGTAACTTGTTTCATTCAAAGTGAATTGCGTCACGAAATTCTTTGCCGAGGTTCTGTACAGTACCTCCAAGCAATGCAAGCCAACCTATTAAACAGAGGAGTCTGTTATGTCCAAGTCTGATGTTTTTCACCTCGGCCTCACTAAAAGCGACCTACAGGGGGCAACACTTGCCATCGTCCCGGGCGACCCTGAGCGAGTTGAAAAAATCGCTGTACTGATGGACAAGCCGGTCAAATTGGCTGCCCACCGTGAATTTACTACCTGGCGTGCAGAGTTGGACGGCAAGCCAGTGATCGTCTGCTCGACCGGTATCGGCGGCCCATCGACTTCTATCGCGGTGGAAGAGCTGGCGCAACTGGGCATTCGCACCTTCCTGCGTATCGGCACCACCGGTGCGATTCAGCCGCATATTAATGTTGGCGATGTTCTGGTGACTACAGCGTCTGTGCGCCTTGATGGTGCCAGCCTGCACTTTGCACCAATGGAATTCCCGGCGGTTGCTGACTTTGCGTGTACCACCGCATTGGTTGAAGCGGCGAAATCTATCGGCGCCACCACGCACATTGGCGTGACAGCTTCTTCCGATACTTTCTACCCAGGTCAGGAACGTTACGACACCTTCTCAGGCCGCGTAGTCAGTCGCTACAAAGGTTCTATGGAAGAGTGGCAGCAGATGGGCGTGATGAACTATGAAATGGAATCCGCCACGCTGTTGACCATGTGTGCAAGCCAGGGCCTGCGTGCCGGTATGGTTGCCGGTGTCATCGTGAACCGTACTCAGCAAGAAATTCCTAACGCTGAAACCATGAAGAAAACCGAAAGCCATGCGGTTAAAATCGTTGTGGAAGCGGCTCGCCGCCTGATCTAATTCCCCCAAAGCCGGTGAAAGCCGGCTTATTTTTTTCGCTTTGCGTAACACCTCGCAGGAAATCCCTTTTCATCTGGACATTTATACAGCAGAATTTTATTTTGCTGATGTTTATACCCGTCATACTTCAAGTTGCATGTGCGTTGGCTTTCCTCGCTCACCCCAGTCACTTACTCAAGTAAGCTCCCGGGGATTCACTGCGTCGCCGCCTTCCTGCCACTCGAATTATTTTGGGTACTGCATGACTTTGTGGGAGTGACTGTGGATATTTCTATTTTATTCGGGACTGGTATTGCGCTGGTTGGGGTTCTGACCGGCTGGTTGCTGGCAAGTTTGCGGGCAGCGCAGCGGCAATCCGCTCTGTATGAAGAACAACGAGAAATCTACGGCGAACTGACTGCCTCCCGGCAAGAGTTGCAGCAAAATCAGCACTGGAAAGAAGAGTGCGAGCAACTCAATCGCGAATTGCGCACCCAGCTTGAAATCAACAGCGCCCAGGAAGCGGATATCCGCGAACTCTCCACATTGCTGGAACAAACCCGTCTAAATGCTGACGATAAACATCGCCAGATGCTTAACAGCGAACAGCGCCTGAGCGAGCAGTTTGAAAATCTTGCTAACCGAATTTTTGAGCAAAGCGGCCGCAAAGTTGAAGAGCAAAACCGCCAAAGTTTGAACGGCTTACTTTCGCCTTTACGCGAGCAACTGGATGGTTTCCGTCGCCAGGTTCAGGATAGTTTTGGGCAAGAAGCCCGCGAGCGACACACGCTGTCCCATGAAATCCGTAACCTTCAGCAGTTGAATGCGCAAATGGCGCAAGAGGCGTTGAACCTCACCAAAGCGTTGAAAGGCGATAATAAAACTCAGGGGAACTGGGGCGAAGTGGTGCTGACCCGCGTACTGGAAGCCTCCGGTTTGCGTGAAGGTTATGAATACGAAACTCAGGTGAATATTCAGCTCGAAAATAACAGCCGCATGCAGCCGGACGTGATCGTGCGTTTGCCGCAGGGCAAAGACGTGGTGATCGACGCCAAAATGACGCTGGTGGCCTACGAGCGTTATTACAACGGCGATGACGAATTAACGCGAGAAAGTGCGCTCAACGAGCACATTGCTGCAGTGCGTAACCACATTCGACTATTGGGGCGCAAAGATTATCAGCAGTTGCCGGGGCTGCGTTCGCTGGATTACGTGCTGATGTTTATCCCCGTCGAACCCGCATTTTTACTGGCGATTGACCGCCAGCCTGAATTGATTAGCGAAGCGCTGAAAAACAACATCATGCTGGTCAGCCCGACCACATTGCTGGTGGCGTTAAGAACGGTTGCCAATTTGTGGCGTTATGAGCACCAAAGCCGCAATACGCAACAAATTGCCGAACGAGCCAGCCGTCTCTATGACAAAATGCGCCTCTTTGTTGATGACATGTCGGCGATCGGCCAGAGCCTCGATAAAGCGCAGGATAACTACCGACAGGCGATGAAAAAACTCGCTTCAGGTCGCGGGAATATTCTGACTCAGGCCGATGCATTTCGTGGCCTGGGCGTTGAAGTTAAACGTGAGATTAATCCCGATTTAGTCGAGCAGGCCAGGCTTGAGGACGAAGAGAATATCGGCCTTGAACGTCATGAAAACGACGAAGAAAACAACTTAGCAAGCAACGGTGAGAACAGTTTAGAGAACCGACGAATCGTTGGTGAGCGTTAAGCTTCGGTTAAACCCTGCAGCTTGAAGCATAGGGCTTTAGGCCCCATTCTGTTACACTTCACAAACAAATTTTGGATAAGCAGGCATTGAGATGGTTGAAGAATCCCAGGAAACAACACACTTTGGTTTTCGCACCGTAGCGAAAGAGCAAAAGGCCGATATGGTCGCTAATGTGTTCCACTCTGTGGCCGCAAAATACGACGTAATGAATGACCTTATGTCATTCGGCATCCATCGCATCTGGAAGCGTTTCACCATTGATTGCAGCGGTGTTCGTCGTGGTCAGCGCGTTCTCGATTTGGCTGGGGGCACCGGTGATTTAACGGCGAAATTCTCCCGTCTGGTCGGCGAAACCGGCGAAGTGGTTCTGGCAGATATCAACGACTCAATGCTGAAAATGGGGCGTGAAAAACTGCGCAACATCGGTGTAGTTGGCAACGTGAACTATGTTCAGGCTAACGCCGAAGCGCTGCCATTCCCGGATAATTTCTTTGACTGCATCACTATCTCTTTCGGCCTGCGTAATGTGACCGATAAAGAGAAAGCGCTGCGTTCTATGTACCGCGTATTAAAACCAGGTGGCCGCCTGCTGGTGCTGGAGTTTTCCAAACCGGTTATCGAGCCTCTGAGCAAAGCATACGACGCCTACTCATTCCACATTTTGCCGCGCATCGGTGAAATCGTGGCACAAGATGCAGAAAGTTACCGTTACCTGGCAGAGTCGATTCGCATGCACCCGGATCAAGAAACGCTGAAAGCGATGATGGAAGATGCGGGCTTTGAAAACACCACATACTTCAATCTGACCGCTGGCGTTGTTGCTCTGCACCGTGGTTATAAATTCTGACAGGGAGTTCGTGATGCCTTTTACACCTCTGATGACTGCTGGGATTGAAAGTGTCCTTAATACCTTTCTCTGGCGTGACCGGGGATTAAAAGCGGCACGTCAGCGCTTAATAGGCAAGGTGTTGCGCGTCGAGCTTAAAGAGTTCTCTTCGCCCCTCGTTTTAGTCTTTAGCGAGCAGCAAATTGATGTGCTGGGCCAATGGGAAGGTGACGCTGATTGTGTGGTGAAAACGGCTCTCAGCACCTTGCCAAAATTGCGCGACAGGCAGCAGCTTACGGCGCTGATTCGCAGCGGTGAGTTGGAAGTGGAAGGCGATCTTCAGGTCGTTCAGAATTGGGTTGCGTTGATGGACCTTGCTGAATTTGACCCGGCAGAATTGTTGGCTCCGTATATTGGCGACATTGCTGCGGAAGGCATCGGCAAGGTGATTCGCGGCGGCAGTAAATTGCTAAAAAAAGGCTTTACCCGTAACCAACAATACCTTTCAGAAGCGATAACTGAAGAGTGGAAGATGGCTCCTGGGTCGCTGGAAGTCGCATGGTTTGCCGAGGAAACGGCAGCAGTCGAACGCAATGTTGACGCACTCGCTGCGCGACTGGACAAACTGGAGAACAAATGACGCCTGGAGAAATGCGCCGCCTCTATTTCATTATCCGCACTTTCTTGAGTTACGGTCTGGATGAACTGATTCCCAAAATCCGCCTGACACTGCCATTGCGCTTTGGGCGCAAGCTGTTGTTCTGGATGCCAAATCGTCATAAAGACAAGCTCCTTGGCGAGCGTTTACGCCTGGCGTTGCAGGAACTGGGGCCGGTGTGGATTAAGTTCGGGCAGATGCTTTCAACGCGTCGTGACCTTTTCCCGCCGCAAATCGCCGATCAACTCGCGATGTTGCAGGACCGTGTGGCACCGTTTGATGGGGCATTAGCCAAAAAACAAATCGAGCAAGCGATGGGGAATATTCCTGTCGAAACCTGGTTCGATGATTTTGACATCACGCCGTTGGCATCAGCTTCGATTGCTCAAGTTCACACGGCGCGCCTGAAAGAAAACGGCCGTGAAGTGGTTATCAAAGTAATCCGCCCGGATATTTTGCCCATCATCAAAGCTGATATGAAACTCATCTATCGCCTTGCGCGATGGGTGCCACGTCTCTTGCCTGATGGCCGCCGTTTGCGTCCGCTGGAAGTGGTGCGTGAATATGAAAAAACGCTGATTGATGAACTGAATCTGCTACGTGAATCAGCGAACGCTATTCAGTTGCGCCGCAATTTTGAAGACAGCCCGATGCTGTATGTGCCGGAAGTGTTCTCTGATTATTGCAGTCAGGACATGATGGTGATGGAACGTATTTACGGTATTCCGGTTTCTGATATTGCGATGCTTCATAAGCAAGGCACCAACATGAAACTGCTGGCAGAACGCGGTGTGCAGGTGTTCTTCACTCAGGTTTTCCGCGATAGCTTCTTCCATGCCGACATGCATCCTGGCAACATCTTTGTCAGTTATGAACACCCGGAAGATCCGCAATATATCGGTATCGACTGCGGCATTGTTGGCTCGCTCAACAAAGAAGATAAGCGTTATCTGGCAGAAAACTTCATCGCTTTCTTTAACCGTGATTATCGCAAAGTGGCGGAGTTGCACGTGGATTCTGGCTGGGTGCCACCGGATACCAACGTTGAAGATTTTGAGTTTGCGATTCGCACTGTGTGTGAACCTATCTTCGAGAAACCGCTGGCAGAGATTTCCTTTGGACACGTGTTACTGAACCTGTTCAACACGGCACGGCGCTTTAATATGGAAGTCCAGCCGCAGCTCGTTTTGCTCCAGAAAACGCTTCTTTATGTTGAAGGGCTCGGAAGACAGCTTTATCCCGAGCTGGATTTATGGAAAACAGCGAAACCTTTCCTGGAAGACTGGATCAAAGATCAGGTTGGTATACCGGCACTTATTCGTACTCTTAAAGAGAAAGCCCCGTTCTGGATTGAAAAAATGCCAGAACTGCCGGAACTGATGTACGACAGTTTGCGCCAGGGTAAACAATTGCAGAATAGTGTTGATAAAATAACGCGCGACTTACAACGCAATCAGGTGCGCCAGGCACAATCGCGCTACCTGTTCGGCATTGGTGCCACGCTGATGATAAGCGGCACGTTATTGTTAATTAATAAGCCAGAGTGGGAATTGATGCCTGCCTGGATAATGGCTGGCGGCATTGTGACTTGGCTGATTGGCTGGCGGCGCTCGGCCTGAGTTGTTTTTAATCGTTTTTAACCGACAACGTGCGGTACAATATGCACCGTTATTCTTTTTATCATTATGACTCTGAGGCAACACTATGGGTGGTATCAGTATTTGGCAATTGTTGATCATTGCCGTAATCGTCGTTCTGCTGTTCGGCACTAAGAAACTGGGTTCTATCGGTTCTGATTTGGGCGCATCCATCAAAGGCTTCAAAAAAGCGATGGGCGATGATGAAGATAAAGAGAAAGATAAATCCGTTCAGGATGCTGATTTCACAGCGAAAACGCTTGCTGATAAGCAGCCTGGCGAAGTGAAGAAAGACGAAGCAAAGAGCAACGATAAAGAGCAGGTGTAAACCGTGTTCGATATTGGTTTCAGTGAGCTGCTACTGGTATTCGTGATTGGCCTGATTGTTCTCGGGCCACAACGTTTGCCTGTGGCCGTTAAAACGGTTGTCGGCTGGGTGCGCGCCCTGCGTTCACTTGCGACAACCGTACAAAATGAACTGGTTCAGGAGCTGAAAATCCAGGAGCTGCAAGACAGCCTGAAAAAGGTTGAAAAAGCGAGCATGGATAACCTCACTCCGGAGCTGAAAGCATCAATGGATGAGCTGCGTCAGGCGGCTGAATCTATGAAGCGCTCGTATACCCTTGATCCTGAAAAGGCGAGTGACGAGGCTCATACCATCCATAATCCGCTGGTCAAAGATGCTGAGGACAGCCACGACGGTGTGACTCCAGCCGCGGCTGCACATCAGGCCAGTGCGCCGGAGAAAGCACCGGAACCTGAAGCTGCTTTCTCCGAGGCCGCTGAAGCGTTAATTCAGCCTCAGATCAAACCTGTCGCAGAGCCAGTTAAAACTCCAGTTTCTTCTCAACCTTCGAGTGATAAACCGTAAACATGGCCGTTGAAGATACCCAACCGCTTATCAGCCATCTGATAGAGCTACGCAAGCGACTGTTAAATAGCATTATCGCTGTGCTGGTGATTTTCCTGGCACTGGTTTACTTCGCCAATGACATCTATCAAATCGTCTCTGCACCGCTGATTAAGCAAATGCCGATTGGGTCGACGATGATTGCGACCGATGTCGCGTCACCGTTTTTTGCCCCAATTAAACTGACTATTTATGTCGCTGTGTTCTTATCCGCACCGGTGATTCTTTATCAAATCTGGGCCTTTATCGCGCCAGCGCTTTATAAGCATGAACGCAAACTGGTGATGCCGCTGCTGTTCTCCAGCACGATGCTGTTTTATATCGGTATCGCCTTTGCTTACTTCGTGGTGTTTCCGCTGGCCTTTGGGTTCTTAACCAAAACAGCGCCAGTTGGCGTTATCGTGTCGACCGACATTACGAAATACCTCGATTTTGTCATGGCATTGTTTATGGCGTTTGGGGTGGCGTTTGAAGTGCCGGTTGCCATTATTTTGCTGTGCTGGATGGGTGTAACGACACCGGAAGAGTTGAAGAAGAAGCGTCCGTACATTTTAGTCGGTGCCTTTGTGGTGGGGATGTTGCTCACGCCGCCGGATGTGTTCTCGCAAACTCTGCTAGCGATTCCGATGTACTGCCTGTTTGAAATTGGCGTGTTTTTCTCGCGGTTCTATGTCGGTAAAGGACGTAGGCGTGGCGAGGAAGATGACCCGGAAGACGCACCAGAAGCAGAAGACGAACACTCTAAAAAAGAGTCATAATTTCAGGCCGCCCATCAGGGCGGTCGTCGTTTGCAAGGCACAAATCAGAAGGCGCTATGTTTGATATCGGTGTAAATCTTACCAGTTCACAATTTGCCAAAGACCATGCGGATGTTGTCGCCCGAGCACAACTGGCTGGGGTTAGCGGAATGTTGCTGACGGGGACCAACCTTCACGAAAGTCAGCAGGCACTTTCCCTGGCGAAACAGTATCAGGGTTGCTGGTCCACCGCAGGTGTTCACCCGCATGATGCCAGCCAATGGCAAGACGAAACGGCAGTAGCCATTCGTGAGCTAGCGAGTGCCTCTGAAGTGGTGGCTATCGGCGAATGTGGCCTGGATTTCAACCGTAACTTTTCAACGCCTGCCGAACAAGAACGCGCTTTTACCGCACAATTGGCCCTGGCGGCAGACCTGATGATGCCGGTATTTTTACACTGCCGCGAAGCCCACGAACGCTTTATTACCTTGCTCGATCCGTGGCTCGATAAATTGCCCGGTGTGGTGCTGCACTGTTTTACCGGCACCGAAAACGAGGCCCGCGAATGTTTAGCGCGTGGACTGTTTATTGGCGTCACCGGTTGGGTTTGCGATGAACGTCGCGGCCTTGAATTACGTGAGTTGTTACCGGTTATCCCAGCGCATCAGTTGTTGCTGGAAACCGATGCCCCTTATTTGTTACCGCGGGATCTAAAACCAAAACCTGCTTCCCGGCGGAACGAACCCTGCTACTTGCCTCATATCCTGAATAAGGTAGCTGAATGGCGTGGAGAAGATCCCGCCTGGCTTGCGCAAGTAACAGATGACAATGCCCGCCGTCTTTTCCGGCTGGCTTAAATCAGGAGAGAATCAATGAGCTATGCATTTCCCGGTACGTTTCCTGGTCGCCGTATGCGCCGCGTCCGTCGTCACGATTTCAGCCGCCGCCTGGTGTGCGAAAATCAATTAACGGTTAACGACCTTATCTATCCGGTGTTTGTGATGGAAGGTCAGAACCGCCAGGAAGAAGTAGCGTCAATGCCGGGTGTTTACCGCATGACTATCGATTTGCTGCTCAAAGAGGCGGAAGCCGTTGCCAAGCTGGGTGTGCCGGTGTTGTCTCTGTTCCCGGTTATCGAGAGCGCGGGTAAATCACTGCACGCAGAAGAAGCGTATAACCCGAATGGCCTGGTGCAACGTGCAGTGCGTGCACTGAAAGATGCTGTGCCAGAGTTAGGTTTATTGACTGACGTCGCGCTGGATCCGTATACCACGCACGGGCAGGATGGCGTTATCGACGCAGACGGTTATGTTATCAACGACATTACCCGCGAAATTCTGGTGCGCCAGGCGTTGTCTCATGCAGAAGCGGGCGCTGAAATCATCGCCCCAAGCGACATGATGGATGGCCGTATTGGTTCGATTCGCGACCAGCTTGAACTCGATGGTTTTGTGAATACCCAGATCATGTCTTACGCCGCCAAATACGCTTCCTGCTATTACGGCCCATTCCGTGATGCGATTGGTTCTTCTGGCAATCTGAAAGGTGGCAATAAGAAAACCTATCAGATGGACCCGGCGAACAGCGATGAAGCCTTGCAGGAAGTCGCGCAGGATCTGCAAGAAGGTGCGGATATGGTGATGGTGAAACCGGGTATGCCGTACCTGGATGTGGTTCGTCGCGTGAAAGATACTTTCGGTGTGCCGACTTTCGCTTACCAGGTTTCTGGCGAATACGCGATGCATATGGCGGCGATTCAAAACGGCTGGTTGGCAGAAAAACCGGCTGTTATGGAGTCACTGTTGTGCTTTAAACGTGCGGGCGCGGACGGTGTGCTGACTTATTTCTCGAAGCGTGTCGCGCAGTGGTTGCACGACGAGCAAATGCAGCGTTAGAGTCTAAAAATAAGGCCAGCATTCGCTGGCCTTATTCATTTCTTTTTGAAGTCGGTATTCTTCACACTCTGCATAACCTGTTTATTTAACAGATTCAGCAGCAGCATGGATCGGGCCTCGCCGTCCGGTTCACCAAAAATCGCCTCCAGCCCTTCAAATGCCCCTTCTGTTATCACCACGCTATCGCCAGGATATGGCGTTTCGGGATCGGTGACATTCTCAGGCTGGTAATTCACCAGTTGCTCGATGACATCAGCCGGAACGGTCGCTGGCTGAGCACCGAAGCGCACGAAATGGCTGACACCACGTGTTGAATGGATGGTCGTGGTGTGGATAGTTTCAGGGTCAAACTGGACAAACATATAGTTTGGGAACAATGGTTCTTTGACCGCAGTGCGTTTGCCTCGCACGATCTTTTCGAGCGTGATCATCGGGGTGAGGCAATTAACTTCCTGGCGCTGAAGATGTTCTTGCGCCCGCAGTAATTGACCCCGTTTGCAGTAGAGCAGATACCAGGATTCCATAATGTCTCTTTTTCCTAATCAACCGTGGAAGAATAGCAAAAGGCCGTTATGAGGGATAGACAGCACAAGTATAACCCTTCACCGATCGGTCACCAGGTAAGCATTTACTCGTTATTAACAAAAATACAGCATGCTATGCATGAAGACCGTATAATGACCGCAAAATCCTGACTACGATTAATTGCATGAAATACCACGACCTACGCGACTTTCTGGAACTACTCGAACAACGCGGCGAACTTAAGCGTATCGCGATGCCAGTCGATCCATACCTGGAAATGACTGAAATTGCCGATCGTACTTTGCGCGCCAATGGCCCGGCACTGCTGTTTGAAAACCCAAAAGGGTACGACATGCCGGTGCTGTGCAACCTGTTCGGTACGCCAAAGCGTGTCGCGATGGGAATGGGGCAGGAAGATGTTTCTGCACTGCGCGAAGTCGGTAAGTTACTGGCCTTCCTGAAAGAACCCGAGCCACCAAAAGGGTTCCGCGATTTATTCGATAAACTTCCGCAGTTCAAACAAGTCCTGAATATGCCGACCAAACGGCTGCGTAATGCCCCTTGTCAGGAGCAAATCTTTGAAGGAAATGAGGTCGATCTGACGCGCATTCCTATTATGCAATGCTGGCCTGAAGATGCCGCGCCGCTGATTACCTGGGGTTTAACCGTCACGCGCGGGCCGCATAAAGAGCGCCAGAATCTGGGCATTTATCGCCAGCAGCTTATCGGCAAAAATAAACTGATTATGCGTTGGCTGTCGCATCGCGGCGGCGCGCTGGATTTCCAGGAATGGTGTGCGGCACATCCCGGTGAACGCTTCCCGGTTTCTGTAGCATTAGGCGCTGATCCGGCAACCATTCTCGGCGCGGTCACACCTGTGCCAGATACGCTTTCCGAATATGCCTTTGCCGGTTTGTTGCGTGGCACCAAAACGGAAGTGGTGAAGTGTATTTCAAACGATCTCGAAGTGCCTGCCAGTGCTGAAATAGTGCTGGAAGGGTACATCGAACCGGGCGAAATGGCGCCTGAAGGGCCATATGGCGACCACACTGGCTACTACAATGAAGTAGATGACTTCCCGGTATTTACCGTGACGCATATTACCCAGCGCCAGAATCCGATTTACCATTCAACGTATACCGGACGCCCGCCAGATGAACCTGCGGTTCTGGGTGTGGCGCTTAATGAAGTGTTTGTGCCGATTTTGCAGAAACAATTCCCGGAAATTGTCGATTTTTATCTGCCGCCGGAAGGCTGTTCTTATCGCCTTGCAGTTGTGACGATCAAGAAGCAATACGCAGGCCACGCCAAGCGCGTGATGATGGGCGTCTGGTCTTTCCTGCGGCAGTTTATGTACACCAAGTTTGTCATTGTATGTGATGACGATGTTAACGCGCGTGACTGGAACGATGTGATTTGGGCCATCACCACGCGTATGGATCCGGCGCGCGATACCGTTCTGGTAGAAAACACGCCGATCGATTACCTGGATTTTGCCTCGCCGGTTTCTGGCCTTGGCTCAAAAATGGGACTGGATGCCACCAATAAATGGCCAGGGGAAACCCAACGTGAGTGGGGTCGTCCAATTAAGAAAGATGCAGAAGTATGCGCACGCATTGATGCAATCTGGGACGAACTGGCTATTTTCGACGACAGTAAAAACGCCTGAGTGGCGATTTTTAACGTATTGCATTATTGACCCGACAGAGGGGAAGCATGACAACCTTAAGCTGTAAAGTGACCTCGGTAGAAGCGATAACTGACACGGTGTATCGCGTTCGATTACTGCCGGAAGCGAAGTTCTCCTTTCAGGCCGGGCAGTATTTGATGGTGGTGATGGATGAGCGCGACAAACGCCCGTTCTCCATGGCATCCACGCCGAGCGACCAGGAGTTTATCGAGCTGCACATTGGCGCATCAGAGATTAATCTCTACGCCATGGCGGTGATGGATCGCATTCTGAAAGAGAAAGAAATCGTCGTTGATATCCCGCATGGCGATGCCTGGCTGCGTGAAGACGAAGATCGTCCGCTGATTCTGATTGCGGGTGGCACTGGCTTCTCTTATGTTCGCTCGATTTTGCTGACGGCACTGGCGCGTAATCCACAACGTGAAATCGCGATTTACTGGGGCGGCCGTGAAGATAAGCATCTTTATGACCTGTCAGAATTAGAAGCGCTGTCTGTGGTTCATCCAAACCTGCGTGTTGAAGCGGTTGTTGAGCAGCCGGAAGAAGGCTGGCGTGGGCGCACTGGCACTGTGCTGACGGCGGTAATGCAGGATTACGGAACGCTTGGCGGGCATGACATTTATATTGCCGGACGTTTTGAGATGGCGAAAATTGCCCGTGACTTGTTCTGTAATGAACGTGGCGCGCAGGTTGATCGTATGTTTGGCGATGCGTTTTCGTTTATCTAAAGCTACCCGTCATACTTCAAGCTGCATCTTTGTTGACTACGTTCACTCACCCGAATCACTTACTCATGTAAGCTCATCGGGACTCGTTCTCTTGTCGCCTTGATGCAACTCGAATTATTTTGGGTATAAATAAAAAACCCGCCCCTGACAGGCGGGAAGAACGGCAACTAAACTTTTTTCTGCGGCCCTGGCGCACTAGCGCCAGGGACTTTGAAAAATTTTCTTATTAACGTGATTAAACGCGTTCAATAACAGTGGCAATACCTTGACCCAATCCGATGCACATCGTGGCGAGGCCGAACTGCGCATCGCGACGTTCCATCAGGTTTAACAGCGTGGTGCTAATGCGTGTACCGGAACAACCGAGTGGGTGACCCAACGCAATTGCACCGCCGTTCAGATTAATCTTCTCGTCGATCTTATCCATCAACCCCAGATCTTTAATACACGGCAGGATCTGCGCGGCGAAGGCTTCGTTCATCTCAAACAAATCGATATCGGAAGCACTCAGACCGGCTTTTTTCAATGCCAGTTGTGATGCCGGAACCGGGCCGTAGCCCATGATTGACGGGTCGCAGCCAACGACAGCCATCGAACGCACGTAAGCGCGGATTTTCAGGCCCAACTCTTTGGCACGGGTTTCGCTCATCAGCAACATGGCGGAGGCGCCGTCGGAAAGTGCAGAAGAACTCCCCGCCGTCACGGTGCCGTTTACCGGATCGAACGCGGGTTTCAACGCTGCCAGGCCTTCAACGGTGGTTTCGGGGCGAATCACTTCGTCGTAATCAAAACGCTTGAGCACACCGTCTGCGTCGTGGCCGCCAATCGGCAGGATTTCATTTTTGAAATGGCCCGCTTCGGTGGCAGCCCATGCACGCTGGTGCGAACGGGCGGCAAACTGATCCTGCATCTCACGGCTGATACCATGCATACGCGACAGCATTTCGGCCGTTAAACCCATCATACCCGCTGCTTTTGCCACGTTGCGGCTCAGGCCTGGATGGAAATCAACGCCGTGGTTCATTGGCACGTGGCCCATATGTTCCACGCCACCAATCAGGCAAGCGTGCGCATCACCGGTTTGAATCATACGAGCAGCGTCGTGCAGCGCCTGCATGGAAGAACCACACAAGCGGTTAACCGTAACCGCCGGAACAGAATGTGGAATTTCTGCCAGCAACGAGGCGTTACGCGCAATATTGAAACCTTGCTCCAGCGTTTGCTGTACGCAGCCCCAATAAATGTCATCCAGCGCGGCAGCTTCTAACGCCGGGTTACGCGACAGAATCCCGCGCATCAAATGGGCAGACAGATCTTCCGCACGCAAATTGCGAAACGCACCGCCTTTTGAACGGCCCATCGGGGTGCGGATGGCATCAACAATTACAACCTTTTCCATATTCACTCCTCAGGCGCTTTTCAGGTCAGTGGCCGGGCGGGCTGGCTCAACCGGTGGATAGTACGGCTCGTTACGGGACGCTTTGGTACGTAGACCGTCCGGCACCTGATAAAGCGGGCCAAGATGTTCGTACTGCTGAGCCATATCGAGATATTTCGCACTGCCGATAGTGTCTAACCAACGGAATGCGCCGCCGTGGAATGGAGGGAATCCCAGACCGTAAACCAGCGCCATATCGGCTTCCGCCGGGCTGGCGATGATGCCTTCTTCCAGGCAGCGCACCACTTCGTTGACCATTGGAATCATCATACGGGCGATGATCTCTTCGTCGCTGAAGTTGTGGCGCGGTTTGCTGACATCGGCCAACAGGCTGTCGGTCGCTTCATCTTGTTCTTTGCGCGGTTTGCCTTTGCTGTCTTGTTTGTAGCGATAGAAGCCCTGCTGGGTTTTCTGGCCGTAACGGCCCGCATCAAACATGGCGTCAACGGCATCGCGATAATCTTTCTGCATACGCTGCGGGAAGCCCGCCGCCATCACTGCCTGCGCGTGGTGCGCAGTATCAATACCCACAACATCCAGCAGGTATGCCGGGCCCATCGGCCAGCCGAACTGTTTTTCCATCACTTTGTCGATTTGACGGAAATCGGCACCGTCACGCATCAGCTGGCTAAAGCCTGCAAAGTACGGGAACAGGACGCGGTTGACGAAGAAGCCTGGGCAGTCGTTCACTACGATTGGCGTTTTGCCCATTTTGCTGGCCCACGCCACGACTTTCGCGATGGTTTGCTCAGACGTTTTCTCGCCGCGAATGACTTCAACCAAAGG
Source organism: Buttiauxella izardii (assembly GCF_003601925.1). Classification (GTDB taxonomy): domain Bacteria; phylum Pseudomonadota; class Gammaproteobacteria; order Enterobacterales; family Enterobacteriaceae; genus Buttiauxella; species Buttiauxella izardii. The sequence goes on from NZ_QZWH01000024.1 coordinate 53,225, forward strand.
CATGCGATGCACCGGGTTGAAGAAGTGCATGCCGCAGAAGTTTTCCGGGCGTTTCAGACTGTTTGCCAGTTCGCCGATCGGAATGGTTGAGGTGTTCGACGCCAGAACGGTATCCGGGCGCACTTTGTCTTCCACTTCGGCCAGAACGGCTTTCTTCACTTTCGGGTTTTCAACTACCGCTTCAACGACCACATCGACACGCTCAAAGCCAGCGTAATCCAGCGTCGGATGAATGGTGGCAATCACGCCGGCCAGTTTCATACCGTCGATTTTGCCGCGCTCAAGCTGTTTGTTCAGCAGTTTGCTGGCTTCGTTAATGCCCAGCTCCAGCGACTTCTCGTTAATATCCTTCATTAATACCGGTACGCCTTTCCAGGCTGACTGGTAAGCAATGCCGCCACCCATAATCCCGGCGCCAAGGACGGCGGCCTGTTTTGGGGTTTCGGTATTTTTGGTCAGCTTTTTCGCCTGACCTTTTATATATTGGTCGTTGAGGAAGATCCCGACCAGCGCACGGGCCTCATTGGAACGCGCCAACGGCACGAAACTTTGAGTCTCCAGTTGTAATGCTTCGTCACGGCCCATTCTTGCCGCGGCTTCAATGGTTTTGACTGCCGTCATCGGGGCAGGGTAGTGCTTGCCCGCAATCTGCATCACCATGCTTTTGGCAATCGTGAAGCTCATGGTGGCTTCGATTTTGCTCAGTTTTAGCGGTTGCAGTTTCGGTGCGCGTTTGGCTTTCCAGTCGAGATCGCCATTGATCGCCTGGCGCAAAATCGCCAGTGCGCCATCGCGCAGTTTTTCAGTTTTAACTATACCGTCAACCAGGCCAAGCTTTTGCGCTTCAACCGCACCGACATCTTTCCCGGCGGTAATAATTTCCAGAGCGCTATCGGCACCTAATAAACGCGGCAGACGAACTGAACCGCCAAAGCCAGGCATAATACCCAGTTTGGTTTCCGGCAGGCCGATGCGGGTATCTGGTGTTGCGAGGCGGTAATCAGTCGCCAGCACACATTCGCAGCCGCCGCCGAGGGCGTAACCATTTACTGCTGAAATGGTTGGGACTGGCAGATCTTCCAGGCGATTGAATACGCTGTTGGCAAATTGTAGCCAGTGAGTCAGTTGCTCCGCAGGAACCTGGAACAACGACAGGAATTCGGTAATATCAGCGCCGACGATAAACGCCGCTTTGTTGGAGCTCAGCAGCAGGCCTTTGAGGTTCGGCTGCTTTTCCAGCACATCCAGCGCGTGGCCAAGGCTGGCTACGGTCGCGGTATCGAGTTTGTTCACTGAGCCGGGCGCATCAAATACCAGTTCTGCGATGCCATCTTCCAGCCAGTCGAGATGTAAGGTTTCACCTTGGTAGAGCATGTCAGTCTCCTGAATCCAGCAATGGGATCTGGTCGTACCAGATGAAAGGCAGTGTGGAATTGATGTTAATGAAATGCAAATAACTCTTTAAATATTTGCAAAGATGATCACAGCCACTGGAAATAAGTTCGCTAACTTTGCTGTGTGATAAGATGCGTGGCGTTCAGCTTCTAAAAAAAACAGAAGGGTAAATCATGGATTCACTGGCCTCACTTTATAAAGATCATGTGGCGACTTTGCAGGAACGTACCCGCAATGTTCTGGCGCGTTTTAACCTTGATGCGTTGTTGATTCACTCGGGCGAGCTATTCAACGTCTTCCTCGACGATCATCCGTATCCGTTCAAAGTTAACCCACAATTCAAAGCCTGGGTTCCGGTGACACAAGTGCCAAACTGCTGGCTGCTGGTGGATGGCGTGAACAAGCCTAAACTATGGTTCTACCTGCCTGTTGATTACTGGCATAACGTTGAGCCGCTCCCAGAATCCTTCTGGACTGACGAAATTGAAGTGATTGCGTTGCCAAAAGCCGATGGCATTGGCAGCCAGTTACCGGCTGCGCGCGGGAATATCGGCTACATCGGCCCGGTTCCAGATCGTGCGGTGCAGCTTGAGATTCAAGGTGCCAACATCAACCCGAAAGGCGTGATTGATTATCTGCATTACTATCGCGCCTACAAAACCGATTATGAGCTGGCGTGTATGCGTGAAGCGCAGAAAACCGCAGTGGTTGGCCATCAGGCTGCTCACGAAGCGTTTTTGTCCGGGATGAGCGAATTTGATATCAACCAGGCTTATCTGACGGCAACCGGGCATCGCGATACCGATGTGCCATACGGCAATATCGTGGCGCTCAACGAACATGCTTCCGTTCTGCATTACACCAAACTGGATGACCGTGCTCCTGCGGAAATTCGCAGTTTCCTTCTCGATGCGGGGGCGGAATACAACGGTTATGCGGCTGATTTAACGCGCACCTGGTCGGCTAATAACGACAACGATTATGCGCAGTTGGTGAAAGATGTTAACGCCGAACAACTGGCGTTGATTGACACTCTGAAAGCAGGCGTGCGTTATACCGATTACCATCTCCAGTTCCATCAGCGCATCGCGAAATTGTTGAACCGCCATAAACTGGTCACGGGGATCAGCGAAGAAGCGATGGTCGAAACCGGGATTACCGGGCCATTTATGCCGCACGGCTTGGGCCACCCGCTGGGTTTACAGGTTCATGATGTTGCAGGCTTTATGCAAGATGATGCCGGTACGCACCTGGCTGCGCCGTCGCAATATCCTTACCTGCGCTGCACCCGTATTCTGGAACCACGCATGGTTCTGACCATCGAACCGGGGATTTACTTCATTGAATCACTGCTGGCTCCGTGGCGTGAAGGGCAGTACGGCAAACATTTCGACTGGCAGCGCATCGAAGCGATGAAACCTTTCGGTGGTATTCGCATTGAAGACAATGTGATTGTTCATGAAAACAGCATTGAAAACATGACGCGCGATTTGAAACTGGCGTAATGGATAGCTGGCTGGTTCCTGCTGAGTCCGTCACGGTCAGTGAGGAAATCAAGAAAAGTCGCTTTATTACGTTGGTCGCTCATACGACTGGCGTAATAGCGGCGAAAACATTTCTTGAGCAAGTGCGTTCAGAACATCCCGCCGCCCGGCATCATTGCTGGGCTTGGGTGGCGGGTGCGCCTGACGATTCGCAGCAATTAGGTTTCTCTGATGATGGCGAACCTGCCGGAACAGCGGGCAAACCGATGCTTGCCCAATTAATGGGGAGCGGCATTGGTGAAATCACGGCGGTCGTGGTGCGTTATTCGGGCGGAATCAAGCTCGGAACGGGCGGCCTGGTGAAAGCTTATGGCGGCGGCGTGCAGGCGGCATTAATTCAGTTGCCTACCGTGCTCAAAGTTCCGTTAACCGAATATACTTTGCAGTGTGACTATGCGCAGCTTGCGGGAATCGAAGCGCTGCTCAAACAGTGCAACGGTGAACTCGTGCAAAGTGATTTTCAGGCTTCGGTGTTATTACGTATCGCGTTACCCCACGCGAAACTCGCTGACTTTTCAGTCAGACTTGCTGATTTTAGCCGCGGTGCATTGCATTTATTGCCGGCTGAATAATAATTCCCTCTCGTTATTTATTGATTGTTAAAGGAAGCGGCTGAAATGCATTTTCGCGCCATAACCCGAATCGTTGGTCTGTTAGTTATTCTCTTTTCCGTGACCATGATTATTCCTGGGTTGGTAGCTTTAATTTATCGCGATGGTGCGGGTCGTGCTTTTACCCAGACTTTCTTCGCAGCACTGCTCATTGGTTCTTTTCTATGGTGGCCAAACCGTCGCCAAAAGAGTGAGTTAAAACCGCGTGAAGGATTCCTGATCGTCGTCTTGTTCTGGACGGTGTTGGGGAGTGTGGGTGCTTTACCTTTTATCTTCGCCGAACAGCCGAATCTCACGATTACCGATGCCTTCTTTGAATCGTTTTCAGGTTTAACCACCACTGGGGCGACGACGCTTGTCGGGCTGGATACGCTCCCGCACGCGATTTTGTTTTATCGGCAAATGCTGCAATGGTTTGGCGGTATGGGGATCATCGTGTTGGCAGTGGCAATCCTGCCCATCCTGGGCGTTGGTGGGATGCAGTTATATCGCGCGGAAATGCCGGGGCCGCTTAAAGATAACAAGATGCGCCCGCGTATTGCTGACACCGCAAAAACACTGTGGCTCATTTATGTCTTGTTAACGGTCGCTTGTGCACTGGCGCTTTGGTTTGCGGGCATGCCTGCGTTTGACGCGATAGGCCACAGTTTTGCGACGATCGCTATTGGTGGGTTTTCTACTCACGATGCCAGTATCGGCTATTTCGACAGCCCAACGATTAATACGATTATCGCCATCTTCTTGCTGATCTCCGGTTGTAACTATGGCCTGCACTTCTCTTTATTAAGCGGACGTAACTTAAAAGTTTACTGGCGTGACCCTGAATTCCGTATGTTCATTGGCGTACAACTTACGCTGGTGGCTATCTGCACTCTCGTACTCTGGTTCCATAATACTTACCAAACGGCTCTGCTAACGCTGAACCAGGCATTCTTCCAGGTTGTTTCAATGGCGACGACGGCGGGGTTCACCACCGACAGTATTGCGCGCTGGCCGTTGTTCTTGCCTGTTCTCTTATTGTGTTCTGCTTTTATCGGCGGTTGTGCGGGGTCAACGGGCGGTGGCTTAAAGGTTATTCGAATCCTACTGCTGTTTAAACAAGGTAACCGCGAGCTTAAACGTCTTGTGCACCCGAATGCGGTATATAGCATCAAGCTGGGTAACCGTGCGCTGCCCGAACGTATTCTTGAAGCAGTGTGGGGATTTTTCTCCGCGTATGCGCTGGTGTTTATCGTCAGCATGTTGGCAATTATTGCGACCGGCGTGGATGATTTCTCTGCTTTTGCTTCAGTGGCGGCAACGCTCAATAACCTCGGCCCTGGATTGGGTGTCGTGGCAGACAACTTCGCCAGCATGAACCCTGTGGCGAAATGGATATTGATAGCTAACATGCTGTTTGGTCGTCTTGAAGTGTTTACTTTACTTGTACTGTTTACGCCAACCTTCTGGCGAGAGTAACCGGAGCCCGTAGTGAGAACTTTAATTCTGTTTTCGACCCGTGATGGGCAAACTCGAGAAATTGCTTCTTATATAGCATCCGAGCTGAAAGAGCTGGGCGTTGAGAGTGATGTGGTGAATCTGCATCGCAGCGGTGACATTGCCTGGGGTAATTACGAACGCGTCGTGATCGGCGCTTCTATTCGTTATGGGCATTTCCATTCTTCAGTAGCGACGTTTGTGAAGAAGCATAAGGAAGCATTGAACACGATACCCAGCGCTTTCTTTTCAGTAAACCTGGTTGCCCGCAAGCCGGAGAAGCGTTCCCCGCAAACCAACTCTTATACCCGCAAGTTCTTGCTGACCTCGCCGTGGCAGCCAAATCACTGCGCTGTGTTTGCTGGTGCGCTGCGTTATCCGCGTTATCGTTGGTACGATCGCGTGATGATTCGCTTAATTATGAAGATGACCGGCGGCGAAACAGATATTAGTAAAGAAGTTGTTTATACGGATTGGCCTCAGGTGGCGCGTTTCGCCCAAGAGATAGCGCATTTAAACAGCAAATAATGTCTAAAATAGGCGTTTTGTTGAAAAAAAAGACGCTTAGTCATTTTTTTGCAATAAACACTTGTCAGCTTCCGGAAAATCCCTATACTGCGCCTCCACTGACACGGCACAACGGCTTACAAACCGGCCCGTCAGCCAGACGAAAAGCGAAAATAAACGCTTGACTCTGAAAGAGGAAAGCGTAATATACGCCACCTCGAGTTAGCAAGCGAAAGCGCGTAACTCACTGCTCTTTAACAATTTATCAGACAATCTGTGTG
>NZ_QZWH01000025.1 GCF_003601925.1 Buttiauxella izardii
CCAGCCCTCACCCCAGCCCTCTCCCCCAGGAGAGGGAGAAAACAGATTAGCCGGGCTATCCCCTCTCCCTCAGGATAGGGGGAAAAGAAAGTCCCCTCTCCCTCAGGGAGAGGGTTAGGGTGAGGGTGGACTCAAAATGTCACCCCCCGTCAAACATGTCGAAATGACATGTCATTCCTGTGGCTATTCGCCACCATTTAATACAAAAACCAATAATTTCAAACAACTACAATATTGGCACGAAACGTGCTCTGTAAACGCATCAGCAAAAACAGAGTGATTTAATAATGAACATTTGGGAATTGAGCGAAAAAGCCGAATACATTGCCGACAAGCATCAGCGCTTGCTCGCGCAGTGGCAGCAATACTGCAATACGTTGATTCAGGGCATCACCCTTTCTAAAGCAAAACTGCATCACGCAGTAGGCTGCAATCCTGATGATTCTCTGCGCTTTTTCTTATTTGACCATTTCGTGATCAACGTTCGACTGGCAGAAGGCTTTAACAGCCATACCATTGAATATTATGTAGAAAAACGTAATGGTGAAGACAGAGTCCTGATTGCAAAAGCCATTCTTGATGACCATGGCCAGGTAGACAACAGCATCAGCAACCGTGACCGTGAAAATGTGCTCGAGCATTACCTCGAAAAAATTCACCCGGTCTACGAAAGCCTGTACAGCGCAGTAAACAGCGATACCCCGGTATCAATGGTTCAACTGCAACAACGTGCTCAGGCCTGATTGCCCTGTTGGGTGTCGAAAACTGTCGAAACGACAAACTTCGGCACAGTTTCGTCATAAATGATGATGTGCTCTAAGGATGACCTGGTGAATCGCTTTATTATCGCCGACTCCAAACTCTGCATGGGTTGCCATACCTGTGAGGCGGCTTGCTCTGAAACGCACCGTCTGCACGGCCTGCAATCTATGCCACGCCTGAAAGTGATGCGTGACGCGAATGAATCCGCGCCGCAAATATGCCATCACTGCGAAGATGCGCCGTGTGCAGGCGTTTGCCCGGCTAACGCCATTACTCGCGTCGATGGCGCGGTGCAGCTTAATGAAAGCCTGTGCGTCAGCTGCAAACTCTGCGCAATCGCCTGCCCATTCGGCTCTATCGAATTTTCCGGCAGCCGCCCGATTCATATCCCGGCGAATGCCAACAGCCCGAAAGCGCCACCTGCACCGCCTGCTCCGGCTCGTGTCAGCTCGCTTATCGACTGGGTGCCTGGCGTTCGCGCTATCGCTGTGAAATGCGACATGTGCTTCTTCGATGAAAGCGGCCCGGCGTGTGTGCGCACCTGCCCAACCAAAGCGCTGCGTGTGGTTGATAACAATGACATTGCTAAATCCAGCAAGCTCAAACGTGAACTGACTTTGGGCGCGACGCTTGGCGATCTCACCCTGTTTACCCAGCCTGAGGTGAAAAAATGAGTGCTTTTATCCTGATTCATTGGGCGCTGATAGGCTTTGTATTAAGCGCCGTTCTGGCGGGTATCACGGCATTTAATAAACCGATTAGCGGCTTTATTGCCGGGATCGGCGGCGCGATAAGCTCAGTGTTGGTGCTGATTGCCGGTTTCCAGGCGCTAACCGGATTCAGCGGTATGGCGCAAATCTGGCACCAGAGTTTGCAGCTCAACGCGTTTAACGGCGTGTGGCTGGTGACGCTGGCGCTGCCAGGCCTGTTTATCTCTCTGTTTAATATCGACTGGCATCGTCATAACGCGATTAAAGCGAACGGCTTGTTGGTGAATCTGGTGATGGCGGCGGCAGTTGCCGCACTGGTGGCGGATAACATCGGCATGTTAGTGGTGCTGGCGGAAATCGTCGCACTCGCTGGCTACTTCCTCACCGGCTGCCAGAAATCCGGGCAACTTTGGTTCGCGCTTGGCCGCCTCGGCACCGTATTGCTGGCGATCGCTTGTTGGATGCTGTGGAAACAATACGGCACGCTGAGCTACGCCGAACTGCATCTGCTGACTAACGGCGCGCCAATTAGCTCTGTCGTCTGGCTGCTCGGCCTGGTCGGTTTTGGTTTGATGGCGGGGATTATTCCGCTGCACGGCTGGGTGCCGCAAGCACACGCCAACGCTTCTGCTCCGGCAGCCGCGCTGTTCTCCGCTGTAGTGTTGAAAATCGGCCTGTTCGGCATCATGAGTTTCTCGCTTATCAGCAACGCAATGCCGTTATGGTGGGGCGTTTTAGTGGTGGTTTTAGGGATGATTACGGCGTTTATCGGCGGCCTTTACGCGCTGATGGAACACAACATCAACCGCCTGCTGGCTTACCACTCGCTGGAAAACATCGGCATTATTCTACTCGGCCTCGGCTGCGGTTTGATTGGCCTGGCGCTAAACGAATCGGCGCTGGTCGCACTCGGCATGATTGGCGGCCTGTATCACCTGTTCAACCATAGCGTGTTCAAAACCACATTGTTCCTCGGCGCGGGCGCGGTCTGGTTCCGTACCGGTCATCGCGACATTGAAAAGCTCGGTGGAATTGGCAAGCGTATGCCGCTGATTTCTATCGCCATGCTGGTCGGTTTGATGGCAATGGCTGCATTGCCGCCGCTGAACGGCTTTGCGGGTGAGTGGCTGATTTACCAGTCGTTCTTCCATCTCGGCACGTTGCCGCTGTTTGTTGCTCGCTTCCTCGGCCCAATGCTGGCGGTTGGACTGGCGATTACCGGCGCACTGGCAGTGATGTGTATGGCGAAGGTTTATGGCGTGACTTTCCTCGGTGCGCCTCGCACGCCGGAAGCTGAAAACGCGACCTCTGCCCCATTCCTGATGAACCTGTCCGTGGCTGCATTGGCGGCCTGTTGTGTGATTGCCGGTGTCGCCGCGCCGTGGCTGATTCCGCTGCTGCAAAACGCGATTCCGCTACCGCTGGAAACCGCCAATACCACCGTTTCACAACCGATGATCACCCTGCTGCTGATTGCCAGCCCGCTGCTGCCATTCATTCTAATGGTGATTTTCCGTGGCGACCGTCTGCCAAACCGCTCACGCGGCACGGCCTGGGTTTGTGGTTACGACCACGAACAGGCGATGGTGATTACAGCGGGTGGTTTTGCTCAGCCAGTAAAAGCGGCGTTTGCGCCACTGCTGAAACTGCGCAAAACCCTGAACCCGGTGAAATGGGTGCCTGGCTGGCAGTGTGATTGCCTGGCGGGGACGTTCCGTCGCCTGGCGATGATTGAACTGGCGGTGTTGCTGGTTGCGGTTTGCGCTTAAGGAACCTGAGATGAATACCATTTTCTTTTCGTTGATTCAGGCGCTGGTGTTGTTTGCCGTCGCGCCGTTGTTGTCCGGTATTACCCGCGTGACTCGCGCCCGCATGCACAACCGCCGTGGGCCTGGCGTGATGCAGGAATATCGTGACCTGTTCAAACTGTTCAGCCGTCAAAGCGTGGCTCCGGCAGCTTCCGGCTGGGTGTTCCGCCTGATGCCGTTTGTGATGGTTGGCGTGATGCTGACGATTGCCACCGCGCTGCCAGTGGTGACGCTGTATTCGCCACTGCCGTCGCTGGGCGATTTGATAACGCTTATCTACCTGTTCGCGATTGCGCGTTTCTTCTTTGCGATTGCAGGCCTCGACACCGGTAGCCCGTTTACCGGCATCGGTGCCAGCCGTGAAGCGATGCTCGGCGTGTTAGTTGAACCGATCCTGATTCTGGGACTGTGGGTTGCGGCGCAAGTCGCGGGCAGCACGCATATCAGCAATATCGCTTCCACCATTTACCACTGGCCTGTCACACACAGCTTAACGCTGATTCTGGCGCTCGCTGCCTGTGCCTTCGCCACCTTTATCGAAATGGGCAAGCTGCCATTTGACCTCGCAGAAGCCGAGCAAGAATTGCAGGAAGGCCCGTTGACCGAATACAGCGGCGCGGGTTTTGCGGTGCTGAAATGGGGGATTTCCCTCAAGCAATTAGTGGTGCTGCAAATGTTCGTCGGCGTGTTCCTGCCATGGGGCCAGATGAGCGAATTTAGCTGGGGCGGCCTGGTGATTGCGCTGGCTCTGGCGGCAGTAAAACTGGTGGCTGGCGTGCTGATTATCGCGCTGTTCGAAAACAGCATGGCGCGTTTACGAATGCTGGAAACCTCGCGCATTACCTGGGCCGGTTTTGGCTTTGCCTTTTTAGCCTTCGTCTCCTTGCTGGCGGCGTGATTTAAGAGAATTTATCTATGTCTGAAGAAAAGATTGGCCAACATTATCTCGCGGCGCTGCATAAGCAATTTCCTCATGCGGTGATCGACGAAGCGTGGCAGACCAAAGACCAAATCACCGTCACCGTGAAGCTCAACATGCTGCCAGAAGTGGTGGAGTGGCTTTACTACCAGCAAGGCGGTTGGTTATCCGTATTGTTCGGTAACGATGAACGCCAGTTGTGCGGCAACTACGCGGTTTACTACGTGCTTTCCATGGAAAGCGGCGTGAAATGCTGGATCACCGTGCGCGTTGAAGTGGACGCTGATAAACCTGAATTCCCGTCTGTGACGCCGCGCGTTCCAGCCGCCGTTTGGGGCGAGCGTGAAGTGCGTGACATGTACGGCCTGCAACCTGTTGGCCTGCCGGATGAACGCCGTTTAGTACTGCCGGATGATTGGCCAGACGACCTGTATCCGCTGCGTAAAGACAGCATGGATTACCGTCAGCGCCCGGCTCCGACCACCGATCAGGAAACTTACCAGTTCATTAACGAGCTGGGCAGCAAGAAGAACAACGTGGTGCCGATTGGCCCGCTGCACGTCACTTCTGACGAACCGGGCCACTTCCGCCTGTTCGTTGACGGCGAGAACATTATCGACGCCGATTACCGCCTGTTCTACGTCCACCGTGGCATGGAAAAACTGGCTGAAACCCGCATGGGTTATAACGAAGTGACGTTCTTGTCTGACCGTGTTTGCGGTATTTGCGGCTTCGCCCACAGCACCGCGTACACCACGTCTGTTGAGAACGCGATGGGTATCGTGGTGCCAGAACGCGCCCAGATGATCCGTGCAATTTTGCTGGAAGTGGAACGCCTCCACAGCCACCTGCTGAACCTCGGCCTGGCTTGCCACTTTGTCGGCTTCGACTCCGGCTTTATGCAGTTCTTCCGCGTGCGTGAGATGTCGATGAAAATGGCGGAAATCCTCACCGGCGCGCGTAAAACTTACGGCCTGAACCTGATTGGTGGGATCCGTCGTGATCTGCTGAAAGACGACATGATCCAGACGCGCCAGCTCGCACAACAGATGCGCCGCGAAGTGAAAGACCTGGTCGATATCCTGATGAGCACGCCAAACATCGAACAGCGTACCGTCGGCATTGGCCGTCTTGACCCGCAAATCGCTCGCGATTTCAGTAACGTCGGCCCAATGGTTCGCGCCAGCGGCCACGCCCGTGACACCCGCGCCGATCACCCGTTTGTGGGTTACGGTTTGCTGCCGATGGAAGTCCACAGCGAAACCGGCTGTGACGTGTTGTCGCGCCTGAAAGTGCGTATCAACGAGGTTTATACCGCGCTGAATATGATTGATTTTGGCCTCGATAACTTGCCTGGCGGCCCGCTGGCGGTTGACGGTTTCACCTATATTCCAAACCGTTTCGCGCTTGGCTTCTCTGAAGCGCCACGCGGCGATGACATTCACTGGTCAATGACCGGCGATAACCAGAAGTTGTACCGCTGGCGCTGCCGTGCGGCGACCTACGCCAACTGGCCGACGCTGCGTTACATGCTGCGTGGCAACACCGTTTCTGACGCGCCACTGATCATCGGCAGCCTCGATCCTTGCTACTCCTGTACCGACCGCATGACGGTGGTGGATGTGCGTAAGCGCAAGACCAAAGTGGTGCCGTACAAAGAGCTTGAGCGCTACAGCATTGAACGCACCAATTCGCCGCTGAAATAAACGGAGTCACCATGTTTAACTTCATCAAAAAAGCCATTAAAGGCGGCGTAGCCACCGAGTCGTACCCGCTACAGCCGATTGCCGTGGACCCTAATTTCCGTGGCAAACCGGAACACAATCCGCAGCAGTGTATCGGCTGTGCGGCGTGCGTGAACGCCTGTCCGTCTAACGCCTTAACCGTGGAAACCGACCTGGTGGCCGGGCAACTGGCGTGGACTTTCAATCTTGGGCGCTGCATTTTCTGCGCGCGCTGTGAAGAAGTCTGCCCAACGGCGGCCATCAAGCTTTCGCAGCAATATGAACTGGCAGTGTGGAACAAGGCAGATTTCCTGCAACAGGCGCGTTTCGACCTGTGCAACTGCCGCCAGTGCGGCAAGCCTTACGCGGTGCAAAAAGAGATTGATTACGCGATTGCGCTGCTTGAGCACAACGGCGACAAATTCGCCGAAGCGCACCGCGCCTCGTTTGAAACCTGCCCGGAATGCAAACGCCAGCAAAGCCTGGTGTCTTCCGACCAAATCGACCTTAGCCGCCAGATAAGAGAGGTGCGCTCATGAGTATGTTACTCGGCCCGCGCGACGATAAAGGCATGCCTGTGCCAATGACGGTGGATGAGTCCATCGCCAGCATGAAAGCGTCGCTGCTGAAAAAAATTAAACGTTCCGCGTATGTTTACCGCGTTGACTGCGGTGGTTGTAACGGCTGCGAAATCGAAATTTTCGCCACCCTTTCGCCACTTTTCGACGCAGAACGCTTCGGGATCAAAGTGGTTCCGTCACCTCGCCATGCGGACATTTTACTGTTTACCGGCGCTGTCACTCGCGCGATGCGTTCCCCCGCGCTGCGTGCCTGGGAATCAGCGCCGGACCCTAAAATTTGCATCTCTTACGGTGCATGTGGCAACAGCGGTGGCATCTTCCACGACCTGTATTGCGTCTGGGGCGGCACCGATAAAATCGTTCCTGTAGACGTTTATATTCCTGGCTGCCCGCCAACGCCTGCGGCAACGCTGTACGGTTTTGCTATGGCGTTAGGTTTGCTGGAGCAGAAAATCCACGCTCGCGAAGCCAGCGAAATGGACGCGCAACCGGCGCAGATTCTGCACCCGGATATGGTTCAGCCATTGCGTGTGCGTATCGACCGCGAAGCACGTCGCCTGGCGGGTTATCGCTATGGTCGCCAGATTGCTGACAATTACATGGAAAACCTCACCGCCGGTAGCGGCAGTGTTGAGCAGTGGCTGGCGCACGAGAACGATCCGCGTCTGACTGAAATCGTCGGTAATCTCGAAGCACTGGTGAAGCAGGAGCGCGTGTAATGAGCGAGTCGGTGGTGTTTTGCCAGCTTAGCCGTAAGTTTGTCGATGAAAATGACAACACACCGAGTGATGCGCAACAGGTGGTTTATTACAGCCTGGCAATCGGCCACCATCTCGGCGTTATCGACTGCCTGAAAGAGAACCTGGTTTGTTCGTTTGAGCCTTACAAAGCGTGGATTGCCACGCTTGAAGAAGGCAGCGAAGCGCGGCGCAAAATGGAAGGTGTGCCGCGTTACGGCGAAATTGTTATCGACCAAAGCCATGTGGTTTTGTTAGCGAAAGCGTTTGATGCCGCCAAACCAACGCAAACCGAACAGCAGCAGGAATGGAGCCAGGAATTGCTCGATATGCTGCAAGCCATTCAACAAGAACCCGCCATTTATTTGATGGTTCGGAGACGCTATGACTAACGTTTTATTGTGTGTCGGCAACAGCATGATGGGTGACGACGGCGCAGGCCCGTTGCTCGCTGAAAAGTGCCAGGCTGCCCCGCAAGGCGACTGGGTGGTTATCGACGGCGGCACCGCACCTGAAAATGACGTGGTGGCGATTCGCGAATTGCGCCCGCAAAGATTGCTGCTGGTCGATGCCACGGATATGGGCCTTGCGCCAGGTGAAATCCGCATCATCGACCCGGACGATATCGCCGAAATGTTTATGATGACCACCCACAACATGCCACTCAATTACCTGATTGATCAGCTGAAAGAGGATGTTGGCGAAGTGATTTTCTTAGGCATTCAGCCGGATATCGTCGGCTTTTATTACCCGATGACCGACGCGATCAAAGCGGCGGTCGAGACGGTGTATCAGCGCCTGGCGAACTGGGAAGGCAAAGGCGGTTTCGCGGATTTGGAAGCGCCAGAGTTCGAGTAGTTTTTGTCGGATGACGCTGCGCTTATCCGACCTACGTGTTTTGTGGGTCGGATAAGCGTTAGAGTCATCCGACAGTGGTAAATCAGACGTAATGAATATCGAGTGAAATCCTTGCGCCACAGGCGGCGGCATAGCGTTCGAGCATTTTGACACTGGCACTCAGGGGGTTTTTCTCAAGACGGCTAATACCCGTCGAATTTGTTCCGAGCTTATTTGCTAGCTCGGTTTGCGTCAGTCCAGCCCGTTCGCGCATTTCATATAAAGCCTGAACCAGCGCCAGTTCCCGATCGGCTTCGTTGTAAGCCTGCACGGACTCATCATCGCTGAGCATTTTCGTTTTCAGTGCATCAAGAGAGACGGGTTTCACTTCATAAACTCCTTCAGCCTTATCCGGGCAATTTCAATGGCGCTTGCCGGGGTTTTGAGTGTCTTTTTAGTAAAGGCATGCAGAATATAAATAGTTTGCCCATAACTAAAAGCATAGACCACCCGAGCAATATCTTTGTCGCCCACGCGCAGCTCAAAAAGCCCACCGCCCAGCACCCGGCTATGAGGCATTCTAAGTTGGTTACCTTCAGATTCCAGCCGCTCAATTAAGCGAAACATACGACCTCGCAATTGCGAAGGTAAAGTAATGAGCTCTTCGGCTGCCGCTTCATGCGTCAATATTGTATACATTCTAACCCCTCCGTCCGCTGAAACATAACAGCAGGGAAAAGTTTCCTGAATTCATTTCGAGATTTGCCTGCAGGGTTTGCGAGCCGCTTTCCAGAAGCCTCTGTCATTTGCCCAAATGACATCGTCATATGTGTCGAAGTCACTGTCATCCCTTCCCCGATCAATGCGCCACGCCTTGAATCACGCTAGGTTCAAAGTTGGCACACTTTATGTATGTCTATCGCCAACTTATAAAAACACTCTATCCAGGAGTTCATGATGAACCGCTTCATCATTGCTGATTCGAGCAAATGTATTGGCTGCCGCACTTGCGAAGTGGCCTGTGTCGTGTCCCACCAGGAAGTGCAGGATTGCGCAACATTAACGCCGCAAACCTTCCTCCCGCGCATTCATGTCATTAAAGGCGTGAATGTTTCTACCGCAACGATGTGCCGTCAGTGCGAAGACGCGCCTTGCGCTAACGTCTGCCCGAATGGCGCGATCAGCCGCGAGCACGGTTTTGTGAATGTGATGCAAGAACGTTGCATCGGCTGCAAAACCTGCGTGGTGGCTTGCCCATACGGCGCGATGGAAGTGGTCGTTCGCCCGGTAGTGCGCAACAGCGGCGCGGGCTTAAACGTGATGGCAGAAAAAGCCGAAGCGAATAAGTGCGACCTTTGCCACACCCGCGCATCCGGCCCGGCGTGTATGGAAGCCTGCCCAACCAACGCGATTATCTGTGTTGATCGCAACAAACTTGAACAAATGAGTGCCGAAAAACGCCGTCGTGCTGCGTTCGACGCCACTTCATCTTTGATTTTCTAATTCCACTAAATTCACTTTTAACAGGTCTGTTACTGATGAAAAAAATTACCAGCGTCTGCCCATACTGTGGCGCAGGCTGCAAACTGAAACTGGTTGTTGAGAAGAACAAAATTATCCGTGCCGAAGCGGCTGATGGCGTGACCAACCAAAATGAACTCTGCCTGAAAGGTTACTACGGCTGGGATTTTCTCAACGACACTAAGCTGCTCACACCGCGTCTGACGCAGCCAATGATTCGTTACGAAAAAGGCGGAAAACTCCAGCCAGTGAGCTGGGAAGAAGCCATTAGCTATACCGCGAAACGCCTGAAAGCGATTAAAGAGCAATATGGCCCACGCTCGATTATGACCACCGGTTCGTCGCGCGGAACGGGTAACGAAACCAACTATGTGATGCAGAAGTTTGCACGTGGCGTGCTGCATACCAACAACGTCGACTGCTGTGCGCGTGTTTGCCACGGGCCGTCGGTTGCCGGTTTGCAGGTGACGCTGGGAAATGGAGCGATGAGTAACTCCATCGGCGATATCGAAAACTCAAAATGCCTGCTGGTGTTTGGCTATAACTGCGCTGATTCGCACCCGATCGTGGCGCGTCGTGTGATTAAAGCGAAAGAAAATGGCGCGAAAATCATTGTTTGCGATCCGCGCCGCATCGAAACCGCACGCATTGCCGATCAGCATTTGCAGCTGAAAAACGGCTGCAATATGGCGCTGGTCAATGCCTTTGGCTACGTGCTGCTCGAAGAACAACTCTACGATCAAGAGTACGTGGCGAAATACACCGAAGGCCTGGACGCTTACCGCGAAGTGGTCAAAGGCTACGCGCCAGAAGACGTCGAGCATTTAACCGGCGTTCCGGCACATCAGGTTCGCCAGGCGATGCGCACCTTTGCCGCCGCCCCTTCTGCCACCATCATGTGGGGCATGGGCGTGACGCAATTCGGCCAGGCGGTTGACGTGGTGAAAGGGCTTTCCAGCCTTGCGCTGCTGACCGGCAACCTGGGCCGTGAAAACGTCGGTGTTGGCCCGGTTCGTGGGCAAAACAACGTGCAGGGCGCTTGCGATATGGGCGTTTTGCCAAACCAGTTCCCTGGGTATCAGGATGTGGTTGATCCGCAAGTTCGTGCCAAATTCGCCAAAGCGTGGGGCATCAACGCCGAGGATATGGACGACAAAGTTGGCGTGCGTATTACCGAAGTGCCGCACATGGCAATTCACGGCGAGATGAAAGCCTACTACATCATGGGCGAAGACCCGTTGCAGACCGAAGCCGATCTCGGCCTGGTGCGCAAAGGTTTTGCCGCCCTCGATTTTGTGGTGGTGCAGGACATTTTCATGACCAAAACCGCCGAAGTCGCCGATGTGATTTTGCCAGCCACTTCATGGGGCGAGCACGGCGGCGTGTTTACCTGTGCAGACCGTGGCTTCCAGCGTTTTGAAAAAGCCATCGAGCCGAAATACAACGTCAAACGTGACTGGGAAATTATCAGCCTGCTCGCCACCGCGATGGGCTACCCAATGCACTACGAAAACAACCAGCAAATCTGGGATGAGCTGCGCGAACTTTGCCCGCTGTTCTACGGCGTCACCTATGAAAAAATGGGCGATATGGGCCATGTGCAGTGGCCGTGCCCGACGCTGGATCATCCTGGTACGCCGTATCTCTACAAAGACAGCAAGTTCGATACGCCAACCGGCAAAGGCCAGTTGTTTGCCGCCGAGTGGCGCGCACCTGCCGAAACGCCGGATGCAGAATATCCGCTGGTGCTATGCACCGTGCGCGAAGTCGGCCACTACTCTTGCCGCTCAATGACCGGCAACTGTGCGGCGCTGCAAACTCTGGCGGATGAGCCTGGCTTTGTGCAGATGAACCCGGCGGATGCTGAAAAGCTCGGTATCAAAGACAAGCAACTGGTGTGGGTGAGTTCGCGTCGCGGCAAAGTGATCAGCCGTGCGGAAGTCAACGAGCGCATTAACCTTGGCTCGGTTTACATGACCTATCAATGGTGGATTGGCGCATGTAATGAACTGACGCAAGACAATCTCGACCCGATTTCCAAAACACCGGAAACCAAATATTGTGCAGTGAATGTCAGCCAGATTGCCGACCAGCAATGGGCGGAAAATTATGCGCAGACAACCTACAGCGATATGAAGGCGCGTTTGCGCCGGGCTGTAGAGGTTTAAGACCACCCTCATCCCAACCTTCTCCCCCAGGAGAAGGAGTTTTTCCCCCTCTCCTGGGGGAGAGGGTCGGGGTGAGGGCAAACGTTTTAAGGAACAATAGTGAATCTTAACGGCGTGATGCTACGCATTCGCGGCAAAGTTCAGGGCGTTGGCTTCCGGCCATACGTCTGGCAACTGGCGCAAAAACTCAAACTCACCGGCGATGTCTGCAATGACGGCGCGGGAGTTTTAGTGCGCCTTGCGTCTTCGCCCGAAACGTTTATCAGCGAGCTTCACGCCCATTGCCCACCGCTTGCGCGTATCGACAGCGTCGAACAAACCGAAATGCTTTGGGAAACACTGCCGCAGGATTTCACCATTCGCCACAGCGCGGCCAGTACAATGGACACCCAAATCGTGCCGGACGCTGCGACCTGCCCGGATTGCCTGCGGGAACTTAACGACCCCAACGACCGCCGCTATCGTTATCCGTTTATCAATTGCACCCACTGCGGCCCGCGCTTCACGATTATTAAGGCGATGCCGTACGACCGCCCAAACACTGTGATGGCGGCGTTCCCGCTGTGCCCGGCGTGTGAAAAAGAGTACCGCGACCCGATGGACAGGCGTTTTCATGCCCAGCCGGTCGCCTGCCCGGAATGCGGGCCGCAAATCGCCTGGCAAAGTGGCGAGCAAAAACTCGAGCGTGAAGCTGCGTTACAAGCCGCCATTTCTGCGTTAAAAGACGGGAAAATCGTCGCCATAAAAGGGCTGGGCGGTTTCCACCTCGCGGTGGATGCGTGCAACGATGCCGCGGTTTCCCGCCTGCGCACCCGTAAACATCGCCCGGCAAAACCGCTGGCGGTGATGCTTCCTGACTCAACGGATTTACCCGCCGAAGTCGCCGCACAACTCAATACGCCAGCGGCACCGATTGTGTTAATAGAGAAGTCCGCATTAAGCGGGTTAAGTGAATTTATCGCCCCGCATTTAAGCGAAGTGGGCGTGATGCTGCCCGCCAACCCGTTACAGCACTTGTTGATGCAGGATTTCGGCGGCCCGCTGGTGATGACTTCCGGGAATTTAAATGGCAAAACGCCTGCCATCACCAATCAGCAAGCCCTTGAAGAACTGGCGGATATCGCCGACGGCTGGCTGCTGCATAACCGCAATATCGTGCAGCGCATGGATGATTCCGTGGTGCGCGCCGAGGGTGAAGTGCTGCGCCGTGCGCGGGGTTTTGTGCCGGATGCACTGCCATTGCCGACAGGTTTTGATGCTTTACCGCCTATTTTCGCCACTGGCTCTGACCTGAAAAACACCTTCTGTTTGCTGCGCGGCAACCAGGCGGTACTCAGCCAGCATTTGGGCGACCTCGCGGAAGAAGGCGTTGAGCAGCAATGGCAAAAAGCGCGTGAATTGATGTTTGATGTCTATAGCTTCACGCCGCAAGTTGTTGCGGTAGATGCGCACCCCGGCTATCACAGCGCCCGCCTGGGGCTTGAAATGGGTTTGCCCGTGCGCAAAGTGTTGCATCACCACGCGCACGCTGCGGCTTGTCTCGCAGAACACGGCTGGCCGTTAAACGGCGGCGATGTGATTGCGCTGACTCTTGATGGCATTGGTTATGGTGAGAACGACCAGCTTTGGGGCGGCGAATGCCTGCGCGTGAATTACCGTGAGTGTGAACATCTTGGCGGCCTGCCTGCCGTGGCGCTGCCCGGTGGCGACCTCGCGGCTCGTCAGCCGTGGCGCAATCTTCTCGCCCATTGCGCAACCTTTGTCCCGAACTGGCAGCAACTGCCTGAAACAGCCGTCGTTCGGGAACAAAACTGGCCGTTGTTGGCGACAGCCATCGAGCGCGGAATCAACGCGCCACTCGCCTCATCTACTGGCCGATTATTCGATGCCGCCGCTGCGGCACTGAACTGCGCGCCGCTACAGCAAAGTTATGAAGGCGAAGCCGCCTGTCGCTTTGAAGCGCTGGCATCACAAAGTGGCAATTGCCCACACCCGGTCACGCTGCCGGTTATCGACGGCAAGCTGGATTTGGCAACCTTCTGGCAGCAATGGCTGAACTGGCATGACTGCGCTACCGCTCGCGCCTGGGCGTTCCATGATGCGCTGGCAAAAGGCTTTGCCGATTTAGCCCGCATCCATGCGCGTGAGCTTTCCATTAACACCATCGTGTTGAGCGGTGGCGTTTTGCATAACCGCCTGATGCGCGAAAGATTTTCGTATCACCTCGCAGATTTCACTCTGCTCTTCCCGACACTGTTACCGGCCGGTGACGGTGCGCTGGCATTGGGTCAGGCACTGGTTGCCGCCGCCCATTTCACCCTTCCTTCACAAGGATAAAATGATGTTATTGCGTGTTCTTCGTGACAATCCACGCGCCGCAGTTTTGCTCGTGGTGTTAGTCGCCGCTAATCTTGCCGCCTGGGCCTGGGCGCTGGTTTCGTTCCACCACAGCACAGCGCTGATGGCCGCGAGTTTGCTGGCCTGGTGCTACGGCCTGCGCCATGCGGTCGATGCCGATCACATTGCGGCGATTGATAACGTGACGCGCAAAATGATGCAGCAGGGAAAACGCCCGTTTGGTATCGGCGCCTGGTTCTCGCTGGGCCATTCCAGCATTGTGGTGCTGGCGTCGGTAGCGATTGCCGCCACGGCGGCGGCTTTCCAGAGTGATATGGACTGGTTCCATGACGTCGGCGGTGTGATTGGCACGGCGGTTTCGGCCTGTTTCTTACTGGCAATGGCGCTGGTGAATCTGGTGATTTTACGCGGCGTGTGGCGCAACTTCCGTCAGCTAAAACGCGGCGAACCGCTGTCTGCCGAAGCAACCGATTTTAACGGCGGCGGCATGATGAGCTGGCTGTTCCGTTCTACGTTCAAGATGATCAACAAAAGCTGGCACATGTATCTGGTGGGCTTTTTGTTCGGCTTAGGTTTTGATACTGCGACAGAAATTGGCGTGTTGGGCATCTCTGCCGCCAGTGCTTCGAGCGGCATGTCGATGTGGTCGATTCTGGTGTTCCCGGCGCTGTTTGCCAGCGGCATGGCGCTGATTGATACGCTCGACAATATGATTATGGTGGGCGCATATGGCTGGGCGTTCAACAAGCCGCAGCGCAAACTCTATTACAACATGACGATTACCGGCACCTCGGTTGTGGTGGCGTTGTTCATCGGCGGCATGGAAGCATTAGGGCTGCTGGCGGATAAATTCGACCTACATAACGGCGTGTGGAAATGGGTGGACGCGCTCAATGAAAACCTCGGCAACGCGGGCTTTATCGTGGTGGGGTTGTTTATTGCCTGCTGGATTGTGTCGATGCTGAACTACCGCTGGAAAGGGTACGATTCACTGGTGGTTCGCTAGGTAATTTTGTCGGATGACGCTGCGCTTATCCGACCTACAACTGCATTCGTTGGGCGGAT
This sequence comes from Buttiauxella izardii, assembly GCF_003601925.1. Taxonomy (GTDB): domain Bacteria; phylum Pseudomonadota; class Gammaproteobacteria; order Enterobacterales; family Enterobacteriaceae; genus Buttiauxella; species Buttiauxella izardii. The sequence goes on from NZ_QZWH01000025.1 coordinate 15,191, forward strand.
AAGCGTTAGCGTCATCCGCCCTTTCAATGCAATTAATTACCGCTTTCGGCCCACGCCCGCTCGATCTCTTCGGCAAGAATCTTCACGCCCGCTTCGATTTTCTCCGGCTCCGGCACGTAGTTCATGCGCATGCACTGATGCGTGTGCGGCCACGGTTTATCAAGGCCCGGGAAGAAGTAATCCCCTGGCACCATCAACACGCCGCGCTTTTTCAGGCGCTGATAAAGCAGCTCGGTGGAAATCGGCAAATCTTTAAACCACAACCAAAGGAAAATCGCCCCTTCTGGTTTGTGGATCAGGCAGCGTTCTGGCGACAAATAGCGGCGAATGGTCGCGATTGTGTCCTGAACACGCTGGTAATAAAACGGTTTAATCACGGTTTCGGACAAGCGCAGCAAATCGTTACGCTTGATCATCTCGCACGCCATCGCCGGGCCAACACCGCCTGGGGCGAGGCTGATAATGCCGTTCATGTTGCTGATTGCAGAGATGATTTTTTCATTGGCGATGATGATGCCGCAGCGGCTGCCCGGCAGGCCGAGTTTCGACAGGCTCATGCACAGGATGATGTTCGGGTTCCACAGCGGGCGCGCTTCGCTGAATATAATGCCGGGGAACGGCACGCCATAGGCGTTATCGATAACCAACGGAATGCCGTGCTGGTTTGCCAGCGCATCGAGCTTAATCAGCTCTTCGTCGGTGATGACGTTGCCCGTCGGGTTGGTCGGGCGCGACACGCAAATCATGCCGGTGTCCGGGCCGATATGCAGGTGTTCGAAATCGACGTGGTATTTAAACTGGCCTTCCGGCAGCAGTTCGATATTCGGGCGCGTTGAGACAAAAAGGTCTTCTTCAAGGCCGGAATCGGCATAACCGATGTATTCCGGAGCCAGCGGGAACAACACCTTTTTGGTGCTGCCATCGGCGTAACGCCCGGCGAACAGGTTAAACAAGTAGAAAAACGCGCTCTGACTGCCGTTTGTCAGTGCAATATTCTGCGGGCTAATATCCCAACCTAATTCTGTGCGCAGCATCTGCGCCAGCGCGTCGAGTAGCTCACTTTTCCCCTGCGGGCCGTCGTAATTGCACAATGCGTCGGTCATTTTCCCGCTCGCCAGCATGTCTGTCAGCAATGCCTGGAAGTAGTCGTTCATCGCAGGAATTTGCGCCGGATTACCGCCACCGAGCATGATCGCTCCAGGTGTGCGCAGGCCGTCGTTGAGATCCTCCATCAGGCGCGTGATGCCTGCATGGCGGGTGAATTTGTCGCCGAAAAGTGAAAACGTCATAACGTAGATCTGTCTTTGACCATCAAAAAGAGGCTAACCATAGCGCCGGAGAAGACGCGGTGCAAACGCATTAAGGATAGCCTCTGATGGGCAATGTGCTGCTGATTTTTGATTTGTCAGCATAAACCACCCTCACCCCAACCCTCTCCCTGAGGGAGAGGGGGAAAGGGCCAATAATCCCCTCTCATGGGGGAGAGGGGGAAAGGGCCAACAATTCCCTCTCCTGAGGGAGAGGGGGAAAGGGCCAACAATTCCCTCTCCTGAGGGAGAGGGGGAAAGGGCTAACAATTCCCTCTCCTGAGGGAGAGGGGGAAAGGGCCAACAATTCCCTCTCCTGGGGGAGAGGGCTAGGGTGAGGGCATCCCCGCCCAAACCACCATCACTTTGTCATCGCCTGCGGCGCGGCTAAAACCGTACCCCTGCTTCATACTTAGCGTGTTTTGCTCTCCCGCCCCAATCGCCGGATGGCGGGCGCGGAACTGGCTGATTTTCTGCCAGTGCGTAAGAGTTGCAACGTTTTGACCCCAGTTCATATCAGAACGCGTGCCCTGAAGCGGGTCGGAACCGGTCGCGCCAAACGGGCGTTCGGTTTCATCACCGTAGAAAATCTGCACCGCTCCCGGTGCCAGCAACAGCAATTCTGCCGCGCGTTGGCCACCTTCGCGGAACAGGCGAGTATCGTGCGATGAAAGGTAGCTAAGAACGTTGAAATCCTGCAATTTTGACGACATTTGCTGCCATGTCAGATCCATATCCGCCAGGCAGTTCACCGCTTTTGCTGCCTGTTCCTGATAATCGAAGTTGATCATCGCGTCGAAGCCGCTGGTGTAGTAATCGCTTTTCATCACGCCATGGCCCCAGGATTCGCCGGTCATCCAGAATGGCGTATCATCCAGCTTCTTGTCCGGATTGACCTTTTTCCATTCGGCGAGAGCGGCAACAGACTGCTCTTTAAGCTGCTGCCAGCCTGCTTTTTCAACGTGTTTTGCGGTGTCTACCCGGAAACCGTCGATGCCATAATCGCGCACCCATTGGCTCAGCCAGTGGGTCAGATAATCACGCACGGTGCCGCCCGCAATCTCTTTGGCGTGGGTATCAGGCTTGTGACGATAAAATATCGGCAGACCCGCAGGCTGCGTGGATTCGGTTTTCAAGTCCGGCAAGAACGCCAGCGACATGGTTAAGTCATCAAAACCGGGCGTGTCGTAATCGCCGATATCGGTGCGGATCCAGTTTTTCCCCCACCAGTTTTGCCAGGCGGTTTTGTCACCAAAATTGATGTAATCATTGAAAGAGTGCCAGCTCTGACCAGGGCCAGGTTTCCAGTCCGTCCAGTGTTTGCCGAGGGTTTTAGTGAGTTCATCACCTTTCAAATACAGCGCACCAAACTGATATTCCTGCATATCGGCAAGCGTGGCGTAGCCAGTGTGGTTCATCACCACGTCGAACAAAATGCGAATGCCGCGTTTGTGGGCCTCATCGACCAACGTGCGCAGCTCATCTTCGGTGCCCATGTTGGCGTCGAGTTTTGTCCAGTCCATGGTGTAGTAGCCGTGGTAGGCGTAATGCGGAAAGTCCCCTTTCGTGCCGCCGCCGACCCAGCCGTGGATTTGTTCGAGCGGCGAGCTAATCCATAACGCGTTCACGCCCAGTTGCTGTAGATAATCGAGTTTTTGCGTTAACCCCGCCAGGTCGCCGCCGTGGAACGTGCCGATTTCTTGCATACCGTCTTTGTGGCGACCGTAGCTGTTGTCATTGCTGGGATTACCGTTTTCAAAACGGTCGGTCAGCACGAAATAGACGGTGGCGTTGTGCCAGCTAAAAGGCGCGGCCTGTTTGGTGGCTGTGGATTCCAGAAGCAATAGACCGTTGCTGTTCGCGGCAGGCATTAGGGTAATCTGGCCTTGTTTGACCGTCGCCGTCTGGCCGCTGTAGAAATCGCGCACTTCGCTGCCTTCCGGGAAGGTTTTACTGACATCCATGGTAAGCGGTTTGCCGTCCCATTTTGGGCACTGGCGAGTGACATCAACCGGCGCCGCCTGCGCCTCACTCATCACACTCAAACTGAGCGTTGGCGTTCCACTGCGCGTGTCAATTTGCACCCGATACTCGCCATCGCGGAACAGACGCCAGACCGGAGCCTCGCCCTCACAGGGTTTTAGCGAAAGTGCCTGATTCAGCTTGATGGTTTCTGCGGGCTGCCAGCAGGCCTGGTCGAGTTTAAGACTGAGCGGCAATGTGCCTTTGGCAAGTTTCCCCTCGCTGACGAATAAGCCAGGATTTTGCTCTTTAAATGCAGGCAAACCGGGTGCCGTCCACGCGGCCTGGACAAGGCCGGGAAACAGAAGAAATAACAGAGGTAATGTTTTCATAGGTTTAAGCCTGTGATTATCTTTTACCCAGTGTGGCACTCTTTTAATTAACTGAATTCATCCCCAAATTGGATAATCGGGGATGAGTTAAAAGGGTGAGTGATCGCGTTATCAATTTGTGCCGAATATGCGATAACCATCGCATATCACAATACTTTTTAACGTCATAAGAAGATCGTACGTGACATCGTTTCAGAATCGGATTATTTCTTTTGGTGCTCTGAAGGTCTATTTTTGTTAGTATCCGCGTTTACTTTATTCGAAACCTTTAGCAAATAAGGCACAGAAAACGCAACGATCCGACCAGGAGATCTAATGATATCAACCCCAATCCGACGATTTGGGGCTGCGATACTTATGTTACTGACCTTCAGTTTTTCAACTGGGGTATTAGCAAGTAAACATGAGCCAAAATCGCATAAAGCCCAATTAGTTAAGACTAAAAGCACAGCGACACCAAGTAAGAAACTGGCAAGTAGTAAAAAAGAGTATTCTCGCAATAGTGAAATTGCATCGCTCCCTGATTTGCGAAAATACCCTTCCGGAACACCCAGGAAAAAAGCGTTTCTCCGGACGGTCATGCCATACATTACAAGTCAAAATGCAGCGATCCGATCTGACCGTAACTGGCTGGTTTCTAAGCAGTATGAGAGAAACTTTTCACCGTCAGAGCGTACACGCATGAAAGATATTACCCAGCGCTATAAAATTGCGTGGAATGGTAATACTAAGCGTGTGCCGTGGAATCAGCTGATGGAAAAAGTCGACATCATTCCTACCAATATGGTGGCAACGATGGCCGCAGCCGAGAGTGGCTGGGGTACTTCTAAGCTCGCACGTAGTAATAACAACTTGTTTGGTATGAAGTGCAGCAAGCGCCATTGCAACAGCGAACCTGGCAAAGTAAAAGGCTATTTGCATTACGATTCAGTTAAAGAAGGCGTTAACGCTTACGTAACAAATCTGAATACGCATCCGGCCTATAAATCGTTCCGTACATCACGCGCTCAATTGCGTAAAGCGGATCAAGAAGTTACGGCCAGCAATATGATTCATAAGCTGAAAGGGTATTCCACACGCGGTAGCAGCTATAACAACTACCTATTTGCGATGTACCAATCCAATCAGCGTTTTATGGCACCGAACTAAATAACTAAAATAGATTGTTAATAATAAGTAATAATTTCACGCCTTCCTCTGGAAGGCGTTTTTTTTTTGCTTAAACCAATATTTCACTGTGCCGCTCACGATGTTCCTTCGGCGTGGCGTCATATTCTTTTTTGAATACTGAATAGAAATATTGCAAAGAGGGGTAACCACACATTTGCGATATTTCGTTGATAGACAACGACGTAGAAACTAACAAACTTCGCGCTTTCTCGAGTTTCTCCGCATGAATCATGGCGTGAATGGTTTCGCCCACTTCCTCTTTAAAACGCTTCTCCAGATTCGAGCGCGAAATCCCTACGGAATCGAGCACCTGCTCCACTTTGATGCCTTTGCAGGCGTGGTTGCGGATGTAGTGCATTGCCTGGATGACGGCTGGATCATGCAAAGAACGGTAATCCGTAGAGCGGCGTTCAACCACTCGTACCGGCGGCACTAAAACGCGCTGTAACGCGAGCGGCTCGTTGTCCATCAAGCGATGCAGCAATTTTGCCGCCTGATACCCCATCTGCCTTGTGCCTTGCGCCACTGACGAAAGAGCCACGCGCGACAGATATCGCGTCAGTTCCTCGTTATCAATGCCAATCACACAGAGCTTTTCCGGCACCGGAATATGCAAATGTTCGCAAACCTGTAGCAAATGCCGCGCTCGTGCATCCGTGACGGCGATAATCCCGGTTTGTGGCGGCAGCGTTTGCACCCAATCCGCCAGGCGATTTTGCGCGTGTTGCCAGTTTTCGGGTGCCGTTTCGATGCCCTGATACACCACGCCACGGTATTTTTCTTTTGCCACCAGTTGGTTAAACGCATATTCGCGCTCCATCGCCCAGCGCTTACCGCTGGAGTTTGGCAAACCGTAGAAAGCAAAACGCTGTACGCCCTTTTCTTTAAGGTGCAAAAAGGCACTTTCCACCAGTGCGTGATTGTCGGTGGCGATGTAATGCACCGGCGGATAGTGCTCCGGCAAGTGATAAGAGCCGCCGACGCCGACAATCGGGACGTCTGCCCCATCTAACAGGCGCTGGATTTCCGTATCGTCAAAATCGGCAATCACACCATCACCGAGCCACTCCTTGATGTTGTCGATGCGAGCACGAAAATCTTCTTCAATAAAAATGTCCCACTCGGATTGAGACGCCTGCAAATATTCGCCTACCCCTTCCACCACCTGGCGGTCGTAGGCCTTATTGGCATTGAATAACAACGTAATGCGATGACGTTTCTCAAACATGCTTTTGTTTCCTGATAACAAGACCCTATGTGCAATAGCATAACCGCAACAATGCCGGGCAACCTTCCCCCGGCATTGTGATCATTTACACATTCTTATGCTCTGCGTTTGGTTGCCGAGTCCATCCACACGGCCAGCAGTAAAATCGCGCCTTTGACGATGTACTGCCAGAATGTAGGAACATCCATCATGCTCATGCCGTTATCCAGTGAGGCCATGATAAATGCGCCCATCACCGCCCCGGCAACGCTCCCAATGCCGCCCGCAAGACTCGTCCCGCCAATCACGCACGCCGCGATAGCATCAAGCTCAGCGATGTTCCCGGCGGAAGGTGAACCCGCCCCCAGGCGCGAGCTGAGAATCAGACCGGCAATGGCGACCATTAAGCCATTGATGGCGAAAACGGCGAGTTTGGTGCGCTCAACATTAATACCAGAAAGTCGTGCCGCTTCGATATTGCCGCCAATCGCATAAATGCGCCGCCCGAAAGCGGTGCGGGTCGCCATAAACATGCCGGCCAGCAACAACAGTGTGAGGATCAGCACGGGCGTTGGCACGCCGCGATAATCATTGAGCAGCCAGATAGCCCCTAACACGATCACCGCTGTGATAGCCTGCCGCCCAACGATGCCGGTGGATGCAGGGGTTGCTAAACCTAACGCTTCACGCCGAGTGCGCATCCGCCACTGCCACGCCACAAAAATGACCAGCCCTAATGTTCCGATACCAAAGCCAATACCATCCGGCAGGTAGCTTTGCCCAATTTGTGACATCGCCGCGCTGGTTGGCGAAACCGTGGTGCCGTTAGTAATGCCAATCAGCACGCCGCGAAACGCCAGCATTCCCGCCAGCGTGACGATAAACGACGGCACTTTACGATAGGCCACCCACCAACCGTTCCACGCCCCCAGAACCAGCCCGAGCACCAGCGTAACGGCGATCGTCAGCGGTAAAGGCCAACCCAGCCAGACGTCAAAAATAGCGGCAACACCGCCGAGTAACCCCATCATCGACCCCACAGAAAGGTCGATTTCTGCCGAGATAATCACAAACACCATACCAACCGCCAGAATCCCGGTAATGGCGGTTTGCCGCAGCAGGTTCGAGACGTTTCTGGCGCTGAGATAAGCGCCGTCAGTGGTCCAGGTGAAAAACAGCATAATCACGACAATCGCCGCAATCATGACAAAAACCTGGAGATTCAGCGCCCGTAAACCCGCAAAAGGCGAAGCCGTGGGTGCCGTAAGTTTCATTTCAGACGGGTTGCTTTTCGACATGTTTTTCACTCCTCAGTGCGGCTTCCATGACCTGCTCCTGGGTCAGGTTGTGGTTTATCAGGTCAGCTTTGATTCGCCCCTCGTGCATTACCAGCACGCGGTCGCTCAGACCGAGCACTTCTGGCAATTCCGAGGAGATCACAATGACCGCAATCCCTTGCTGAACCAGTTGATTGATCAGTTTGTAGATTTCATATTTCGCGCCGATATCTATGCCGCGCGTCGGTTCATCAAGGATCAGGATGCGTGGATTGAGCAGCAGACATCGCGCCAGAATCGCTTTTTGCTGATTGCCGCCGCTGAGTCGGCCAATTGCCAGTTCAGGCGATGAGGTTTTTACCTTTAACCGGGCAATGGATTGCAGGACGCAATTTTGTTCTGCGGCGTCATCAAGGTGCGAGAGCGCACCGGAAAACTGGCTAAGTGCTGCCAGCGTGATGTTTTGCCCGACCCCCATCACCGGCACGATGCCGTCTTTTTTTCGATCTTCGGGCACCATCGCAATTCCGTGTGCAATGGCCTGCTGGCAGTTGCCAATCGTCACCGGTTGGCTATCAATAAAAATACGTCCTTCAGATTTACCCGGCCAGACGCCAAATAAACACTGCACCGCTTCGGTTCTTCCGGCACCGACCAGCCCGGCAATGCCCAGAATCTCGCCCTTGTGTAACGAAAACGAAATGTCGTTTACCCGTTTAATCTGGCGGTTGACCGGATGCCAGGCGGTGAGATGCTCGACACGCAGAATTTCATCGCCGGTCTGGTGCGGTTCGTTGGGGTACAACGCCGTCAGTTCACGCCCCACCATCATGGTGATGATGTCCTCTTCGCGCATCGCAGTGGCATCACGCGTGCCGATGGGCTGCCCATCGCGGATGACGCAGATGGTGTCGGAAATGGCTTTCACTTCATTGAGTTTGTGAGAGATATAAATGCAGGCAATGCCATGCGCTTGCAGGTCACGAATGATTCTGAGCAACACGGCGGTTTCTTGTTCGGTGAGCGAAGCCGTGGGTTCGTCGAGGATCAGCAATCGCACCTGTTTATTCAGCGCTTTGGCGATTTCGACCAGTTGCTGTTGGCCCAACCCCAGCGAACCGACGCGAGTATCCGGGGAAATATTCAGGCTCACCTGCGCCAGCAGTTTCTGGCAGCGCAGCGTCATGGTGTCGTAATCCAGCACGCCATATTGTGAAAGCTCAGCACCGAGGAAAATGTTCTCCAGCACCGTCAGATGCTTAACCAGCGCCAGCTCCTGGTGAATAATCGCAATCCCTTTGCGTTCGGTATCGCGAATATGGCTCGCCTGGAGTTTTTCACCGGCAAACCAGATTTCTCCTTCGTAACTGCCAAACGGGTAAATGCCGCACAGCACTTTCATCAGCGTTGATTTGCCCGAGCCGTTTTCGCCACACAGCGACATCACTTCACCCGCCTCAACGGAAAGGCTGACGTTATCGACGGCCTTCACCACACCAAAGGCTTTGGTGATGTTTTTCATTTCCAGTAAACAAGGCATAGCCCCTCCTTTACCTGTTTTAAGGGTATCGCCCGCGGCAAGCGCGGGCGCAGTGGGTTATAGCTCGCTCTTTTTGTGGAAACCGTCTGCCACAACGGTGCTATCGATGTTGGCTTTATCGACTTCGATTGGCGTCAGCAGGCGCGACGGAACGTCTTTAACGCCATTATTCAACTTAGCGTCAGAGGCAGGTTGTTTGCCTTCTCCGAGTTCAACGGCAATTTCCGCCGCCGTGTTTGCAAGCTGGGTGATTGGCTTATACACCGTCATAGTTTGCGTACCCGCAATAATGCGTTTTACGCCCGCCAGATCCGCATCCTGCCCGGAAATAGCGACTTTGCCCGCCAGGCCTTGCGCGCTCAGAGCCTGAATAGCGCCGCCCGCAGTTGCATCATTTGAAGCGACGACGGCATCAATTTTGTTGTTATTGGCGGTTAACGCATTTTCCATAATTTTCAATGCGTTTTCTGGCAGCCAGCCGTCAGCCCATTGATCGCCGACAACTTTTATTTTCCCGCTATCAATATACGGTTTTAATACTTTCATCTGCCCGGCACGGAACAGCTTGGCATTATTATCAACCGGGGAGCCGCCCATTAAGAAATAATTACCAGAAGGCACTTTATTAACAATGCTTTGCGCCTGAAGCTCACCGACCTTTTCATTATCAAATGAGATGTAATAATCAATGTCGGCATTATTAATCATGCGATCATAAGCTAATACTTTAATCCCTTCTCTTTTCGCTTCGGCAATCACATTACTTAATACCTGGCCGTTGTAAGGAATAATGACTAGCACATCGACGCCACGGTTAATCATGTTTTCAATTTGCGACATCTGGGTTTCTTCGTTGCCATTCGCAGACTGCACAAAGACTTTTGCTCCCAGCGACTCGGCTTTAGCAACAAAGATGTCGCGGTCTTTCTGCCAGCGCTCAAGGCGCAAGTCATCTATCGCCATACCAATTTTAACTTCTTTCGCGATACCGCTGACGCTTGTGAGAACGAGTGAGGCACACAACGTTAGTAAGAGGTTCTTAATCTTCATATTATTATTACCTGTAGGGGTGGTGATTAATCGGATTAAAAATTATTAACATCTGTCGACCGGAAAGGATTGTTGTCTGTGAATTGAATTCCAGCAATTACAGATTTTCCTCTTCTGATTACGTTTTTTTGTTTAATTGTTAATTTATGATGGCGATCTGCTTTTAAATTAACAGACTCATTTGTTGCTTTATTTATTGGAATAACGCTCGAAAGATTCAATCGCATTAATTTCACTGTTTTTTGCGAGACAGCGCACATTTGAGCATTCTCTTAATCGCAGTGTGAAATAACGTAATTGAGCAACGTCTTAGGAAAATAGAGGATGGTGACAGAATCGCTTACTCGCCGCCCCCTGATTAAGATTACGGAGTCAATTATGCCCGCTTATTTCGACCAACTTGACCGTGTACGTTTTGAAGGCCCTAAATCCACCAATCCTCTGGCATTTCGCCATTACAATCCTGATGAAATCGTGTTGGGAAAACGCATGGAAGAACACCTGCGTTTCGCTGCGTGCTACTGGCATAACTTCTGCTGGAATGGGGCGGATATGTTTGGCGTTGGTTCATTTGAACGCCCGTGGCAGCAAGCGGGCGATGCCATTGCGCTGGCAAAAAACAAAGCCGATGTCGCGTTCGAATTCTTCCATAAACTGAACGTGCCGTATTACTGCTTCCATGATGTCGATGTGTCGCCAGAAGGCGCCTCGCTGAAAGAGTATCTGAATAACTTCGCGCAAATGACTGAAGTGCTGGCGCAAAAACAGCAAGAAACCGGCGTGAAATTGCTGTGGGGTACGGCAAACTGCTTTACCAATCCACGTTACGGCGCAGGTGCTGCCACCAATCCCGATCCGGAAGTGTTCTCCTGGGCAGCGACTCAAGTCGCCACCGCGATGAACGCCACGCATAAATTAGGCGGCGAAAACTATGTGCTGTGGGGCGGTCGTGAAGGTTACGAATCCCTGCTCAACACCGATCTGCGCCAGGAACGGGAGCAAATTGGCCGCTTTATGAATATGGTGGTTGAGCACAAACACAAAATTGGTTTCCGTGGCACGCTGCTTATCGAGCCAAAACCGCAAGAGCCAACCAAACACCAGTATGATTATGATGTTGCGACGGTTTATGGCTTCCTGAAGCAGTTCGGCCTGGAAAAAGAGATCAAGGTAAACATTGAAGCCAACCACGCCACACTGGCCGGTCACTCCTTCCATCATGAAATTGCCAGCGCAATTGCACTGGGCATCTTCGGATCTGTTGACGCCAACCGTGGCGACCCGCAGTTGGGCTGGGATACCGACCAGTTCCCGAACAGCGTGGAAGAAAACTCGCTGGTAATGTACGAAATTCTGAAAGCGGGTGGCTTCACTACCGGCGGCCTGAACTTTGACGCCAAAGTGCGTCGCCAGAGCACGGATAAGTACGATCTGTTCTATGGTCATATTGGTGCGATGGATGTGATGGCGCTGTCGCTGAAAATTGCCGCACGTATGATTGAAGATGGTGAGCTGGATAAACGCGTCGCCAAACGTTATAGCGGTTGGAATGGTGAAGTTGGCCAGCAAATTCTGAAAGGGCAAATGTCGCTGGCGCAAGTTGCGCAGTACGCTGAGCAACATAACCTGGCACCACAGCATCAAAGTGGGCATCAGGAATTGCTGGAAAACCTGGTGAATCATTATCTGTTTGATAGATAAGTTTAATTCGTAACCCATGTGGTGGATGACGCTTCGCTCATCCACCCTACGAAATACTTTCAAGGAACTGCCACTATGTATATCGGAATCGATCTCGGCACTTCGGGCGTTAAAGCGATTTTGCTCAGTGAGCAAGGCGAAGTGCTGGCCTCACAGACTGAACCGCTGACGGTATCGCGCCCGCATCCGTTATGGTCGGAGCAAAACCCTGAACACTGGTGGCAAGCCACAGACCGCGCGATGAAAGCGCTCTGTGAAAAGCATTCTCTTGCAGGCGTAAAAGCCATAGGGATTGCCGGGCAAATGCATGGCGCAACCTTGCTTGATAAGCAGCAAAACATATTACGTCCGGCGATTCTCTGGAACGACGGGCGCTGCGGCGAAGAGTGCGCATTGCTGGAAGCCAGCGTGCCTGATTCGCGCAAAATTACCGGCAACCTGATGATGCCCGGTTTTACCGCGCCAAAGCTGCTGTGGGTTCAGCGCCACGAGCCTGAAGTTTTTGCGAAAATCGATAAAGTGCTGTTACCAAAAGATTATCTGCGACTGCGTATGACTGGCGCTTTCGCCAGCGATATGTCGGACGCCGCTGGCACGATGTGGCTGGATGTCGCGAAGCGCGACTGGAGCGACAAAATGCTCGACGCCTGCCAACTCACACGCCAGCAAATGCCGGACTTATTTGAAGGCAGTGAAATTACCGGCACATTGAAAGCCGATGTGGCTCAAGCATGGAATATACCTGCCGTTCCCGTCGTTGCAGGCGGCGGTGATAACGCAGCAGGCGCGGTCGGTGTGGGCATGATGGACGCAGGCCAGGCGATGTTGTCGCTCGGCACTTCGGGCGTTTACTTTGCGGTCAGCGAAGGGTTCCTGAGCAAACCGGAAAGCGCGGTCCACAGTTTCTGCCATGCGTTACCCAACCGCTGGCATTTAATGTCGGTGATGCTGAGTGCTGCATCGTGCCTCGATTGGGCGGCAAAACTCACCGGCATGGAAAACGTTCCGGCGTTACTGGCGGCGGCTGAAAAAGCTAATCAGGAAGCGGGCGATATCTGGTTCCTGCCTTATCTTTCAGGCGAACGGACGCCGCACAATAATCCGCAGGCAAAAGGCGTGTTCTTTGGCCTGACGCATCAGCACGGCCCGGCAGAGCTGGCGCGCGCGGTGTTAGAAGGTGTGGGTTATGCGCTGGCGGATGGTATGGATGTAGTGCATTCCTGCGGTGTGACGCCGCAAAGCGTGACGCTGATTGGCGGCGGAGCGCGAAGCCCATACTGGCGGCAAATGCTGGCGGATATCAGCGGGCAAACACTGGATTACAGAACGGGTGGAGATGTTGGCCCAGCTTTGGGTGCTGCGCGCCTGGCGCAAATTGCAGTGTCGCCGGAGAAATCGTTGCAATCGCTGCTTCCGCAGTTAGCGCTTGAGCAGCAACACAAACCTGATATGGCTCGTCATGAGCAATACAAAGCGCGTCGCAAAGTGTTTAACCAGATTTATCAGCAGTTGTTGCCGTTGATGTCTTGAGTGTGTTGAAAAAAATGACGCTCTGGGTTTGCCAGAGCGTCAAATTTATGTCGGATGACGCTGTTGTATGACCTACGAGAGCAAACTAAAAGCAATCATCCCGACCAGCGCACCCGTGGTGCCCAGAATCGTTTCCATCATGGTCCAGGTTTTCAGGGTTTGGCCTTCGGTTGCACCCGTAAACTTACCAAACAGCCAGAAACCGGCGTCGTTGACGTGGCTCACCACAATCGAACCGCCTGCGATACAAATCGACAAAGCCGCCATTTGTGCGCCGCTGTAGTTCAGTTGCTCGATAACCGGCATCACCAGGCCAACAGCCGTTAAACACGCCACCGTTGCAGAACCCTGAATAATACGCACCGCAGCCGCCAGCACGAAGCAGGTCACCGCAATCGGCAAGCCTAAACCCGTCAATGCTTCACCTAATGCCGGGCCAACGCCTGAGTCCACCAGCACTTGCTTGAACACGCCGCCCGCACCGATAACCAGCAGGATAATGCCCGCCGGTTGCAGAGCCGCACCGCAGATTTCCATGACTCGCTCTTTCGCCATACCCTGACGGTACGCGAGGCCGTAAATCGCCACCAGACACGCCACCAGAATTGCAGTGAACGGGTGGCCGATAAACTCGAGCCATTGGTAGAGCGTGGAGCCTTGCTCGACGAAACGCGCGGCGATGGTTTTCATGCCGACCAGCACCAGCGGCAGCAAAATCAGCGACAGGCTAAAGCCGAACGATGGCAGTTTACCTTCGCCCAAATGCGGTTCGCTGATGTCGTCAGGAATATGCAATTCAACATATTTACTGATGAAGTTACCAAACAGCGGCCCGGCGATAATCATGCTCGGGATTGCAGCGCACAGGCCGAGCAGAATCATCCAGCCAAAGTCGGCGTGCATTTGCGAAGCCAGTAACATCGGCGCAGGCCCAGGCAGCAGAAACGCCGCCGCTGCGGCAACGCCCGCAAACAGAGGAATCACGAGTTTGACGAGGTTGGTGCCGGTGTGGCGCGCCATAGAAAATGCCACGCTAATCAGCAGAACAATCGCCACTTCGAAGAACAGCGGGAGTGCACAAATCAAACCAGCCAGGCCAATCGCATAATGTGCGCGGCTGTGGCCGAAGGACTTGAGCATTTTGACGGCGATTTGGTCAACCGCGCCGGTTTCATGAAGAATTTTACCGAACATCGCACCGAGCGCGACGACGATGGCGAGGAATCCAAGTGTCCCGCCCATCCCTTTTTCCATGGTTGCCGCGATTTTATCGAGCGGCATTCCGGAAAACATCCCTGCACCAATTGAAACCACCATCAAAGCAACGAAGGCGTGCATACGCGCCTTCATCACTAAAAACAGCAGCAGCAAAACGGAGCCGACTGCTGTTAAAACAAGCGTTAATGTACTCACTGCGCACTGCCTTTATTAATCACATCAATCGTGCTGGCGACCACGCCTTCAAGGGATTGGTCGATATCCACCACCAGAACATCCGATTCGTCAGACTTTGGTTCTTCCAGCGTTTCAAACTGAGTCACCAGCATCTGCGTTTTGAAGAAATGGCCTTTACGCGCTTTCAGGCGGCTTTCAATCACTTCGAAATCGCCTTTCATGTAGATGAAAGAGAGATTCGGGTTGCCGTCACGCAACTGGTCGCGATAAACCTTTTTCAGCGCCGAGCAGACGATCAGGGAAACTTTGTTGGTGCGTTGCATGGCGAATGCCGCGTCGTTTAATGCTTGCAGCCATGGCTTGCGGTCTTCGTCATTTAACGGCTCACCGGAAGCCATTTTCATGATATTGCAGCGCGGATGAAGGAAATCGCCGTCGAGGAACGCGGCTTTAAGTTGATGAGCAACTTCACTCGCGACAGCAGATTTACCGCTGCCAGAGACGCCCATCAGGACGTAGATGTGGTTTTCGTGGTTGGTAGTGCTCATAGCGTAGCTCCGACGGACGAGATGCTGTTACGGGTAACTGTTATCGGTAACATTGTCCAGAGAGCTTCAGCAATTAGCAATAACCATTAGCTTGCAAAGTGTATAAGTGTGAACTAAATCAAAAAAACAGTGCGTAAATATTCCGAGTTGCAGCCATGAAGCTGCAACCTGAAATCATTCTGTTATATAGAGCCGCCCGGCGACAGCGTAAAACCTAAATCCAGCATTTGCGGCGTCACCGTTTCGCCACGAATGCGCGCCAACAATCGCTCGGCACCAATACGGCCCATACGTTCACGCGGCGTTAATACGCTGGCAAGACGCGGTTCCATCACCTGGCCGATATCGTGGCCGTGGAAACCGGCAATCGCCATATCCTTCGGAATGCTCAAACCCTGGCGCTGGCATTCAAACGCCGCACCGATGGCTAAGTCATCGTTGGTACAGAAGATGCTGTCGAGCTGCGGGTATTCGCGGCGCGCCTGGCGGAACAGTTCGATACCAGTGGAGTAAGAAGAGGATTGTTCAACCATCACGCTGTAAGGCACCAGGCCCGCGTCCAGCATGGCTTGCTCGTAGCCTTTTCTCTTGATCACGGTACGTTCATCCAGACGAGCGCCGAGGTATGCAACGTGGCGGTGGCCACGAGCGATAATCGCCGCCGTCATCTGGCGAGCCGCTTCAAAGTTATCGAAGCCGACCGCAATGTCGAGGCACGGGGAAATGCTGTCCATTAGTTCCACAACCGGAATGCCCGCCACTTCAATCATCTTTAACGTGCGTGGGGTATGGGTGCGTTCGGTGAGGATCAGTCCGTCGATATTCCAGGAAAGCATCGATTCCAGGCGCTCTTCTTCCAGCTCCGGTTTATAGCCGTAGTGGGCAAGCATGGTCTGGTAGCCGTAAGCATCAATCACGTTTTCAATGCCGCGTAATACTTCGGCGAAAACCTGGTTGGTCAGCGAGGGCAATAACACGCCGATGGCGCGGCTGGTCGAGTTGGAAAGGATGTCTGGTGCGCGGTTAGGAATGTAGCCAAGTTCATCAAGGGCTGCGGCAATTTTTACCTGTAACGCAGCAGAAACCTGGTCAGGGTTACGCAAAAAGCGGCTGACGGTCATTTTTGTTATGCCAACGCGATCTGCAACGTCCTGTAATACCGGTCTTTTCTTTTTCATTATCTTGCTGTGCGGGTTATCAATCGACAGCGAAGTTTAGCACGGACGCAGCACAACCTTCCCCAGTTTCGAGGAAGGTTGTGACCGGTAACTAATGGTAATTCTTATACTGGCGGAAGATCGAACAGCAGAATTTCACTCGCTTCGTTGGCATGAATCGAAATCGCTTGCTCATCCCACACGGCGATGGCGTCGCTGGTTTTGGCCTGAGTGCCATTAATCGACACATTACCTTTGACAACCTGCACCCAAATGCGGCGATCTGCCGGGATTTGGTAGACAGATTGTTCGTCTTTCGCCAACGCCCAGCGCGACAATTCCATATCCTGATTCACTTTCAAAGAACCGTCACGCGCATCTGGCGACAACACTAACTGGCGACCCTGCGGTGCATCAAAGCGGCGCTGATCGTAACGCGGCGTGATGCCTGTTTTCTCTGGAATGATCCAGATTTGGTACAGACGCAGACGCTCGGTATCGCTTGGGTTGTACTCGGAGTGCGTAATCCCGGTGCCAGCGCTCATAATCTGGAATTCACCCGCCGGAACTTTCTCTTCGTTACCCATGCTGTCGCGGTGCGCTACGGCCCCTTCGAGCACATAAGTCAGGATTTCCATGTCTTTGTGCGGATGGGTACCGAAACCTTCACCGGCTTCCACCACGTCTTCGTTAATTACCCGTAATGCCGAGAAACCCATGAAATTGGCATCGTAATAGTTAGCGAATGAGAAGGTGTGCCAGCTATCCAACCAACCATGATTCGCGTGACCACGTTCTTCAGCTTTTCTTAAAAAGATCATTTTGTTTCTCCGCAATTCGTTTTGATGGGATAAGTGTGGACCCGAATCGGAGATGATCATAGAGGGCGAAAATTGACGCCTCTGTTCAAAAAAAGTGAACGAGTTTGAGGCGTCTTTTATCAGGTTAAGCGAGGGTGACGGTTGAAGGAGACGCCTGCTCGAAACCGCGTTCGAGGATCTCGAGGTTGGTCATTGCTTCAATTTCTCTGACGTAATTGGGTATGCCGTTGAGGATGGTTTCATACAGCGCGTCGTACACGCGCCCGTAATCGCCCACTTCCGGTTTCAACTCTTCGCGCACGGTTTCACCCGCGTCGTTCACATACTCAAGCACGCCGACGCTGCTATCTGCTGCAAAGCCCGGTTCGCCCGGCATGATGTACGCCTTCAGGCTGGTTTCTTGCTGGTCGATACCGTATTTAACGAACGAGCCTTTGGTGCCGTGTACCTGGAATTTCGGATAGTCGATTTTCACCAGGTGGCTGGTTTTGACGATGGCTTTCAGATCGCCATAGAACAGCTGCGCTTCAAAAGTATCGTCCGGGTTGGCTTTATTGCGCACGCTACGAATGTCGTAAGCGACGTGGTCCGGGCGGCCAAAAATAGAAATGATTTGGTCCATGGTATGCACGCCCAGGCCATAAAACGCGCCGTCGGCTGGCAGGCCAGGTTTGGTTTCCGCAACCGGGCGATACATATCAAAGTGGCTTTCAATTTCGACGATTTCGCCGAGTTTTCCGCTTTCGATGGCTTTTTTCATCGTCAGGAAGCAGGAGTCAAAACGACGATTCTGGTAAGGCGTGACGGTCAGTCCTTTGGATTTCGCCAGCTCAAACAGCTGTTTGGCTTCGGCGAGCGTTGGCGTAAACGGTTTTTCCACCAGCACATTTTTGCCCGCTTCCAGCGCGCGTTTCGCGTAATCAAAGTGGCTGTCTGCATGGGTGCAAACCACCACCAGTTTCACCTGCGGGTCATTAAGAATGTCGTCGAGTTGGCTGGTGAAATGGATGTGGCTGTATTCCGGCTGCTGCTCGATTTCTGGTTTTTCATGGCGACGGAAGATATGAGCCACGTGGAATTTATCTTTGCGAACCAGAACGTAAGGAAGGTGATAACGGGTGGTGCTTTTGCCAAAACCTATGAAAGCGCAGTGTAGGGTCATTGCTTTGTCCTTTTTGACTTTGAATTGCAATTACCATACTTCAGACGCTGGCGGATGGCATGAGATTTTGCGGACGATTTTTGTCGGATGACGCTGCCGCTTATCCGACCTACGAATAATTTGCCCGAATGAGTTGGAGTTGTAGCAGCGAAGGATTCGGCCGTCGGCGGCGTAGCCAGGCTTCAACTCAGAAGGGCAAAAAAAAAGCCAGCTCAAGGCTGGCTAAGTAATACTGGAAGCAATGTGAGCAATGTCGTGCTTTCAGGTTGTCTCCGTAGGGGTCTCCCCTGAACGCATGGCAATAATAATCATTATCATTCGCACTTGTCTACTATTTTTTAGAAATAATTGGCAGTTGACGGAAAGTAAAAAGTCAATAATGTTGAAGGGGTTACTTAACCATTTGAGGAGAAAAGGAATGAGCGAAATTGTGATACGCCATGCGGAATTAAGAGATCTGGAGGCTTTACGTCAGATTAACGCCCAGCCAGAGGTTTATCACAACACGCTACAGATTCCTCATCCTTCGCTAGAAATGTGGGAAGAACGAATGAAGCATCCACCTTCAGGGCGCAGGAGCCTGGTGGCTTGCATCGACGATGTCGTTATCGGTCATTTGGTGCTGTCCGTTGAACCCAACCCGCGCCGCAGCCACGTTGCCACTTTCGGGATGAGTGTTTGCGGGCAACATCGTAATCGCGGCGTCGCCAGCGCATTACTTAAAGCAATGGTAGACCTGTGCGATAACTGGCTGCGCGTCGAGCGAATCGAGCTGACGGTGTTCGTTGATAACAAACCTGGCGTGGCGGTTTACCGCAAGTTCGGTTTTGAGATTGAAGGGACGGGCAAGAATTACGCGCTGCGCGACGGGCAGTATGTGGATGCGTATTTTATGGCTCGGTTTAAACCGAGTTAACAATGCCCTCACCCCGGCCCTCTCCCACAGGAGAGGGAGAAGGGAAAGGGGGAAAAACCGGACAGTCCCCTCTCCCTGGGGAGAGGGTTAGGGTGAGGGGAAAACTCAATATCCCGCAGTCAAATCATCCACCGAACGTGGGTCAGATGCCCCATACAACATGCCGTCCGGCGCGACCATAATGCTTTGCGTACTGCCCATCGCCTCTTTCACCTGCACGTTCTGCCCTTTTTCTTTCAGCAGCTTGATGGTGTCCGGGCTGAAGCCTTTTTCCACACGCAACTCGTCCGGCAACCATTGATGATGGAAGCGCGGCGCATTGGTCGCTTCGGCGACGTTCATCCCGTAATCAATGGTGTTCATAACCATTTGCAGCACAGTCGTGATAATTCGGCTGCCGCCAGGGCTGCCGGTCACGAGCCAGGTTTTACCGTCTTTCACCACGATAGTTGGCGACATCGACGACAACGGGCGTTTATGCGGCCCCACCGCGTTGGCATCGCCGCCCACCAGCCCGTAAACGTTCGGTACACCCGGTTTGGCTGAGAAATCATCCATCTGGTTATTCATCAGAATGCCGGTGTTACCCGCCACAATGCCGGTGCCAAACACGGTATTGAGCGTATAAGTCACCGCCACGGCATTGCCGTCTTTATCCACCACCGAGAAATGCGTGGTCTGGTTGCTTTCATACGGGGCGAGTTTGCCGGGTTTGATTTCGCTCGACGGACGCGCTTTGTTGATATCTATCTGTTCTGCCAAAGATTTCGCATAGGCTTTGTTGGTCAAAGCCTGCCACGGCACTTTCACAAAATCCGGGTCGCCAAGGTATTCCGAGCGATCGGCATAAGCATATTTTTCGGCTTCTGCGGTGAGTTGCATCGCATCGGCGCTGCCGAAACCGTATTTAGCGAGGTCGAAGTTTTCCAGAATATTAAGGATTTGCACGATGTGGATACCACCGGATGACGGCGGCGGCATGGAGAAAATTTCATAGCCGCGATAGGTGCCGCTAATCGGCGCACGCTCCACCGCTTTGTAATTTGCCAGGTCCGCTTTGCTAATCAGCCCGCCATTTTTGGCCATTTCATCGGCGATTTGATCGGCAATGGCCCCTTTGTAGAACGCATCCGGGCCATTTTCAGCAATCATTTCCAGACTTTTGGCGAGGTTGGTTTGCACCAGTTTGTCGCCCTTTTGCAGCGGCTCGCCGTCAGCTTTCCAGAAAATCGCTTTGCTGTTGGGATGATTCGGAAGCACTTCCGCGCCATAGACTTTTAAATCTTCTGCCAGCGCGTCGTTCACTGTAAATCCGTACTGCGCCAGTTTGATCGCAGGCTGAATCACTTTGTTGAGTGGCAATGTGCCGTATTTTTCCAGCGCCATGGAGAAGCCCGCAACGGTGCCTGGCGTGCCGGAAGCCAGATGCGAAGTGAGGGATTTTTTGCTGTCGGCGTTGCCCTGCGCATCAAGGAACATATCGCGCGAGGCTTTTTCAGGAGCCATTTCACGGAAATCAATGGCAGTGGTTTTACCGTCTTTGGTGCGCAGCATCATAAAGCCACCGCCGCCAATATTCCCCGCCTGCGGATGAGTCACCGCCAGCGCAAAGCCCACGGCAACGGCGGCATCCACCGCATTCCCGCCCTGCTTCAGAATATCGACGCCCACTTGCGTGGCGAAAGCGTCTTGAGAAGCCACCATGCCATTTTCAGCACGAACGGCATGGTGCACATCCGCTTCAACACCATAAGATACCGGGGGCGCTGGCGGAGGGGGCGCGGCACTAACCGAGAGGCAAAGTCCTATCATCAGCGCCGGAACGGTCATCCAGCGCAGAATTTCCGCACGAGTCGTTTTCCACTGCTTCATCGTTATTTTCTCCATATTGAGTCCAGTCAATCGCCCATTAAGCCTGGTCTAAAAATCCTAAATAACCATCGGGTTGGTGGAAAACGATTAAACTTAGTAGATCCCCCAAATGGAGGAAGTGAAGATGAAAAAAAGACTACTTATGGCGGCTTTGCTGCCTTTGACCTGTTTGGCACAGCCGATTAATACACTGAATAACCCCAATCAACAGGGTTACCAGATCCCCAGTCAGCAACGGATGCAGCAGCAAATGCAAACGCAGCAGACGCAACAAAAAGGGATGTTAAATCAGCAGTTACAAACGCAAACCCGCGTGCAGCAACAGCATCTGGAATCGCAGATAAACAATAATTCGCAGCAGGATGTCTTCAAAGTGAAGAAAACATTGCCGAATGAGCTGGATGTCGGGACGCAGCAAGTGCTGCCGAATAACAATGGCGGAATGTTGAGTGGAAGTAGTAGCGCAAGCAGTCAGGATCACATGCTGCAACCGAGAAACAATGGCAGCATGCTCAATCCTAATGGCAACTCGACCACGTTACAGCCGAGCATTCCGTTAAAAACTATTGGGCCGTAAAGTTCGGGCCAATCTGGTCGATGCGGTCAGTGCAAATGGTATCGACTCCCCAACGCAGCAGCGTGTCTGCGCGTTGGGGATTATTCAGGGTATAAACCAGAATATGTAATCCCGCCGCTTTGAGTTCGCGCACGCGAGCTTCATCGAGCAATTTATGATTCAGGTGAATAGAAACGCAGCCCAACCGGGTAGTGAGTTCACGCCAGTCATCGCGCCATTCATCCAGCAATAAACCTCGCGGCAACTCGGGAACCGCATGTTGTGCAGCTTCCAGCGCTTCGATAGAAAATGACGACAGCAATGGCGCGGTTTGCCCTTGCCAAAATTCACGGGCGGCCAGCGCAATAACTTTGCCTGTTTCGCTGTCCGTGCCGGTTGTCGGCTTGATTTCGATATTGACCATCATGCCGTGCTGTTTACAGCGCGCCGCCACTTGCGAAAGCAGCGGTAATGGCTCGCCTTTAAACTCGGTGCTAAACCAGCTTCCGGCGTCCACATTGAGCAACTTATCCCACGGCAAATCCCCGGCAATTCCCCAGCCGTTGCTGGTGCGCTCCAGCGTGTCGTCATGGAGCAGGAAGATTTGCCCGTCTTTTGAAAGTTTGGCGTCAAACTCAATCATGGTGTGGCCGTAACGTGCGCCAACATCAATCGCCGCCAGAGTGTTTTCCGGTGCCAGTTTTCCACCGCCGCGATGGGCGGCAACTTTTGGGTAAGGCCAGTGACTCATAGACGTTGTCCGTTTTCTTTATCGAAGAAATGTAGATGATTTTCAGGCAGATGTAGCCATAGCGTGCTGCCGGGTTGCGGGCGTTCCTGATGCGCCAGGCGCACCACCATTTTCTGCTCGCCCCAGCGTCCGTGCACTAAATTATCTGCGCCGAGCATCTCCAGCGTGTCGACCATAAACGGCACGCCGCCTGCGGTTTGTGAGCTTAGCGCAATATGTTCCGGGCGGATACCCAGCGTCACCGCGCGCCCTCGATGCACGCTTCCCAACGGCAACGCCATGCCGCCTGCCAGTTCAAAACGGGTGCCGTCTGCGCTGATATTGCCTTCCAGCAAATTCATGGCGGGCGAGCCGATAAAGCTCGCCACAAAGCGGCTTGCCGGACGTTCGTAAACTTCCACCGGCGTACCGATTTGTTCGGCGACGCCTTTGTTCATCACCATCACACGCTGCGCCAGCGTCATCGCTTCGACCTGATCGTGCGTGACGTACAAACTGGTGGTTTTCAGGCGGCGGTGCAGTTGTTGCAGTTCGAGGCGCATTTGTACGCGCAGCTTGGCGTCGAGGTTGGAGAGCGGTTCGTCAAACAGGAAAACTGCCGGGTCACGCACAATCGCACGCCCCATCGCGACGCGTTGGCGTTGCCCGCCGGAAAGCTCACGCGGGCGGCGTTTAAGCAAACCATCGAGTTCGAGAATACGCGCCGCTTCCACCACTTTTTGCTGAATATGCGCTTTGCCCATGCCACGGATTTTCAGCCCCCACGCCATGTTTTCTTCCACGCTCATATGCGGATAAAGCGCGTAATTCTGGAACACCATCGCAATGCCGCGCTCTTTCGGTTCCATTTCGGTGACGCGCTGGCGGTCAATCCAGATATCGCCGCTGGTGACGCGCTCAAGCCCGGCGACCATGCGCAGCAAAGTCGATTTTCCGCAGCCCGACGGCCCGACCATCACGATAAATTCGCCGTCCGCCACATCGAGCGTTAACGGTTGAATCACTTGGGTTTTGTTATCCCAGCTTTTGCTGACTGCCTGTAATTTTAAACCTGCCATGGAAGTTATTTCTCACTATCAACAAGGCCACGCACGAACGCGCGTTGCATGGCTAAAACGATAATTACCGGGGGAATCAGCGTCAGTAACATGGCCGCCATCACCTGATTCCACTGGGTCGAGCCTTCACCGGAAGACATCATGCCTTTGATACCCGCCACGGCGGTGCCGAGGTTGACGTCGCTGATAATCAGCAGCGGCCACAGGTATTGGTTCCAGCCGTAGATAAAGGTGATGACGAACAGCGCCGCAAGATTAGTTTTTGAGAGCGGCAACACGATGTCGCGGAAGAAGCGCATCGGTGTTGCACCATCAATGCGAGCCGCTTCCATGAGCTCATCGGGCAGCGTCATAAAAAACTGGCGGAACAGGAACGTAGCAGTCGCCGAAGCCATTAGCGGCAACGTGAGGCCGGTGTAACTGTCGAGCATTTTGAGGTTGGCGATCACTTCCACCGTCGGGAAAATTCGCACTTCGACTGGCAGCATCAGGGTGATAAAAATCATCCAGAAGAACAGGTTACGCAGCGGAAAACGGAACCAGACGATGGCAAAAGCAGAGAGCATCGAAACGGTGATTTTGCCGATGGTGATCACCAGCGCCATCACGAAACTGTTGAGCAGCATCAGGCCAAATGGCGCACTGTTGGCCCCCACGCCATTCACCCAAATATGGGTCATGTTTTCCAGCAAATGGGTGCCGGGAATAAGCGTCATCGGCGTTTGAAACACGGCTTCGTTGTCCAGCGTTGCCGCCACAAACGCGACGTACAGCGGGAACAGAATCACGATGATGCCGAGGATGAGCAGGGTATGGCTGAAAATGGTCAGCCCGCGGCGGTTCTCAATCATTGGTAGCGCACCTTACGTTCCACGAAACGAAACTGAATCACCGTCAGGATGATGACTAAGAACATCAGCACCACCGATTGCGCCGCCGATGCGGAAAGGTCGAGGCCTGCAAAACCTTCACGGTAAATTTTGTAGATAAGCGTGGTCGTCGCCTGGACCGGGCCACCGCCGGTTGCGGCGTCGATCACCGGGAAGGTGTCGAAAAACGCGTAAACCAGGTTCACCACCAGCAGGAAGAAGCTCACTGGCGCAATCAGCGGCAGCGACAATTTAAAAAAGCGGCGCACCGGGCCTGCTCCGTCAATAGAAGCGGCTTCGACCAGCGAGCGAGGTATCGATTGCAGGGCGGCGAAAAAGAACAGGAAGTTGTAGCTGATTTGCTTCCATACCGAGGCAAACACCACCAGGAACATCGCCTGGCCGCTGTTTTGCGCGTGGTTCCAGTGGTAGCCAAACTCTTCCAGCACATGCGTTAAAAGGCCGCGACCTGGGTTAAACAAGAAGATCCACAATACGGCGGCAATGGCCGGAGCAACGGCGTAAGGCAGCAGCATCAGCGTTTGATAAATACGGCTGCCGCGCACTACGTAATCCGTGAGAGCGGCGAAAAATAGCGACACCAGCAACCCGCTGCCCGCCACTAATCCACTGAAAATTAAGGTGGTGTAGAAAGAGTCGAGATAATAGCTGTCGTGGAAAAGCTGTTTGAAATTATCCAGCCCGACAAAGGTGCTTGAAAGCCCAAACGGATCGACGTTTTGCAGCGAATACCACAGCGCTTCGCCCGCAGGCCAGATGAAAAAGATAATGGTGATAATCAACTGCGGCAAAACCAGCGCATAAGGCAGCCAGCCGGAGCGGAATACCGGGCGTGAAGATGACATAGTGTGGCTCTTGTTAATGGCATTGTCGCCCTCACCCCAGCCCTC
>NZ_QZWH01000026.1 GCF_003601925.1 Buttiauxella izardii
GAGGTTCGAATCCTCTCTCGCCGACCAAATTCAAGAAAACCCAATCGAAAGATTGGGTTTTTTTACGTCTGAAGTTTGGCAAAATCAGTGAATGAGCTGATTAAAATCATCGATCACTTTGTTGTACGCACGGATAACCTTTCCCGCCGAACCTTTCACCATCCATTCTGACATCCCACCGATTTGAGTTTTCTCGCTTTGGCTGTATGGAGTTTTATCCCAATGACGCTGAATGCGTTCTTCCACAAACCGGCTGTATTCATTCGCCGCGTCCAGCATGAAGGAGTAACGCGTAAGCTGGGTGTTACTTGATGGCGGCGCCGCTTTATAGCATTCCTGGGCGGCTGCAATAAGTGAATATAAAGCCGTTGCCTGGAGCTGGGCTTCTTGCGGAATAAAACTTTCCTCACTCAGAAGTTGTGTCGTTTTATTCGCCTGAATCACAATAGCGAGCGAATAGTATTTTAATGTTTTGCCCTGGTCTTTTTCTATCTTCGCAAGCTCGTTAGTACGGTAATTAATATTTTCTGCCCCGTCACTTTGCGGCCATAACGGGTAGCGCCCGTTATTTTGATCAATGATAAATTCTGGCTGGCGCTGACATGGCTCGTTAGTGGATTGGGGAGCTGTAGCGAAGAGATCGACAGTTGGCGATTTATCATCACAACCAGAAAGAGATAAAACCAGGCAGAGGGCCGAGAATACGGCGGGTAAAGCGTCCTTGCGTATAAACATAGTGATTACCGGCATAAAGATCTGACGATATTAATAATGCCCTGCGCAGGTCAATCATGGCCTACGTCGGAAATAGGACTTGTTAATTATTCATAATATGAGCGTTGTCGGCGGTATCGACCTCATGAGTCCGATTTTGTGACATATTCCATCGTATTTTGTTATGAAAAATAGTGGGTTAATTACCCATTGCTTATGTTTCGAGCCAGCATGATTCGCTGTGAGAGACTTAGATCACAAAATTAATCGTTCAGATAATCAGCATTCGGCAAGAAATTTTTCAAAAATCGCGCAACCGATTACCGCTATCGGTTGCAAAATAAGCAGTGTAATATTCTGGTAACAACCCCGTAGCATAAATTTCCCTGCTGGAAATGGCATCGCAGGCTTTTTTTTAACTTTGTTCGCCAATTCTCACCTCGGTTGTAAATCCCCGTTACCTATATTGACGTTTAACTCATCTATTGACAGATTGTAGGGCGTGAGGGGCAATTTATGGACAGTCCGCACTATCACACAGCTAGCCTGACGAAAGGAATCCCTGGCCTCACCTCCGCCTCCGGGCATACCGAACGGACCGCACACAAATAACAAAGGTCTAACGGAAAAAACAACACATCTCACAATGGAGCAGAAGAATGAGTCTTTCCTTGAAGAAGTCAGGGATGCTGAAGTTTGGTCTGAGCCTGGTGGCACTGACCGTAGCAGCAAGCGTTCAGGCAAAAACACTGGTTTATTGCTCAGAAGGTTCCCCAGAAGGTTTTAACCCGCAGCTGTTCACCTCTGGCACAACGTACGATGCCAGCTCAGTGCCAATTTATAACCGTCTTGTCGAGTTCAAAACCGGCACCACTGAAATCGTCCCAGGTCTGGCTGAGAAATGGGAAGTCAGTGAAGACGGCAAAACCTATACCTTCCACTTGCGTCAGGGCGTGAAGTGGCAGGACAACAAAGATTTCAAACCAACACGCGATCTGAATGCAGATGACGTGGTGTTCTCGTTTGATCGTCAGAAAAATGCAAACAACCCGTACCACAAAGTTTCTGGCGGCAGCTACGAATACTTTGAAGGCATGGGCTTGCCTGACCTGATCACCGAAATTAAGAAAGTGGACGACAAAACTGTTCAGTTCGTTCTGGCGCGTCCAGAAGCTCCATTCCTGGCCGATTTGGCGATGGACTTCGCGTCTATTCTGTCCAAAGAATACGCTGACAACATGCTGAAAGCCGGTACGCCAGAAAAAACTGACATGAACCCAATCGGTACTGGTCCGTTCCAGCTGCTGCAATACCAGAAAGACTCGCGCATTCTGTACAAAGCATTCCCGGGCTACTGGGGCACCAAGCCGCAAATCGACCGCCTGGTGTTCTCCATCACGCCTGACGCTTCCGTGCGTTACGCCAAATTGCAGAAAAACGAGTGCCAGGTTATGCCGTATCCAAACCCGGCTGACATCGCTCGTATGAAGCAAGACAAAAGCATCAACCTGATGGAACAGGCTGGCCTGAACGTCGGTTACCTGTCCTTCAACACCGAGAAGAAACCGTTTGATGACGTGAAAGTGCGTCAGGCGCTGACTTACGCGGTGAACAAAGAAGCGATCATCAAAGCGGTTTATCAGGGCGCAGGTACTGCGGCTAAAAACCTCATCCCACCAACCATGTGGGGCTACAACGATGACGTGAAGGATTACACCTACGATCCTGAGAAAGCAAAAGCGCTGCTGAAAGAATCCGGCCACGCTGACGGCTTCACCGTTGACCTGTGGGCGATGCCAGTACAACGTCCGTACAACCCGAACGCTCGCCGTATGGCTGAGATGATTCAGGCTGACTGGGCGAAAGTCGGCGTGACCGCCAAAATCGTCACCTACGAGTGGGGCGAGTATCTGAAGCGCGCCAAAGCGGGCGAGCACCAGGCTGTAATGATGGGCTGGACTGGCGACAATGGGGACCCGGATAACTTCTTCGCGACTCTGTTCAGCTGTGCTGCGGCGAAAGACGGTTCCAACTACTCTCGCTGGTGCTACAAGCCGTTTGAAGACCTGATCCAACCTGCGCGTGCGGCAGAAGACCACAACAAACGTATCGAGCTGTACAAACAAGCTCAGGTAGTGATGCATGACCAGGCTCCGGCGCTGATCGTTGCTCACTCCACCGTATACGAGCCAGTGCGCAAAGAAGTGAAAGGTTATGTGGTTGACCCATTGGGCAAACACCACTTTGAGAACGTGTCAGTAGAGTAATTTTCTGACTTTAAGATCCACCCTCGCCTTGCTTTAAATCCCCTCTCCTTCAGGGAGAGGGTCAGGGTGAGGGGGGTATCTTTTGATTTGTGAGCAATACATCCCGCCACTTTTTAGTGCCGGGAGATTACAGAGAATCCGGGATATGCTGCAGTTCATCCTTCGCCGTCTGGGGTTAGTCATCCCCACATTTATCGGTATTACCCTTCTTACCTTCGCTTTCGTGCACATGATTCCGGGTGACCCGGTGATGATTATGGCCGGTGAGCGTGGTATCTCTCCTGAACGTCATGCTCAGTTGTTGGCCGAACTTGGCCTCGACAAACCAATGTGGCAGCAATACCTCCATTATATTTGGGGTGTGATGCACGGCGACATGGGCATTTCGTTAAAAAGCCGTCTCCCTGTCTGGGACGAGTTCGTACCGCGCTTTAAAGCGACCATGGAACTCGGCGTTTGCGCCATGTTGTTTGCCGTTGCCGTGGGCATTCCGGTCGGTGTTCTGGCCGCAGTTAAACGCGGTTCAATCTTCGACCACACCTCGGTGGGCCTGGCGCTGACGGGCTACTCAATGCCTATTTTCTGGTGGGGTATGATGTTAATCATGCTGGTTTCCGTCTACTGGAACCTCACCCCCGTCTCCGGGCGCGTCAGCGACACGGTGTTCCTCGACGACACCTTGCCGCTCACCGGTTTCATGCTGATCGATACCGCCATCTGGGGCGAACCGGGCGACTTCATCGACGCCGTAGCGCACATGATTCTGCCTGCCGTAGTGCTCGGCACTATTCCGCTGGCGGTTATCGTGCGTATGACTCGCTCATCCATGCTGGAAGTATTGGGCGAAGACTACATCCGTACCGCTCGTGCCAAGGGCTTGACCCGCATGCGCGTTATTGTGGTTCACGCTCTGCGTAACGCCATGCTGCCGGTTGTCACCGTTATCGGCTTGCAGGTCGGCACCTTGCTGGCGGGCGCGATTCTGACGGAAACCATCTTCTCCTGGCCGGGCCTTGGCCGCTGGCTGATTGATGCATTGCAACGTCGTGACTACCCGGTTGTACAGGGCGGCGTATTGTTGGTGGCGACGATGATTATCCTCGTTAACCTGATCGTCGATTTGCTGTACGGCGTGGTGAACCCGCGTATACGCCATAAGAAATAAGGGGCCATCATGACGCAAATAACAGATAACAAAGTGGTAGCGGCGCCCGTCCCAATGACGCCGTTCCAGGAATTCTGGCACTACTTTAAACGTAACAAAGGGGCGGTCGTCGGGTTGGTGTACGTCACCCTGATGATCCTGATTGCCATTTTCGCTAACGTCCTCGCGCCACACGGCCCGGCTGAACAGTTCCGTGATTCACTGCTGCATCCTCCGGTCTGGCAAGACGGCGGCAGCTGGCAGTTTATCCTCGGTACTGACGACGTAGGCCGCGACATCATGGCGCGCCTGATGTACGGCGCGCGTTTGTCGCTGCTGGTCGGTTGCCTGGTGGTTGTGCTGTCGCTGATTATGGGCGTGGTACTCGGCCTGGTGGCGGGCTACTTCGGCGGCCTTATCGACAACATCATCATGCGCGTTGTCGACATCATGCTGGCACTGCCAAGCCTGCTGTTGGCGCTGGTGCTGGTGGCGATATTCGGCCCGTCGATAGTCAACGCCTCGCTCGCATTAACCTTCGTCGCCCTGCCGCACTATGTGCGACTGACGCGCGGCGCGGTATTAGTGGAAGTGAATCGCGACTACGTGACCGCTTCGCGCGTGGCGGGTGCAAGCCCAATGCGCCAGATGTTCATCAACATTCTGCCAAACTGCCTGGCACCGCTGATCGTGCAGGCATCCCTTGGCTTCTCTAACGCCATTCTCGATATGGCCGCTCTCGGCTTCCTCGGCATGGGTGCACAACCGCCAACACCGGAGTGGGGCACCATGCTCTCCGACGTGTTGCAGTTTGCCCAAAGTGCCTGGTGGGTTGTCACCTTCCCGGGTGTCGCAATCCTGCTGACGGTGCTGGCATTTAACCTGATGGGTGACGGGCTGCGTGATGCGCTCGATCCTAAACTCAAGCAGTAAAGGGCGACGAAATGGCGTTATTGAATGTAAACAAATTATCGGTGCATTTCGGCGACGAAAAGACACCGTTCCGTGCCGTAGACCGCGTGAGTTACAGCGTAAATCAGGGCGAAGTTGTCGGTATCGTTGGGGAATCAGGTTCCGGTAAATCCGTCAGCTCGCTGGCGATTATGGGGCTGATTGATTACCCAGGCCGCGTGATGGCAGAGAAACTGGAATTTAACGGCCAGGATCTGCAAAAGATTTCTGAGAAAGAACGTCGCAACCTGGTCGGTGCCGAAGTGGCGATGATCTTCCAGGACCCGATGACCAGCCTCAACCCGTGTTACACCGTCGGTTTCCAGATTATGGAAGCCATCAAAGTGCACCAGGGCGGCAACAAAAGTACTCGTCGCCAGCGCGCTATCGACCTGCTGAACCTGGTGGGCATTCCCGATGCGGCTTCGCGTCTGGACGTTTACCCGCACCAGCTTTCCGGCGGTATGAGCCAGCGCGTGATGATCGCCATGGCGATTGCTTGTCGGCCTAAGTTGTTGATTGCCGATGAACCGACCACCGCGCTGGATGTGACCATCCAGGCGCAAATCATTGAGCTGTTACTGGAACTTCAGCAAAAAGAGAACATGGCGCTGATCCTGATCACCCATGACCTCGCGCTGGTGGCTGAAGCGGCGCATAAAATCATCGTAATGTACGCCGGGCAAGTGGTTGAAACCGGGGCCGCGCACGATATCTTCCGTGCACCGCGCCACCCATACACCCAAGCGCTGCTGCGTGCATTACCTGAATTTGCGCAGGACAAAGCCCGTCTGGCGTCACTGCCGGGCGTGGTGCCGGGCAAGTACGACCGCCCCAACGGCTGCCTGCTCAACCCGCGCTGCCCGTACGCCACCGACAGATGTCGCACTGAAGAACCTGAACTGAACATGGTGGATAACGGGCGTCAGTCCAAATGCCACTACCCACTCGATGATGCCGGGAGGCCAACGCTATGAGTACCGAAAAGGCCACTGCGCAACCTCTGTTGCGGGCCATCGACCTGAAAAAACACTACCCGGTGAAGAAAGGCTTTTTCGGCCAGGAACGCCTGGTGAAAGCGCTGGACGGCGTGTCGTTTGAACTGGAACGCGGCAAAACGCTGGCGGTGGTAGGCGAATCTGGCTGTGGTAAATCCACGTTGGGCCGCCTGCTGACGATGATCGAAATCCCGACCGGCGGTGAGCTTTACTATCAAGGCCAGGATTTGCTGAAACCTGATGAAACCGCTGAAAAGCTGCGTCGCCAGAAAATCCAGATCGTGTTCCAGAACCCGTACGGCTCCCTGAACCCACGCAAAAAAGTGGGGCAAATTCTGGAAGAGCCGCTGCAAATCAACACTAGCCTGAGCAAAGCCGATCGCCGTGAAAAAGCGCTGGCGATGATGGCGAAAGTTGGCCTGAAAACCGAGCATTACGACCGTTATCCGCATATGTTCTCCGGCGGCCAGCGTCAGCGTATTGCTATCGCCCGTGGCCTGATGCTCGATCCGGACGTGGTGATTGCCGATGAACCGGTATCCGCGCTCGACGTTTCCGTGCGCGCGCAGGTGCTGAACCTGATGATGGATTTGCAGCAGGAAATGGGGCTGTCGTATGTGTTCATCTCCCACGATTTGTCGGTGGTGGAGCACATCGCCGACGAAGTGATGGTGATGTATTTGGGCCGCTGCGTAGAGAAGGGCACCAAAGACCAGATCTTCTCCAACCCGCGCCACCCGTACACCCAGGCGCTGCTTTCTGCCACACCGCGCCTGAATCCAGATGACCGCCGCGAGCGCATCAAACTCACCGGCGAGTTACCAAGCCCGCTGAACCCACCGCCAGGCTGTGCGTTCAACGCCCGCTGCCGCCGCCGTTTCGGGCCGTGTACGCAGTTGCAACCGCAGCTGAAAGAGTACGGCGGTCAACTGGTGGCGTGTTTCGCTGTTGATCAGGATGAGAACGGGGAAATTCGGTAATTCAAAACGCCCTCACCCTAACCCTCTCCCCCAGGAGAGGGAATCTACGGTTTTCCCCCTCTCCCTGGGGGAGAGGGCCGGGGTGAGGGGGACCAACGCTTATCCTGTCGGCTCTATCCCTTTCTTCTTGAGTTCTTCGCGCGCCAGAGTCTTAAACCTTGTTCTGCGGCTTATACATCTAACTGTTCACGTAATGCAGGAGCAATGCGCATTTTAAAATGTGGGGATGGGTCGACGTCTTTTGTTTTTTTATCACGGCTGATGTTATATTTACCCCACAAACCCCATGGAAATATAAACCTCAAATTTAATGTTAATTTTCCACGCGAAATATTCGACTTAACCAAATACTATTTATGTGTGTGAAATCACAAACAAAAGCTGCTACCTTTTATTAGTTAGTATTAAATAGTGCTTAATTAAAAATTTAATCATCTTCATGCTTAGATGAGTGTGGATAAGAAAAAAAGATGGAGAAGCCCCGGCTAAAGCCGATATATTGGCTTGAAATGCCATCATTTTACCCGCAAAAACAATAATAAAATAAGTAATGATAACGCCTGGCAATTAATAACGTTCTGTGAAGTCAATAGCCCATAATCATTATCCAAAAAACCTTTTTAATAGTATTGGTATAAGCTTTGAATAACTATCTCATCGAAACGTCTTATAAATCATGAGTGTCGCAATGAAAAACTATGATGACTTGCAGCGATTCAAGGATAAGACCCGCACAGGCGCTATCGAATTCAAGGATATGTCGGCGCAAAACAAACAGTCAGATACCAGCAACTGGGCCATCATCAAACAGTTAATGAATACTGAAGATGACGGTTCGGTGTTGTCTCACGCCGGAAGTATTGCCGTTCCTGCGCCACAGGCGGCGAAGGCGGATGAATTTGATGCGAGTCATTTCCGGCCTCTGGCGGCGCAGCCTGTCAGCAATGCGGCGTCACAAGGCTCGATTCTAAATAGCCTGAACAGCGCATTGCCGGCAGCTAAAACCGCGACTTTACCCACCGAGCCTGCGCAGCACAGCACCGCGACGTTGTTTGAGCAACTGGCTCCCGCCGTGGAACCAGCGCAACCGGTACCAGAACCTATTCCAGAACCATTAAAAGACACCGTGAAACCTGCCGCCGTATTCGCGCCGCAGGCCCCTGCACCGCTCGCCAATGAGCCCGTGCGTTTTGACAAACTGTTCGCAGCCAAAGGGAACACGGCGCGGAGTCATCCCGCCAAAGACTTGCCGCTGCAACCGTTGCTGGAGATGATTGCGTCATGCCGCTAGTGTGTGTGTGCTCGCCAAAAGGCGGAGTAGGAAAAACCACGGTGACTGCTAACCTGGCGTATGCATTAGCACGCGCGGGTAGCAAAGTGTTAGCCATTGATTTTGATGTGCAAAACGCGCTGCGTCTGCACTTTGGTGTGCCGCTGTCAGATGGCCGTGGCTACGTGACAAAAGCCATTGAATCAGCCGACTGGAGCCAGTCAGTTTTGACGGCAGGAAGCAACATGTTTGTGCTGCCGTATGGCGACGTGAGCGAAGAACAACGCCTTGAATTTGAGCATCTTCTGGCAACCGACAGCCATTTTTTGCTGCGCGGATTAAGCACCTTGCTGAACTATCCAGGCCTCGTGATTATTGCCGATTTCCCGCCAGGGCCGAACCCGGCGCTGAAGGCGGTTTCGCGCATTGCCGATTTGCATCTGGTGACCATGCTGGCGGATACCGCGTCGCTTTCGCTGCTCCCGCATATTGAAAACCATCGCTTAATTGGCGAGCCGCTAAATAACAAAGCGGGATATTACTTTGTGCTTAACCAGAGCGATAACCGCCGACATATCAGCCGCGACGTCACTGCATTTATGCAGCAACGCCTTGGTGACCGTCTGCTTGGCGTTATTAACCGCGATGAAAGTGTGGCTGAAGCCAATGCCTCTCAGCAGTCGATATTTGATTTTAGTCCGGCTTCCGCAGCGGCTTTTGATATTGAACTTATTAGTAAACGAGTCGCCGCTATTCTCGGCATAAAAATTGGTGATGGCGCGGTTCACACCGCCTTGAGAACGTCAAATTTCTGACAATCATCCAGGATGTCCTATGAAAAAGGTCCTGTTTTATTTACTGCTATTGGTGTTAGCGCCAATAGCAGTGCTGATCATCATTACGCCTATGGACAGCCAGAAGCAGTATATCTTTGGCTTTATTAGCCTGGCGATTCTGTTTTTATTAGGCTTCAGCAAAAAGCACAGCGTGTCGATAATCATGATGCTGGTCTCAGTATTGATGTCCACACGTTATATTTATTTCCGTGCGACGCAAACCCTGCATTTTAATTCCGAAATAGAAGCCATTCTCGGAATAGGGCTATTTTTAGCTGAGCTGTATATCTGGGTGGTTTTATTACTGAGCTATCTGCAAACCGCGTTCCCATTAAAACGGGGGATCGTGCCGTTGCCGGAAGATACGTCGACGTGGCCGACGGTGGATGTCTACATTCCCAGTTATAACGAAAGCCTCGAAGTGGTGCGCGATACCGTGCTCGCCGCGCAATGTATCGATTACCCGCGCGACAAAATTAAAATCTACCTGCTCGATGATGGTAAACGCCGTGAATTTGCGGTGTTTGCCGCAGATGCCGGTGTGGGTTACATCACGCGTAACGATAACTCCCACGCCAAAGCCGGTAACCTTAACCACGCCATGAAACTCACCAAAGGTGAGCTGATCACGGTCTTTGACTGCGACCACGTGGCGACGCGTATTTTCCTGCAAGCTACGGTCGGTGCGTTCCTGAAAGACCCGAAACTGGCGCTGCTGCAAACGCCGCACTACTTCTATTCGCCCGATCCGTTCGAGCGTAATTTATCGGGCGGCAAAAACATTCCCAACGAAGGTGCGCTGTTCTACGGCCCGATTCAGCAGGGTAATGACAACTGGAATGCGACATTCTTCTGCGGTTCCTGCGCCGTCATTCGCCGTAGCGCGCTGGAAGAAATCGGTGGTTTTGCGGTAGAAACTGTGACCGAAGATGCCCACACCGCGTTGAAAATGCAGCGCCTGGGCTGGAAATCTGCATTCCTCGATATCCCGCTGGCGGCGGGTCTTGCGACCGAGCGTCTGGTTCTGCACGTTATTCAGCGAACCCGTTGGGCGCGTGGCATGACGCAAATCTTCCGCCTCGATAACCCGCTATTTGGCCGTGGCCTGAAATGGCAGCAACGCCTGTGTTATCTCAACGCGATGCTCTATTTCCAGTTCGCCCTGCCGCGCGTGGCGTTCGTCACCGCGCCGCTGGCGTATTTGCTGTTTAACCTCAACATCATCCACTCCTCGGCGAGCCTGATTTTTGCTTATGCGCTGCCGCATCTGATCTTGAGCATTTACCTCAACTCGCGCATGAATGGGCGTTATCGCTACAGTTTCTGGGGCGAAATTTACGACATGGTGATGGCATTCCACCTGGTCTTGCCGACCGCTGTCACGATGCTATTCCCGAAACGCGGCAAGTTTAACGTCACCGATAAAGGTGCACTGCTGGACGTCGGATACTTCGATTTCAGCGTCGTGCGCCCGCATATGATTGTCGCGGTTTTACTGGCGGTGGCGGTGGTTGCCGGGATTGTGCGCGCCTGTGCGCATGATTACTTTGGCGTCGACCCGAACGTTATCGCACTCAACGTCGGCTGGGGTTTATACAGCCTGGTGTTCCTGCTGGCGGCGATTGCCGTGGCCCGTGAAACGCGCCAGACGCGTAAAACCATCCGTATTGAGGTCGATGTTCCGGTGGTGATTCACTACGCCAGCGGCATTTCATCGCGCAGTAATACGCTCGATTTGTCGATGGGCGGTTGCCGAATTGCGGTGCCTGATGAACGCCATCTCACCGACGAAATTGAAGAAATCGAACTGCAATTAAAGTCAGGTTCTATCAGCATTCCGGTGCAAGTGATCGCTCATGACGAACAGGCGATTCGCCTGCAATTTGAAGAGATCCCACTCGACCGCCGCCGGGAACTGGTGCGTGTGGTTCTGGCGCGTGCTGATGCGTGGATCCACCCGCCGAAGCCGCAGGACAACCCGTTCCGTTCCCTGCTTATCATCATCCGTTGTGTGTTTGACTTGTTCTGGCTGACCTGGAAATCGCGCCGCGAAAACCGCCGTCTGCGTCAGGCAGAAGCAAAGCGTATGGAAAGTGCCAGTGAGGACAACGTGACATGAAACGGATGACCTTTAAGGTTTGCCAGGTATTGCTCGCAGTAACCGTTTTAAGCGCCCCCGTTATGGCTGAAGACACCACGGCGGTCGAGTCACAAATTCCACTGGATTTACCGGCACCTGCACCAGAATCTACTCCGGACGCAACGCCGGATTCTGTTCCCGTGCCGGAAACGCCGCCAATGCAGGATGCGCTTCCAGAACCTGAGCCAACTCCGGCTCCGGTCGCGGCAACGCCTGCGCCCTCAACATTCACGCCAGGCAGCGCCAGCAGTATTACCGTGGCGCAAATGGGCCAACCGCGCGGCATTATGCTCAGCGGCGGCCAGTTGCAGGCGGGGATTGATTTTACCCTGCCCGCCGACCAGGTGATCACCAACGCGCAATTGCTGTTGAACCTGAAAGTTTCTCCGGCGATGGCGGCACGCAACACCACATTGCAGCTGATGATGAACGGTCAGCCTCTGGGCACTGTGCCGCTCGGTTCTGCCGACAGCGATGTCTCGAATTACCAGCTGGAAATCCCGGCGGCGATGGTGGTGTCGAGCAACAACATCAGCTTTAAAATCAACGATGGCGATGCTTTGCTTTGCCTGCGTGACCTGTCTGATAAATATCAGGTCACCATCATGCCGACCACGCGTCTGGATCTGGAAGGCCAGCAGCTGAATATCGGTGCGGATCTCAGCCATTTCCCGCGCCCGTTCTTTGACTCGATGCAGATGACTCCGGCGTCTGTCGCGTTTGCTTTCCCGGCGAAAACGCAGCCAGAGCAAGTCAGCGCGGCAGCACTGGTCGCCTCCTGGCTAGGAATCGAAGCGGATTATCGCGGCATTTCATTTAACGCGCTGACTGACAAATTGCCCGAGAAAAACGGCATTCTGTTTGGCAAACCCGGCGACCAAATCGGCGGCCTGACGCTGCCAGCTACGCAAAAGCCGATGCTGCAAATCATCGATAACCCCGGCAACCCGGTTTATAAATTGCTGTTGGTGGTCGGTAATTCAGACCAGCAACTGCGGGCGGCGGCGTGGCGTTTAACACAGGGTAAATTTGGCGGCCAGACTGCCAGCACCACCGTGGAAAACCAGGCGATTCCGGTCAGCAAAGCGTATGACGCACCGCGCTGGATTTCTACCGAACGCCCGGTGCGATTAACCGAACTGATGCGCAAAGACCAAAGCCTGACGGCGACGGGCATCTGGCACGAGCCGTTAAGCGTGGCCTTCCGCGCGGCACCGGATCTGTTCTTGTGGGATGGCAGCACCATTCCGATGAAAATCGGTTATCGCTTCCCGACGGAAAACTGGATTGATGAAGAACGCTCTTACCTTTCCATGACCTTCAACGGCACGTTCCTCAACAACTTGCCGGTGAACAAGCAGGGTGCGCTGGAAACCTTGTGGCGCAAAGTGGGCGGCGATGCACGCCAGGAAACTTACAACCTCGCGCTGCAACCGTATCTGATTTACGGTGACAACCAACTGTCGCTGTATTTCAACATTCAGACCAAAGAAACCGCGCCGTGTAGCGTGTTGCTTAATAACAATATTAAGAGCCGTATCGACGAGGATTCGTGGATTGATTTGAGCAAAACGCGCCACTTCTCGCTGCTGCCAAACCTCTCTTACTTCGTCGGCGCATCGTTCCCGTTCTCTCGTTTCGCGGATTACTCGCACACCGTTCTGTTGCTGCCAGAAAACCCAGGCGAGGCTGAAATCAGCACCCTGATGAATCTGGCGGCGCGTTCCGGGAATGCGACCGGCACTTCACTGAATAACAACGCGGTGATGTTTGGCTTGCCAACCGGTGGCGCGAACCTGCAACGCCTGGAAGACAGCCACGTGCTGGCGGTATCGACCATTAATCAAAACGCGTTTAACCGCACCTTACTGGCGCAGTCGCCGTTTACCAGCAACGAACACGCGTTCGGCGTTCGTGAACGTTCTATCTGGCTAAAAATTCAAAGCTGGATAGAGGGCGACTGGGGTTCGACCGGCATCGCCGCTGACCGTTACTTCTCGTCTAACGAAGCGTGGCGCGGGTTTGTGAGCTTCCGCTCGCAGTGGAACCCGGATCGCGTGGTGGTGATGGCGATTGGCAGCACCGACGAACAGCTTGCAAGATTGCAGACGGATTTAGGCTCGGCACGCATTAACGCCAGCATTCGTGGCGATGCGGCGATTATTACCGATGAAAACGGCGTCCGCAGTTTCCGCGTCGGCCAGCAGTTCCCGAGCGGCCAAATGCCGTGGTACATGATGGTGGTCTGGTACGCCAACCAGCACTCCGCCTTCCTGGCCATTTTAGGTTTGTTGTTCGCCACGGTAATCGGCCTGAGCTTGTATGCCTTACTGAAAAAACGCGCGCATAAACGTCTTAATCCTCAGGATGATGGTAAGTAAAGGTGGTGCTCAATGACTTATAAAAACAAAACTGCCCGGCACCTGTTAACTCTGTGCTTCTTTGGCGGCCTGACGTTTAGTGCGACGGCGGCGGATAACAACCCGGCGTTAAAAGCGTTGTTTGATCAGGCTAATTACTGGCACGAAAAGTCGCACGACGAGCTGGCAAAAGAAGCGCTGCAAAAAGTGTTAATGGTGGACGCCAACAACACGCAGGCGATGTATTTGATGGCGTTGTGGTCGCAGCAGGCCGGAGATATTAAAGGTGCCGCGCAGTGGCGTGAACGCCTCGCGTCTGTTTCGCCGCAGGATAACAACTTGCAGGCGCTGGATAACGCGAAGCAAATTCAGCAAATCCCTCGCGGGCAGCTTGATTTAGCGCGTCAGCAAGCGCGCAGCGGCAACGTTCCCGCCGCTCTGGCGACCTGGCGTAATTTGTTTAACGGCGACCAACCGCCACCGAGTCTGGCACCAGAATATTATCTGACCATGGCCGGGGATAAATCGCTGTACCCGCAAGCGGTGGCCGGTTTACGCCAGTTCACTGCGCAAAACCCGCAGGACAATGGCGGGCGCATCGCGCTGGGCAAAGTGCTGACCTACCAGGAAGGCACGCGCCGTGAAGGCATGGATATCCTGCAAAATATGGCGAGTGGCAGCCAGGATGCGGACAAAGCCCTGCGCCAGGCGCTGCTGTGGCTTGGCCCAACGGCGAGCGATGAACCCTATTATCAAACCTTTATGCAGCGCCATCCGAAAGACACGGCGGTGCAAGATCATTACCGTAAAAACATCGGCGGTGCGGCGAAAGGCGAAGGTTTTACCGCGCTGAACAGCGGCAATACCGACGCGGCGAAAACGCAGTTTGAACAAGTGCTACAAGCCAACCCGCAGGACGCCGACGCGCTGGCGGGCATGGGCTACATCGCGCAACGCAAAGGCGATTACACCGCCGCCTCGGAATACCTGAATCGCGCCGCCAGCCTCGGCGGTGACCAATCCGACGAGCGTAAACAACAGGCCGACGACGCCGCGTTTTACGGGCAACTGGCAAGCGCACAAGCGGCGTTTAAACAGGGCAACATCAGCCAGGCGCTGGCGCTTAGTGCGCCGCTGGCTGAGCAAAGCGGCGAGCGAGGGACGTCGGCAAAACTGTTCCGCGCCGATGTTCAGCGCCACAACAAAGATTACGCCGCCGCCGAGCAGACGCTGCGCAGCGTGCTGACCAATCAACCGAACAACGGCCCGGCGCGTGAAAACCTCTATTACGTTTTACGCGAGCAAAACAAAACGGCTGAAGCGCAGGAAGTTCTGCGCACGTTGCCCGCCAGTTTGCAGGCCAAATTGCAGCCGCGCGTTTCTGGTGGCAACCCGGCGGACCCGGTACGCCGCCAGGCACAGCAAGCTGCGGCAAACGGCGATCCGCAACAGGCTATCGCAATTTTGCAACAGGGCGTGGCGCGTTACCCGTCCGACCCGTGGCTGCGCCTCGACTTAGCGCGGCAGTTGCAAAAACAAGGGCGTAGCGCAGAAGCCAGCAACGTGATGGCTCCGTCATTCCGCCCGAATGCGTCGAATACCGAACTGTACGCGGCTGCGCTGTTCGCCAGTGAAAACAACGGCTGGCAGCAGGCGCAAACTCTGCTTTCGCGCATTCCGGCCTCCAGCCAGAACAGCGATATGCGCTCTTTGGCTTCGCGGGTGAACTACAACCTGCAAATGTCCGTCGCCGAACGTTACCTGGCGCAGGGCGATACCGTTGCGGCGGCGAATACTTTAAAAGCGCTGGCGACGCGTCCACCGCAAAGCCCGGCAGATGCCGGGAAACTGGCGAAAATGCTGGCGCAGTCGGGCGATGTGACGACGGCAGTCGCCATTGTGCGTAACAACATGCGCCAGGGCGTGCAGGGCAACGCCGGAGATTACGGCGACCAGATTGCCGTGCTAAACCAGGCGGGACTCGGGCGTGAAGCGCAGGCGTTTCTCGCCAGTCCGGAATTGCAGTCACGCAGCACGCCGACGCAGCTTGCCAGCATTCGCAATGGTTATGTGATCAACGAAGCCGATCAGCTGCGCACCCAGGGCAACTATGCGGCGGCGTATGACAAACTCATCCGCGCGATGCAAAACGACCCGCAAAACACCGACCTGATGTTTGCGATGGCGCGTCTGTATCAGTCCGGGAAAATGAACAAAGAAGCGGGTCTGGTTTACGACTATCTGATGACGCGTGACACGCCGCAACAAGACGCGCGCGCGGGTGCGATTGACGTCGCGCTGGCGAATAAAGATGTCGATAAAGCGAAGCAGTTGTCTGCGGGTTTACGTAATGACGAATCCCCGGAACGCCTGCTGCTGCTGGCGCGAGTCGCGGAAGCCGATGGCAATCACCAACAGGCGATGAACTATTTGCGCACCGCACGCGGCAAACTGGTCGGCCTGCAAGGTGTGGAAAGCGGCACTGCGCCAACGCTCGGCGGCCTGGCGCTGGCCGATAACCCGTTCACGCCAAAAACCACCGTCGCACCACAAACCACTGCATCCAATTCGTTGTATGGCGAAGCGATGCCGTGGCAGGTCGCACAACTGGCGCGTAACCCGCAAACCGCGCCTCCTGGCACCATTCGCACCGACTTGCCGGTAGAAACCGCGCAGGCGGGCACGTTGCGCCAGGTGGATAACATGATGGAGCAACTCACCGAAAAAACCGCCACCTGGGCGCGTGGTGCGGTGGCGGTTCGTGGGCGTGATGGCGAAAGCGGCCTGAGTAAACTCACGGAAATCAAAGCGCCGTTGCAATGGTCAACGGTGCCGTTTGGCGACTCGCGTCTGGACCTGAACGTGACGCCAATCAGCCTGAACGCCGGGAGTTCGTCTGACGAATCCAGCCGCCGTTTTGGTACCGGCGCGTTGATTCAGGGGCAAGTGGGTGAGGAGCTGTATAACGCTTCAACCACCACGCCGCCTGAACTGCCAAACATCGACAAAATCACCGTTCCGTCTCAAGGCTCGCAAAGTGCGGCGGGTGTTGAAGTCGGAATGGCGTTAACCGGCGAGCAGTACAAGCTCGATATCGGTTCCACACCGCTGAGCCAGGATTTGAATACGGTCGTTGGTGGTGTGCAGTGGTCGCCACAACTGACTGATTATCTGAAATTAGTTCTGACCGGTGAACGCCGTGCGGTGGTCGATAGCCTGCTTTCTTACGTCGGCGTGGAAGACAAATACAGCGGCAAGAAATGGGGCCAGGTCACCAAGAACGGCGGCAGCGCACAGTTGAGTTACGACGATGGTGACGCCGGTTTTTATGCTGGTGTTGGCTTGTATAACTACCGGGGTGAAAACGTCCCGAGCAACGATAACTTCACCGGCAACGCGGGCGTTTATCTTCGTCCATACCGTGCTGACGACCGCGAACTGAAAACCGGCATCAGCATGAC
This sequence comes from Buttiauxella izardii, assembly GCF_003601925.1. GTDB lineage: Bacteria > Pseudomonadota > Gammaproteobacteria > Enterobacterales > Enterobacteriaceae > Buttiauxella > Buttiauxella izardii. Next base: position 17,122 of record NZ_QZWH01000026.1, read on the forward strand.
TTATATGGATTATTCGAAAAACCTCAGCTTCTTCAGCTACGGGCAAGGTGGCTACTTCAGCCCGCAAGATTATATCAGCGTCTCCTTCCCGGTGGATTACTCGCAGAAGTTTGATAACTGGACGATGTCCGTCGGCGGTTCGCTGGGTTATCAGTCTTACAGCCAGGACCAAAGCCCGTACTTCCCGACCGATTCTGCCATGCAGGCGCAACTGGAAAACTACGTGGCTAACGGCTTCGCCAAAGAGGCGTGGTATAGCGGCAGCAGCGAAAACGGCATGGGCTACAACTTGCGTGCCGCCGCCGATTACAAAGTTAACAAAGACATGACGATTGGTGGTCAGGTTGGCTATGACACCTTTGGTGATTACAACGAAAGTACCGCGCAGCTCTACTTCCGTTATCTGCTGGGGAATAATTAATCATGAATGACGCGCAAGTATTGAAATACTTTCAGGAACAGCAGACGCCGCCGGGCTGGTTCTCTTTGCTCCACATTATGATTGAAAGCATGGTGGCGAATGCGGGCGAAGCGGAAAGCCGTCAATTTCTGGTGCAAATGGGCGACACGTTAGCCGGGCGTTTCCCATTACCTGTCGCCAGAACTGTGGGCGAACTCGAAACACAGATAAATGGCCGACTCGCCATTTTCAACTGGGGCTATATTGATATTGAAGCCAGCGAAACGGCGATGCTTATTCGCCATATGGCTTTACCTGTTCCTGGCGATGAAGCGCAGCAGACTTCCTGGAACCATGCTTTTAGCGCGGTTCTGGAAGGTGTCTATGCTCGTTGGTTACGCGATCAGGGCGGTAAACCGCACGTGTCGCTGTGGCGCGAATCATCTGAGTCGACAACAGTGGTACACTTCCGATATCAAATTAGTCGATGAGGTGTTTCGATGTGGCAGCGATACAAAACGCTGATAGTGGCAGTATTCGCCTTGATTTTCAGTCACTACGCGCTGGCTGACAGCGCATGGGATAGCTACAAATCGCGGTTTTTAATGCCGGATGGGCGGATTGTCGACACCGGTAATAAAAACGTCAGCCACACCGAAGGCCAGGGCTTCGCCATGATGATGGCGGTGCAAAACGATGACCGTGACAGCTTCGATAAGATATGGGGCTGGACGAACAAGACCCTGAAAAACCCTGAAAACGGGCTGTTCTACTGGCGTTATAACCCGGTGGAAGCGCAACCAATCACCGATAAAAACAACGCCACCGATGGCGATACCTTTATCGCGTGGGCGTTGTTAAAAGCCGGGGAAAAGTGGAGCAACAAAGATTATCTCAACGAGTCCGATGCCATCGCCAAAGCGCTGGTGGCGCGTAACGTGATTCGTTTTGCGGGCTACCAGGTGATGTTGCCCGGCGCCAAAGGCTTTAACCTCAACAGCTATGTGAACCTCAACCCTTCCTATTTCATCTTTCCCGCCTGGCAGGATTTTGCGAATCGCAGCCATTTAATGGTGTGGCGAGATTTGATTAACGATGGGCAGAAGCTGCTCGGGAAAATGCAGTTTGGTAATCCTCAACTTCCTTCGGATTGGGTTTCGTTATATTCCGACGGACGAACCGTTCCGGCAAAACAGTGGCCTGCACGCTTTAGCTATGATGCGATCCGCGTGCCACTTTATGTGTATTGGTTTAATCACAGTAGCCCGCAACTCCAGATTTATAAAGCCTGGTGGGGGCGATATGCCCGTGAGAAAACGCCAGCGTGGGTGAATGTGACAACGGGCGACCCAGCGCCATATATGATGGACGGCGGCTTGCTGGCAGTGCGTGATTTAGTGCTGCAACCGGCGAATGTTGCGCAACCGCAAATTACCGCGCAGGAAGATTATTATTCTGCGAGTTTGAAAATGCTGGTGGGGTTGGCGGTGAAGTGACGCCCTCACCCTAACCCTCTCCCCCAGGAGAGGGGATAAACCGTTTTCGCCTTCACCCTCAGGAGAGAGGATAAACCGTTTTTTGCCTTCACCCTCAGGAGAGGGGATCGATCTCCTTCTCCCTCAGGGAGAAGGCCGGGATGAGGGTTGTTTTTCTCGAGCCACTTTCCAAAATTCCCCCCGCAATCTGACAACACCGAAAAACCTCGCCACCATCCCCCAATGGATAAAAAACTCGTCACCTACGCCAAAACTCTGCGCCAGAACATGACACCGCAAGAACAACTTCTGTGGCGGTTTTTGCGCAACCGACACTTTGCTCACTATAAATTCCGACGCCAACATCCTGTTGGCCCATTCATTCTCGATTTCGCCTGCCTACGCCCCAAAGTTGCCATTGAACTAGACGGGGGTCAGCATGATGAAAATAGACACTATGACGAAAACAGAACGCTGTGGCTCGAAAGCCGGGGTTGGGTCGTCTTACGCTACTGGAATAACGAATTAACAGAGAATACTGATGGAGTGCTGACGGCAATATTTGATACGTTGCGCGCCCAGTCGGTTTCGCACCCCCTAAAAACCGCCACAATGCAGTATACTCAGCCTGCATAAGAATATGTCTACCAGGGCACAGTAATTGCGGAGAGTTAGTTTGCGAGTCAGTCGTTCGTTAACGATTAAACAGATGGCGATGGTGTCAGCCGTTGCCGTGTTGTTTATTTTCATTTTTATCGTGGTTCAGCTTTTCCACTTTGTTCAGCAAAGCCGCTACGACACCGCCAGCCAGATGGAGAAAATCGCCCATTCGGTGCGTATTCCGCTGTCTGCTGCCATTCTGAAAGCGGACATTCCCCAGGCTGAGTCCATCCTTAATCAAATTCAACCTTCCGGCATTATCAGCCGGGCGGATGTGGTATTGCCGAACCAGTTCCAGGCATTACGCCAGAGCTTTGCGCCGGAACGCCCGATTCCGGTGTGGATCGCGCGCCTGTTTGAGTTACCGGTTCAAATCTCGTTACCGCTGTATTCCCTGGAGCGCCCGGCAAATCCGCAGCCGCTGGCTTACCTGGTGCTGCAAGCGGATTCCTGGCGGATGTACAAATTCATCATCAGCACTATTTCGACGTTGCTGACGACCTATCTTTTGCTGGCGCTGATTTTGTCGGTTGCGATTAGCTGGTCGATTAACCGTTTAATCATTCATCCGATACGCAAGATTGCGCGGGAACTCGACAACCTCAGCCCGCATGACGCGGCGAGCCATCAGCTCAAGCTGCCTGCGCTGCATCATGATGATGAGATTGGCATGTTGGTGCGCAGCTATAACCGTAACCAGCAAATGACGCTGCGCATGCAGGATGAAATGAGCGCCATGAGCACGCGCCATGTGGTGTCAGAGCTGCCAAACAAAGCGCTGTTGCTGGCGTTGCTCGAACAGCTTACGGCAGAAGATAAGAAAAGTGCGCTGATCGTGATTGCCAGCGAAACCTTGCAAGACGCGGCGGGCGTGCTCAACGAAGAGCAGCGCGAAATGCTGCTGCTGACGCTGGTAGAAAAAATCAAAAGCGTGTTGCCGCCGAATATGTTGCTGGCGCAACTGAGCAGCAACGACTTTGGGATTATCGCGCATGGTGTGCAAGACGCCTGGGCCGCGATGGCGCTGGCGAAGCAAATTCTCGCGGTGCTGAACGAAAAGCTACCGATTCAGACCATCTCCCTGAAACCCACGGCGAGCATCGGCATTGCGATGTATCACGGCGATTTGACGGCGGAACAGTTGTATCGCCGTGCGGTATCGGCGGCATTTTCAGCCCGTCGCCACGGTAAAAATCAGGTTCAGTTCTTTGACCCGGAACAGATGGAAATCGCCCAGCGCCATCTGACTCAGGAGCATGATTTACTCGCCGCTTTAGACAACCAACAGTTCGCGATCTGGCTGCAACCGCAGGTCAATATGCGCACTCGTGAAGTGGTCAGTGCGGAAGTGTTGCTGCGTATGCAGCAGCCGGATGGAAGCTGGGCGCTGCCTGAAGGTTTGATTGCCCGTATCGAAGATTGCGGCCTGATGTTCACGATTGGTAACTGGGTGCTTGAAGAGTCTTGCCGCGTGCTGGCGGGCTGGCAAAGCCAGGGCATCACCATGCCGTTGTGCGTGAATATCTCGGCGCATCAATTGCTGCATGAAGAAATGGGTTCGTCGCTGCTGGAATTGCTGGCGCGTTATCGTATTCAGCCGGGCATGTTGATTCTTGAAGTCACCGAAAGCCATCGTATCGACGATCCGAAAAAAGCGGTCAGTATTTTGCGCCCGCTGCGTAAAGCCGGAGTGCGCATTGCACTGGATGATTTCGGCATGGGTTACGCCAGCCTGCGCCATTTGCATCACCTGAAAGCGCTGCCGGTGGATGTCCTGAAACTCGACAAAAGCTTTGTGGATGCTCTGCCCGAAGACAACACCATGGCCGGCGTGATTATCGGTATGGCAAAAACCCTCGGTCTGAAACTGGTGGCGGAAGGCGTGGAAAACGAGGCGCAGTGCGACTGGCTATTAAGCGAAGGCGTGACGCTGGCGCAGGGCTATTTATTCTCCAGAGCGCTGACTCTTAAAGAGTTTGATGCTCAATATTTATCCACCGCTAAGCAGTAAAACATTTGTTGCAAATGTTATTGAGCTGGCGCGAGTCAGCTCAATTATTTAACAATTATGTTTACAAATTAGCGCTGTATCACTTTTGAGTGTTTTTGTGGGTGTTATTTTTGGTGCCGCAAGCTGAAAGGTTTGCGGAATCTTCACCTCTCAAGGACACCCTATGAAACTCTCTCTTTTCAAAAGCCTCTACTTCCAGGTTCTGACGGCAATCGCTATCGGTATCTTGCTGGGACATTTTTACCCAGAGTTAGGCGCGCAGATGAAACCGCTCGGCGATGCGTTCGTTAAACTGATTAAAATGATTATCGCACCGGTTATCTTCTGCACAGTGGTAACGGGCATCGCGGGCATGGAAAGCATGAAAGCCGTGGGCCGCACCGGCGCGGTGGCACTGCTTTATTTCGAAGTGGTCAGTACGATTGCGCTGATCATCGGCCTGATTGTGGTTAACGTGGTTCAGCCTGGCGCTGGCATGAACGTTGACCCGGCCACACTTGATGCCAAAGCGGTGGCGATGTATGCCGAACAGGCGCAACAACAAGGCGTGGTCGCGTTCTTGCTTGATGTGATTCCAGGTAGCGTGATTGGCGCATTCGCCAGCGGCAACATTCTGCAAGTGCTGCTGTTTGCGGTGCTGTTTGGTTTTGCGCTGCATCGTCTCGGCCACAAAGGCCAACTGATTTTCAACGTCATTGAAAGCTTCTCGCAGGTGATTTTCGGCATCATCAACATGATCATGCGCCTCGCGCCAATCGGTGCTTTCGGTGCCATGGCATTTACCATCGGTAAATATGGCGTCGGCTCGCTGGTGCAGCTCGGCCAGCTCATCATCTGCTTCTACATCACCTGTATTTTGTTCGTGGTGCTGGTGTTGGGTTCCATCGCGAAGGTGACCGGCTTTAGCATCTTCAAATTCATTCGCTACATCAAAGAAGAACTGCTGATCGTTCTGGGCACCTCTTCTTCTGAATCTGCACTGCCAAGAATGCTCGATAAAATGGAAAAACTCGGCTGCCGTAAATCGGTGGTCGGGCTGGTGATTCCAACGGGTTATTCGTTCAACCTGGATGGCACCTCTATTTACCTGACGATGGCGGCGGTGTTTATCGCGCAGGCGACCAACAGCCACATGGATATTTTCCATCAAATCACGCTGTTGGTGGTGTTGCTGCTTTCCTCTAAAGGGGCGGCGGGTGTCACCGGAAGTGGCTTTATCGTGCTGGCCGCGACAATTTCAGCCGTGGGGCATTTGCCGGTTGCCGGGCTGGCGCTGATTTTGGGTATCGACCGCTTTATGTCAGAAGCTCGTGCGCTGACAAACCTGGTCGGTAACGGTGTGGCGACGGTCGTGGTGGCGAAATGGGTGAAGCAGTTGGATGAGAAACAGCTGACAGAAACCCTGGATAATCCACATTCCGCGAAAAAAGTGAGCGAAGTCTCTTCTTAATCCCCTTCAATTGCCCACAGCGACTTGCCCTCGCTGTGGGCTACTGCGCATAATTGACCCTTGAGCCATTTTTTTGGCGTTTTTTAGTTTTTAAAAGTGACGTTTTCGCGAACATGCGGTCAAACGAAGTGGTGATACGCCGCCTGTGGTGGCTTTATTGCGTAATGCTATGTCGCCATTACACTTTTTAATCAGGATTGTTTTCCAGGGGTTAACATGCAGGGCACCAAAATTCGACTCTTAGCTGGCGGATTGCTGTTGGTCGCCGCCGCCAGTAATGTGCAGGCAGAAGCACTTCAGCCCGATCCAGCCTGGCAACAAGGCACGCTCGCCAACGGTTTACAATGGCAAGTCCTGGCCACACCTCAGCGTCCTAGCGATCGCATTGAAATTCGGCTGATGGTGAACACAGGCTCATTGACTGAGACAACTCAACAGAGCGGCTACAGCCACTTTTTACCTCGTCTGGCGCTGACACAAAGCGGCAGCTTGCAGCCTGTACAGGTGCGTTCTTTATGGCAGCAAAGTGTGGACCCGAAGCGTCCGCTGCCACCGGTTATCGTCTCTTATGACTTCACGCTGTTTAATCTCAGCCTGCCTAATAACCGCAATGATTTACTCAAAGAAGCCTTAACCTATCTTTCCGAAAGCAGCGGAAAAATGGCGATTACCCCAGAAACGGTAAACGTCGCGCTGCAAACCCCGGATATGGTTGTCACCTGGCCGATGGACACCAAAGACAACTGGTGGCGCTATCGTCTGCAAGGCTCGACGCTGTTGGGCCATGACCCGGCAGACGATCTCAAGCAGCCGGTTGATCACGAACAACTGAAAGCGTTTTACCAGAAATGGTACACGCCGGATGCGATGACGCTGATTGTGGTGGGTAACGTCGACAGCCGCAGCGTTGCTGATCAAATCAACAAAACCTTTGGCACGCTTACCGGTAAACGTGAAACGCCTGCACCGGTCGCCACACTTTCTCCACTCAAGCGTACGCCGGTCAGCTTAATGACCGACAGCGTGCGTCAGGATCGCCTCTCACTGACGTGGGACAACGCCTGGCAGCCGATTCGTGAGTCTTCCGCGCTGTTGCGTTACTGGCGTGCCGACCTCGCCCGTGAGGCGCTGTTCTGGCATGTGCAGCAAAATCTCAGCAAGCAGAATATCCAGGATTTGAATCTCAGCTTCGATTGCCGCGTGCTGTATCAGCGTGCGCAGTGCGGCATCAACCTGGAATCACCAAACGCCAAACTGGACGCGAACCTGGCGACGGTCGGGAAAGAGTTGGTGAACGTGCGTGATAAAGGGCTGTCGCAAGAAGAGTTTGATGCCTTAATCGCGAAGAAAAAAGCCGAACTGGCGGGGCTGTTTGCGACCTACGCCCGCACCGACACCGATGTGTTGATTGGCCAGCGTCTGCGTTCGTTCCAGAACCAGGTCGTGGATATCGCGCCGGAGCAGTATCAGAAACTGCGTCAGGACTTCCTGAACAGTTTAACGCTGAGCGGTTTGAACCAGGATTTGCGCCAGCAGCTTTCGCAGGAAATGGCGTTAGTATTGCTGCAGCCGAAAGGCGAGCCTGAGTACAACATGAAGGATCTGCAAGCGACGTGGGATAAAGTGATGGTGCCGTCTAAGACGTTGCCGTTAACGGATGAGCCGAAGCAGGACGTGTCGGATATTCCGCCAGCGCAGTGATATTTGCCCTCACCCTAACCCTCTCCCCCAGGAGAGGGAATCGACCAGCTTTCTCTACAGGAGAGGGAATTGACCGGTTTTCTCTACAGGTGAGGGAATTGGTCGGTTTTCTCCCTCTCCCTGAGGGAGAGGGCCGGGGTGAGGGGGGTTATTACGAAGGCATCGCTTCCTTAGGAATGATCGCCCCGCGATACTGAATCACAGTACTCGCAGTCAAATGCCCACGTTTCGCCGCTTCTTCAGCACTGCCGCCGGTCAAACGCACCGCCAGATAACCCGCGCTGAATGAATCACCCGCCGCAGTGGTATCGATAACCTTTTCTTTCGGTAATTTCACCGCCGGCACTTCCAGAGTTGATTCACCCTGAATCGCCACCAGGCAAGAATCCGCGCCACGTTTGATCACCACTTCGCGCACGCCAGCCGCCTGAGTACGGTGAATCACTTCTTCAACCGGCTTCTCGCCCCACAGCAAATCTTCGTCATCCAGCGTCAGGAACGCGATGTCAGTGCAAGTCAGCATTTGCTGATACACGCGCTGCGTCTCTTCACGGCTCGCCCACAGGCGCGGACGGTAGTTGTTATCAAAGATAACTTTGCAGCCGTTTGCGCGGCACTGAGTCAGCAGCGCCATCAGTTTTTCACGGCTTGCGGCGTTCAGAATCGCGAGGCTGATTCCGCTCAGATACAAATAATCGAACTGCGCCAGTTCGGCACAAATCGCCTGCGCTTGATCGCTCTCCAGCCAGAAACGGGCTGCGGCTTCGTTGCGCCAGTAGTAGAAAGTGCGCTCGCCGGTTGAGTCAGTTTCGATGTAATACAGACCCGGTAAACGGTGCTCCAGGCGCTGTGTCAGTTCGGTGTGAACGTTCTCTTGCTGCCATGCGTCGAGCATTTGTTGGCTGAAGTTATCTTCACCCAGTGCCGTCACGTAATGGACTTCAAGATCGGCCGCGTTAACCTGGCGGGCGATATAAACGGAAGTGTTAAGCGTGTCGCCACCAAAGCCGCGGCTAACTTCCGCACCTTTTTGCGACAGTTCAATCATACATTCACCGATAACGGCGATTTTGCGCGTTGGCATAGCAGTAGACCTGAATTAATGAAATTACCGATAGTTTGATGGTCGGCTAAAAACGAGTCAAACAATTTAAAACGATGTTTCGGAAAACTTTGAGCTAAGGCAGTTTATTGACGATGTGAAGCAACTCTCCTTCATTGCAGTTGTACTGAAAGCGAACATAAAGTTCTCATGCGCTACGCCGATAACTTGACGATGAGCCATGCGAGTTATCAAGGTAAACAGGACGTACATGATGAAGTTTAAGCAGATCACTCACCGGCTAAATACGCTTGAGGCGAGTGTCGAAAGTTTGCAGGAACGGCGGTTCTGGCTGCAATGCCAGCGGCAGTACACCTTCCAGCCGATCTATAAAATCGACGGCCATTTAATGGCGATAGAGCTGCTGACGGTGGTGACTCACCCGGATGAGCCGGAAATTCGCATTCCGCCGGATCGCTACTTCACGTCCATATCCAGCCGCTCACGCCTGATGGTTATTGAAGAGCAACTGAATCTGCTGGCGCAATGGGAATCTATTTTCCTCGGTTATGGCATTTTGGCCTCGGTTAACGTAGATGGCCCAACGCTGCTGGCGATGAAACAACATCAGCCGATTCTGGCGCTGATCAACAAAATGCCGTGGGTGCGCTTTGAACTGGTTGAACACATCACCCAGCCTCAGGCCATCACGCTGGCGGGAATGCACGAATTTGGCCCACTGTGGCTCGACGACTTCGGCACTGGCGTCGCCAACTTCTCGGCACTGAGCGAGATGCGTTATGACTACATCAAAGTCGCCCGCGACTTGTTCATCATGCTGCGCACCAGCGACGAAGGCCGCAATTTATTCACCATGTTGCTGCAACTGATGAACCGCTACTGCAAAGGCGTCATCGTCGAAGGCGTGGAAACAGAAGCGGAATGGCGCGATGTGCAAGAGTCTCCGGCTTTCGCGGCGCAAGGCTATTTTCTATCTCGCCCAATCCCGTTTGAACAGTTGGAAAATGTGCTAACTCGCCTCTCCTGATGCCCTTTTGGCCCCGCTCAACTATCTTTAGTTAAAGCGAGCCACATCAGGAAAGGGGGCAAGGCATGACTAAAACTGGAAAAATTGTAAGCGGTGTCGTCGGGGTTTTATTGTTGTTGGTTGTGGTGGCAATCATCGTGATTGCGACGTTTGACTGGAATCGGCTCAAACCGACCATCAACCAAAAAGTCTCGACAGAACTTAACCGCCCGTTCGCTATTCGTGGCGATCTCGGCGTGGTTTGGGAGCGAAATAAAGAAGAAACCGGCTGGCGCAGTTGGGTGCCGTGGCCGCACGTTCATGCTGAAGATATTATTCTCGGCAACCCGCCTGAGATTCCTGAAGTGACGATGGTGCACCTGCCGCGCGTTGATGCCACGCTGGCACCGCTCGCGCTGCTCACCAAAACCGTCTATATCCCGTGGATTAAGCTCGTGCAGCCCGATGCGCGGATTATTCGTCTGTCGGAAAAAAACAATAACTGGACGTTTAACTTAGCCTCCGACGGGACGAAAGATCCCAACCAGCCGCCGTCGGCCTGGTCATTCAAGCTGGACAATATTCTTTTCGATAAAGGCCGCATCGCAGTTAACGACAAAGTCACCAAAGCGGATATTGAAATCCTCGTCGATCCGCTCGGTAAACCGCTGCCGTTTAGCGAAGTCGAAGGGAAAAAGCCCAAAGGCAAAGACGCCGCGAAAGCCGGGGATTATGTCTTTGGCCTGAAAATGAAAGGCCGCTATAACGGTGCGCCGCTGGAAGGCAGCGGCAAAATAGGCGGCATGTTGGCGCTACGCAGCGAAGGTGAAACCGCCTTCCCGGTGCAGGCGGATGTGCATTCTGGCAATTCCCGCGTGGCATTTATCGGCACCATTAACGACCCGATGAAAATGGGCGGCGTCGATTTACAGCTTAAATTCTCCGGCGACTCGCTGGGCAATCTCTACGATTTAACCGGCGTGCTGCTGCCGGACACGCCGCCGTTTGAAACCGACGGCCATTTGCTGGCAAAAATCGACACCGAAAAAGGCTCAGTCTTCCGCTATCAAAACTTTAACGGACGCATTGGCGACAGCGACATTCACGGTTCGCTGACCTACTCGCAGGGCAAACCGCGCCCGAAACTCGAAGGCGATCTGGAATCTAAACAGCTGCGACTTGCGGATCTCGGCCCTTTAATTGGCGTGGATTCGGGCAAAGGCGCGCAGCAAAGCAAAAAGTCAGAGCAGGCAAAAGGCGAGAAAACGAATCAGCCCGCCGACAAAGTCCTGCCGTATGACCGCTTCGAAACCGACAAATGGGATGTGATGGACGCCGACGTGCGCTTTAAAGGCGGGCGTATCGAACACAGCGGCACGCTGCCGCTGAGCAACCTCAACACTCATGTGATTCTCAAAGATGCCGACCTGCGTCTTGCACCGCTGAAATTCGGCATGGCGAATGGCACCATCAGCGCCAATATTCACCTTGAAGGAGACAAAAAGCCGATGCGCGGCACGGCGGATATTCAGGCGCGACGTTTGCAGCTCAAACAGTTAATGCCGAAAGTGGAGTCGATGCAGAAAACCCTCGGCGAGCTAAACGGTGATGCCGATTTGCGCGGGCGCGGTAACTCCGTCGCCGAGCTTTTGGGCACCAGCGACGGCAACCTGAAACTGCTGATGAACGATGGATTAATCAGCCGCAACCTGATGGAAATCGTCGGCTTAAACGTCGGGAACTACATCGTCGGGCAAATCTTCGGTGATGACGAAGTGCGGATTAACTGCGCGGCGGCAAACCTTGATTTACGCGGTGGCGTGGCGACACCACGGATATTCGCATTCGATACCGAGAACGCGCTGATTAACGTCACCGGGACGACGAACTTTGCCACTGAACGGCTTGATTTGACCATCGACCCGGAAAGCAAAGGGATCCGCATTATCACGCTGCGTTCGCCGCTGTATGTGCGTGGGACGTTTAAGAACCCGGATGCGGGGGTGAAAGCCGGGCCGCTGATTGCCCGTGGCGCGGTGGCTGCGGCCCTGGCGACGCTGGTGACGCCAGCCGCTGCGTTGCTGGCACTGATTTCGCCGTCAGAAGGCAGCGATAATCAGTGCAGCCGTATTTTGGGGCAGATGAAGAAGTAACACCCTCACCCTAACCCTCTCCCTGAGGGAGAGGGGATCGCCCGGTTTTTTCCCTATCCTGAGGGAGAGGGGATCGCTCGGTTTTCTCCCTATCCAGGGGGAGAGGGGATTGACTGGTTTTCTCCCTCTCCTTTGGGAGAGGGCCGGGGTGAGGGGAAATAAACTAAAGCGACAAATGACGCGTCTCTTTCGACACCAACAGCGCAACCAGCGTAATCGCTGACATCGCCGCCAGATACAAGCCGACGTAGAACAAGCCGTAATTCGCCTGCAACCAGGTGGCGATATACGGCGCGACAGACGCACCCAGAATCGACGCCACGTTATAGGAGAACGACGCTCCGGTATAACGCACTTCGGTTGGGAACAACTCTGGCAGCAGCGCGCCCATTGGGCCGAAGGTCAAACCCATCAGGCTCAGGCCAATCAGCAGGAATGCCATTACCAGCGTCGGGTTACCGGAACCTAACAGTGGCTGGAACACCGCTAACGCGAACACAATCATCAGGCTGGTGATCACAATCATGCACTTACGGCGGCCAAATTTATCCGCCAGATAACCGGCAATCGGCACCATCACGCCAAAACCAATCACCGCCATCATCAACATCCACAACACATCGTTGCGTGAGAATCCGAGGCCTTTAGGCACCGCAGCGGTGCTGAACGTCATGGAATAAACCGTCATGATGTAGAACAGCGTGTAAGTCGCCAGCATGATAAACGTGCCGATGATCGTTGCTTTCAGGTGTTTGGTCAGCAGCGTTCCCAATGGGATTTTCACCTGCTTGCCCGCTTTGGCTATTTTGGCGAACACCGGGGTTTCATGCAGCGAAACGCGCACATACAGGCCGATAATCACCAGCACTGCAGAAAGAATAAACGGCACGCGCCAACCCCAGGACATGAACTGCTCGTCGGTCAGCAGCCAGGAAAGCAGCAGGAAAGTGCCGTTGGCAAAGAAGAAGCCGATGGGCGCGCCGAGTTGCGGGAATGAACCGTACAGCGCACGTTTGCGTGGTGGCGCGTTCTCGGTTGCCAGCAATGCTGCGCCGCCCCATTCCCCGCCCAGACCCAAACCCTGGCCGAAGCGTGCCAGCGCCAGCAGCATTGGCGCCAGAACGCCGATGGTTTCATAGCTCGGCAGCAGGCCGATAACCACGGTAGACACACCCATCGTCAGAAGTGATGCCACTAAAGTCACTTTGCGACCGACCCGGTCACCAAAATGGCCGAATAGCGCGGAGCCAATCGGACGCGCCACAAAGGCAATCGCGAAGGTGGCCAGCGACTGTAGCGTGGCGGCGGTTGGGTCACCTTGTGGGAAGAAAATATGCGGGAAGACGATTACCGCCGCAGTGGCATAAATATAGAAATCGAAGAATTCGATAGCGGTGCCGACGAGCGAGGCGACAACAACTTTTCCGCGTGAGTTGACGGGCGTGGCGTCAGTTTCGGTATTGACTGGATTTGCGATGGTGGCTTGCATAATTTTTTCTTATTTTAGCGAACGAAGGGCCATATTACGCACAGCAAATAGCGCATTTCAACGCACGCTTACGCGTGAAGCTGTGCGATTAACGAGCAATGAGAGGATAATTTTTAGTCCAGAAAATAAATGTCTATGTCGTGCTTCTCACTTTTAAAAATTCAGTGAATAAAACTGCTTTTAGGTTAAATAAAAGTTACAGGCTGGATTTATGTGCTGGAAGCGCGGGAGGGGGAAGTTTTCGTAGGGCGGATAAGCGCAAGCGTCATCCGCCGGAAAGTGTCGGATGACGCAGGCTTATCCGACCTACGGATTGCAGATCATTTGTGCGTTTTACCCGGCATTCGTGGGTCGTCTTTATACTGCGCGGTGGCAATCCACGCGGCGCAAAACAGCGTCAGGCGGGCGAAGAAATAGAAGAACGCCATCAAACCGAGCACCGAACCAAACGCTGCGCCTGACGGCGAGCTCACCAGTTTTGGCAGGCTGTAGGTCATGATGATTTTGATCACCTCAAAACCTATTGCGGCGATAAACGTGCCGCGAATCAGCGCTTTCTTGCGCGGACGATGGCGCGGCAAGCGCCAGAAAATCCAGAAGAACAGCAAATAGTTAGCCAGAATAGAAATCGCCAACCCGACCAAATGCCACACCGGTTTGAGCCACTCAATGCCGTCTAAATGCAAAAGCCCGATCAGCATGGTCTGCGCGGAACCGGCAATGGAGGTGATGGAAAGCGTCACAATCAGCGCAATCAGCAGGCCAATCAACGAGATAAAATCGCGCAGATATTTGACCCAGAACTTTTCTTCATCCTTCGGATTGCGTTCCCATTTGTCACGCGACTGTGCGCGCACCGCTTCGCGCAAATTCCCCATCCAGTTAATCCCGGAATAGAGCGCAATCAACAGGCCGACTAAACCGACCGTGGTGCGTTGTTGAATCGCGGTATTAATGGTGTTTTTAAGCGTGGCGGCCAGCGTCGGGTCGCTGACGTTCTCGAAGATTTTGTTGAAAATATCCTGCAATAGCGTCGGGTGTGAGGCCAGAATGAAACCGCCTGCGGCGAACGCCACCATCATGATGGGGATCAGCGAGAGAAACGAGAAATAGGTAATTGCCGCACCAAACTGATTGCCGAGGCGGTCGTTAAAGCGCTCGGTGGCACGTAAAAGATGCGCCACCATTGGGCGCTGCGCGGCTTTATTGACGCTCTCTATCGTGTGGTTAACCGTCTCGTTGCGCGTTTTGATTTTTAACAGATCGTCCGATTCATCGGGCTTCTCAGGCGCAATAATTTCGGGTTTCGGTTCCGTCTGAAATTTGGCGACAGGCTCATAATCAAGCGATTCGGTTGGGCGTTTCTCGACGTTTTCCGGTGGGGTCATCAGCAGCGTTATCCTTTTAGTTTTGCTGGCTCGTAAAGAAATTATAGCCTGGTCGTCAGTCTACATAGCCTTTAACCAGCCCGGTCAGCCATTCCATAAACAAATGAACGCGGCGGGAAAGGTTGCGGCGATGCGGGTAAAGCAGCGAAACGGGCATCGGTTCGGCGCGATATTGCGGCAGAATTTCTACCAGTTTTTTACTCTTGAGCAGATCTTTTACGCCAATGCGCGGCACCTGAATAATCCCCAGCCCAGCGAGGCACGCCGCCTGATAAGTCTCGGTGCTGTTGACGGTGATCACCCCGCCGGTTTTCACCCAGCGGGTGGTTTTATCCATCCACACTTCAAAGCCTTGCGGGCGGCTGCCGAGATTGAGGGCGTAATGCACCACGGCGTGGGACGCCAAATCATCGAGGCTTTCCGGATAACCAAAACGCGCCAGATAATCGGGGCTGGCACAGTTAATTAAGGTGAGTTTCCCCAGCGGGCGCGCCACCAGGCCGGAATCTTTAAGCTGCCCAACGCGCACCACGCAATCAAACCCTTCCCGCACCACATCGACCATGCGGTCGCTGCTGCTGAGTTCAAGTTCAATGCCAGGATACTGCTGCAAAAACGCCGGGAGATTGGGGATCACCAGGTTTTTGGCGACACCAACAGGCATATCCACACGCAAACGCCCGCTGACACTTTTCGGATCGTGCAAAAAAAGACCATCCAGTTCGTCGAGGTTAGCCAGCAGATCGCGGCAGCGTTCGTAATACACCATTCCGTCCTGGGTGAGCTGCACGCGTCGCGTGGTGCGATGTAATAACCTTGTTTTTAGTAAGCCTTCAAGCGCCTGAATCTGGCGCGATACGCTACCTTTAGGAAGGCCCAGAGTATCGGCGGCGCGGGAGAAACTCTCCAGTTCCGCCACTCTGATGAACAGTTGCATTGCGTGTATTTTATCCACTTTATTCCCGCATTGTTGTTAGTAGTGAAACAGTGATGCGCAATCAGCACTCTTTATTGATTTTGTAGCAGCTAATAAGCTTTACCTCAATCACCTGACAGCCATCAAAGGGGCAAAACATGACTCAAACAATCGCATTAGTGACCGGCGGCAGCCGTGGATTAGGTAAAAACGCGGCTTTGAAACTGGCGGCGCGCGGCGTGAACATTATTCTGACTTACAACAGCAAGCAGCAAGAAGCGTTCGATGTGGTGCGCGAAATTGAACTAATTGGCGTAAAAGCGGTGGCAATTCAATTGAATGTCGCCGAAAGCGCCACATTTAGCGCATTTGCTAAAGAAGTGAAGCAACAGTTGCATGACGTGTGGCAGCGCGATTCGTTTGATTATTTATTAAACAACGCCGGAACCGGGCTGGATGCGCTGTTCGAAAAAACAACAGAAGAACAATTTGATGATTTAATGAACATCCATTTGAAGGGGCCATTCTTCCTGACGCAGCAACTGTTGCCGCTGATTAAAGACGGCGGTCGTATTCTTAACGTTTCTACCGGCCTGACGCGTTTTGCGCTACCAGGAAAAGCCGCTTACGCTGCGATGAAAGGGGCGATGGAAGTGCTGACGAAGTATCAGGCCAAAGAGCTGGGTGCGCGTGGGATTTCGGTGAATATCATTGCGCCGGGGGCGATTGCCACTGATTTTGGCGGTGGTGTGGTGCGTGATAACGAACAAGTCGGCAAGGCGATTGCCGCGCAAACCGCGCTGGGGCGTGTGGGTCAACCGGACGATATCGGCAACGCGATTGCGGTTCTGCTTAGCGACGAAAGCGGCTGGATGAATGCGCAGCGTGTTGAAGTTTCAGGCGGGATGTTCTTGTAAGGTATCGAGATAGTGCCGGATGACGCTGCGCTTATCCGGCCTACAAATGCTGCGAGTCGGGAGACAGTTCCGTTCACCCGGTATTCAGTGTTTCATATAGCCACTGCACCGGTGA
>NZ_QZWH01000027.1 GCF_003601925.1 Buttiauxella izardii
GGAGAGGGAGAAAACCGTTATTTCCCTCTCCTGGGGGAGAGGGTTCGGGTGAGGGGATAACTCACGAAACGTGCTGCAAGAATTCCTGCAAACGCTGGCTTGGCGGGTTCTCGATCAACTCTTGCGGATTGCCATCTTCAGCAATTCGGCCTTTATCAATAAAGATCAGGCGCGATGCTACTTTGGCGGCAAATCCAACTTCGTGTGTGACGATAACCATCGTCATGCCTTCTTCGGCCAGATCCTGCATAACTTTCAGAACTTCATGACGCAGTTCCGGGTCAAGTGCAGAAGTTGGCTCATCGAACAGCATCATTTTTGGCTTAACCGCCAGCGCACGGGCAATCGCCACACGCTGCTGCTGGCCGCCGGAAAGCTCAGACGGATAGTGGTGAGCACGTTCAGCCAGACCGACTTTCGCCAGCAATTCTTTAGCCAGTTTATCGGCGGCATCTTTCTTCAAACCACGGACGCGAATCGGGCCAAAGGCGACGTTTTCCAGCGCGGTCAGGTGTGGGAACAGATAAAACTGTTGGAACACCATGCCCGCTTCCTGGCGAATCAGGCGCTCGTCCACTTTCGGGTCGTTGACCTTCAAACCGTCAACAAACAGATCACCGCTGGTGATGTCTTCGAGTTTGTTAATGCAACGCAGCAGCGTCGATTTACCGGAGCCTGATGGCCCAATAATGACCACCACTTCGCCTTGTTTGATATCCAGGTCGATATTGTGCAGCACCTGGGTTTTGCCAAAGTGCTTAGAGACGTTTTTAAATTCAATCACAGGATTTTCATCCTTCTTTCAAGGCGACGCAGCACGAAGCTCAGCACCAAAGTAATAATCAGATAGAAGACCGCAACGGCGCTCCAGATCTCCAGCGCACGGAAGTTCCCGGCAATAATTTCTTGCCCCTGACGGGTCAATTCAGCCACACCGATAACGATGAACAGCGACGTATCTTTGATACTGATAATCCACTGGTTACCCAATGGCGGCAGCATACGACGCAGCGCCAGCGGCATAATCACGTGGCGAATGGTTTCGCGCTTGGACAGACCTAACGCCAGGCCTGCTTCCTGAAAACCTTTATGAATCGACAGCACCGCACCACGGGTAATTTCCGCAATGTATGCGCCGGAGTTGATCATAATCGTCACGACGGCGGCGCTGAACGGGTCAATGCGCAGGTCGTTAAAGGCCATTGGCAGGGCGAAGTAAATAAACATCACCTGCACCACAATTGGCGTACCGCGAATCACTTCAATGAAAACTAATGCGATGTGGTTGGCAATCCAGCCGCCGTAAGTACGGGCGAAACCGGCTACCAAACCAATGACCAGGCCGCCTAACAAGCCGATGACTGAAATCAGCAGCGTCATTTTGGCGCCTTCAATCAAAAGCGGGATTGCAGGCCAGATGGCACTCCAGTCAAACTCCATGATGAATTCCTATATGTTACCGTGGTTCAAAAACAGCAGGGGCGAAAATGGTCGCCCCTGAGTGACTCATAAAACTTTAGAATTATTATTTTGGTTCAGTGCCGAACCATTTTTTGTAGATTTCGTTGTACTTGCCGTTCTCTTTCAGGGTTTTCAGCGCGCCGTTAACTTTAGTACGCAGGTCGTCGCTGCCTTTAGGGAAGGCGATACCGTATTGCTGAGCTTCCAGAGATTCGCCAACCGCTTTGAATTTGCCCTGGCCCGCAGTTTTGATGAAGTACAGGATGTTTGGCGTGTCGTGCAGAACCGCATCAGCACGGTTGGTGCCCAGTTCCATGTACGCGTTGTCGATGTTCGGGAACTGACGCAGGTCTTTAGTTTTGATGTTCGCTTTTGCGTAATCAACAGAACCGGTGCCGCTCTTAACCGCAACCACTTTGCCGTCGAGATCTTTCACGCTTTTTACCGCGTCGTTGTCAGCTTTAACCATCACCAACAGGCCGCTTTTGTAGTAGCCATCAGAGAATTCGATCGCTTTTTTACGTTCTTCGGTGATGGTGATACCGGCAAGCGCCAGGTCAATGTTTTTGGTTTGCAGCGCAGGGATGATGCCGCTGAAATCCATAGGTTTCAGGGTGTAATCCAGTTTTAATTCTTTTGCTACGGCATCCCATAAATCGATATCAAAGCCGACGTATTTGTCGCCTTGTTTAAACTCGAAAGGAACAAATGCGGTGTCGGTCGCAACGACCAGTTTCTTATCAGCGGCGTGGGAAGAAACCGCAAAAGCCAGGGTGAGTGCAGCCAGTGAAACTTTCAAAATCGACTTCATAGCATTTCCTTGTTTATCCATGGGGCAATCCCCTGCATGAGTAAGCCGCAACATGGAAAAATCATGCCAGGTTTTCAACTTACTGTTTTGCAAGGATGTGAATATGTAACATTGCACAAAAATGGTTGCAAGTCAGTTGCGCTGCACTGTTGTGGTGCCCAGTTTTGGTGCGAAAGCTGCGGGGTGAGACAGGCGTTTAGTTTTACCGCAATTTGAGGTGGCAAAACAATCATCCGTTAACGATTGTGTGAAGTGATTATTACAAATGAGCAACTTGTGCGGCAGGGATAAACAATTTGATGCGCTAAAATGGTGCAGTCATCCTCCCGAAAACGGGAGGATGAGGTAACAATTTACTAGCAATTAAGCCAATAAAAGATCCATTAATCGATATTTGACTCGATAAACCACAGGAATTTATCCAGGTCGCGTGAAGCGGCAGTCAGGATATCTGCGGTGTCTTCATCTTTCGCTTCGCTGATAGCCTTGCGCACATCGTTCGCCACAATGGCGTAACGATCGGCCAGCTCTTTCAGGTGATCCTGAACGCTGTGAATATCCAGCGGATAGCTTTTTAGCGGAGTCTTGCTGTTAATGACTTGTGTTGTACCTAATGCCACGCCTCCGAGTTGAACGGCGCGTTCTGCCATGGTGTCAAGATGGTCGGTCAGGGCTGTGCGGAAACCGTCAAGCATTTCGTGAACGGCAATAAAGTTAGCGCCACGCATGTTCCAGTGCGCTTGTTTGGTAATCAACGACAAATCAATGAACTGAATAACCTGGCGATTAAGCAGTTCAACGGTGGCTTTCTTTTCGCTGTCTGCAACATCATTACGGGTATGCAGTAAGGTAGTAGATTTGGTTTTTACCAGTTTAGCGGTAGTCATAATCTTTCGTCCTCTTGATGTTATGTCCAATGAATTACCGGAAATAAGTATAGCACCGGATTTATCATTTGCAGGAGCAGGTAATACCTATCAGATAAATAGCAGATTTAGAATGGATTTTAGTAACTCATTGTTAATTAATTATTTTTAATTATTGATTACAAGGTGTAACCAGAATAAACCGAAAATGAACTGTGAATGGGAATTATTTATATTTAAATCTAAGAGTAATCCTGAATATAAATATTTGACAGATGGTGGCTATTTACCGTGGTCACAATAACCACGGTAAATAATAAAAGACATTAATTTAGATCGACGCTGGTAATCTGCGTATCACGCTTGATCGTGAGCGTTGAACCTATAGACGCCGCAATAATCGACAGCAGCGCCAGCCACTGCACAAGCGTCAAATGCTCACCAAGGAATAACATCCCCGACAACGCCGCAAGCCCTGGTTCCATACTCATCAATGTGCCAAACGTGCGCGTCGGCAGGCGCGTCAATGCAATCATTTCAAGTGAGTAGGGAAGCGCGGTGGATAAAATTGCTACGCCCAAACCGAGTGGCAATAAAGACCAATGCCAGAGTGCTTCACCCGCCTGCCACGCGCCAATCGGCACAAAGATAATGGCTGCAATCAACGAACCAAACGCAACCGTTGCCGGGCCGTGATCGGCACCCGCTTTCTGACCGAACAGAATATAAATCGCCCAGCAGGCTCCGGCACCTAACGCAAAGGCGGCACCCACTAAATCGACGCTTGAAATTGACTGCCCCAAAGGCAATAAGAACCAAAGCCCCAGAACCGCCAGAATCACCCAGACGAAATCCACCGCGCGGCGTGATGCGAACAGCGCCACTGCAAGCGGGCCGGTGAATTCAAGGGCGACGGCAATGCCCAACGGCACCGTCTGAATCGAAAGATAAAACAGATAATTCATGCCGCCGAGCGCCAGCCCGTATATCAGCAATGGGAAACGTTGCTCGGCTTTGAAACGTAATCGCCACGGCTTAAAAATCACCACCAGAATCAATGTACCCAGCGTCAGACGCAGCGCGGTTACGCCTGGCGCTCCAACCAGCGGGAAGAGGGATTTGGCAAGGGATGCACCACTTTGAATGGACGTCATGGCAATCAAAAGCACGACAATGGGTAACCAAATGGGGGTTTTACGTGGCGATAGCGGCATCCTGCTTCCTGTCAGTCAATGTCTGGTTTGGTCAAGAAATTAAAAGTAACCCCAGTGTAAATGATTAACTTATGGCTGGTTGAGAATTCATTGAAAAAAATAATAGTCCGATGCAGTAACATAACTGCGTGATTGGATAAGAATTGTTCGAATCTGTTTAAGAATTATCTGGATGACGATGTTGCATTTCATGACAATAATTGCTGCGGTTTATGGCACAAAGTCCATGAATTGAAGGGATTATGATGTAATGGAAATGTTCTGTTACATGAAAGGATTCTTTAGACAACGTAAATGTCGAAGAGTTTCTTACACAATTTTGATATATTAAAAACTTAGAAGTTACTTGAAGCACATTTGAGGTGGTTTATGAAAAAAATTGCATGTCTTTCAGCACTGGCTTGTGTACTGGCCGTTTCCGTTGGTACCGCATCTGCAGCAACTAGCACCGTAACTGGTGGCTACGCACAAAGCGATATGCAGGGCGTTGCTAACAAAGCTGGCGGTTTCAACTTGAAATACCGTTACGAAAACGACACCCCGCTGGGTTACATCGGTTCTTTCACTTACACCGAGAAAAACCGCACCGAAGCTGGCGTTTATGATAAAGCACAATACTACGGCATCACCGCTGGTCCAGCTTACCGCATCAACGATTGGGCAAGCATCTACGGTGTAGTCGGTGTTGGTTACGGTAAAAATCAAGCAACTGCTGCTCCAGAAAAAGACTCTACCAGCGACTACGGCTTCTCTTACGGCGCAGGTATGCAGTTCAACCCAATGGAAAACGTTGCTCTGGACGTTTCCTACGAGCAGAGCCGCATCCGTAACGTTGATGTTGGCACCTGGATCGCAGGCGTGGGTTACCGCTTCTAATTTCACTCCTTTATCGAGTGAAAAAAAATCCGCCTCTCGGGGCGGATTTTTTATGCGCTGAATTTGAGTTAACGCGTTTGCGTTTCAAACACATCCGTCTGCAAATGAGTATAGTCCACCTTCTTGAGCTTAAAGTTGGTGATGTAGATTGGCCCCGCGTTTTGCTCTGAGATGAACTTGTATTTCGGCGTTAACTCTTTGGTTTTAATCCCGGTCCACGCTGAGAAGAAGTTCAGGAAATCATTGGCTGAACGGCGCGCTTTAATCTTCCGGTGCGTGGTGTCGTCACTTGAAAGCACCATAAACGGTACCTGGAAGTTTTGCTGGAACTCGTCATCATGCGCCAGATATTGCACTTTGGTGCCGCGTTCTTTGAACGCCAGACCGTGGTCTGAGAAATAAACCATCGAGAAACTTTCGCCGGTATTTTGCAGTTGCTGATACAGCTGTTTGAGCAAATCATCGGTCTGCGTCATGCTGTAGAGATAGCAAGACGTCTCTTTCGACTGCACGAAATCTTTATATTTGCCCTGCGTCCGGTCGCAAGCTTGCGGATGCGAACCCATCAAATGCAACACGATTAATTGCGGCGTGGTGTGCTGATTGGCAAAGACCTGCGCCGTCATCTTCAGCAGTGCTTCATCACGGGTATTTTTGTCCGCTTCAAAATCACCACTTTTCAGGAAATGCACTTCGTCGGCACGCTTGGCGATACTGGCGATCGCGGTATCGTATTCACCGATTTGCCCCTGGTTTGAGAACCACCATGTCTGGAAACCCGCGCGGTTGGCGAGGGTGACGAAGTTATCCTGATATTGCGGCTGGCCGTCAATGACGCGGTTCAGCGTCATGCCGAGTGATTTCTGCGTCGAACCACTGGCGGAAACATAATCCATAAACAAATTGCCATTCACCTGGCTGGCGAACGGGGTGTTATCCCAGTGGCCGCCGAAAGCGCCTAACGCATCACGACGTGCGCTTTCCCCAATCACCACCACATAAGTGTGATATTTAGGTTTCACGGCCAGCACATTCCAGGTGTCCTTCATTTGAGCGAAGGCCTGCATCCGCGTTTGTTCGTCAATCACTTCCTGGTTATTAACCACCACATCTTTCACAAAGCGGAAAACCGGATAACCAGAATCTTTGAATTTAAACACGCCGCCGTAAGCCAGGTTTTGCACCGGGGCGACAAAGAAACACACCACACTGATAACCAGACATAAGCTGTCGAAATGGCACCAGGTTCTTTTCTTCGGGGATATTTTACGACGCACGGCGATAATGCCCAGCGCCAGAATAAACACCGAAACTAAATAGCTATACCACGGGAAAATGGTCATCAACTCCGTGGATTCTTCGAAGTTGGTCGAATGCAGGGCAAGCAGCGTATTAAAGTTTGGCGAGCCGTAAGCCTGGCCAAAAGGGAAATACATCGCGGCGATCAAACTACAAATTGCCAGCAAACCCTTCTGGAATTTAGGCGCGCCGCGCCAAAGCAGCAGCAAAACGCAGCTAAATGCCACCGCATACAGAATGCTAAATTCATAACCGAGAGCGAAGTTAATCAGCAGAGACTGAAGGAAATAAAAGCCAGTCCAGGGATTGAGCGCAATTGCGCGGGTTGTCAGGGTTTCTTTAACCGTTAAATTCATGTTTACCGAAATCACTAAACGCCATGCGAAAACCCTGGCGACGAGGGTAAGAACCTGCCTGACAGACGGAAAAGAAGGGAAACTGGACCGCATCCGCGAGCCGCTTCATGTGCAGGGCTGCAAGAAGATAGAGCGGGACGATAAGAAGATCAACTGATAACAGAAATGTGTTTTGCGAAGCGCGTTACAAAACCGACAAATGGTAAGGTTAAAGCGCGGCTAAACGATAAATTCAGAGTATCTACAGAAATGAAAAGTTACAAACACGCGGGGTGATATAAGCCAGACTGATGTGAAAGAAGGCAGGGCGGCTGCCTACGACTTAGGTTTTTCGCCCTGCTGTGGTTTCCCGGAAACCCAATCACAGATCATATTGAGCAGCATCAGCCGCACTTGAAACGGGGAATGTGTAAACACGCTCATGCACCTCTTAAATTCATTCATTTTGCCCTCCTCATAACCTCTGCTGCCTTCAATTCCTTTTAAGGCTGACTGCATTACATACAGATATAGCACAGGCTATATTGTATAGCTATTGCTAATTCGTTAAATTTTTGTGCTTGCGTGATGCTGGTTTACAATGGGGCCAAAGGCCGTCATTGGACGATGCCGCACCCCTGCATGAGGAAGCATCATGAGCCGTACGCCAGGCCCAAAAAATAAACAAAAAATGACGCAACTGGTCAATGTCGAAGAGCATGTCGAAGGCTTCCGGCAGGTGCGTGAAGCGCATCGCCGTGAATTGATTGATGACTATGTCGAACTGATTTCTGATTTGATTCGTGAAGTGGGGGACGTACGCCAGGTTGATATGGCGGCGCGGCTTGGCGTTTCGCAGCCGACAGTTGCAAAAATGTTAAAAAGACTGGCCTCGGTTGGGCTGATTGAACAAATTCCATGGCGTGGTGTATTTCTGACGGCAGAAGGCGAAAAGCTGGCGCAGTTGAGCCGTGAACGTCACCACATTGTTGAAAACTTTTTCTTAGCACTGGGCATCAGCCCGGAAACGGCCCGAATTGATGCCGAAGGCGTTGAGCATCATGTCAGTGAAGAGACTCTGGAAGCGTTTCGTTTGTTTAGTGAGCAGAGAGGATTTAAGTAGGAATGTTGCTTAACCTGGTTCGCCCATTTGCCCGCGATCGCTTCCTTCATCTATTACTTATCGTGGGCGTGATACTCAGTTTTATTGCTCCCTTTCAGCCGCAGCGCTGGGTTCATGCTATCGACTGGCACACCATTATTACGCTCGCGGGCTTAATGATGCTGACCAAAGGCGTGGAACTGAGCGGCTATTTCGATGTGCTGGGTCGCCGCATGGTGAAGCGCTTTGATAACGAACGCACGCTGGCGTTATTCCTGGTCAGCGCTGCCGCGTTGCTTTCAACGTTTCTGATTAACGACGTCGCGCTATTTATTATCGTGCCGTTGACCATCACGCTGAAAAAGCTCTGCGCGATACCGATTAATCGCCTCATCATATTTGAAGCCCTGGCTGTGAATGCAGGCTCAATGTTGACGCCGATTGGCAACCCGCAAAATATTTTGCTTTGGGGGCGCTCGGGCCTTTCATTTGGCGCATTCACCTGGCAAATGGCACCCATTGCGTTGGCGATCATGCTCAGCCTGCTGGTGCTTTGTTGGTTTTGCTTTCCGAATAAAAAACTCGTTTATCACGCTCATGATAAACGCCATGACTGGCAGCCGCGCCTGGTGCTGAGTTGTGTCGCGTTTTACGTTATTTTTATCGTCGCGCTGGAATTAAAGCTGGAGATTTGGGGCCTGGCAGTGGTCGCAGTCGGCTTTTTATTGCTGGCTCGACGCGTATTGCTGAGCATCGACTGGAGTTTGTTGTTGGTGTTTATGGTGATGTTTATCGACGTCTACCTGATCACTCAACTCCCGGTGCTGCAACACGCGCTGGCGGGAATTAATCAGCTTTCTACGGGCGGGTTATTCGCGTTAGGAATCGGTTTATCGCAGTTTATCAGCAATGTTCCGTCGACCATTTTGCTGCTCAATTATGTTCCCGCGTCAGTATTACTCGCCTTCGCGGTCAATATCGGCGGCTTTGGTTTATTGCCGGGATCGCTGGCGAATTTGATTGCCTTGCGTATGGCTAACGACCGTCGTATCTGGATTCGTTTCCATTATTATTCACTGCCCATGTTGTTATGGGCAGCCGCGCTGGGCTACGGTTTATTGTTATTGCTCAAGCAGATCTAGAAAAGGGGCGTTAAGCCCCTTTTTCAAGTTTACGCATTAAACGGTGCTTCTTTTTTCAGAACCTTTTCAATCACATTGAGCACGCCTTGCTCATTGCAATGCCCGGTTTGATAAGAGGCGATTTGTTTGATTTTTTCTGGCGCATTGGCCATCGCAAAGCCGTATTTTGCCTGGCGCAGCATTTCGATATCGTTGCCGCCATCGCCAAACGTCACCACTTCACTGTCATCAATACCCCATTTTTCCTGCAATATCCGCAAACCATTGGCTTTATGAATGCCTGGAATGATCAGGTCAATCGAGCCGTGGCCGCTGGTGACCGGCACCATAATCCCTTCAAACTGTGCAGCCAGCGAATCCATGGTGTCGTCTAACAATGTATCCGGCAGATTCAGGGCGAATTTAAAGAACACATCATCCAGATTTGAGAAATTCTCAACCACTTCAAGGCGATGGTAATAACTGCCTGCCATTTTGATAAACGCATCATCATAGCTTTTCAGGGTATAACCGTTGTCTTTGCCACAGGCGATGATATCTACATGCGGTAACGTTAAAAGGTGATCGATAACGGTGTTGAATTCCTGTTTTGTCAGCTCGCCGTTAAAAGTATCTTTCCCTTCGCTGACCACCCAACCGCCGTTATCAGCCACGAAAGAAATCTCATGGGCAATCTCCGGGAAGAACGAAATGAGCTGGTAATACTGGTTGCCACTGGCGACCACAAAACGAATCCCTTGTGCTTTCATCTGCGCATAAAGCTCGGCAAAACGTGCGCGGTTGTACTTTTTGTTATCGTCCAGGAATGTGCCATCCATGTCGACGGCAATTAATTTCACACTCATCGAATTTTCCCTTCATTTAAAGTGGTAACAAGGTCTGCAGGTTTGGCGACGGTTTTCGCAATGAGCGCTGCGACAACCATCAAACTCAGTACGACTAACATAGCCAGGCGTAGCCCGTAATGTTCGCCGAGGAAGCCCAACAGCGGCGGGCCAACTAAAAATGCAATGTAGCCAGAAGCGGCAACCACACTGACGCGAGTGGCCGGGTCCGGGCCGGTATCGCCTGCTGCGGAAATCGTTAACGGGAAACCGAGCGATGTTCCCAGTCCCCACAAAATAACTGAAATGCCCGCCACAAAAGCGTTATCGACAAAGATGATTAAGCCGATGCCTAAAATTCCCATCACCGCGCAGGCACGAACTACCGTGACACGGCTGTAGCGATCGATAAACCAGCCGCCAGTAAACCGCCCGACCGTCATACCCAGCGTGAAACCGACATAAATCATCGAGCCGGAAGTGGGGCTAAAACCGTGGCCGTCCACCATTAACAGCGGCAGCCAGTCGTTGGCGGAACCTTCGGCAAACGCCATCGCCAGCACAATCGTGCCAATTAATATCAGTTGAAGATCTTTATAGAAAGGCGGATGAGGTTCGTGTGGGTTTTCAGCATTAGAATCGGCATTATTTTTACCCACACCGTGCGGAATGGCGGTGATGGCAATAATAATCGGTGTAATGACCACTAAGCCAATCACTAAAAGATGACCATATGCGCTGACGTTAAGGGCGGTCAAACTCATGCCAATCCCCGCACCTGCTAAGGTGCCGAGGCTATAAAAGCCGTGCATCATTGGTAACACAGTTTTTTTCAGTAGCCCTTCAACAATGGCACCTTCGACGTTCATCGCCACTTCGGACGAACCGAGCCCCGTTCCCAAAATCGCCAGACCAATTGCGAATAAAACCGGAGAAGCAAGGAATAGTGCGACGCCCATCACCAGCATGCCGGTGACCATCAGCGTCATGCCACTGCGGATAATATTGCGCGTACCAAAACGTTTAACCAGCCAGCCGGAACAGAGAATACCGCTCATCGAACCAATCGACAGGCCAAAAAGCACAATCCCCATGCCCGCGGTTGAAACGCTGAGCGTGTCACGAATGGCAGGAGTGCGGGTCGCCCAGGAAGCCATAACCAGGCCGGGCAGGAAGAAAAAGGCGAACAGCGCCCAGGTACGACGTTGTGTGGCTTTGCGATCAGAGATAACGGCAGACATGGAAATACCGGTTGGCGGCGAATGCAAATTACACTAGCAAGTTCGTGTACATTTGTACACATTGCCTGGTAAACTCTTTTTACTCCGTTTTTACCGAGCGAAAATTATGACTAAAGCTGCGCGCCGCAACGATCCCGACCGACGTTCACGTATTCTACAAGCCACGCTGGATATGCTGGTGGAACATGGAATTAGCCATATCACACACCGTAAAATTGCCGAGGCGGCAGGGGTTTCGCTGGGGTCGATGACCTATTATTTCGACGGTATCGAATCGCTTTTAAGCGAAGCGTTCACCCAATTTGCGCACCAAATGTCAGACGATTATCGGAGCCGTATAGAGCAAGCCCGTAACCGTGATGAGGCCTGCGAAGCGATAGTCGATATGATTTGCGGCGAGAAAATTGCCACGTCATACAATCTGCAAGTGATGTATCAGCTTTATGCTTACGCGAATCGCAATCCCGAACTAAAAATCATTATGCAGGACTGGATGTGCCGCAGCCAAAAAATTCTGGAAACCTTTTTCGACCCGATAACCGCCCGCACGCTGGATGCTTTTATTGAAGGAATGACGTTGCATTATGTCACGGACAGACAGCCGTTGAGCCGCGAGGATCTCAGCCGGATGCTGGCGAAGATTGCGGGTTAAGCTCTGCTTTTATTAGTCTAATGTCGCGCCCGCCGTCATATTGACCACCGTTGCCGTCATCGCGCCCGCGCTATCTGACGCCAGGAATGTCATTAGCTCGACGATTTGTAAAAGCGTCGGCAGACGCTTCAGCATGGTGCTTTGCGCAGCTCCTCCCAACCACTGTTCCACCGTGATTCCCATCGCTTGCGCCTTCGGCTCAAAAATTTCCCTGGTATATGAACCAGCCTGAACCGCATCGGCAATCGCATGCGACCGCACGCAAATGACGCGAATATTCCTTGGCCCCAGTTCGCTGGCGAGCGCTTTAATAAAGGCTTCTGTACCCGCGCAACCGACGATGTGCCCAAGATGGCCCGGCATTGCCATTCGCCCTGCGGGAGCGACAATCGTCATTATGACTCCGGCGCGCTCGCCACCCATGTGCGGAATGACTGCCTTTGATAGGTTGAATTGGGCTGACAAAAAGGGATCTATTCCCTGCCTGAACTCGGCCAGGGACAAATCCTCAATTCTTTTGCCCTGCTCGTGCATGAATCCGGTCGCATTTATCACCACATCAAAACCGCCGGTTTGTTGGGCTAAATGCGTAATTCGCTGGTGGGTCGATGACTCGTCGAGTGCATCAACGATAAACGTCTCGACCGCTCCACCTTCTGCGCGAATGCTATTAGCCGCACGCTCGAGCTTGTCCTGATTGCGCGCACCAAGGTAGACATGTGCGCCTTCACGCGCCAGGGCATGTGCGACCGCACTGCCGATTGCACCACTGCCACCGAAAATTACCGCGATTTTGCCTTGAACTAACATGACCCAATCCCCTGTCCCGAGTAGGTGATTTAAAATTATGGACGAAGGTTTTGGATTCGGCGTAGGAGATTGGATTGGTGAGTGGGGAAGGGAGTGTTAATGTTTTGATTTAAAAGGGGGCATGAATTTCAGGCAATAAAAAACCCATCAACCTTGAACCAAAGAGGCGGGGTTGATGGGCTCCACAAATTGGGGACATCAAAGAAAAGCAGTGGCACTAATTAAGACTTTGCCCCGGTCAAAAAGTTCGCTCTGTCACAAAAAAATCTTATTTCTTTTTTTGCAGTAAGGATCACAGACCAGGCCATATGATTACGATAAGCGTCCCGGCTAAGGTTAACAACACGTTAGCGATAGCGTAGGTGCCTGCGTAGCCCAGCGCTGGAATGTTGCTGCGTGCGGTGTCGCTGATGATTTCCATCGCGGGTGCACAAGTTCTTGCGCCCATCATTGCTCCGAATAACAGTGCGCGGTTCATACGTAAAACATATGCGCCGAACAGGAAGCAGATCACCACTGGCACCAGGCTGACGATAAGCCCAGCAATCAGCATTTGCCCACCGACTGCACCCAAACCGTTGCCAATGCCGCTACCAGCGCTTAAACCCACGCCCGCCATAAACACCATCAGGCCGAATTCCTTCACCATATTCAGCGCACCCTGCGGGATGTAGCCGAAAGTAGGGTGGTTGGCACGCAAGAAGCCGAGCATAATTCCCGCGAACAGTAAGCCAGCGGCGTTACCCACGCCGAAGCTAAACGAGCTGAACTGGAAGGTGATCATGCCGATCATCAGGCCGATAATAAAGAAAGCGCAAAACGCGAGCAGGTCGGTGATCTGGCTGTGAATCGAGATAAAGCCGATGCGCTCGGCAACGGTTTTCACGCGTCGGGCATCGCCGCTGACCTGTAAAACGTCGCCTTTGTTCAGCACGATATTATCGTCGATAGGCATTTCAATCTGGCTGCGAATAACGCGGTTGAGGAAGCAACCGTGATCGGTCAGCTTTAATTGCCCCAGACGGCGGCCTACCGCATTGTGGTTTTTGACCACAATTTCTTCGGTGACAATGCGCATGTCCAGCAGGTCACGGTCGAAAACTTCTTTACCGTTACGGAAGCTTGGGTCGAGACGTGAATGCGCATCCGGATAACCCACCAGCGCGATTTCATCGCCTTTTTGCAGCACTGCGTCACCGTCCGGGTTTGCCAGAATACCGTTACGACGAATACGTTCGATGTAGCAACCGGTCTGGCGGTAAATCCCCAGCTCGCGCAGATTTTTGCCATCTGCCCAGGCGACCAGTTCAGAACCGACGCGGTAGGCGCGAATCACTGGCAGATAAACTTTGCGCGCAGCATCGGTATCTAAACCGCGTTCACGGGCGATTTGTTGTGCGCTGGTTTGCAAATCCTGGTGCTGGAGTTTTGGCAGATAACGCGCCCCAACAATCAGGCTAACCAGGCCGATAAGATAAGTCAGCGCATAGCCGAGACTCAGGTTATCAAGGGAGGATGCGAGTTCGGTTCCTGCGCTACCAGAATGGCGCAAGGTATCACCAGCACCCACCAACACGGGCGTGGACGTCATCGAACCGGCGAGCATACCGGCGGTGAGGCCAATATCCCAGCCAAAGAGTTTCCCCAGGCCTAGTGCAAGGAACATCGCACTGCCGACCATCACCAGCGCCAGCATTAAATAATTTTTGCCATCGCGGAAGAAAATTGAAAAAAAGTTTGGCCCAGCTTCCACGCCAACGCAAAAAATGAACAACATAAAACCGAGATTTAAGGCGTCTGTGTTAATGGAAAAATGTTGTTGTCCGAGTAATAAAGAGACCACTAAAACACCAATGGAATTACCCAGTTGGACAGGACCAAGCCTTAATTTTCCCAGGCATAATCCCAAGGTCAGAACAACAAATAATAACAGGATGTAATTCCCGCTTAACAAATCTGCGACGTTTATATTCACGAAGGATAACTTCTTGTTTACTAGTAACTTGTTGAAAGAGATGGTTTTTTGGGTTAGGGTTTCTACTAATTACGACGCAGTCTACTGTATTTTCTTTGCATCAAAATATCCAGTGCGCGGACCAAATAATAGCCGTTAGTTTAATCTGTATGAAGATTAACGGCTAGTAAGAATATTGTGCTAATTACGCTAGGTTTTTTTTAGCAGGGATTGCTGAGACTTTATCTAACTGGGGCAAGGTTTCTGCGTGCAGAGCCATAAATTTAAGTTCGATACAAGCGATCGTCAGGGGGATGTGTGTTCATGCGTGGACAACGTTGGTTCGGAGTCATTTGTTGCTTCGTGTTGTTTGTTGGTGTGTTTTTGTCTCAAAAATTGAGTACCGCCAACGGCTATGCGGGTGATAGACATTCAGAGTGGGGATTGCTGTTTTTTATCCTGCCGGGTGTTATTGCTAGTGTGTTTTCACGCCATGGCCGAGTGATCAAACCGCTGATGGGCGCAGTACTGGCTTCACCGTTTTGTCTGTTAATCATTCACTTTTGGTTGTCGCCAACGCGAACGTTCTGGCAAGAAATGGCCTGGATGTTTAGTGCTGTGTTTTGGTGTGCTCTTGGAGCATTGTGCTACTTATTTCTTCGTAGCGTGCTCCGCCGTCAGCGGCGATAAAAAAACCGGCTCATTGAGCCGGTTTTTTACTTTCTGTCTGCAACTTATTCCGCGTTCTGGAACAAGCTCAGGTGTTCTTTAGCGTAAGCTTCAAAATCAGTGCAGCCGCCGATGTGTTTCTGATCGAGGAAAATCTGCGGTACAGTTTCAACAGGTTTGCCTACGGTTTTTTCCAGATCGGCTTTGCTGATGCCTTCCGCGTGAATATCAACATAACGGAAGTTGAAGTCGTCACGCTCAGCGGTCAATTTCTCAGCCAACTCTTTAGCACGAACACAATATGGGCAGCCTGGGCGACCAAAGATTACTGCAAACATGGAATCTCCTTTATTTTTTGTGGCCGAACGAACCGGCGAATGCCAACTATAATGCCGCTAACTGATGTGAATGGAAAGAAGGTCCTGCCTGTTAGTATGATATTCCCTACCTATACTGCCTGTGGAGACAAGCGGATGCGATCATTGGGTGCCTTACCGAAACCTGTGTTAATCCTCGAAGTTATCGGTATCGCTTTTTTACTGCTTTCTTATCTTTCCCTGCACGGTTACGTGATTTTACCCGCACCCTTTGGGAATGCGACGGCGGCTATCGTCATGGTATTTTTAGGGATTGCATTAATGATTCCGGCAGCGGCATTGATGGTGTGGGCGATGGCTCAAAACGTTGCACCGCTGCTGACCAAAGGGCAAACGCCCGTAGATAAATCTCTTTCCGACAAGCCAAAGGATAAACACGATGACGCCGACCATTGATCTGCTGCGTTCACACCGCTCTGTGCGCCGTTTCACCGATGCGCCGATAACAGATGAACAGCGTGCAGCAATTATTGCCAGTGCCCAGGCGGCCTCAAGCTCCAGTTTTTTACAATGCACTTCAATTATTCGGATCACCGATAAATCCCTGCGCGAGCAACTTGTTCAGCTTACTGGCGGCCAAAAACATGTCGCACAAGCCGCCGAGTTTTGGGTTTTTTGCGCCGACTTTAATCGCCATTTGCAGATTTGCCCTGAAGCACAACTGGGGCTTGCGGAACAATTACTGCTGGGCGCGGTTGATACGGCGATTCTCGCTCAAAACGCCTTTACCGCTGCGGAGTCGCTGGGGTTAGGGGGCGTTTACATCGGTGGGCTGCGCAATAACATCGAAGCGGTAACGGAATTACTCAATATCCCAAAACATGTTTTACCGCTGTTTGGTTTATGCCTGGGCTGGCCTGATGAAGATCACGGCATCAAACCGCGTATTCCGGCGGCCATGCTGATGCATGAAAATAGTTATCAGCCAGTTGATGAAAACGTGCTGGCGGAATACGACGAAGAGATGGCGCAGTACTATCTTTCCCGTGATAGCAACGCGCGACGCGACACCTGGAGCGACCATATTCGCCGCACGATCATTAAAGAAAGCCGTCCATTTATTCTGGAATATCTGCACAAACAAGGCTGGGCGACCCGGTAAATTCTCAGGCTGTGGCACTCGCCACAGCCAATCAATACATTTTCGCTATCAATCACCCGCCCAAACGGTATTGGTTTTGCACCATTGTCAGTCGGTATAACAGAGTCAACGCTAACTCTGATTACTCGTCATATGACAAGGAGCACCCGATGCCGACTTTTGATAACTCCCCGTTCTACGCCGCAGATATTATCCGTTCCCGCATTAAAGGCCTGGTGCCACGCGTGGCTTTCATCCTGGGTTCTGGCCTGGGTGAACTGGCTGAGAAAATCGAACAACCGATTGTTTTCCCTTACGATGAACTGCCTGATTTCCCGGTAAGCACCGTTCACGGCCATGCGGGTGAACTGGTGGTCGGTACGCTTGCGGGCGTTCCGGTAGCCTGCATGAAAGGGCGCGGTCACTTCTACGAAGGGCGCGGCATGTCAGTGATGACCAACGCGATCCGCACCTTTAAATTGCTGGGATGTGAAATTCTCTTCTCGACCAATGCCGCAGGTTCGCTGCGCCCGGATGTCGGCCCAGGTAGCCTGGTTGTGTTGAACGACCATATTAATACCATGCCTGGCACACCGACCGTTGGCCCGAACGATGACCGTTTCGGCGAGCGTTTCTTCTCCCTGGCAAATGCTTATGACGCGGATTACCGTGGCGTTTTACAGCAAGTCGCAAAAGAGCAGGGCTTCCCGCTGACTGAAGGCGTGTTTGTTTCCTATCCCGGCCCGAACTTTGAAACCGCCGCTGAAATTCGCATGATGCAAATTATCGGCGGTGATGTGGTGGGGATGTCGGTGGTGCCTGAAGTGATCAGCGCTCGCCATTGTGGCCTGAAAGTGGTGGCCGTTTCGGCGATTACCAACCTGGCCGAAGGTTTGGGCAGTGTGCAACTATCCCATGCGCAAACCCTGGCGGCTGCGGCACTTTCGCGCCAGAACTTTATCAATCTGATTTGCGGTTTCCTGGGCAAACTCGCCTAAGGCACTTCCAACACACCGGGTAAAACACATGGCGATTAACGTTATGGCGATTCAACCTCGCTTGAAAATCATGTTGTTTTTGCAGTATTTCATTTGGGGTGCCTGGCTTGTCACACTAGGCTCATACATGATTAACACCCTCGGTTTCCGGGGGGCTGATGTGGGTATGGTTTACAGCACCAAGGGAATTGCTGCGCTGCTTATGCCAGGAATCGTTGGGATTATTGCCGATAAATGGCTGCCAGCGAATCGTGTTTATGCGCTCTGCCACCTGGTGTGTGCGGCAATGCTGGCCTGGGCGGCCAGCATTAATCAGCCAGGACTGATGTTTTGGGTGATGCTGGGGAACGCGATGGCATTTATGCCAACCATTGCGCTTTCAAACACCATCTCTTATGCCAGCCTCGAAAAAGCCGGTTTAGATACCGTCAGCCATTTCCCGCCAATTCGCGTTTTTGGCACCATCGGTTTCATCGCCGCGATGTGGACGGTGAGCCTGATGCGGTTCGAGCTGAGTAATCTCCAGCTTTATATTGCGGCAGGAGCCTCTCTGGCGCTGGCGTTGTATTCACTGACGCTGCCAACAATTCCGGTGGCGAAGGGTGGCGTGTCTCGTTCGTGGGTGAGTCGTCTTGGGCTGGATGCGTTTGTGTTGTTCAAGAATCCGCGCATGGCTGTTTTCTTCTTGTTCGCCATGTTGTTAGGTGCGGTGTTGCAGATTACCAATACCTTCGGCAACCCGTTCCTGCATGACTTTGCGCGTAACCCTGAATTTGCTGACAGCTTCGTGGTTCAGTATCCGTCGATTTTGCTGTCGGTTTCGCAAATGTCGGAAGTGGCATTTATCCTCACCATCCCATTCTTCTTGCGTCGCTTTGGTATTAAACAAGTGATGTTGATGAGTATGGTGGCCTGGGTGCTACGTTTTGCTCTGTTTGCGTGGGGCGACCCGTCTACCTTTGGCTTCGTTTTACTGCTGCTGTCGATGGTGGTTTACGGTTGTGCGTTCGACTTCTTTAATATCTCGGGTTCCGTGTTTGTGGAACAAGAAGTGGATTCGCGTATTCGGGCCAGTGCGCAAGGCCTGTTTATGACGATGGTCAACGGGATTGGCGCTTATCTTGGGGCGATTCTCAGCGGCTATGTTGTGGATTACTTCAGCATTGATGGCGTCAAAGACTGGACGACGATTTGGCTGGTGTTTGCCGGATACGCCTTAGTGCTGGCGGTAATTTTCCACTTCAGTTTCCAGTATCGTCACAATCCTTCGCTCAAGGCTTCGGCCCCGGTCGCACATTAAACGTCGGCTGGATTACAGCGAGCGACAGGAGTGATAGTTTATGGGGCTGCCAGAAACAAGGGAGCCTCATGAGCATTTCACAGCGTGTCTATCGTACCGATTTAAAACTACTGCGCTATTTTCAGGCCGTGGCGGAAGAGCTGCATTTTGGCAAAGCTGCCGCGCGCTTAAATATGTCTCAGCCGCCGCTGAGTTTTCATATTAAAGAATTAGAATCCCAACTCGGCACCGTTCTGTTTATCCGCCATTCACGCAGCGTTGCGCTGACCTACGCCGGTGAAATTTTGCTCGAAGAAACCCGGCGTTTGCTCGACAGCGCAAACCTTGCGTTAGCCCGTGTCGAGCAAATAGGGCGCGGCGAAGGCGGGCGTATTCAACTGGGGATTGTCGGCACGGCAATCTGGGGCGGGTTACGTCTTGGGTTGCAGCAATTTATTGCTGATTATCCGGCCATCGATATTCTGTTCCGCGAAAAATCCCCTGGTGACCAGATCTCTTTAATTGAACGCCATGATATCGACGCCGGGATCTGGCGCATGGAAACCAATCCTCCGCCGGGTTTACGCAGTGAGAAACTTCACGACGCGACTTTCCTGGTCGCGTTGCCGGAAAAACATCCGTTAGCCAAACAAAGCGCCATTGATATCGAGCAATTGCGTCATGAGGCGTTTGTCACCATGACGGCGGTGCATTCTGACTGGACTTTCTTGCAGGGCGTTTGCCGGGAAGCGGGGTTTTCGCCACGCGTGGCCAGAGAAGCGGTGGAGCCGCAGACGGTTCTCGCGTTGGTGAGCATCGGTATGGGGCTGACAATTATGGCCGACAGTTACGCGCAAATGAACTGGCCGGGTGTCACCTTCCGCCCGTTAACGAAAGCGATCCCGGCTGATCTGTATGTAGTCTACGATCCGCACCATCTGGCCTCGACCACGCGCCATTTAATTGACGTGTTAAAACAGTCGCCGGACACATTGCCCGTTCGTTGAAACAACATGGCAGTGCTATGATATCCGCGCTGTCATTATTAGACTGGAAACGCTGAGGTGCAGGGTGAAAATCGCCATTTTATCCCGGGATGGAACGCTTTATTCGTGTAAACGGCTTCGTGAAGCGGCATCGCGCCGGGGTCACGCTGTCGAAGTCATTGATCCCCTTTCTTGCTACATGAACATCAACCCCGCTGCACCATCAGTGCACTATAAGGGGCGTCAGCTTCCCCATTATGATGCAGTGATTCCGCGTATCGGCTCGGCGATCACCTTTTATGGCACCGCCGTTTTGCGCCAGTTTGAAATGTTGGGCAGTTATCCGCTCAATGAATCGGTGGCGATTACCCGCGCGCGCGACAAACTCCGCTCGTTGCAACTTATGGCGCGGCAGGGCATTGATTTGCCGGTCACCGGTTTTGCCCATTCGCCTGATGACACCAGTGATTTAATCGACATGGTCGGTGGTGCGCCGCTGGTGGTGAAACTGGTGGAAGGCACGCAAGGCATTGGCGTGGTGCTGGCCGAAACCCGTCAGGCCGCTGAAAGCGTCATCGACGCGTTTCGCGGTCTGAACGCGCATATTCTGGTGCAGGAATATATTAAAGAAGCGAAGGGTAAGGATATCCGCTGCCTGGTGGTGGGCAATAAAGTCGTTGCGGCTATTGAACGCCAGGCAAAACCGGGGGATTTCCGCTCCAATCTACATCGTGGTGGCGTGGCTAATCAGGTCGACATTACCGAACGCGAACGCGAAATCGCCTTACATGCCGCAGCAACGCTGGGTTTAGACGTGGCAGGTGTCGATATTTTGCGTGCGCAACGCGGCCCGCTGGTGATGGAAGTCAACGCTTCTCCGGGTCTTGAAGGCATTGAAAAAACCAGTGGCGTGGATATCGCGACGCTGATGATCAAATGGATTGAGCAGCAAGCACAGCCAGGATATTGCCTGAAAACTGGCGGCTAATTTCGAGCGCGTGCGCCGTTGGGCGCATAAAATTAGTATGAGCCGTCATTTTTGCGTAAGCTATGGCGCGACTTAATCACTCCCTTTAAAGAGGCTACGGCATTTATGGATTCACTCGTTGTCCCGACTCTGGACATCTTACGCCGCTGGCTTGACGAAATCGGTGTGACCATTTTCGAGTGCGATACTTGCCAGGCGCTCCATCTGCCGCACATGCAGAATTTCGATGGTGTCTATGATGCAAAAATCGACCTGGTCGACGATATTGTCTTGTTTTCGGCACTGGCTGAAGTAAAACCTTCCGCTCTGTTGCCACTGGCATCTGATTTGTCTTCTATTAATGCCAGTTCGTTAACCGTGAAAGCGTTTCTGGATATTCAGGACGACAATTTACCTAAGCTGGTCGTTTGCCAGTCGCTACAAGCGTCCGTCGGAATTACCCGCGAGCAGTTTGCTGCCTTTGTAAAACAGAGCGAAGAGCAAATCTCAATGGTGATTCTGGAAGCCTGCGCAAACCAACTGCTCTTTATCTCTGACGCAGATGAAGAACAAGAAGACGGCACAATTATTCAAACCCACTTTCTGCACTAATTGTTGCTTTCCTGACCGCAGCGGCGTCTATACCCGCTGCGTCCCACAATTTTATATTCTGCCTTATCAGTCTATCTCCAGCATTATTCTCGCCACTACTCCCCGGAATGCGCCACAGCGTAGACGTTTTATGCTTAAAAATTTGATAAATGGCGCTTTTTTAGCTGAGCTATAGTCACTAATCCTGGCTACAGTTATTCTTGCGGGACGCTACAAATGTGCAACCTCTGCAGCAAGGCGTCTGTACTTTTTTTACTGCAGTTTGCATAGAGATGCATGATTCTTGCATGTGCCAGAAGCGAGAAGAAAATGCGTAAAAGTATGATTGAGTAAATTATGCTCGCGAAAGCGGGAATTAGACTTTTTCAGAAGGAATCACATATGTTTACCCAACGTAAAAAATTGTTATCCGGGGCGGTGGCGGGTTTGCTGATGGCTGTTTCTGCTACTACATTTGCTGCGGACCAAAAGACGCTGCACGTTTATAACTGGTCTGATTATATTGCGCCGGATACGCTGGCAAACTTCACCAAAGAAACCGGCATTAAAGTGGTTTACGACGTCTTCGATTCCAACGAAGTGCTGGAAGGCAAGTTGATGGCGGGGAGCACCGGTTACGATTTAGTGGTACCGTCTTCGCAATTCCTTGAGCGTCAGGCTCAGGCGGGAATTTTCCAGCCGCTCGATAAGAGCAAACTGCCAAACTACAAAAACCTCGATCCGGAAATGCTCAAGCTGGTCGCGCATAACGACCACGACAACAAATACGGCATTCCGTACATGATGGTGACCACGGGTATTGGTTACAACGTCGAAAAAGTGAAAGCCGCGCTGGGTAAAGATGCGCCAGTGGATAGCTGGGATCTGATCCTGAAACCGGAAAACCTCGAGAAACTGAAAAGCTGTGGCGTGTCATTCCTGGATGCACCAAGCGAAGTGTATGCTTCTGTTCTGCATTATCTCGGTAAAGATCCGAACAGCACCGATCCAAAAGATTACACCGGCGCGGCGAACGATCTGCTGTTAAAACTGCGTCCATCCATTCGTTACTTCCATTCTTCCCAATATATCAACGACCTGGCGAATGGTGACATTTGTGTCGCGATTGGTTGGTCGGGGGATATTCTCCAGGCCGCAAACCGTGCCAAAGAAGCCAAAAATGGCGTGAATATTGCGTATACCATTCCGAAAGAAGGGGCGATGGTGTATTTCGATATGTTCGCCATGACCGCTGATGCGAAAAATAAAGACGAAGCCTATCAGTTCCTCAATTACCTGATGCGCCCGGACGTGGTAACGAATATCAGTAACCACGTTTATTACGCCAATGCGAATAAAGAATCGACGCCGCTACTAAACGCGGAAATCCGCGATAATCCAGGGATTTATCCACCGGCTGATGTGCGTGCGAAATTGTTCACCCAGGGTGTGCAATCGCCAAAAGTTGACCGGGTTATTACACGCGCGTGGACTAAAGTGAAAACCGGGAAATAATACCCGTCATACTTCGAGCTGCAGGTGTGTTGACTGCATCCGTTCGCCCCAGTCACATAGTAATCTATGCTCCTGGGGACTTACGGATTTGTCGCCTTCCTGCAACTCGAATTATTTAGGGTATCAGCCCTTTATAATAAGATTTGCTGGAGAGCAATATGTTGAATGACGCAACTCCTCGTCCGCACGCGAAAACTCGCAAAGCGCTCACCCCGCTGCTTGAAGTCCGCAACCTCACAAAGTCCTTCGACGGGCAACACGCCGTTGATGATGTGAATCTCACCATTTATAAAGGCGAAATTTTTGCGCTGCTCGGCCCATCCGGCTGCGGTAAATCAACGTTGTTACGCATGCTGGCGGGCTTTGAACAACCCAGCGCTGGCCAAATTGTGCTTGATGGCGTGGACTTGTCACATGTGCCGCCGTATCAGCGCCCGATCAACATGATGTTCCAGTCCTACGCGCTTTTCCCGCATATGACCGTTGAACAGAATATTGCCTTTGGCCTCAAGCAAGACAAACTGCCGAAAGCGGAAATCGCCCAGCGTGTGGAGGAAATGCTGACGCTAGTGCATATGCAGGAATACGCGAAACGTAAGCCGCATCAGCTTTCTGGCGGGCAGCGCCAGCGTGTTGCTCTAGCGAGAAGCCTCGCAAAACGACCAAAATTATTGTTACTCGACGAACCTATGGGCGCGCTGGATAAAAAGCTGCGTGATCGTATGCAACTCGAAGTGGTGGATATTCTTGAGCGTGTGGGCGCGACCTGCGTGATGGTGACGCACGACCAGGAAGAAGCGATGACCATGGCCGGGCGTATCGCCATCATGAATCGCGGCAAGTTCGAGCAAATCGGCGAGCCGGAAGAAGTTTATGAATATCCGGCAACGCGTTACAGCGCTGAATTTATCGGCTCAGTGAATGTCTTTGAAGGCCTGCTGAAAGAGCGCCAGGAAGATGGGTTGGTGATTGAAAGCCCGGGGCTTGTGCATCCGCTGAAAGTTGACGCGGACATTTCTGTTGTTGATGGCGTGCCCGTTTACGTCGCGCTGCGCCCGGAAAAAGTGATGCTTTGCGATGAACCGCCTGCCGATGGTTATAACTTCGCGGTCGGTGAAGTGGTGCACATTGCTTATCTTGGCGACCTGTCGATCTATCACGTCCGCCTGAAAAGCGGCCAGATGATCAGCGCGCAGTTGCAAAACGAGAACCGCAGCCGTAAAGGAATGCCGACGTGGGACGATG
This sequence comes from Buttiauxella izardii, assembly GCF_003601925.1. GTDB lineage: Bacteria > Pseudomonadota > Gammaproteobacteria > Enterobacterales > Enterobacteriaceae > Buttiauxella > Buttiauxella izardii. Next base: position 24,296 of record NZ_QZWH01000027.1, read on the forward strand.
AAGTTCGCCTGTGTTGGGATGCTGAAAGTTGTGTGGTGCTGACAGTTTAAGGGGGCGAAATGAGCACGATGACTGAACGCCCGGCCGAGCCACCGGCAAGCGGTTTCAAATTGTGGCTGGGAAAAATGCAAATGCGTCATGGCCGCAAGCTGGTGATTGCATTGCCTTATCTGTGGCTGATTTTGCTGTTTATGCTGCCGTTCTTGATTGTCTTCAAGATCAGTTTTGCAGAAATTGCGCGATCCATTCCGCCTTATACCGATCTGGTGACCTGGGCTGACGATCAGATTTCACTGGCGCTTAACCTGGCCAACTATCTCCAGTTAACCGACGATCCGCTGTACGCCGAAGCCTATTTGCAGTCGCTGCAAATGGCGGGCGTTTCCACAATTTGCTGTTTGCTGTTGGGTTATCCGCTGGCCTGGGCGGTGGCGCACAGTAAATCATCAACGCGTAATATTCTGTTATTGCTGGTTATCTTGCCTTCCTGGACATCGTTCCTGATTCGCGTTTACGCATGGATGGGCATTCTGAAAAATAATGGCGTGCTCAATAATGTGCTGATGTGGCTGGGCGTTATCGATCAGCCGTTGGTGATTTTGCACACCAATCTCGCAGTTTACATCGGCATCGTTTACGCCTATTTGCCGTTTATGGTGCTGCCGATTTATACCGCGCTGACGCGAATCGATTACTCGCTGGTGGAAGCGTCTCTGGATTTAGGCGCACGTCCGCTGAAAACCTTCTTTAGCGTGATTGTGCCACTCACCAAAGGCGGAATTATTGCCGGTTCGATGCTGGTGTTTATTCCGGCGGTAGGGGAGTTTGTGATCCCTGAACTGCTCGGCGGGCCAGATAGCATCATGATTGGTCGCGTATTGTGGCAAGAGTTCTTCAACAACCGCGATTGGCCGGTGGCCTCGGCGGTAGCGATAACCATGCTTATCTTGCTGATTGTGCCCATTATGTGGTTCCACAAATACCAGAACAAAGCAGCGGAGGACCACGCATGAACAACTTACCGGTAGTGCGTTCGCCGTGGCGAATTTTGATTCTGGTGATCGGCTTCACCTTCCTGTATGCGCCGATGCTAATGCTGGTGATCTACTCGTTTAACAGTTCCAAACTGGTGACGGTGTGGGCGGGTTGGTCGACGCGTTGGTACGTCGAGTTGTTCCACGATTCGGCGATGATGAGCGCGGTGGGGCTAAGTTTGACGATTGCAGCAGCGGCCGCAACGGCGGCGGTGATCCTCGGGACGATCGCTGCCATGGTGATGGTGCGTTTTGGTAAATTCCGTGGCTCCACAGGGTTTGCTTTTATGCTGACCGCGCCGCTGGTGATGCCCGATGTCATCACCGGGTTGTCGTTGCTGTTGCTGTTTGTTGCTCTGGGGCATGCCATCGGCTGGCCAAGTGATCGCGGCATGTTGACCATTTGGCTGGCGCACGTCACGTTCTGTACGGCGTATGTTTCGGTGGTCATCAGCTCTCGTTTGCGCGAGTTGGACAGGTCAATCGAAGAAGCGGCAATGGATTTGGGGGCTACACCGCTGAAAGTGTTCTTCGTCATCACCGTGCCAATGATTGCTCCGGCGATTATCTCCGGCTGGCTACTGGCATTCACCTTATCCCTCGACGATTTAGTGATTGCGAGTTTTGTCTCCGGGCCAGGCGCGACCACCTTGCCAATGCTGGTGTTCTCGAATGTCAGAATGGGGGTCAATCCGGAAATTAACGCGTTAGCGTCTATAATTTTAGGCGCCGTCGGCGTTATCGGTTTGATCGCCTGGTGGTTTATGGCGCGGGCAGAAAAGCAGCGCCTGCGCGATATCCAACGTGCAAGGCGTAGCTGAAAGGTTTAAAATCTGATAAAACCCTCAGTGCCGCGCCAGACGCGGCACTGTGACGTATGGAACACGAGGTTTGCGGAAATTTTCAGGAAACGAAGTCAAACACAAGCCAAATTGAATGCGCCCACTTTAGTGCTGGTGGCGGCAATCGCTATTCTGACGACGCGGATGCTCGATCTCATGTTGCTTTTCAACATGCTCGGGCTGCGTGGCGTTGTTGATTTTGTTCATCGCAGTGTGCAAACCTGGAATCTGACGATGATTTTCCTCGGCAGTCTGGTATTGCTATGCGTCGAGTTACGTTGCGCGTTTGTCATCATGAAAGGGCGCAACTGGGGGCGCTGGGTGTTCCTTGCCACACAAGTTATTGCTGTCTCATATTTATGGGCGGCTTCGCTGGGCTGGGGTTATCCCGAACTTTTCAGTATTCCCGGTGAGTCAAAACGTGAGATATTCCGCTCGTTAATGATGCAGAAACTCCCCGATTTACTGGTGCTGTTCCTGCTGTTTGCCCCTTCGCGCAGTCGGCTTTTTTTCAAACTTCAATAACCGCGTAGTGTTCTACCCAAAATAATTCGAGTTGCATCGCGGCGGCAAGAGAACAAGTCCCGATGAGCTTAGTAAACTAAGTGATTCGGGCGAGTGAACGTAGCCAACAAAGATGCAACTTGAAGTATGACGGGTATATAATCTCTGCCCCGGTTTTCAGGACTTACTTATGCATTGCGCGCTTTACCAGGCGAATCGTTGCCGTTCTTGTCAGTGGATTGAACAGCCGATTTCTGAACAGCTCACCGCCAAAATGAACGAACTTCAGCAATTACTGGGGGGAGTTGCGGTGCAAGAGTGGCGCGCGCCAGTGAGTGGCCCGGAAAACGCTTTTCGCAATAAAGCCAAAATGGTGGTCAGCGGCAGCGTAGAAAAACCGTTGCTGGGTATGCTGCACCGCGACGGGACACCTGAAGATTTAACCGAATGCCCGCTGTATCCAGACTCTTTCCAGCCTGTTTTTGCCGTGTTGAAACCCTTTATCGCCCGGGCAGGTTTGACGCCCTATAACGTGGCGCGTAAACGTGGCGAACTGAAATATCTGTTGCTCACGCAAAGCCAGTTAGACGGCGGGATGATGCTGCGTTTTGTGCTGCGTTCCGACGCTAAAATTGAGCAACTGCGTGCGGCGTTGCCATGGTTGCAGCAACAACTTCCCCAGCTCAAAGTGATTTCAGCCAATATCCAGCCCGTGCATATGGCGATTATGGAAGGCGAGCGGGAAATTGCGCTAACTGAACAGCAGTCGCTTGAAGAGCAGTTTAACGGCGTGCCGTTGTATATTCGCCCGCAAAGTTTCTTCCAGACCAACCCATCGGTTGCGGCTTCGTTGTATGCCACCGCGCGCGAGTGGGTGCGGGAATTACCAGTCAAGCACATGTGGGATTTATTCTGCGGCGTCGGTGGTTTTGGGCTGCATTGCGCTACCCCAGAGATGAAATTAACCGGAATTGAAATTGCCCCAGAAGCGATTGCCTGTGCGCGTCAATCAGCGGAAAAACTCGGTTTAACGGATATTCACTTCCAGGCGTTGGATTCCACGAAATTCGCCACAGAGCAGCAAGATGTTCCCGACCTGGTTTTGGTCAATCCGCCAAGACGCGGCATCGGCCAGGCGTTGTGTTATTTCCTCAATAACATGGCCCCGAAATACATCGTCTATTCAAGTTGTAATGCGCAGACCATGGCGCAGGATATGGAGTCGTTGGCGGGATATCGGGTGGAACGCGTGCAATTGTTTGATATGTTCCCGCATACGGCGCATTACGAGGTTTTGGCGCTGCTGGTGAGGCTGCCTTCACCTTAATGTCCAAAACCTGGATAGAAGGAATTCGACTCGTGCGACATCTATCCAGGTAAAAAAATAATATGACTAATCAATTCTCTGTATTTGGAAATGGCACTGCTGGAGTATAAGAATCCTGCTGCTCGGGCGGGGTGTAAATTAAATTCTCATACTCTTCCATTATAGGGAATGTTAAGGTAGCACAAATAAGAGGTATAATCAGGCCACACCAGAAAATAGTATGATTACTTTTGGTAATATTATCCCTTTTCCAATAATAAACAGGGGAGAAAAATATCCATATCCAATGTGGTAATTTTGTATATCCTGCCGCGGTTAAACTGATTCGGTCCTTAATAAATAATATTATAGCCAGGGCGTAACTTATAAGTTCAAGTGAAATGAAAATTACAGGGTTTGAATATATCTGCAAATATTTTATTGGAATGAAAAATATCGGACAAAGAACCAGTAGCCAAATGTAAAGGTTATTCAACGGGGGTCGAGAGGAATTAGATTGTAGAACGGTATTGTTTTCCATTTAAATCATCCATGTAAAATCCTGTCGTGTATTTTACATAATAATTCATCTAGTGCAAAATGCCGTTTTCAAACTTAACTTGATGTAATTTAAGTGAAAATTCGTGTTTCATTCATTCTTAAAATGTACGAATTCAGATTTTACATTTATGCTTTAAATGATCGTAACTATTTCATCAACACTACTATTTCATCAGCACATACTGTATGTGAGAATATTGGCCAGAAATTAAAAACACAATCTGGCCTGGATATTTAGAATGTCTAAATTATTACTGCGGGAACCACTGCTGACTAATCTTCTGATAAGTCCCATCAGCTTTAATCGCCGCCAGTGCGGTATTGAGTTTAGTCAGCAGCGCCTTATTATCCGGGCGAACTGCAATCCCCAGGCCCGTGCCGAAGTATTCTGCATCAGTCACGTGCTCGCCCACCGTAGCTAACTGCGGATTAGTTTTCAGCCATTCGTTCACCACCGCAGTGTCGCCAAACACGCCATCAATACGGCCATTTTTCAGGTCGATAATCGCATTCTGGTAGCTGTCGTAAGAGACGGTTTTAATTTCTGGATGTTTATCCTGAAGATATTTCTGATGCGTGGTGCCGTTCTCCATGCCGATACGTTTGCCTTTCAACTCGTCGAAAGATTTAAACGCACCTTTTTTGGCGATGACTACCGCTGAGTTCGCATAGTATGGCGTGGTGAAGGAAACTTGCTTGCTGCGCTCTGGTGTAATATCCATGCCGGAAATTACGGCATCGTACTTACGGAATTTTAGCGACGGGATCAGGCTATCAAATGCATGGTTGGTGAATGTGCATTCAGCCTGCATTTGTTTGCATAAAGCTTTTGCCAGGTCGATATCGAAACCGACAATCTGATTATTGGCATCCAGCGATTCAAACGGCGGGTAAGTCGCCGATGAACCAAAGTTGATTTTGTCGGCCGCAGCCACGTTGAATGCGGCGGTAGCGAACAGTGCGGCCAAAATAAACTTCTTCATGTGTGTAGCTCCTGTCTGTCGTGTTTTATTGTATTCACCGTTTCCCGGTGTCAAAAAATCATGCCAGCATATGAATTTATATGCAAATAAAATGTATAATTATATTTCTTCAGGCGTAAAAAAGGCGGGGAAGTCCCCGCCATTTTAAGATGATGAATGGATGTTTAGTTACGGCGTTCGAATGCCAGAGCGCGGCGTTCTACCACACGCATTAACAGCGTCAGCAAACCGTTGACGACCAGATAAACCAGGCCTGCGGCACCGAACACCATCACATCGTAAGTGCGTCCGTACAGCAATTGCCCGTGGCCCATCACTTCCATCAGCGTAATGGTGTACGCCAGAGATGTGCTTTTAAACACTAAAACCACTTCGTTTGAGTAAGACGAGAGGGCGCGTTTAAATGCATAAGGAAGCAAAATAGCCAGCGTGTCTTTCTTGCTCATCCCTAATGCGCCGCACGATTGCCATTGGCCTTCAGGAATGGCGCGAATCGCCCCGTAAAACAGCTGCGTGGTGTAGGCCGCACTGTTCAGAGACAACGCAATCAACGCACACAACCACGGCTCAGAAAGCAGATGCCACAACACCGGGTAGTTCTGAATCGATGGGAACTGGCCTGGCCCGTAGTAAATCAGGAAGATCTGCACCAGCAACGGCGTGCCGGTAAACAGCGTGATGTAGACGCGCACAATGTGAACCAGTACCGGTGTTTTCAGCGTCAAAACGATGGTGAAAAACAGCGATAAAATCAGCGCGACCACAATAGATGCTGCGGTCAGCGTCAGGCTGGTATGCAGGCCTTTAAAGAGTTCCGGTAAATACTCGAGCATCAGCCGGGTCTCCGTTCAAAACGTGTCGCGCGATGGTCAATGCGTTTGAGCACGTACTGGCTAACGAGGGTGATCACAAGGTAGATCGCGGCGGCAACCACATACCAGGTAAACGGTTCCTGGGTTCGGGTAGCGATACTCTTGGTTTGCAGCATCAAATCATTAACGCTTATCAGCGAAACCAACGCGGTATCTTTGAGCAAAACTAACCACTGATTGCCCAAACCCGGCAGCGCATGACGCCACATTTGCGGCATCACTAAGCGGAAGAAAATCGCGGCTTTCGATAAACCTAATGCCTGGCCGGATTCCCATTGCCCAATTGGCACGGCTTTCAGTGCGCCGCGCAACGTTTGCGAAGCGTAAGCCGAATAGAGCAGGGAAAGGGCAATCACGCCGCACAGGAACGGGCTGACATCGAAATTCTCGATTTGTAGCTGGATAGGGATTTGCGCAAAACCGAGGTTCAGCGTAAAGCCATCAGAGAGAATCAGCAGTAGCTGAGAGGAGCCGAAATAAATAAACAGCACCACTAAAATTTCAGGCAGACCGCGCAGCACCGTCACCAAAGCTGAACCCAGCCAGGCTATCGGACGCCATTTCGCAGACTCCCATACGGCAAAAATCATCGCCAGAGCCAGGCCGATGATCAGCGCACAAACGGCGAGGCCGACGGTCATCCCGGCGGCGCTCGCTAAAGTAAACATTTCGTTCATTCAGATTACTTCTGGAACCATTTTTCGTAGATGGTTTTGTAAGTCCCATCTTGCTTAACTTTTGCCAGCGCAGTGTTGAACTTCGCCTGCAAGTCAGTGTTGCCCTGACGAACCGCGATGCCCAAACCTGTACCGAAGTAATCTTTATCCGTCACTTTATCGCCGATTGCGGCAAGTTTCGGATCGGCTTTCAGCCATTCGGTCACCACAGCCGTGTCACCAAATACCGCGTCGATACGGCCGCTTTCCATATCCAGCTTGGCGTTCATGTAGCTGTCGTAAGGAACGGTGGTGATTTCCGGATGTTTATCCATGATGAATTTCTGATGCGTGGAGCCGTTCTGCATACCCACTTTTTTGCCTTTCAGCCCAGCAATATCCGCAACTTTGCCTTTCTGGCCGACAAACAGCGCTGAGTTTTCATAATACGGGCTGCTGAACAGAACCTGTTTTTCACGCTCTGGGGTGATATCCATACCAGAGATCACCGCGTCAATGCGGCGGAATTTCAGGCTTGGGATCAGGCTATCAAATGCCTGGTTGCTGAAAGTACAGGTCGCATCAATCTCTTTACACAGCGCGTTCGCCAAATCGACATCAAAACCAACAATCTTGTTGCTGGCATCCATCGATTCAAACGGAGGATAAGAAGCTTCCATAGCAAAACGAATAGTTTGTGCAGCCGTAGCGGAAAGGCTCAGGCTGGCTAATAGTGTGGCAAGCAGAACTTTTTTCATGGTTATTTTCCCGGATACATCAGTGTGACAGATAGAATTTAAACGCTTCGGTCTGCGGTTTTGCGAAGCAACTCGCATCACCTTGTTCAACGATGTGGCCATTTTCCATGTAAACCACGCGGCTTGCGGTTTTACGCGCAACTTCCACTTCGTGGGTAACGATGACCTGCGTGATGTTGGTTTGAGCCAACTCACGAATAATGCTGACGATCTGCGCGGTGATTTCAGGATCCAGTGCTGCGGTCGGTTCATCAAACAGCAGAATTTGTGGCTCCATCATCAGTGCGCGAGCGATGGCAACACGCTGCTGCTGACCACCGGAAAGGTGCAGCGGATAGCGGTCCATATACGGTTTCAGGCGTAGACGCTCAAGGAGTTTATCTGCGCGTGCGCGCGCTTCATCTTTGCTGATCCCCAGGACGCGGCAAGGCGCTTCCATCAGGTTTTGCAGCACAGTGAGATGAGGCCAAAGGTTGTATTGCTGGAACACCATGCCAACGTTGCGACGTAATTCACGAATGGCTTTGTCGCCAGGCGCTTTCGCAAAGTCAAAATGATTATCTGCAATAGTGAGTTGCCCGGACCGCGGCATCTCAAGCAGATTGAGTACGCGCAGAAGCGAGCTTTTACCTGCGCCGCTTGGACCAAGCAGCACCAGCGTTTCGCCCTGTGGGCAACTAAGGGTGATATCGAACAGCGCCTGGTGCGCGCCGTAAAAACAATTAATGCCGTTTAGTTGAATACTCATGCGCATAAGTTGAATAGCAATTGAAGCCGCAAAGGGTACAGTTAACAGAATAGTTATGCAATCTTTGTGCGTTAAAACCTAAAAATAACTACTTTCATAGACTAAAGGTAGCACAATATAACGAGGCGGAGTGAAGGCAAGAATAAATGTCCGAGTTATGTGAAAACTCCAGACTATTTACATGGGTTATGAATTTCACCCCGCCGGATGGTTGAATATTAGGTCATTAATTAGTTTCTATCGCCTGACGCAAACTGCCTGAAGGCGCATGGCTGTTCGCGCCCAGATAACGCACATCATCAACAGCCCAGCACTGGCCTTCGCGAATCATCAGCACTTCATCGTTCCAGCTTTGACTGCCTTTGGTGAGATTCACACGCAGCGGGATATTGCGTGCGTCGGTATTAGGAATGGTGGAAGCGGAAGCCACTTCGGCAGTGTCTGCACCATCCCCATTGCTGGTAAACATGTTGCTGCGCATAAATTCATTCTGCGCGTTAGGCGAGGTGCTGGCTTTCTGCATTTGCTGCGCCAGCGAGTCACTCATATAAGGACGCAAGGCGGTAATCGCGCTGCTGCCCTGGGTTTTATGGGTTATTTGATAATCGTAAAATTTTTGCGCCACGCTATCCGGGCCGCCTTCAATACAAGGGCCACTGCGGGTGCCAATATCTTTAAACGCGGGAGTGACGGGTGTGGTACAGGCCGTGAGGATCAGAGCGCACGGAAGAAGAACCAAAACTGAGCTGCGCATTTTTATTTCCTTATTTTCTCAGGAGGATGCACTTAGCATAGCGTATCGTTGTCAAAACCCGGCATACTTCGAGCTGCCTCTTTGTTGGCTGCGCGAACTCACCCGAATCACTTAGTTTACTAAGCTCATCGGGATTCGTTCACTTGCCGCCGCGATGCCGCTCGAATTATTTAGGGTTTAATTTGTTGATTCAAAAAAAAGAGAGATGCTCATGCAGTGGCGAACTGGCCTGATAATTTTTGTAGCTTTGCTGGTGGGGTGCTCCAGCAAGCCTGAAGTTGCCGAAAAAACCGTCGTCGATAAAGGCGATTTTAAAGTCGATACCAGCCGCACCGCGAAGAATGCCTATCCACGGGTAAAAGTGTTGGTTATTCACTACACCGCCGATGATTTTGCCGGTTCGCTAACCACTTTGACTGAACAAAACGTCAGTTCTCATTACTTGATTCCCGACACCCCGCCGATATCCGGCGGCAAACCGGTTATCTGGCAATTAGTGCCAGAAAGTGAATTAGCGTGGCATGCAGGCGTGAGTTTCTGGCGTGGCGCGACGCGCATCAATGACACTTCGATTGGTATTGAGCTTGAGAATAAAGGTTTCACGCGTCAGGGGCGTGTAAAGCAGTTTTATCCGTTCAACGAGCCGCAGATCTCGGTGCTGCAGAAACTGGCGAAAGTGATTATCGCTCGCTACAACATCGAGCCGCAAAACGTGGTCGCCCATGCTGATATCGCTCCGCAACGTAAAGTGGACCCCGGCCCGTTATTCCCGTGGCAGCAACTGGCACAACAGGGCGTGGGCGCCTGGCCGGATGCGCACCGAGTCGCGTTTTATCTCGATGGTCGTGGGCCTTACCAGCCTGTAGACAGGCGAGGTCTGCTGGATTTGCTATCGCGTTATGGTTATCAGGTGACGCCTGATATGGCGTGGGAGCAGCAAAAGAGAGTGATTCAGGCATTCCAGATGCACTTCCGCCCAACGAAATATTCCGGTGATGCGGATGCGCAAACTGAGGCGATAGCGCAAGCGCTACTTGAAAAATATGGGCAGGGTTGATTAGCGATGCAGCAGCGTACCGTGGTCACGCAGCCAGAGCGCGGTACGTCGAATCCCTTCATCCAGCGTAATAATCGGCTGATAACCCAATTCCGTTTCAGCGCGCGTGGTATCGAGCGTTAAATCAAAATTCAGTTTCGACACGCCGTAATGCGTAAGCACCGGCTCTTTGGCTGATTTACTGCCAAAACGCTCCATGCTGCGGGCAATCATATCCAGCATCGGATACGGCACGGAACGGATCCTGCACTGAATTTCTAATTCATCGACCAGCTTCTGCACGATAACCCGCAGTGGGCGTGCTTCCATATTGGTGATGTTATAGGCTCGCCCCGACGGCTGAGTTTCACACTGAGTTGCGAGCCACATCGCATGTACCGCGTTTTCGATATAGGTCATATCGACCATCGCATCGCCGCCGCGTGGCAACAACACGCTGCCGTAATGGCGCATCATCTGAACTAAACGTGGGAAGAACACTTTGTCGTGCGGGCCGAACAAGCTTTGCGGACGCAGAATCGTAAAGCGCGTGTGCGGATTCGATTGGGCCAGCAACTGAATCACTTCTTCACTGGCGGCTTTGCTCCGGGCAAATTCATTGGCAAAGCGCACCGGACGGAAATCTTCGCTGATATTGCGATGATGGTGGTAATCAAAGTAGAGCGAGGGTGAGGAAATATGCACAAAATTGCGCACGCCCCATGCCACGGCCCATTCACCTAAGCGGCGAGTCGCACGGACGTTGGCGAGGTCAAAGGCTTCCTGAGTTCCCCACGGCGAGGTAAAGCTTGAGCAATGCCAAAGTGTATCGACATCGGCCAGCATCACTTTAGCCTGCGAAGAAACCAGCTCGGTCAGGTCGGCTTGAACGAATTCAGCACCCATTTTTACCAGCAGTTTGCCCATGGCTTCATTACGTCCGGTTGCCCGTACGCTGATGCCTTTTGCGCGAAGAAATTCGACCGCGTTTCGGCCTAAACCGCTGGTGGCGCCCGTTACCAGAACCTTCATGTCGACCAACTCATGATAATTGAGATTTACGCTGCGCATTTTTCCGTGAAATGGCAGCGCTTGCAATGGGGAAAGCTAAAGATTAGGACTCTTAACGGACTTTATGTGCAGATTGTTCGGAAAGCTGGCAAATCCGTCGGGCCATGCCACGGAAAATAAACAAATGCGCGGGGATCATCACCAACCAGTAGAACAAACCCGCTGTTCCATGGGGGTGCCACCAGGCACGTACATCCAGCGTGCGATGTTGGCCGTGGTCGCGCAAAGTGAAAGAAAGACGTCCAAGCCCTGGCGCTTTCATGCCAAACAGTAGCGTCAGCTCTTTTTCGGGTTCGACAATAATCACTTTCCAGCTATCGACTAAGTCGCCGACTTGCAGCATTTCCCGCACCGGGCGGCCTTTTGCCAGCTTATGCCCGACCAGTAAATCCATATAGCCACGCGTTTGCCAGAGGATATTGCCGAAGAAATAGCCCTCTTTCCCGCCAATCTGATTCACCACTTGCCATAAATCTGCCAGCTCAGCGGAGGTTGTTAACGTGCAACCGGCCTGTTTGGGGAAGAAACCATATTCCGGACGCCAGCGGGCATAGGCCTGTGCGTCGTAACCCCAGTCCTGAGAGTTTGCCAGCTTGTGTTCATCTTCAAGGGTCAGGCGGACGGCGTCGTCAAAGGTGAGCAGAGTTTGTGGGATCAATGCGCGTAATTCGCGATCGTCCGCCAGAAGATCGTGCTTAAGCCCCTGGATCAACGCCTTGGCAATCGTCGGCGGCACGGAAGTGATCATGTTGAGGAACCACACCGAGATCCAGCTCGTCGGCAGCGGAATGGGAATCAGCGGGCGGCGTTTACCGCTTATCGCCATAAATCGTTCGAACTGCTGCTGATAGCTCAGCACTTCAGGCCCCGCCGCTTCAAAAACACGGTTTTCTTGCGCGGGATGCTTTAGCAGTTCGACCAGATAATAAAGCAGGTTTTTCAGGGCAATCGGCGTGGTGCGCGAGCGAACCCAGCGCGGTGGCGTAAGCACTGGCAGGTTGTAAACCATGTCGCGCATCACTTCAAAAGCGGCCGAACCGGCACCGACAATAATTCCGGCGCGAACTTCGGTAACGGGAACGCCTGCATCGCGCAGAATATCGGCCGTGAGTTGGCGAGCGCGCAGATGTTCAGAATCGCCATCACCGCCCGTGGCTTGCAATGAACTAAGGAATATCAGCTGCTTGACCGGATGCGCCCGCAGTGCATCGCGCAGATTGAGCGCCGTCTGGCGTTCATGGGCGACGAAATCAGCTCCGTCGCCCATGCTGTGTACCAGGTAATAAAGCGTATCGACGTTTTCAAGCAGCGCAGGTAGCGTTGACGGCCACTGCAAATCGACATGGCGGCAATCAACGCCAGGCCAGGGTTGCTTTTCCAGCCACTCAACGCGCCTTGCGGCCGCCGTGACATGATGCCCGGCGGCGGTAAGTTCGGGCACCAGATGCTGCCCGATATAGCCGCTTGCGCCGAGTACCAGAATATTTTGTGGCTGTGTCATCGTCCCTGACCTCTGGTTAGCGTTGTAAAAAAGCCTGCCAATGGGAAACCACTTCAGCAAGCTGCATGCGGTTCACATCAAGATGGATTACCAGGCGAGTCATTGGCCCGGCGCTCATCAATACACCACGTTCTTTCATGAACTTACCGAGGCTTTCAGCTTGTTCAACGGGAACGCGCACAAACACCATGTTGGTGTCCTGGCGAGTCACATCAACACCGATTTCACGCAATTCACCCGCCAGCCAGTGGGCGTTATCGTGGTCTTCCTGCAAGCGCTGTACGTTATTTTCAAGCGCATACAAACCTGCCGCCGCCAGAATTCCCGCCTGACGCATGCCGCCACCGACCATTTTGCGCCAGCGCGTGGCACGTTTGATGTATTCGTGGCTGCCGACTAACAGCGAACCTACTGGCGTGCCGAGGCCTTTAGAGAGGCAAATGGTGAAGGTGTCGCAGTAGCGCACCACTTCTTCCAGCGTGCAGCCATAGGAAACCACGGCGTTGAAGATACGTGCGCCGTCAACGTGCAATGCCAGATTGTGATTGCGGCTAAATTCCCACGCCTGTTTGAGATATTCACGCGGTAAAACTTTGCCGTTATGGGTGTTTTCGAGGCTCAGAAGTTTAGTGCGTGCAAAGTGAATATCGTCAGGTTTGATTTTTGCCGCGACTTTATCCAGCGGCAGTGAACCATCTGGATTGGCATCTATCGGCTGCGGCTGAATACTGCCTAAAACCGCCGCACCGCCGGCTTCGTAGAGATAATTATGCGCCAGTTGGCCGACGATATATTCTTCTCCGCGTTCGCAATGGCTGAGCAGCGCGACCAGGTTTGCCTGAGTGCCGGTTGGCAGAAAGAGCGCGGCTTCTTTGCCGCTGATTTTGGCCACGTATTCTTGTAATTCATTAACCGTAGGGTCATCACCGTACACGTCATCGCCGGTCGGCGCGGCCATCATACGTTTGAGCATTTCCTCGCTCGGGCGGGTTACTGTGTCGCTGCGCAAATCAATCACGGTGGGTCCTTATTATTCTCCAAAATTACTCTCCTTTTTACCGGAACCAGTTGGTTTTCGCCAGTTCGATCACTTCATCGCCGCGCCCGCTGATAATAGCGCGCAGCATATACAGGCTGAATCCTTTGGCTTGTTCGAGTTTGATTTGCGGCGGGATCGCCAGCTCATCTTTGGCAACCACCACGTCCACTAAAACCGGGCCGTCGATGCTAAAAGCCCGTTGTAGCGCGGCATCTAACTCTTCCGCTTTCTCAACGCGGATACCAGTGATGCCGCAGGCGTCAGCGATTTTGGCAAAGTTGGTATCGTGCAGTTCGGTGCCGTCTGTTAGATAACCGCCGGCTTTCATTTCCATCGCCACAAATCCCAACACGCTGTTGTTAAACACCACGATTTTGATCGGCAATTTCATTTGCACCACCGACAAAAAATCGCCCATCAACATGCTAAAACCCCCATCGCCACACATGGCGATCACTTGCCTGTCAGGAGCCGTGGCTTTTGCTCCGAGCGCTTGCGGCATGGCGTTGGCCATCGAACCGTGAGTAAACGAGCCAATCAGGCGGCGTTTGCCGTTCATTTTCAGATAACGCGCAGCCCACACTGTTGGTGTGCCGACATCGCAGGTGAAAATTGCGTCTTCGTCGGCGTAATGGCTGATTTGTTGCGCGACATATTGCGGGTGGATCACTTTGCCATCGCCCGGTTGCGCCAGTTCATCGAGGCTTTCTCGCGCCTCGCGATAGTTATCCAGCGCCTTATCCAGGAAGCTGCGGTCGGTTTTTTCTTCCAGAAGCGGAATCAATGCCGCAAGTGTGGCTTTTATATCTCCGACCAGCGCCATATCCACTTTACTGTGCGCGCCGATGCTGCCAGGGTTGATGTCGATTTGAATGATTTTCGCGTCAGTTGGATAGAAAGCGCGATAGGGGAATTGGGTGCCGAGCAGAATCAGCGTGTCGGCGTTCATCATGGTATGGAAACCGGATGAAAAACCAATTAAACCAGTCATGCCGACGTCGTAAGGGTTGTCATATTCGACGTGTTCTTTGCCGCGTAAGGCGTGAACTATGGGTGCTTTAAGGGTAGCGGCGAACTGCACCAGTTCTTCATGCGCCCCCGCACAACCGCTGCCGCACATCAGCGCGATGTTGTCGTTATAGCGCAGCAGTTGTGCCAGTTTTTTGAGTTCTTCCTGTGCAGGAACAACAACGGGTTGTGGAGCCGCGTACCAGTGGGAACTGGCTGTTTCAGGGGCCGGTTTCAGCGCGACATCGCCGGGTAAAACCACAACTGAAACGCCACGGTTGAGCACCGCTTTACGCATGGCAATTGCCAACACTTGCGGAATTTGTTCCGGGGATGACACCAGCTCGCAATAATGGCTGCATTCGCGGAATAACTCTTCGGGATGGGTTTCCTGGAAATAGCCGCTGCCGATTTCGCTCGACGGAATATGCGCGGCAATCGCCAGCACCGGAACGCGGTTACGATGGCAATCGAACAGGCCGTTGATTAAATGCAGATTGCCAGGCCCGCAGGAACCGGCACACACCGCCAGTTCGCCGGAAAGATGCGCTTCAGCGCCCGCGGCGAATGCAGCGACTTCTTCGTGGCGGGTTGGCATCCATTGAATAGTGCCCATGCGATTCAGGCTATCGGAAAGTCCATTAAGGGAATCACCAGTGACGCCCCAGATACGTTTCACGCCTGCACTTTCGAGAGTTTTTGCCAGATAAGCGGCGACGGTCTGTTTCATTGCTTCTCCTTGTCACGATTCAGTTAACGTAAACAAGCTTAGTCAAGGAAACAGAAGAGGCGGAGCAGAAAGTGCCACCCGCAGTCGGGTGGCATGGGTTTGATCAGGCGAGAACTAAGTCACTTTGCGGATGGCATGAACAGGCCAGCACATAACCGCTGGTGATTTCGGCTTCGGTCAACGTCATGGAACTGCTGACGGTATATTCACCGGATTCGATTTTGGTTTTACAGCTACCACAAACACCGGCACGGCAGGCGGCATTCACCGGCACGCTATTGCTTTCCATTGCTGCCAGCAGCGTGCTGCCTACTGGCGCGTAGAACTCGCGCAGGGGGTTCAGTGTGGTGTACTTCAAACCACTTTCAACCGGGGCGGCGACAGGGGTGAAGAATTTCTCAGAGTAAAATTCGCTCACGCCCAGCGCTTTGACCTCTTTTTCGACCAGTTCCATATACGGCGCGGGGCCG
Source organism: Buttiauxella izardii (assembly GCF_003601925.1). Taxonomy (GTDB): domain Bacteria; phylum Pseudomonadota; class Gammaproteobacteria; order Enterobacterales; family Enterobacteriaceae; genus Buttiauxella; species Buttiauxella izardii. The sequence goes on from NZ_QZWH01000027.1 coordinate 40,169, forward strand.
CAGGTCATGACGGTGCGCAAGGCGATATCCGGCACCGTTACCAGAATTTCGCGCGTTAAACGCCCGGCGATAAAACCGTGCGTCGCGTTATTCTCGGCAATCAGCGCCACCGGGTAATTGCGCCATTCGTTAGCAAAAATCACGTCTTCTGGCGAGTGAACGTTGTAAATCACCTGCACGTCGGCCTGCGGGCGATGTTTTGCCAGCCAGCGGCGCATCGCCATAATCGGCGTGACGCCACATCCTGCCGCCATCAATAAATAGCGGTCGGTAGTGAGATTTTCGCAGGTGAATTCGCCCTGGCCTTCGGACAACCAAAGGTAATCGCCGGGTTTCACATCTTGAGTCAGCCATTGGGAACCAACGCCATTCTCGATGCGCCGAATCGTCAGCGTGATAAACGGGCTGAGTCCCGGCGTGGAAGAGATTGTGTAAGCGCGCAGTGTTTCATCGCTATTACGAATACTCACCAGCGCGTATTGCCCGGCCTTGTAAGGATAGAAGTCGTGATTAATCAGCGACAGCGTCCAGACATCCGGCGTTTCCTGGTGAATATGATGCACCTGCATACGATGCGGGCACAGTGGCGTTGGCATAGTCATGGCGTCTCCTTATGCGCTCATCAGCTGTTGAATGTCTTGCTCAACGGTAGTAATGGCGCGCAGGCCAAATTTCTCGTTCAGCACAGCCAGCAGATTTGGCGTCAGGAATCCAGGCGCGGTAGGGCCGGTGACGATATTGGTCACGCCCAAAGAGAGCAGGGTCAGCAGAATAACAATCGCTTTTTGCTCGAACCACGAAAGCACCAGGCTCAGCGGCAAGTCATTCACGCCGCAGCCCAGTTTTTCAGCCAGTGTCACCGCCAGAATAATGGCTGAGTAAGCATCATTACATTGACCGGCATCGACCAGGCGCGGCAGGCCTTCGATATCGCCGAAGTCCAGTTTGTTGAAGCGATATTTACCGCAGGCGAGTGTCAGGATCAGGCAGTCTTTTGGCACGCTGGTGGCAAAATCGGTGAAGTAGCTGCGTTCGCCACGCTCGCCGTCGCAACCGCCGACCAGGAAGATATGGCGCAGTTTTTCACGGCTGACCAAATCAATCAGCGTATCGGCAGCGCCAAGCAGCGTCTGGCGGCCAAAGCCGACGGTGATCAGGTGCTCGATTTCGCTGTACGGGAAGCCCGCCATTTGCTGCGCCTGAGTGATGACCGGTGCGAAATCGTCGCCTTCGAGGTGGCTAACGCCCGGCCAGCCGACGATGCTGCGTGTCCAGATACGGTCAGTATAAGAACCGACTTCCGGGTTGATGATGCAGTTGGAGGTCATCACCACTGGGCCTGGGAAGCGGGCAAATTCTGTCTGCTGGTTCTGCCAGCCGCTGCCGTAGTTGCCAACCATGTGTTTAAATTTACGCAGTTCCGGGTAGCCGTGGGCTGGTAGCATTTCACCGTGGGTATAGACGTTAATGCCTGTCCCTTCGGTTTGCTCAAGCAAGTTGTAGAGATCTTTCAGGTCGTGGCCGGAAATCAAAATACATTTGCCAGCCACCGGGCGCACGTTGACTTGTGTTGGCGTTGGGTGGCCGTATTTTTCAGTTTCGCCGAGATCCAGAATGCTCATCACTTTGAAGTTCATCTGGCCGATTTCCATGGAGCACTCAAGCAGTGCGCCCATGTCCGCAGGCCAGGTGCCGAGCCACGCCATAATTTTGTGGTACTGCGCGTAGATGTCGTTGTCGTACTGGCCGAGAACGTGGGCGTGTTCCATATAGGCTGCTGCACCTTTCAGGCCGTACAAGCACAGCAGGCGCAGGCCGAGGATATCTTCGCCGATTTCTGCTTTATCGCGGTTTGGCGCGAAGTCAGCCGCCTGGCGCTGTAAATCGCCCAAATCTTTGCTGATCAATTGCAGCTCGGCCATTGGGTTGGCAACGGTGATATTTGGGTTAATCGCCAGGCTGCGAGCTTTTAAGCTTTCACGTAGCGTAATCGCTTCTTGCGCGTAACCGACGATACGTGGGGAGTCGAAGTTAACGTTGGTCAGGGTAGAGAAGAAAGCGCGTGGCGCAAAGTTGTCGATATCATGGTCGATGATGCCAACTTCACGCGCAGCAATTGCCCATGCAGAAAGCCCTTGTAACGTGGCAATCAGCAGGTCCTGGAGATCCGAAGTTTCGGCAGTCTTGCCACACATCCCCTGCGCATAAGAGCAGCCGTTACCGGCTGGGGTGCGGATTGTTTGTTCACATTGCACACAAAACATGATCGTACCTTTTTAAGTTATATTTAAAATGCATGTTTAAGGTTATGCCTGGTTCGATAAGGGGAAAAGGGATTTTTGCTGCAACTTAGAGGGAGATTGATTTAGCGCAAATTTGGCGGCAGGAACCTACCGCCAACGAGGTATCACGAGGCGAAAAAGGCCATCAATAAAGGCGTCAACAAGCTGAGAATAAAACCGTGAACAATCGCCGCCGGAACAATTTCTAACCCGCCGCTACGTTGCAAAACCGGGAGCGTGAAGTCCATTGACGTTGCGCCAGACAACCCCAACGCGGTTGATCGGCTGCGGCGAACCAGGCCAGGAATCAACATGATGGCCACTAATTCACGCGCCAGATCGTTAAAGAACGAGGCGCTGCCAATCACCGGGCCGTAAGATTCGGTCATTAAAATACCCGAAAGCGAATACCAGCCAAATCCTGAAGCCATCGCCAGCCCGGTCTTAATCGGCAAGTCGAGAATAAAGGCATTGATAACGCCACCGGCAAGGGAGCTGAGGGCGACCACCACCGCGACAATCATGCCGCGCCGATTGAGTACGATCTGTTTTAGCGTCATGCCGCTATTACGCAACTGGATACCGACCAATAGCAGCAGGAAGATTAACGTGTATTCGCTGGCATCGGTTGCGTGCTGCAAAATAGGCCAACCCGCGAGGCCCAGAATAAAACCGGCAACGACGACGCCGCATAATTTGAGTGATTCCAGCGCCATTGCAATACGAGACGGGAGCTTCTCTTGCTCGTGGCTGTGCCGCCATGGGATAGAGCGCTCAAGCCAAAGGAGTGCGGCAGCATTGCACAGCAATAACACCACCACGGTGACCGCGGCGTAATGGAAAATTGCCAGCAGATTGCTTGCCAGGTTGTCGAGAAAAGCAAGGCTGATGCCCATGAAAAACAAGATGACGTAAACAATCCAGCTTAATAAGCGATTGATAAGCTTTAACAGACTGGTTTGTTTTAGAGGAATGAGGTAGCCGATAATCAGCGGCACTAAAATAATAAGCAATCCCGAAAACATGGTGCTGACAATCCTTGCGATAAAAGTAACGGCGTACGTCACACTACCCAAAGATAAGGGATGAGTAAAGCTACGAAAAAACAGGGTTTTTATGCAGAAAGGAGATTTTAGCAGGGGGCTGAAAGAGTTACGTCACCTGCCGAAAACCAGCAGGTGACGCATAAAGCTAATTAGTTACGTTTTTCCAGCAACGTACGGTAGATAACACCGCCGAGGATACCGCCGATGATTGGCATCACCCAGAACAGCCAAAGCTGCTCAAGCGCCCAACCACCCTGGAAGATAGCCACCGCAGTACTACGCGCCGGGTTCACGGATGTGTTAGTGACTGGAATACTGATTAAGTGAATCAGAGTCAGCGCCAGGCCAATAGCAATCGGTGCGAAACCCGCTGGAGCAAATTTATCGGTTGCGCCATGAATAACAATCAAGAAGCCACAGGTTAATACGATTTCAATAATGATTGCGGAGAGCATGGAATAATGATCTGGCGAATGTTCACCATAACCATTCGATGCAAAGCCGCTGGCCGCTGCATCAAAACCACTTTTTCCGCTGGCAATCAAATACAAAATACCGGCTGCAACAATACCGCCAATAACTTGTGCAACTACATAACCAATCACTTCTTTTGCCGGGAAGCGACCGCCAGCCCATAAACCGAGCGTAACCGCCGGGTTAAAGTGGCCGCCGGAAATATGCCCGACAGCATAGGCCATTGTTAATACCGTTAAGCCAAATGCTAACGCCACCCCGGCAAAACCTATCCCCAATTCAGGGTATGCCGCGGCAAGAACCGCACTGCCACAACCACCAAATACTAACCAGAACGTACCAAAAAACTCCGCTGCCAATTTCCTGAACATAACCACCTCTGCATTTCATAATTTTAGCTACGGGCAAGGCAAATAAAGGGCCAGCCCGATTATTTTTTGTCACTACTATTTAAGGCGTAACGCAAATAATTAAAGAGCCGTAATGTTAATGAGATCACTAAGTCAGAACTAGCCTATAAAATCCTAAAAAGTTGATTTAGAGCAATGAGATGGCATTCCTTCAAACAATAAACACGTTGAAAGTATAGAAGACATTTTAATAAAGTAAGGGTTTCCTGCTATTAAATGCACGTTTGGATAACCGTGGTAATAGCAAGTATTAATTGCAAAAATTCAAGTTAAAATTAAATAGTTTAAAAATTGAAATTTAACTAATTCCTGCTACGTCATAAATAACGTCAGGTGCGGGCCTGCAAGCTACTGGACGAAAGGTATATACTCAAATAATCGAATGAGTGGCGCAAGCTAATGGAAAGTTTCAACCAATCTGGAGGGATTATGTTTCTCGAGCGTGTAGAAATTGTCGGATTCAGGGGTATTAACCGCCTTTCGTTAATGCTTGAGCAAAACAACGTGCTCATCGGCGAAAACGCATGGGGTAAATCCAGCCTGCTGGACGCGTTAACGTTGTTATTGTCGCCACACGAAACGCTTTACCATTTTAATCGTGATGATTTTTACTTTCCGCCGGGCGATTTGCAGGGTAGGGAACACCATTTACACATTGTGCTCACCTTTCGTGAGGCGGCTCCGGGGCATCATCTGGGGCGGCGTTACCGCTCACTTGCACCGGTGTGGGTTGAGAGCAATGACGGTTTTCATCGCATTATGTACCGCCTGGTCGGTGAGCTTGCCCCGGACAATACTATTCTCACGCTACGCAGTTTTCTGGATGATAAAGGCCACGCTATCGAGCTGGATGATATTGACGCCGTGGCGAAGCAAATAATCCGTCTTAACCCAGTGTTACGTTTGCGTGATGCGCGTTTTATGCGCCGTTTACGCAATGACAGCATTCCCACCATGCCCGAAACTGAAATGACCGCCCGCCAGCTTGATTTCCTGGCGCGTGAACTGGTGTCGCGCCCGCAAAATCTTACGGATGCGCAACTGCGCCAGGGTTTGTCTGCCATGGTGCAGTTGCTGGAGCACTATTTTTCCGAACAAGGTGCGGCGGCTCACCAGCGTTTATTGCGACGTCGCTCCCATGATGAACAGCGTAGCTGGCGTTATCTCGACATCATCAACCGTATGATAGATAAGCCCAATAGCCGCGCGCATCGTATGATTTTATTGGGGATGTTCTCTACGCTTTTGCAAGCGAAAGGTAGCGTGGCGCTGGATAAAGATGCCCGTCCGTTGCTACTGGTGGAAGACCCCGAAACGCGTCTGCATCCGATTATGCTGTCGGTGGCCTGGCATTTATTAAACCTGCTGCCGCTGCAAAAAATCACCACCACCAATTCCGGTGAACTATTGTCGCTTACGCCCGTGGAGAACGTCTGCCGCCTGGTACGTGAATCATCAAAAGTCGCCGCCTGGCGACTTGGCCCCGGCGGCATGAACGCTGAAGACAGTCGCCGTATCGCGTTTCATATTCGGTTCAACCGCGCCTCTTCGCTGTTTGCCCGCTGTTGGCTATTGGTGGAAGGGGAAACCGAAGTGTGGGTGATGAACGAACTGGCGCGCCAGTGTGGGCATCACTTCGACGCCGAAGGAGTGAAAGTGATTGAGTTCGCTCAATCCGGCCTGCGCCCGCTGATTAAGTTTGCACGGCGCATGGGCATTGAATGGCATGTGCTGGTGGACGGTGATGAGGCCGGGAAAAAGTATGCTTCAGTGGTGCGCGGTATTCTGGAAAACGACAGGGATCAGGAGCGCGACCATTTGACCGCGCTACCTGCAATGGACATGGAGCATTTCATGTATCGCCAGGGTTTTGCGGATGTGTTCCACCGCGTGGCCCAAATCCCCGAAAACGTGCCGATGAATATGCGGCGCATTATCGTGAAAGCTATCCATCGCTCCTCAAAACCCGATTTAGCGATTGAGGTGGCGATGGAAGCGGGAAGGCGCGGCGTGGAAGCGGTGCCGTCGTTGCTGCGCAAGATGTTTTCCCGCGTGCTCTGGTTGGCTCGTGGCCGCGCTGATTAGTTCCTAAAGCTGCTGGTCGATTTGCGCCATCATCTCGTCCAGCAAAGTGTAGCGGCGGCGATACTCCGCGCGTTTTTTACTGGCGATTTCCTCGATGGGTTTGCGCAGCATATTTAGCGGCAGTTGATAGAAACCCGCCGGCGTTAATTCTCCGCTCATGGACTCCCAGAAACTGTCGTAATCGGCATGGATTTTGTCTTTTTTCTTTTTTGCATAACGCCACGAGCTGTAAATATGCGCGCCGTTGCTCACCGCCAGAATCTGACTCACGCCTAAGTGATGCGCTAACAAACAGGCTGCTTCCAGCACCAGGCGTTTCGGGAATAAACCGTGGCAGGCTTTGGTGGCAGTTTGAATGTATTCATGTGGAATATCACTTTTTGCTCCCTGTAATCCGCCGATAAACAGCGTCGGTTTGCCATTTTGTTGGCACAGCGTGAAGGTTAATCCGGCGAGGGCAATACCATCGTCACGACTCAGCGTTATCGTCGCTTCACCTTCTTTATCTGCAAAGGCGATGGCGCATAAATCAAGATGGTAGAAGTTCTCATCTTTACCCGTTATTGTTGCCAGGCGGGCACCGCGAGCGGAATAGTGCTGCTGTAACAAGTGCTCAGGCAGGGCTTGGGTTAAGGTGTGATAGTGGAAAGACAATGCGTTAACAGCATCCTTACGGTTAAAATTCGCCGTTAAATAAGGACGATGGGCGCGGCAGGGTAAGCCCGGTTGCACTGCGAGCAATTTTTCTAAGTAAGGTTGGTGAGACAAATCGCCCAGCAAACGAGCCGTAGCAAGCGGGTTTGCCAATGAACGCAGGACGAATTTCCGACGATACGCCGGGTTTTTCCAGGCAATTCCGGGCATCCATTGTCCGGTTGCTAAAGTGAGAAATAATCGCCAGCCATTGCGCTGAGTGGTGGGTATAACTTCGTTTACGGCAACTGGATACATGGTTGATGTCTGGTTGATGGGTTGTGATGTAATTTCACCATCCGTTTGCTCAACGAACATTCAATTGCCACTTAGATTCAGATGACCATATGATTTTTGTTGATACTTCGTTTAATTAGCCAGTCTGTTTGTAGGATACCTATGAGATTTAAGGGAAAAATTAAAAAGCGCTATTGGCTTCTGGGCCTGCTGGTTTTGCTGCTCGGGATCTGGCTATGGCAGTTTTTAAATGCACCAGCGCCGGTCTATCAGACGATGATCGTGCGCAAAGGCGAGCTACAACAAAGCGTGCTGGCGACCGGAAAACTAGATGCACTACGCAAGGTTGATGTTGGTGCGCAGGTCAGCGGGCAGCTCAAAACGCTGTCGGTGAACATCGGCGATAAAGTGAAAAAGGATCAGCTGTTGGGGGTTATCGATCCTGAACAAGCGCAAAACCAAATCAAAGAAGTGGAAGCCACGTTAATGGAATTGCGTGCCCAGCGCCGCCAGTCAGTGGCGCAGGCAAAACTCGCGCAGGTGACGTTAAATCGCCAGCGGGCATTGGCAAAAACGCAGGCGATTTCGCAACAGGATCTGGACACCGCAATCACCGATCTGGAAGTCAGACAGGCGCAAATTGGCACCATTGATGCGCAGATTAAACGTAACCAGGCGTCGTTAGATACCGCAAAAACAAACCTCGATTACACGCAGATCGTCGCCCCGATGGCGGGTGAAGTAACAGAAATCACCACCAAACAAGGCCAGACGGTCATCGCCGCGCAACAAGCGCCGAACATTCTGACGCTGGCCGACCTCGGTACGATGCTGGTGAAAGCTCAAGTTTCCGAAGCTGACGTGATTCATCTTAAGCCCGGGCAAAAAGCCTGGTTTACGGTGCTGGGTGACCCGCTGACGCGTTATGAAGGCGTGCTGATTGATATTCTGCCGACGCCGGTCAAGGTCAACGACGCTATCTTCTACAATGCGCGTTTTGAAGTACCGAACCCGAAAGGCGTGCTGCGCCTCGAAATGACGGCACAAGTACATATTCAACTCGGCGGCGTAAAAGATGTGCTGACCGTTCCGCTTGCAGCACTCGGTGAGCCAGTCGGCGATAACCGCTACAAAGTTTCGGTATTGCGTAACGGTGAAACCCGCGACCGCGAAATCACCATCGGGATGCGTAATGACACGATTGTGCAGGTCGTGAACGGCCTGACCGAAGGCGAAGAAGTGGTGATTGGGAAAAGCACCGCCGGGAGCGCACCATGACGGCACTGCTTGAGCTGCGGGATATTCGCCGTAGCTATCCGTCGGGAGACGAACAAGTCGAAGTGCTTAAAGGCATTAACATCACCATTGAATCGGGTGAAATGGTGGCGATTGTCGGGGCGTCTGGCTCCGGTAAATCAACGCTGATGAATATTCTCGGCTGCCTGGATAAACCGACCAGCGGTAGTTACAAAGTGGCCGGGCAAGATACCGCAGTGCTCGACAGCGACGCACTCGCCACGTTACGTCGTGAACACTTTGGCTTTATCTTCCAGCGTTACCATTTGCTTTCGCATCTCAATGCCACGCAAAACGTTGAAGTCCCTGCGGTGTATGCCGGAACAGCGCGAGTTTACCGCCAGCAACGGGCGCGAGCTTTGCTGATGCGCCTCGGCCTTGCCGAGCGTGTGGAATATTTGCCGTCACAGCTTTCAGGCGGGCAGCAGCAGCGTGTAAGTATCGCGCGCGCGCTGATGAACGGCGGGCAGGTGATTCTGGCCGATGAACCGACCGGTGCGCTGGATAGCCACTCCGGCGAAGAAGTGATGGCGACGCTAAAGCAACTGCGTGAGCAGGGGCACACGGTGATTATCGTGACGCACGATCCGACGATTGCCGCGCAAGCACAGCGGGTGATTGAAATTCGTGACGGTGAAATTATCAGTAATCCGCCGTCGGTAGCGCAAGAATCTACCGCGACCAAAGAAGCGAAAATTCAGCCGACTTATTCAGCCTTTCAGCAAACTATCAGCAGCTTCCGCGAAGCATTTACCATGGCCTGGCTGGCGCTGGCGGCTAATAAAATGCGCACATTGCTGACCATGTTGGGGATTATTATCGGCATCGCTTCGGTGGTGTCGATTGTGATTGTTGGCGACGCGGCAAAACAACTGGTGTTACAGGATATCCGCTCGATTGGCACCAACACCATTGATGTCTATCCCGGCAAAGATTTCGGCGATGACGATCCGCAATATCAACAGGCGCTGAAATACGATGACCTGGCGGCTATCACCCAACAGCCGTGGGTCAGTTCAGCCACTCCGGCGCTGTCGAGTAATTTACGTGTGCGCTACGGGAATGTCGATGCGGCGGCAAGCGTGAACGGCGTCAGCAGCCAGTATTTTAACGTTTATGGCATGACTTTCAGCGAAGGCAATACGTTCAACGAGGAGCAACTGGCCGGGCGGGCGCAAGTCGTGGTGCTGGATAGCAATACCAAACGCCAGCTGTTCCCGAATAAAGCCAAAGTGGTGGGTGAAATCATCCTGGTTGGCAACATGCCTGCAACGGTGATTGGCGTGGCGCAAGAGAAGCAGTCGATGTTTGGCAGCAGCAAAATTCTGCGCGTCTGGTTGCCGTACAACACCATGGCCGGGCGAGTGATGGGGCAAAGCTGGCTGAACTCGATTACGGTGCGTGTCAACGAGGGTTATAACAGCCACGAAGCCGAACAGCAGCTCAATCGGTTGTTGCAGTTACGTCACGGTAAGAAAGATTTCTTCACCTACAATATGGATGGCCTGTTGAAAACGGCGGAAAAGACCACACGTACTCTTCAGATGTTCCTGACTTTGGTGGCGGTGATTTCTTTGCTGGTGGGCGGGATTGGCGTGATGAATATCATGCTGGTTTCGGTGACTGAGCGGACGAAAGAGATTGGTATCCGCATGGCAGTCGGTGCCAGAGCCAGTGATGTATTGCAGCAGTTTTTGATTGAAGCGGTGCTGGTGTGTCTGGTCGGCGGCGCGTTGGGGATTTCGTTATCGCTGTTAATCGCCTTCACGTTGCAACTGGTTTTGCCGGGTTGGGAGATTGGTTTTTCACCGATGGCATTACTCACGGCATTTGCCTGTTCCACCGCAACGGGAATTATTTTTGGCTGGTTACCCGCGAGAAATGCAGCGCGGTTAAATCCTATTGATGCGTTAGCGCGTGAATGATTTTAATCTTTGGTATTACGTTTGGTTATAAAAATGCCAGCGTACAAGCTGGCATTTTGATTTAGGGATGTACACAATGAAACAAAAGGTCAGGCGACCGCTGCTTCAAGTTCAAGAGGCACAATCAAACTAGCGTGATTGCCTTTTGGCCCCTGATGTACATCAAACCTGACAGTTTGTCCGGCTTTCAGCGTTCTGTAACCATCCATCTGAATGGTGGAGTAATGTGCGAAGATATCTTCGCCGCCGCCCTCGGGGCAGATAAAACCGAACCCTTTGGCGTTATTGAACCATTTAACTGTACCCGTCTCCATGCTTCTACATCCTTCGTAAATCTTATAAGTGAGATGGAATGAACCGGTGGGTGAGGGCGGGCTGTTCAAAACCTCGCCAACTCACGCTTGTACAATGTAGATAATTTAACCATGTCGTCAAGCATTGCACGGGGGGGGACGATTGAAAATGAATCAAAAATTTGAAGCAGTTAACGCTATTGTGATTAATGTGACAGAGCTCTCGAATGAGAATCACTGCCCTTTGAACACAATGAATCACGTTAGCTGAAAGCGTATTACACTCAACCTATGGGCTTCGCCTTAATGACAATGGGCGATTAAACATGATGACGATTTGCAATGGGTAAGACGAACGATTGGTTGGATTTCGACCAGCTGGTGGGTGACAAACTGCGCGAAGCGCTGAAACCACCGTCGATGTATAAAGTGATGTTAATGAACGATGACTACACGCCGATGGAATTTGTTATTGACGTGCTGCAAAAGTTCTTTTCTTATGATGTAGAACGTGCAACGCAATTGATGCTCACTGTGCACTATCAGGGTAAAGCTATCTGTGGCATTTTTACTGCAGAAGTAGCGGAAACCAAAGTCGCGTTAGTGAACCAGTATGCAAGGGAGCATGAGCATCCGCTGCTGTGTACGCTAGAAAAAGCCTGAAGAAGGCAAAATTTGGGGGAGGTGCCTATGCTCAATCAAGAACTGGAACTCAGTTTAAACATGGCTTTCGCCAGAGCGCGCGAGCACCGACATGAGTTTATGACTGTCGAGCATCTGTTGCTGGCTTTGCTCAGCAACCCATCAGCTCGTGAAGCGCTGGAAGCGTGTAGCGTAGATCTGGTGGCGCTGCGACAGGAACTCGAGGCCTTCATCGAACAAACCACACCGGTTCTGCCAGCCAGTGAAGAAGAGCGTGATACTCAACCTACGCTCAGCTTCCAGCGAGTGCTGCAACGTGCGGTGTTCCACGTCCAGTCTTCTGGTCGCAGTGAAGTGACTGGCGCAAACGTGCTGGTGGCTATCTTTAGCGAGCAGGAATCCCAGGCAGCGTATCTGCTGCGTAAACATGAAGTCAGCCGCCTTGATGTGGTGAACTTCATCTCTCACGGCACACGTAAAGACGAACCTAATCAGGCTCCTGGAGCTGAAAATCCGGTCAATGAAGAGCAAGCAGGCGGGGAGGATCGTATGGAAAACTTCACCACCAATCTCAACCAGCTTGCACGCGTGGGAGGGATAGACCCCCTGATTGGCCGCGAGAAAGAGCTTGAGCGCGCCATCCAGGTTTTGTGTCGTCGCCGTAAAAACAACCCGCTGTTAGTGGGTGAATCCGGGGTGGGTAAAACCGCTATTGCCGAAGGGCTTGCCTGGCGTATCGTGCAGGGCGACGTTCCGGAAGTGATTGCCGATTGCACCATTTACTCGCTGGATATTGGTTCGTTGCTGGCGGGCACCAAATACCGTGGTGACTTTGAAAAACGTTTCAAAGCACTGCTCAAACAGCTTGAGCAGGATCAGAACAGCATCCTGTTTATTGATGAAATTCATACCATTATTGGTGCGGGCGCCGCATCCGGTGGGCAAGTTGATGCCGCAAACCTGATTAAGCCGCTGCTCTCAAGTGGCAAGATTCGTGTTATCGGTTCAACCACCTACCAGGAATTCAGCAATATCTTCGAAAAAGACCGTGCTCTGGCGCGTCGCTTCCAGAAAATTGATATTACTGAACCAAGCGTTGAAGAAACCGTGCAGATTATTAACGGCCTGAAACCGAAGTACGAAGCGCACCATGACGTGCGTTATACCGCGAAAGCGATTCGTGCGGCGGTGGAGCTGGCGGTGAAATACATCAACGACCGCCATCTTCCTGATAAAGCCATCGACGTTATCGACGAAGCGGGTGCGCGTAGCCGCCTGATGCCGGTGAGCAAGCGTAAGAAAACGGTGAACGTGTCTGACATCGAAACCGTGGTTGCACGTATTGCTCGCATCCCAGAGAAGAGCGTTTCGGCAAGTGACCGCGATACGCTGCGTAGCCTTGACGACCGCCTGAAAATGCTGGTGTTTGGCCAGGATAAAGCCATTGAGGCATTAACCGAAGCCATCAAAATGAGCCGTGCTGGATTAGGGCACGATCATAAACCTGTTGGTTCCTTCCTGTTTGCTGGCCCAACGGGCGTCGGTAAAACAGAAGTTACCGTGCAACTGGCGAAATCGCTCGGCATTGAGCTGCTGCGTTTTGATATGTCGGAATACATGGAACGCCATACGGTGAGCCGTTTGATTGGTGCACCTCCAGGTTACGTTGGTTTCGATCAGGGCGGCCTGTTGACGGATGCGGTGATTAAACATCCTCACTCTGTGCTGCTGCTCGATGAAATCGAAAAAGCGCACCCGGACGTCTTTAACCTGTTATTGCAGGTGATGGATAACGGTACGCTGACCGATAACAACGGGCGCAAAGCGGATTTCCGTAACGTGATTCTGGTGATGACCACTAACGCCGGTGTGCGTGAAACCGAGCGTAAATCTATTGGCTTGATTCGACAGGACAACAGCACCGACGCGATGGAAGAGATCAAGAAGATCTTTACTCCAGAATTCCGCAACCGTCTGGACAACATTATTTGGTTCAACCATCTGTCTACAGATGTAATTCATCAGGTTGTCGACAAGTTTATCGTCGAACTCCAGGTGCAGTTGGATCAGAAAGGTGTGTCGCTGGAAGTGAGCCAGGAAGCCCGTGATTGGCTGGCGGAAAAAGGCTATGACCGTGCGATGGGTGCTCGTCCAATGACGCGTGTTATTCAGGACAACCTGAAAAAACCGCTCGCGAACGAACTGTTATTTGGTTCATTGGTGGATGGTGGTCAGGTGACTGTGGCGCTGGATAAAGAGAATCAGAAACTCACTTATGACTTCCACAGTGCGCAGAAACATAAGCCGGAAACCGCGCATTAATTCATTCTTGATGTCATAAAAAAAGGCCAGGTTATTAACCTGGCCTTTTCATTACTAAATTGTTCGCGCCGCCTGTATATACGCAGCGTTAAATAAAACTATCAGCGACTACGGAAGACAATGCGGCCTTTGCTCAGGTCGTACGGGGTCAGCTCTACAGTGACTTTGTCACCCGTCAGGATGCGGATATAGTTTTTACGCATTTTACCGGAGATATGAGCGGTTACCACGTGCCCGTTTTCCAGCTCAACGCGGAACATGGTGTTAGGTAACGTATCAAGTACGGTACCCTGCATTTCAATATTGTCTTCTTTGGCCATCTAATCCTCGAGGGTATCACTACCATAGTTTTGAACCGGCAAGATAATGCCCAAGTTCACGTATCATGTAAAGAATTGTTGGTGAAATCACCAGCGAAAGTGCAATTTGCACATTACCCAAAACCCACTCAAAAGCTGCACTGTTGGCGCTTGCGTTGAGGGTTGCGAAGAGATAAACGATGGGTTGTCCCTGTTAAAGCTAATCCCAAACGGCGGCGGGGTAATGAGCAGAGCTCACTCTGCGGGGCTAATTATAACACTCTTAACAGTAATGTGCCGTAAACATTATCGTTACGACAGGATTTGTGGCACCCAACAATAAGATGCCAGATGTTGTGGACGAAATATCGACAGATGTTCCAGATATTCACGACGCGGAATTTCAATCGCGCCCAAAGATGCGGTATGCGCATTCAGCACCTGGCAATCAATCAACTTCCCGCCATAACTCATAAAATGTTGGCAGAATACCAGCAACGCGGTTTTGGATGCATTTTCCCGGCGGCTAAACATAGATTCACCACAGAACAATGCCCCTTGTGCCACGCCATACATTCCGCCAACCAGTTCATCGTTTTCCCAGACTTCTACCGAATGGGCGTGGCCTAATTCATGTAGCCGCATATAGGCGTCGATAATCTCGGGCGTAATCCATGTGCCTTCTTCACGGTCATCTGCGCAATCGCCGATCACACGTTCGAAAGCGTGGTTGAGCGTCACGCGATAAGGAGAGTGGCGATGGAAGCGTTTCATGCTGCGGCTGAGGTGAAATTGTTCCGGGAAAAGCACCGCACGCGGATCGGGCGACCACCATAAAATCGGGTCACCCGGAGAGAACCAGGGAAAGATGCCGCGCTGATAAGCCATCAACAACCGAGCGGGGCTTAAATCGCCCCCAAGCGCCAATAATCCATTAGGTTCACGCAACGCGCCTTCCGGTGAAGGGAAGGCGATTGAGTCACGAGAAAGCTGAATAAGGCGCATGACGTCACGGCTCCGGGGCTAGCAATAATTATTGATAATAGACCAATTACACAGGCTACAAACGCTGGTGAAAATGATAATAACGGCCAGCGCTGGCCATCAAATCTGCGTGAGTACCTTGCTCAATAATTTGCCCGTTGTCCATCACAATTATGCTGTCGAAATTAGCCAGTCCGCGTAGACGATGAGTGACCATTAACACGGTTTTCTCTTTGGTCACTTCCGCCAGTAAATCAAGAATCTGACGCTCAGTTTCGGCATCCAGACCTTCGGTCGGTTCATCAAGCAAGAACAGCGGCGCATCATGGAGTAACGCACGAGCGATTGCCAGACGGCGCAGTTCGCCACCCGAAAGCTGACGACCCCCTTCACCCAGCCAACTATTGAGGCCGGCATCTTCTAACAGTTTCTCAAGGCCCACGCGCGTCAGAGCTTCGTTCAGTTCGGCATCGCTGGCTGTTGGCGCGGCGAGCAACAGGTTGTCGCGCAGTGTGGCGCTAAACAGGTGAACACGTTGCGACACGACGCTGGTGGAAGCGCGTAATGCGGTTTCATCAAACTCGCAGAGGGCTTCACCATTCAACCGAATTTGGCCCTGTTGCGGTTCCCAGGCGCGGGTCAGCAATTGTAGCAGCGTCGATTTCCCGCATCCGGTACGGCCTAAAATAGCGACATGTTGGCCAGACTCGACCCGCAGCGAAATTTCACGCAGCGCCATTTGCGACTGTTCAGGATAGGCAAAACTCAGGTTGTCGATTTCCAGTTCCACACGTTCAGGCACGACATGGGTTTTCTCGCTGAAAACGACTTCCGGCTTCTGGCTGGTAATTTCTGTCACGCGCAAGGCTGAAGCAATGACTTGCCCCAAATGTTGGAATGCCCCAGTCACGGGTGCCAGCGCTTCAAAAGAGGCGAGTGCACAGAATACAAATAAGGCGATCAGCGCGCCCGGCGTGGTGTTTGCGCCAACACCTGCGGCGGCCATCCAGAGCATCAGAATGACGGCGGCCCCGCTAATTAACAGCATTATCGCTTGCGACAAGGCCGTGAGTTCCGCCTGGCGGCGTTGTGCTTCCTGCCAGTTATCTTCGCTCGTTTCAAGTTGTTGGCGATAACGCTGGGTTGCACCGAAAATCGTCAGCTCCGCGTGGCCCTGTAGCCAGGCAGTAAGCTGTTGGCGATATTGCCCGCGCTGAACGGTAATCGCTTCACCGGTTTTTCTGCCCGCGTAATAAAACATCGGCGGTAATAACACTAATGTCGCCAGCAAAATACCGCCAAGGGTAAGAGCTAATTGCACATCCAGAAAACTGAGCCCGAAAGTGACCACCATAATCACAACAAATGCGCCAACCAGCGGCGAAATCACCCGTAGATAGAGATGATCTAACGTATCGACATCGGCTACCAGACGGTTAAGTAGTTCACCCTGGCGAAAACGTGCTAGCCCGGCAGGGGATAACGGCAACAGTTTGCTAAAGGTGGAAACGCGTAAATGCTGAAGCACGCGGAAAGTGGCATCGTGGCTCACCAGACGCTCGAAATAACGTCCGGCGGTACGGGTAATCGCACCGCCACGCACGCCCGCGGCTGGCAGCATATAGTTGAAGCTGTAAATGCCAGCGACACCAACGACCGATGCCGCGGAGAGGAACCAGCCTGAAAGCGTCAATAATCCAATACTTGCTAATAATGTAATGATCGCCAGCACCACGCCGAGCATCAGCAACCATTTATGGCGGCAGTACAGCGCCAGATAGGGGAGTAGAGCGCGCATTAAATCTCCTCCTGGCGATGTGCCAGTAACGTGGCAAACGGGCCTTCCTGAGAGGCCAGCGTTGCGAAATTCCCTTGTTGCACGATTTGCCCATCACGCATCACCCAAACCTCGTCCCACTCGCTGATGTAATCCAACTGGTGCGTCACCATCAGCGTGGTTTGTTGTCGCGAGGCATTGCTTAATGCTTCCATGACACGTTGTTCGCTATGGGCATCGAGGCTGGCGGCAGGTTCATCAAGAAGTAACAATCCGCATGGCATCAATAAGGCGCGAGCGACGGCAACACGCTGCGCTTGCCCGACGGATAAGCGCGCTGCGGACTCACCCAATGGCGTATCAATCCCTTGCGGCAACAACGACAGGAATTCGTTGACTGAGGCTTTATCTAACGCAGCGGATAATTGTTCTGCGCTGGCGTCAGGTGCCGCTAACAGCACGTTTTCGCGAATCGTAGGAGCCGGGAGTTGCGGGTTTTGGCCGACCCAACTCAGTTGCTCGCGCCACCATTTTGGATCCAGTTCTGAAAGCTCCACACCGTTGACTAAAAGCTGCCCCTGGTAAGGTAAAAACCCAGACAATACATTGAGCAGAGAGCTTTTCCCTGCGCCACTTTGCCCAACCAGCACCACGCGCTGGCTAGCAGAAATCTTGAAACTCAGTGGGCCGGCGAGGGTTTTATCTTCAGTTGATAGAATCACTAAATCACGCGCTTCGATGCTGACCGGTTCGTTATTGTTGAACCGCGCACTACCTTGTTTGCGCTGTTGCAGCGGAGCATCAAGGAAAGTCATCAGGCTATCAGCGGCACCCACTGCCTGCGCTTTGGCATGATAAAAAGTGCCTAAATCGCGTAACGGCTGGAAAAACTCGGGAGCCAGAATCAGTGCCAGGAAACCAGCAAACAGCGTTACGCCGGTACTGTAATGGCCGAAGTTTAACTCGCCAAGGTATGAGAAACCGAAGTAAACCGCGACCAGTGCGATTGAAAGTGAGGCGAAAAACTCCAGAACACCCGAAGAGAGGAACGCGAGACGTAAAACCTCCATGGTGCGCTGGCGGAAATCCTGAGAAGCCGCACGAATGTTTTCGGTTTCTGCATTGCCACGGTTAAACAAACGCAGCGTTTCCATGCCGCGCAGGCGGTCAAGGAAATGGCCGCTCAGACGCGCCAGCGCCTGGAAGTTGCGGCGGTTTGCATCAGCCGCGCCCATGCCTACCATTGCCATAAATAGCGGAATCAGCGGCGCAGTACACAGCAGAATCAGTGCTGCGACCCAGTTAAACGGGAAAATTGCGATCAGAACTAATACCGGAACCATCACCGCAAGCGACATTTGCGGCAGATAACGGGCGTAGTAATCGTGCATATCTTCGATTTGTTCGAGTACCAGCGTCGCCCAACTACCGACGGGTTTACCCTGAATCCAGGCAGGCCCTGCTTCATGCACGCGATCAAGCACTTTGCGGCGAATTTCCTGGCGAATGTGCAACCCGGCATAGAAGCCGACTTTTTCACGCAGCCAGACCACCCAGGCGCGCAAAATAAAAATTAGGATCAGGACAACAAAAAGCAGAAGCAGGGCTTCGCGGGGGATGTTCTCCATGATCATGTGTTGCAACATCCGGGCTAACAGCCAGGCCTGGGCAACAATCAAAATTCCGCTGACTAAACCCAAAATGCGGGAAAGCCCTAACCAGCGGCGCGAAATAATGCTTTGTTGTTTTAGCCAGCGGCTAAGTTCTTGTTGACGGGTTTTATTCATGGATTGTTATTCGTTGCCAGTGCAGGTTGATAATGAAATATCAGGCAAAATTTGCGGGCAATGTTACAACGCAGGCAAAAGAAAGGCGACCCATTCAGTCGCCTTTACGTATCTTCAAACTGCTAATGAAGAGGGGAGAGGTTACTTGTTCTGTTCGGCCAGGCCGTCCAGGTAGCGCTCGGCATCCAGCGCAGCCATACAACCCGTACCCGCAGAGGTAATCGCCTGGCGGTAGATATGGTCCATTACATCACCTGCAGCGAACACGCCCGGAATGCTGGTTTGTGTCGCGTTGCCGTGAATACCAGACTGCACTTTGATGTAGCCGTTTTCCAGCTCGAGCTGATCGGCGAAAATCCCGGTGTTCGGGCTGTGGCCGATAGCCACGAACAAGCCTGCAACTTCCAGCTCTTCAGTGGTGTCGGTATTGTGCACATCACGCAGGCGCAGGCCACTCACACCCATCTGGTCACCCGTCACTTCATCCAGTGTACGGTCAGTGTGCAGCACGATGTTGCCGTTCTTCACTTTATCCATCAAACGGTTGATGAGGATTTTCTCCGCGCGGAAGCTGTCACGGCGGTGAATCAAGTGAACTTCGGAGGCGATGTTCGCCAGATAAAGTGCTTCTTCAACGGCAGTATTCCCGCCGCCAATGACCGCAACTTTTTGATTGCGATAGAAGAAACCGTCACACGTTGCACAGGCAGAAACGCCTCGGCCTTTAAACGCTTCTTCGGAAGGCAGACCCAGATAGCGAGCAGAAGCGCCGGTGGCGATTATTAACGCGTCGCAAGTGTACTCACCGCTATCGCCCGTCAGGCGGAACGGACGGTTCTGCAAATCAACTTTAGAGATGTGATCGAAAAGAATTTCGGTTTCGAATTTGGTTGCATGCTCGTGCATGCGCTCCATCAGCGCCGGGCCAGTCAGGTCATTTGGATCACCCGGCCAGTTCTCAACTTCGGTCGTTGTGGTCAGCTGGCCGCCTTTTTCCATCCCGGTAATCAAAACGGGCTTGAGGTTAGCGCGTGCCGCGTAGACTGCTGCGGTATAACCCGCAGGGCCGGAGCCAAGAATTAGCAATTTACTGTGTTTAGCGGTGCCCATGAGATCCTCATTGTTCGTTGGCAGTCAATCGAAGGATTGTAGGGAATTTGGCGAGGTAAAAAAAGGGTGAAGCAGCGGTGTTAGGGCATTGTGTTAACTATATGTGTAATAGCTGTGTTCAATCAGACGCGTTGAGTGAATAGAAAGTGCATAAAAATCCATCGCAACAGGGTAATTAATCACGGCACTAAAGTGATGAATAATCGTCAAGTGGCCGGGATATATGGCACGTTCCACTAATTTTCGATGTTTTGCTTTGACAATCCGCTAAGCATTTGCGAAAACATTCATGGAAGAAAAACATTTGGTGTGAGAGCAGTAAAATAATCACGCATACCTGATGCAATTTTACCGGGTTATTGAAATCTACTCATGGCGTGGACAGACGCCATGAGTGATGTCGATGGCGGCCATTGGGCACCGGTCTTCTCACGTACACCCGGAACAGTGACGTTGACCGGGTTATGGCAGGTGAAGGAAGGAACACAGAGAGACAATAATAATGGTAGATAGTAAGAAGCGCCCTGGCAAAGATCTCGACCGCATCGATCGTAACATTCTAAATGAACTGCAGAAGGATGGACGTATTTCCAACGTCGAACTTTCTAAGCGGGTAGGGCTTTCACCGACTCCGTGCCTTGAGCGCGTGCGTCGTCTGGAACGACAGGGTTTCATTCAGGGCTATACCGCTCTGCTGAACCCGCATTATCTGGATGCATCACTTCTGGTTTTTGTTGAGATTACTCTGAATCGTGGCGCCCCGGATGTGTTTGAGCAATTTAACGCCGCAGTTCAGAAACTTGAAGAAATTCAAGAATGTCATTTGGTTTCCGGTGATTTCGACTACCTGTTGAAAACCCGCGTACCTGATATGTCTGCGTACCGCAAATTACTGGGCGAAACCTTGTTGCGACTGCCGGGTGTGAACGATACCCGTACCTATGTGGTCATGGAAGAGGTCAAACAGAGCAATCGTCTGGTTATTAAGACCCGTTAACACGGGCCAGGTGCAAAATCTGAGTATTTTGGTTACACTCCTGGTAATTCATACAGCAACAGTGCCGGGAATGCCCGGCACTGTTGCTCTCCATATTTATTAAGGACCTGGAGAGTCTTACTTGAGCCAGGAATACACCGAAGAAAAAGAAGTTACATTGAGGAAACTCAGCAGCGGGCGTCGTGCATTAGAGGCGTTACTGCTTCTTGTTGCCATTTTTGCCGTCTATTTGATGGTGGCGTTGCTCAGTTTTAATCCTTCCGATCCTAGTTGGTCACAAACCGCATGGCACGAACCTATCCATAATCTGGGGGGAATGCCAGGAGCGTGGCTGGCCGATACTCTGCTATTCATTTTTGGCGTGATGGCCTACACCATCCCGGTGATCATTATCGGTGCGTGTTGGTTTACTTTCCGTAATCGTGATAGCGAAGAGTTTGTTGATTACTTTGCCGTTTCCTTGCGTCTGATTGGCGTATTGGCCATGGTGCTGACGGCCTGTGGCCTGGCGGCGATAAACGCAGATGACATCTGGTATTTCGCTTCCGGTGGCGTGATTGGTAGTTTGCTTAGCACCGCGATGATGCCTTTACTCAACAGCAGCGGCGGCACAATTGCATTGCTGTGCGTTTGGGCGGCAGGTTTAACCCTGTTTACCGGTTGGTCCTGGGTCGGTATTGCCGAGAAAATCGGCAGCGCGGTATTGAGCGTTCTGACGTTTGCCAGTAACCGTACGCGTCGGGATAACACCTGGCAGGACGATGATTACGACGAAGAAGATGAAGCTCATGGCGAAGAACACGCTCCAGAAGTGGAAAAGCGTGAGTCACGTCGTGCGCGTATTTTGCGTGGCGCATTAGCCCGCAAACAACGAATCTCAGAAAAATTCGCCAATCCTAACGCGCGTAAAACAGACACTGCGCTGTTTTCTGGTAAGCGTATGGATGATGCCGAAGACGACGTTTTGTTCTCGGGAAATAAAGCGACGCTGCCAGAAGACGACGTGCTGTTCTCCGGCAATAAAGCAACGTTACCTGAAAGCGACGAATACGACCCGTTACTGCACGGGCAATCTATCGTTACTCCTGTTGCAGCCGCTGCGGCAATGGCGAATCCAGCCTACGCTGCGCCGGTTATGCCGACGGCAACCGTTGCACCGGTTTCAGCACCTGTGCCAGAAATAGAACAGACGCCAGCCATTGCCTGGGAGCCTGCGCCGACCACAGTTACGCCAGATCCCGTGATTGCTCCAGCTCCAGAAAGTTACACCGCCCCTCGTGCCCCTGAGCAATACAATCAGCAGCACAATCCGCAACAGGTGACTAGTCACTGGTCAGAACCAGAAGCTGCGCAGCCTTTTGCTGAGCAAGCACCGTTTGAACCCACTCCGGTCGAACACGCCCCACCGCAGCCTGCTTATTATGAGCCAGCGCCCGTCGAGCCGATTGCCCAGCCTGAGCCTGTTGAAGAGTTCATACCTGCAACTCGTCCGCCACTGTACCATTTCGAAGAAGTCGAAGAGCGTCGTGCGCGTGAACGCGAACAACTGGCGGCCTGGTATCAGCCCGTTAACGAACCTAAGCCTGATCCGTATGGCTATGACAGCTCACCGGCCTTTGCATCTACAACATCCACTGACGCTTCGCGCTTTGACTCACCGGCAATACCTGAAATTCCGGTCGTGCCAGCGCCTGCGATGCCACAAGGTGTGCAGGATGCGGCAAAAGTGGCAGCTGCAGCGGCGGCCTTTAGCCCGGTATTTAGTATTGCCAGCGACGCCCCGCGTCCTCAGGTGAAAGAGGGCATTGGCCCGCAATTGCCACGTCCAAATCGTGTGCGAGTGCCGACTCGTCGTGAGCTAGCGTCTTACGGTATTAAGCTGCCTTCTCAACGCATGGCTGAAGAAGAAGCCCGTCGTTTGAATGGTACGGAACTGGATGACGACTACGTTGATGATGCCGAAGAAATGGAGCAGCACGAACTTGCGCGCCAGTTCGCCGCACAACAGCAGCAACGTTATGGCGAAGAGTATGAAGACGATGCGTCTGAGCAAGAGGAAGCTGAACAAGCAGAATTAGCTCGCCAGTTTGCAGCACAGCAGCAACAGCGCTACGCCTCAGAACAGCAGCAACCGACTCAGCAGCAACCAAATAACGTGCCGTTCTCACTGGATGATTTTGATTTCTCACCGATGAAAACGTTAGTGAATGATGGGCCGAGCGAGCCGTTATTTACGCCGATCGCGACACAAGCGCCTGCGCCTGTTCAGCAACCGCAAAGCTGGCAAGCAGCACCGCAAACGCATGTGCAGCAGCAACCACCGGCACCCGCTCCTGTTGCCGCACCATCGATACAAGAAAGTTTGATTCACCCGTTCCTGATGCGAAATGGCGACGATCGTCCGCTGCAACGCCCTACGACGCCGTTGCCATCGCTGGACTTGTTGACCTCACCGCCAGCAGAAGTGGAGCCGATTGATACCTTTGCGCTTGAGCAAATGGCGCGTCTGGTGGAAGCTCGTCTTGCGGATTATCGCATCAAGGCCGATGTGGTGGATTACTCTCCAGGGCCTGTTATTACACGCTTTGAGCTTGATTTAGCACCAGGTGTGAAAGCCGCGCGTATCTCTAACTTGTCGCGTGACCTTGCTCGTTCATTGTCCACTGTTGCGGTTCGTGTTGTTGAAGTTATTCCGGGCAAACCTTACGTTGGCCTCGAATTACCGAACAAAAAACGCCAGACCGTTTACCTGCGCGAAGTGCTGGATTGTGCAAAGTTCCGTGAGAGTGCTTCGCCGTTAACCGTGGTTTTGGGTAAAGACATCGGCGGCGAACCGGTGATTGCCGATCTGGCGAAAATGCCACACTTGCTGGTCGCGGGTACAACCGGCTCCGGTAAGTCTGTCGGCGTAAACGCGATGATCCTCAGCATGTTGTATAAAGCGACGCCTGAAGAAGTGCGCTTTATCATGATCGACCCGAAAATGCTTGAGTTGTCAGTGTATGAAGGCATTCCACATCTGTTAACTGAAGTCGTAACAGATATGAAAGATGCGGCCAATGCATTGCGCTGGAGCGTTAACGAAATGGAACGCCGCTACAAATTGATGTCAGCTTTGGGCGTGCGAAATCTGGCGGGTTACAACGAACGTGTGCTTGAAGCTGAACGCATGGGCCGCCCGATTCCAGATCCGTTCTGGAAACCAGGTGACAGCATGGAAGTTGCGCATCCAATGCTCGAAAAACTGCCGTATATCGTGGTGCTGGTAGACGAATTTGCTGACCTGATGATGACGGTGGGCAAGAAAGTCGAAGAGTTGATTGCTCGCCTGGCGCAGAAAGCGCGTGCTGCGGGTATTCACCTGGTGCTGGCAACTCAGCGTCCATCCGTTGATGTGATTACCGGTCTGATTAAAGCAAACATCCCGACACGCGTGGCGTTTACTGTGTCGAGTAAAATCGACTCCCGTACCATTCTCGATCAGGCTGGTGCTGAGTCACTGCTGGGAATGGGTGACATGCTCTATTCCGGGCCAAACTCGACATTGCCGGTACGTGTTCATGGTGCGTTTGTTCGTGACCAGGAAGTTCACGCTGTGGTTCAGGACTGGAAAGCACGTGGGCGTCCACAATACATCACCGGAATTACGTCTGACACCGAAAGTGAAGGCGGCGCAGGTGGTGGGTTGGATGGTGATGAAGAGCTGGATCCGCTGTTTGATCAGGCTGTGGCGTTTGTGGTCGAAAAACGTAAAGCCTCGATTTCAGGTGTTCAGCGTCAGTTCCGCATCGGTTACAACCGCGCAGCTCGTATTGTAGAACAGATGGAAGCGCAGGGGATCGTGAGTCCACAAGGCCATAACGGTAACCGCGAAGTGCTTGCGCCACCGCCATTTGAGTAACCCTAAGGGATCGTAATGAAGAAAATTGCTATTACTTGTGCATTATTGACGGCTCTGGCTGCAACTTCCGTTTGGGCTGATGCGGCGGGTGATTTGAAAACACGTCTGGATAAAGTCAGCAGCTTCCACGCCAGCTTCACTCAGAAAGTGACCGATGGTAGCGGTGCTGCCGTGCAGGAAGGTCAGGGTGATTTGTGGGTTAAGCGCCCAAATTTATTCAACTGGCATATGACTCAACCGGATGAAAGCATCCTGGTTTCTGATGGTAAAACATTGTGGTTCTACAACCCGTTTGTTGAGCAAGTGAGCGCCACCTGGCTGAAAGATGCAACTGGCAATACACCGTTTATGCTGATTGCTCGTAACCAGAGCAGTGACTGGCAGCAGTACAACATCAAACAAAGCGGTGATGATTTTATTCTGACGCCTAAAACCGCTGCCGGAAACCTCAAGCAATTCACCATTAATGTTGGGCGTGATGGCACAATCCATCAGTTCAGCGCCATTGAGCAAGACGACCAGCGCAGCAGCTATGCGCTGAAATCTCAGCAAAATGGCTCGGTGGATATGAGCAAGTTTACGTTTACCCCGCCAAAAGGCGTGACGGTGGACGACCAACGTAAGTAGAGGTATGAGTGAGCAACCTGTCGCTCGATTTTTCTGAAAATACCTTCCAGCCTCTGGCCGCACGTATGCGGCCAGAGAACCTCGCGCAGTACATCGGCCAACAGCATCTTCTTGCTCCAGGCAAATCTCTTCCGAAAGCTATCGAAGCCGGGCATCTCCATTCGATGATTTTATGGGGGCCACCAGGCACCGGTAAAACCACGCTGGCGGAAGTGATTGCGCATTATGCCGACGCGGATGTAGAGCGAATTTCGGCGGTAACTTCCGGTGTAAAAGAAATTCGTGAAGCCATAGAGCGAGCGCGCCAGAGCCGTAATGCAGGGCGCCGCACGATCCTGTTTGTGGACGAAGTCCATCGTTTCAATAAAAGCCAGCAGGATGCTTTCCTGCCGCATATTGAAGACGGCACGATCACGTTTATTGGTGCGACCACCGAAAACCCCTCGTTCGAATTAAACTCTGCTCTGCTTTCCCGTGCCCGTGTTTATTTGCTCAAATCGCTGACGACAGAAGATATTGAAAAAGTCCTCGACCAGGCAATGCACGACACCGCTCGCGGCTATGGCGGGCAGAATATCGTTCTGCCGGATGAGACTCGTCTGGCTATCGCCCAACTGGTTAACGGTGACGCTCGCCGTGCGCTGAACACGCTGGAAATGATGGCCGATATGGCTGAAGTTGATGCTAGCGGCAATCGCGTTTTGCAGATTGCGCTGTTAACCGAAATCGCTGGTGAACGCAGTGCGCGTTTTGATAATAAAGGCGACCGTTTTTACGATCTGATTTCCGCATTGCACAAATCGGTTCGCGGTTCCTCGCCGGATGCAGCCTTGTACTGGTACGCACGCATTATTACGGCGGGAGGTGATCCGTTGTATGTCGCTCGCCGTTTGCTGGCGATTGCCTCTGAAGATGTCGGTAATGCCGATCCGCGTGGTATGCAGGTTGCTATTTCCGCGTGGGACTGCTTTACGCGTGTTGGCCCAGCGGAAGGGGAACGAGCCATCGCTCAAGCCATTGTTTACCTGGCTTGTGCACCAAAAAGTAATGCAGTTTATACAGCATTCAAAGCGGCGATGGCCGATGCTCGTGAACGCCCGGATTACGATGTTCCGGTTCATCTTCGTAATGCGCCAACCAAACTGATGAAAGAAATGGGGTACGGCCAGGAGTATCGCTATGCTCATGACGAACCCAATGCCTACGCTTCCGGCGAGGTTTACTTCCCGCAGGAAATGGCACAAACACGCTATTATCGGCCAACAAACAGAGGTCTTGAAGGCAAGATTGGTGAAAAGCTCGCCTGGCTTGCTGAACAGGATCAAAATAGCCCGACAAAACGCTACCGATAATTCAGGCGTTGCGGTAAGGTTAGCAAGACTATCATTGCGGTTGCAGGCTGTGACCGCTATCCCCTTCATTTAATTCGATAAGCACAGGATAAGCATGCTCGATCCCAATCTACTGCGTACAGAGCCAGACGCAGTCGCTGAAAAACTGGCACGCCGAGGCTTCAAGCTGGATGTAGAAACGCTGCGCTCCTTAGAAGAGCGTCGTAAAGTGTTGCAGGTAAAAACAGAAAATCTGCAGGCTGAGCGTAACTCGCGATCGAAATCTATCGGCCAGGCGAAAGCGCGTGGGGAAGACATCGAGCCATTGCGTCAGGAAGTTAACCAACTCGGTGAAGACCTGGATGCAGCGAAAACTGAGCTTGATGCCCTGCTGGTAGAGATCCGCGATATCTCGTTGACGCTGCCTAACCTCCCGGACGATTGCGTTCCGATGGGTAAAGACGACAGCGAAAACGTTGAAATCAGCCGCTGGGGCGAGCCACGTAAATTCGATTTTGAAGTACGTGACCACGTGACGCTGGGCGAAATGGCTAAAGGCCTGGATTTCGCCTCTGCGGTTAAACTGACCGGTTCCCGCTTCGTGGTGATGCAAGGGCAAATTGCCCGCCTGCACCGCGCACTGAGCCAGTTCATGCTTGACCTGCACACCGAACAGCACGGTTACGTTGAAAACTACGTGCCATATCTGGTGAACCATGAAACGCTGTACGGTACAGGTCAATTGCCAAAATTTGGCGGTGATTTGTTCCATACTCGTCCGCTGGATGAAGAGGCCGGCAGCAGCAACTATGCGCTGATCCCTACCGCAGAAGTGCCGTTGACCAACCTGGTGCGCGACGAAATCATTGATGAAGACGATCTGCCGCTGAAAATGACCGCTCATACCCCATGCTTCCGTTCAGAAGCGGGTTCTTATGGTCGTGATACCCGTGGTTTGATTCGCCAGCACCAGTTCGACAAAGTCGAAATGGTTCAGATTGTTCGTCCGGAAGATTCTATGGACGCGCTGGAAGAACTGACCGCTCATGCTGAGAAAGTGCTGCAGTTGCTGGGCTTACCGTACCGCAAAGTATTGCTGTGCAGCGGCGATATCGGTTTTGGTTCGGCTAAAACTTATGATCTTGAAGTCTGGTTGCCAGCTCAGGATACTTACCGTGAAATCTCTTCTTGTTCAAACATGTGGGATTTCCAGGCGCGTCGCTTGCAGGCTCGCTGCCGCAGCAAAGCCGACAAGAAAACCCGCCTGGTGCATACACTGAACGGTTCAGGTTTGGCAGTAGGCCGTACTCTGGTCGCGGTTCTGGAGAACTATCAACAGGCTGATGGTCGTATTGAAGTTCCAGAAGTGCTGCGTCCATACATGAAAGGGCTTGAGTACATCGGCTAATTATTGCGGCTGATGTATTAGTTCTGTTTCACACTCGAAAAGCGCCTAAGGGCGCTTTTTTTATGCCGTAAATATTCTCATTCCCACAGATAATCCTCCTTTATTGACATCAGGCAATAACAAATACCCCTATATGAGTATCATTGCCTCCAGAAAGAGAGTGATGATGACGAATACAACTCATTCAGTTCCCTTATCATTTGGCTGTTTGAAGTGACATGATGTGACCGACAGCCAGTCGTGGTGCTGACATAAATTAAGACACTCCTTTCTCTTTTTGGCTGAGCAACGGAAACGCGGGCCGCAACTCCCTAAGTAACCACCGCCAGCTTGTTCAAACGTGAGCACGAAACAAGTGGGTCATTATGAAAGAGAAAACTCCTAATGCGGTTCTGAGCGCACAGGTCAGCCGCCGTAAGCTGGTGACAACCACCGCTATCGGTGGGCTTGCTGCTGCGAGCAGTGCATTAACACTCCCCTTTAGCCGACTGGCTTTTGCCCAAACTGCCGCTGATACGGTGAGTTCTGCTGAAAATGTCGTCTGGAGCGCTTGCACCGTAAACTGTGGAAGCCGCTGCCCGCTGCGCATGCATGTGGTTGATGGCGAAATCAAATACGTTGAAACCGACAATACCGGTAATGATGATTATGAAGGGCTGCATCAGGTTCGCGCCTGTTTGCGTGGCCGTTCAATGCGTCGCCGTGTCTATAACGCCGATCGCCTGAAATACCCGATGAAGCGCGTTGGTGCTCGAGGGGAAGGTAAATTTGAGAAAATCAGTTGGGATGAAGCATTCGATACCATCGCCAACAGCATGAAAGGCATCATCAAAGAGCATGGCAACGAAGCTATTTACCTGAACTACGGTACTGGGACGCTGGGTGGAACGATGACTCGCTCCTGGCCGCCTGGCTCCACACTGATTGCCCGCCTGATGAACTGCTGCGGCGGTTATCTGAACCATTACGGCGACTATTCCACCGCGCAAATTGCCGCTGGCCTGAATTACACCTATGGTGGCTGGGCGGATGGCAACAGCCCGTCTGACATTGAAAACAGTAAACTTGTCGTGTTGTTTGGGAATAACCCTGGCGAAACGCGCATGAGTGGCGGCGGGGTGACATATTACCTCGAGCAAGCGCGTGAAAAATCCAATGCCCGCATGATTATCATTGACCCGCGTTATACCGATACGGGGGCGGGCCGTGAAGATGAATGGATTCCGATTCGCCCCGGTACTGATACCGCGCTTATCTCGGCACTGGCGTGGGTGATGATCTCTGAAAACCTCGTTGATCAGCCATTCCTTGATAAATATTGCGTCGGCTACGACGAAAAGACACTGCCAAAAACGGCTCCAGCGAATGGCCATTACAAGGCTTACATCCTGGGTCAAGGGGCCGATGGTCTGGCGAAAACACCACAGTGGGCTGCCAAAATCACCGGTATTCCTGCTGAACGCATTGTGCAACTGGCGCGTGAAATCGCCACAGCCAAACCTGCTTTTATTAGCCAGGGTTGGGGGCCGCAGCGCCACTCAAACGGTGAGCTGGTTTCCCGTGCTATCGCGATGTTGTCGATTCTGACCGGAAACGTGGGCATCAACGGTGGCAACAGCGGCGCGCGTGAAGGGTCGTATGATTTGCCTTTCGTGCGTATGCCAACACTGGAAAACCCAGTGCAGACCAGCATTTCGATGTTCTTGTGGACGGATGCCATTGAGCGTGGGCCAGAAATGACCGCGACTCGTGACGGCGTTCGCGGCAAAGATAAACTCGATGTGCCAATCAAAATGGTCTGGAACTATGCCAGTAACTGCCTGATAAACCAGCACTCCGAAATTAACCGTACGCACGATATCCTGCAAGACGACAAGAAATGCGAAATGATTGTGGTGATCGATAACCACATGACTTCATCAGCAAAATATGCCGATATTTTGCTTCCAGACTGCACCGCCTCTGAGCAAATGGACTTCTGCCTGGATGCGTCCTGCGGCAACATGTCGTATGTGATTTTTGCTGATCAGGCAATCAAACCGCGCTTTGAATGCAAAACTATCTATGAAATGACCACTGAGCTGGCGAAACGAATGGGTGTTGAGGCTAAGTTCACTGAAGGCCGCACGCAAGAAGGCTGGATGCGTCATTTATATCAACAATCTCAGGAAGCGATTCCGGAATTGCCAGGTTTTGATGAGTTCCGTAAGCAAGGCATCTTTAAGAAGCGCGACCCGGAAGGGCATCACGTGGCTTACAAGGCCTTCCGCGAAGATCCTGCCGCCAATCCGCTGACGACGCCATCCGGGAAAATTGAAATCTACTCTGAGCAATTAGCTGAGATTGCCGCGACCTGGCAACTCAACGAAGGCGATGTTATCGATCCACTGCCGGTTTATAGCGCGGGCTTTGAAAACTACGGCGATCCGTTGGCAGAAACATGGCCATTACAGATGACCGGTTTCCACTATAAAGCGCGTACTCACTCAACGTACGGCAACGTGGAAGTGCTGAAGGCCGCCTGCCGTCAGGAAATGTGGATCAACCCGATTGACGCGCAACAGCGTGGCATCAAGAACGGTGACATGATTCGCATCTTCAACGGCCGTGGTGAAGTCCATATCAATGCGAAAGTGACGCCGCGTATTATTCCTGGCGTTGTCGCGATGGGGGAAGGGGCGTGGTATAGCCCGGATGCCAATAAAGTTGACCACGCTGGCTGCATTAACGTGTTGACCACCCAGCGACCATCGCCACTGGCGAAAGGCAACCCATCCCACAGTAACCTCGTCCAGGTCGAGAAGGCGTAAGGAATAGCTGATGACAACCCAATACGGATTTTATATCGACTCTAGCCGTTGTACCGGCTGCAAGACCTGCGAGCTGGCTTGCAAAGATTACAAAAACTTAGGCCCGGATGTCAGCTTCCGCCGCATTTATGAGTACGCGGGCGGTGACTGGCAAGAGGACAACGGCGTCTGGCAGCAAAACGTCTTTGCCTATTACCTGTCGATTGCCTGTAACCATTGCGAAGACCCGGCCTGTACCAAAGTCTGCCCGAGCGGCGCAATGCACAAACGCGAAGATGGCTTTGTGGTCGTTAACGAAGACGTGTGTATCGGCTGCCGCTACTGCCACATGGCTTGCCCTTATGGCGCACCGCAGTACAACGCTGAAAAAGGTCACATGACCAAATGCGATGGCTGCTATTCGCGTATCGCTGAAGGCAAGAAACCGATTTGCGTGGAATCTTGCCCGCTGCGTGCGCTGGATATGGCTCCGATTGCGGAATTGCGTGAAAAGTATGGCGAGCAAGCCGCCATTGCGCCGCTGCCATCAGCACATTTCACTAAGCCAAATATCGTGATTAAACCGAATGCCAACAGCCGTCCTTGCGGGGATAAAACCGGCTATCTGGCTAACCCGAAGGAGGTCTAAGATGGGTAACGGATGGCATGAATGGCCGTTAATGGTCTTTACGGTTTTAGGGCAATGCGTGGCAGGCGGTTTTATCGTTATGGCGTTGGCGTTGATGACGGGCGTTTCTGAACGCGCGCAGCAAAAACGTGTGCACTGGGCGATGATCGTGCTGTGGATACTGATGGGAATCGGCTTTATGGCCTCGGTTCTGCATCTGGGTTCACCGCTGCGCGCTTTCAATTCACTCAATCGCATTGGCGATTCGGCACTGAGTAATGAAATTGCCAGCGGTTCAGTGTTCTTCGCGGTGGGCGGTTTTTGGTGGCTGATTACCGTTCTGGGCAAAATGCCGCAGGCATTGGGTAAAATCTGGATGGTTCTGACCATGATTCTGGGCGTGTTTTTCGTCTGGATGATGTGCAAGGTTTACCTGATTGATACCGTGCCAACCTGGTATAGCGCTTATACACCGCTCAGCTTCTTCCTGACGATGTTTATTGGTGGCCCGCTTCTGGGCTATTTGCTGCTGCGTGTTGCGGGCGTGCAGGGTTGGGGCATGCGACTTCTTCCTGCTATTTCGCTTTTAGCGATTGTGATGAGCACCGTTGTGGTGATGTTACAAAGCATGGAACTGGCTACGATTCAGAGTTCTATTGCTCAGGCCTCGGCACTCGTGCCGCAATATGGCGCGTTAATGTCATGGCGATTAGTGCTACTGGCTGCTGCATTAGTTTGTTGGATTGTTCCACAGCTAAAAGGTGGGTTAGCAAGTCCAGCAGTTCTGACGTTCGCATTCGTGCTGATGATTGCCGGAGAGCTTATCGGTCGCGGCGTTTTCTATGGCCTGCATATGACCGTTGGCATGGCGATAGCGAGTTAATAAAACTTCTGATATTAAATGCGCCTCCGGGCGCATTTTTTTTGCTCTTGCATAGGAAAATATCATCCGACTCACCATGAAATTTTTCATATATCCCGCTTCGATCAATTTTTGCTGATCCCATCAAAAACAGCGAGATAGCATTATGGCGCTGTACTTTGCTCGCCACTTGGATAAGTTTTTCAAATCGACCGCTTTCAAATCGTGCCAGGCCCCGTCAGCGCTGGATTGACAATCATTTTTCCAGTGGCATGATGCGCACAAATTATTCTCTTCCTCGCGGTTTTTTACATGTCCACCTATACCCGACCAGTGATGCTTTTGCTCTGTGGTCTGATGCTTTTGACCCTGGCGATAGCGGTTTTAAATACGCTGGTTCCCCTCTGGTTAGCTCATGAACATCTTCCTACCTGGCAAGTCGGGATGGTCGGTTCGTCGTATTTTACCGGAAACTTACTGGGTACATTACTGACCGGGTGGCTAATCAAACGGCAGGGCTTTAACCGTAGCTACTATCTTGCGTCGCTGATTTTTGCTGCGGGTTGCGCAGGGCTAGGGTTAATGACCGGGTTCTGGAGCTGGATGATGTGGCGTTTCATCGCGGGTATTGGCTGCGCGATGATCTGGGTGGTGGTTGAGAGTGCTTTGATGTGCAGCGGGACTTCGCGCAATCGCGGGCGCTTGCTGGCGGCTTATATGATGGTTTATTACGTTGGTACAGTTCTGGGCCAGCTGATGATAAGCAAAATGCCGACGGATTTAGCCAGTGTTCTGCCGTGGGTCACCGCATTGATTTTGGCCGCGATTCTGCCACTGTTGTTCACTCGTATTGTGAATGATCGCAGTGAAAACCACGAAGCGACGCCAGTATGGCCGATGCTGCGTCTACGCCACGCTCGCCTTGGCGTGAACGGCTGTATTATTTCTGGGATTGTTCTCGGTTCGTTGTACGGATTAATGCCGCTGTATTTAAACCATAAAGGCTTCAGCGATGCCGGTATTGGTTTCTGGATGGCGGTGATGGTCAGCGCGGGGATTGTGGGGCAGTGGCCAGTTGGCCGCCTTGCAGATCGTTTTGGCCGCTTGCTGGTGCTGCGCGTTCAGGTATTTATTGTGATTATGGGTTGCATGGCGATGCTGACCAATGCCGCGATGGGGCCGACATTGTTTGTGCTCGGGGCGGCGGGCTTTACGCTGTACCCGGTGGCAATGGCCTGGGCCTGTGAGAAAGTTGAACATCACCAGTTGGTGGCAATGAACCAGGCGCTGTTATTGAGTTACACCGTTGGCAGCTTGCTTGGCCCAACGTTTACGTCAATGTTGATGCAAAGCTACTCTGACAGCTTACTGTTCGTGATGATTGCCGGTGTGGCATTTATTTACTTGCTGATGTTGCTGCGCAAAGCAGGGCCGCATACCACACCGATTGCCCATGCCTGATACAAAAATGGCCCTCAATGAGGGCCATTTTTGCTAGTGCTTCGAGGTTAGTACATCACTTTGTGACCGTACTGTTCCAGAATACCTTTAACGCGTTCCATGGTTTCTTTCTTCGGTGGATGCACGCCATCAAGCTTGTACTCTTCGCCCATCGCGACCCATTTGTGTTTGCCCAACTCGTGGTAAGGCAACAACTCAATCTTCTCGACGTTACCCATATCACGCGTGAACTCGCCAAGGCGATGCGCAGAGTCATCATCATCAGACCAGCCTGGTACAACAACATAACGAATCCAGACATTCACGTTTTTGTCGGACAGGTAGCGCGCAAATTCCAGCGTACGATGGTTTGAAACGCCAACCAGATTCTGGTGAATCTCATCGTTCATCTGTTTTAAATCCAGCATGACCAGATCGGTCACTTCGAGTAATTCATCAATCACCGGGTCGTAGCGGCGCACAAAACCGTTGGTATCAAGACAGGTATGAATGCCTTCGGTACGACAGGCGCGGAACCAGTCACGTACAAACTCAGCTTGCAGAATGGCTTCGCCACCAGATGCAGTGACACCGCCGCCAGAAGCGTTCATAAAGTGGCGATAGGTCACCACTTCTTTCATCAGCTCTTCAACGGTGATCTCTTTGCCGCCGTGCGTGTCCCATGTGTCACGGTTATGGCAATACAGGCAGCGCATCAGGCAGCCCTGGAAGAAGGTGATAAAACGAATACCGGGACCATCCACGGTACCGCAGGATTCAAAAGAATGAATTCGGCCAATTACTGACATTGCGGTGTTCTCTCCAGTATTGGTCCATGCCTTAAAGCAAGAACCAGGTTGAGCGCGGTCTAAGTCTTGATTGCCGCGTCGAATCGATTTTGCGAGATAACTTAAACGTAGCAGTTATCTTGCAAAACCGGTTCTGACATAAGAAAAGGCCCCACCGAGGTGGAGCCTTTATTCTACGCCTTTTCAGACAAACCGTGAATTACATGGTTTGAGTGAAGGTACGAGTAATAACGTCCTGCTGTTGTTCTTTAGTCAGGGAGTTAAAACGTACAGCGTAACCAGATACACGAATGGTCAGCTGAGGATATTTCTCAGGGTGTTCCATCGCATCCAGCAGCATTTCACGGTTCATTACGTTCACGTTCAGGTGTTGACCACCTTCGATGGACGCTTCGTGGTGGAAGTAACCATCCATCAGACCCGCGAGGTTAGTTTTACGAACTTCGTCGTCTTTACCCAGTGCGTTAGGAACGATAGAGAAGGTGTAAGAGATACCATCTTTAGCGTAAGCAAACGGCAGTTTAGCAACGGAAGTCAGAGAGGCAACAGCACCTTTCTGGTCACGACCGTGCATTGGGTTAGCACCTGGACCGAATGGAGCGCCAGCGCGACGACCGTCTGGGGTGTTACCGGTTTTCTTACCATAAACCACGTTAGAGGTGATGGTCAGAACAGACTGAGTCGGGATAGCGTTACGGTAAGTAGTCAGTTTCTGAATTTTCTTCATGAAACGTTCTACCAGGTCAACAGCGATGTCATCTACGCGAGAATCGTTGTTACCGAACATTGGGTATTCGCCTTCGATTTCGAAGTCTACAGCCAGGCCGTCTTCGTCACGAACAGGTTTAACTTTCGCGTATTTGATTGCAGACAGGGAGTCAGCTGCAACAGACAGACCCGCGATACCACAAGCCATGGTGCGAACAACGTCACGGTCATGCAGAGCCATCAGAGACGCTTCGTAGCTGTATTTATCATGCATGTAGTGAATGATGTTCAGCGCGGTGACGTACTGTTTAGCCAGCCAATCCATGAAGTGATCCAGACGATCGAGAACGTTATCGTAGTCCAGAACATCAGCCATGATTGGTGCTTCTTTAGGACCAATTTGGATTTTCAGTTTTTCATCAACGCCGCCGTTGATTGCATACAGCATGGTTTTCGCCAGGTTAGCACGAGCACCGAAGAACTGCATTTGCTTACCAACAATCATTGGGCTTACGCAACATGCGATTGCGTAGTCATCGTTGTTGAAGTCAGGACGCATCAGATCGTCATTCTCATATTGCAGAGAAGAAGTATCGATGGAAACTTTAGCAGCGAATTTCTTGAAGTTCAGTGGCAGCTTTTCAGACCACAGAATAGTGATGTTCGGCTCCGGAGACGGCCCCATGGTGTACAGGGTGTTCAGGAAACGGAAGCTAGATTTGGTAACCAGAGTACGGCCATCTACACCCATACCGGCGATAGATTCGGTCGCCCAGATTGGGTCACCAGAGAACAGCTCATCATACTCAGGGGTACGCAGGAAGCGAACCATACGCAGTTTCATGACCAGGTGGTCAATCATTTCCTGTGCTTGAAGCTCAGTGATTTTGCCCGCTTTCAGGTCACGTTCGATGAACGCATCCAGGAAGGTGGACACACGGCCGAAGGACATTGCTGCGCCGTTCTGAGATTTAACCGCAGCCAGGTAGCCGAAGTAAGTCCACTGAATAGCTTCTTGAGCGTTTTTAGCAGGACCAGAGATATCGCAGCCATATTTAGCAGCCATTTCTTTGATCTGACCCAGAGCACGGTGTTGCTCGGAGATTTCTTCACGCAGACGGATTGTTGCTTCCAGATCTTCGCCGTTTTCCAGTTTGGTCTGCAGAGAATTGAACTGAGCAAATTTGTCTTTCATCAGGAAGTCGATACCGTACAGCGCTACGCGACGGTAGTCACCGATGATACGACCACGACCGTAAGCATCCGGCAGACCGGTGATTACGCCTGATTTACGGCAGTTCAGGATGTCTTTGGTATAAACGTCAAACACACCCTGGTTGTGGGTTTTGCGGTATTCGGTGAAGATCTTTTTCAGCATTGGGTCAAGTTCACGACCGTATACTTTGCAAGAACCTTCAACCATTTTGATGCCACCAAACGGAATAATTGCACGTTTCAGTGGAGCATCAGTCTGCAAGCCAACGATGGTTTCGAGGGACTTGTTGATGTAACCAGCATCATGAGAGGTGATGGTGGAAGCAAGGTCAGTATCGAAGTCAACAGGCGCATGAGTGCGGTTTTCCTGTTTAACACCTTCCATGACGTCATCCCACAATGTGGTAGTTGCTTCAGTAGCACCTGCCAGGAAGGACTCGTCACCCTCGTAAGGGGTGTAGTTTTTCTGAATAAAGTCACGCACGTTGACTTCATTCTGCCAGTCGCCTTTGGCAAAACCTTCCCAGGCTGTGGCTAACTTCTCATTAAGCTCGGACATTTAACACCTACCTTCTAATGTGGATTTCTTATTCCCTGAACAATGGTTAGCACATTAGTGCTTATCGCCACCGCGCAGATAAATTACCCAGTACGTCAACCCAACCAGTACACCGCCACCAATGATGTTCCCAATAGTTACTGGGATCAGGTTATCAGTGATGAAGTTCAATACGGTCAAGTGTGTGAAATTGTCCGGAGACGACCCGACTGCGGTCCAGAATTCCGGGCTTGCAAAGTTGCGTACTACGATACCCAAAGGGATCATGAACATGTTTGCGATACTGTGCTCAAAACCACAAGCAACAAACATGGCGACCGGGAGGATCATAGCAAACATCTTATCCATCAAACTGCGGCCCGAGTAGCTCATCCAGACAGCCAGACAGACCATCAGGTTAGCCAAAATACCGAGGCACACAGCTTCAATAAAGGTGTGATGCATTTTGTGGTCTGCGGTTTGAAGCACATTCAGACCCCACGCACCATTTGCTGTCATATACATGCCTGACAACCAAATCAACACCACGAATAGCAACGCACCAACCAAGTTTCCGACATAGACGTTAATCCAGTTCTTGGCTAGCTGACCCCAGGTGATTCGCCCGCTGGCTTTCGCAACAACGATTAACACCGTAGAGGTGAAAAGGTCGGCACCGCAGATGACACAAAGGATAAGCCCTAAGGAGAAGCAAGTACCACCAATCAGTTTTGCAATCCCAAATGGAATGGTTGCAGTACCGGTGGTCGCAGTGATGTAAAAGACAAAGGCAATCGAGATGAACATGCCCGCAGTGATCGCTAAATAAAACGTGGTCAGCGGGTGTTTTGTTGCTTTATAGACGCCAGCATCTTCGGCGACTTTCGCCATAGCGGCTGGGAGCAATAGATCAAAAGGGTTGTCAGCTTTCACACTAACTCTCTCTTATTTAATTCGGCGACGAGATACTAACAAAGCATTATAGAGTAAAAATTGATATGGATCATATCTCGCCAAGCTTATAGGCCTGTTAAAAGCAGGTGATTACCTGATTTTCAGCGTAAGTAATTGATATTAATTATAAAAATAAAGTTTAAAATTTATAACGTAATTTGATATTTACCCTCGAAGCCCAGGTGAATGGTTAATTAGAAATGAGTATTTCAATAATTTTGCAACAATATTTATAGCTTAAAATAATATTATTTCACCAATATTTAACTATTGAGTCACAAATGAAATTATTGCGGTGACAATAAAAACACGGGGCAATAAAAATCGCCCCGTAATATAGCGTAAACCTGATGATTTACGCACCTTTACTCATATTTTATTACTTTATTTCCAGAAAGCGGCTTTTGCGCGTTGCAACTTTTCATAGGCGCTTAACAATGCCTGATGGGCAGGGAAGGCTTTCAAATCGCTATCGACAGCCTGCAAGCCATAGAATGGCGCTTCGCCACTGAGCGCTGCACTCGCTGCTTCTACTGTTTCTGCGCCGTACATACGTACAAAGGCATTCAGATATTGCAGCGGCTGGCGGTCTTCTTCCATTGCCAGCAACAGTAAGGTTTGCAGGCAACGGTAGTAGTTGGCACGCTCAGCGCTGAAAATAGAGGCGTTGAACTCCATCGTCCACTCAGTCCAGATAAGTGCTTGCTCGGTATCGCCACCCGCCAACGCCAACATCGCTTTCAGCTCACCAATACGCAGCGTATACCAACCGTTGTCTTTGCCCGTCGCCAGGCCCAGCAGTTCACGCACTCGGGTGAAATCATCATGACCTTCTTCATCTAATTGCGAGATGAGATTGAGATAATCTTGTTTTTCCCACGCGCTGCCCGGCAGAGCCAGAATGGTGTCGCGCAGGTGATAGCCCATATTGTTGTTAGCCAGCAGCAGATCTTCTGCTGGATAAATATCGGACATTCCCGGCACGATGATGCGGCAAGCGTAGACATCCAGGTGCTGGTAATCGGCGATGTAGACTTCTTGATCTTCTGCGTTAAAGATTGCCATTAATGTGGCGAACTCTTCTTCTGTCGTGCCAGAGAAATTCCAGTCAACAAATGGATAGTCAGCATCTTGCTTGAACATATCCCAGGAAATCAGGCCGCTTGAGTCGATGAAGTGAGTTTCGAGGTTGGCGTGCTCGCCGACTTCTTCATCATCGAAAGTTGGCGGAGTGAACACGTCCAGGTCTTTCAGGCCACGGCCCTGAAGCAGTTCAGTCACCGTACGCTCCAGTGCCACACCAAAATCAGGATGCGCACCGAAAGAAGCAAAGCAGGTGCCGTTTGCTGGGTTGAACAACACAACGCAGATAACCGGGTATTTTCCGCCCAATGAACCGTCGTAAGCAAAGATTGGGAAACCTTCCGCTTCCAGAGTGGCGATTGACTCAACCACGCCCGGATAGCGTGCCAGCACTTCTTGCGGGATTTCTGGCAGGCTGATGCTTTCAGCAATAATGCGGTTTTTAATGTGGCGCTCGAAAACTTCTGAAAGCCCCTGAACACGCGCTTCGTTTGCGGTGTTGCCCGCAGACATGCCGTTTGAAACGTACAGGTTACCGATGATGTTCATCGGGATATAAACGGTTTCCTGGTCAGACTGACGGGTAAATGGCAGGGCGCAAATACCACGCTCTTCATTACCTGATTGCAGGTCAATCAACATTCCCGCAGTGACTTCGTTTTCAGGATCGTAAAACGCACGCAGACGCTCGTCGAGAATGCCTTCGGGCAGTTGCTCATCTTCAGGAATAGGGAACCACTTCTCGTTTGGATAATGCACAAACGGGCCATTGGCGATGGTTTTGCCTAACCAGAAATCAGCAAAGAAATAGTTAGTCGACAGACGTTCAAAATATTCACCCAGTGCAGACGCTAACGCCGCTTTTTTAGTCGCGCCTTTACCATTGGTAAAGCACAGCGCGCTGTCTTTATCACGGATGTGAACAGACCAGACGTTAGGAACCGGGTTTAACCAGGAGGCTTCTTCAATATTAAAGCCCAGATCGGCAAGTTTGGTCTGGAAGCGAGCGATGGAATCTTCCAGAGCGGCATCTTTGCCAGGAATAAAGGTTTGAGTCATGAGGTTTTCACTTTTGTCGTACGCAAAGCGCGCAATGATACGGGTTTTAGCCGACCGACGCTATCGTCAGCGGCAAGCAGGCGGCCTTAGCATAACAGGCTATGCTTATTGTCAGTAACCTACTGTTATGGCGGTATAAATGAAGACCTTTGATCTCCAACGGATGGCTTTAGACGAAGTCCCACTCGATTTCCTTTGGGAAGTGGCATTTCGTAGTCTCTACACCTTTATATTAGTGTTCCTGTTTTTAAAAATAACCGGGCGGCGTGGCGTTCGCCAGATGTCGCTGTTTGAAGTGTTAATCATCCTGACGCTTGGCTCGGCGGCAGGGGATGTGGCGTTTTATCATGATGTGCCCATGCTGCCTGTTTTTGTCGTCTTTATCACTCTTGCTTGTTTGTATCGCCTCGTCATGTGGTTGATGAGCCACAGTGAAAAACTGGAAAACCTTCTGGAAGGGAAACCGGCTGTCATCATCGAAGATGGCGAGTTTGCCTGGGAGAAAATGAAAGCCCAGAACATGACGGAGTTTGAGTTTTTTATGGAACTCCGTCTGCATGGCGTGGAGC
This sequence comes from Buttiauxella izardii, assembly GCF_003601925.1. Taxonomy (GTDB): domain Bacteria; phylum Pseudomonadota; class Gammaproteobacteria; order Enterobacterales; family Enterobacteriaceae; genus Buttiauxella; species Buttiauxella izardii. Next base: position 80,749 of record NZ_QZWH01000027.1, read on the forward strand.
ATTTGGGGCAGGTTCGCCTGGCAATACTCGAAACCAACGGCCAGATTAGCGTTTATTACTACCCGGATGATCTCGTTCGCCCTGGCTTATCTATTTTGCCTGAGTATTGCAGTGAGCGTTTTGAAGTGATTCCAGAAGATGGCGATTACGCCTGCATTCATTGCAGCGAAGTCATTACCTTTAATGCCGGAGTCAAAGTGGCCTGCCCACGTTGCAAGCATCAGCAATGGGTCAAAGCCAGCACGGCTACCAGAGTGACCTGATGGGCATTTATCGGGCGTTTAAATCACCGACTAGTGGATTCTGTTGTGTGATTTTGCGCACATTCCCGCAGCGTGCCCGATTAAGCATTGCAGCCTTATCTTCTGAATGATAAAACCGATATCGTGATAAATCTTATTGCTCTAAGCGTGGTGAGGGGAAATGACTCAGGTATACAATTTTAGTTCCGGCCCGGCGATGCTACCGGCTGACGTACTTCGTCGTGCGCAAAATGAACTCTGCGACTGGCAAGGATTAGGCACCTCCGTAATGGAGATTAGCCACCGTAGTAAAGAGTTTATTCAGGTTGCTGAAGAAGCCGAAAAAGATTTTCGTGATCTGCTGAAAATCCCCTCGAACTACAAAGTTTTATTCTGTCACGGTGGTGGTCGCGGTCAATTCGCGGGCGTTCCATTAAATCTGCTGGGTGACAAAACGACCGCTGATTACGTTGATGGTGGCTACTGGGCGAGCAGTGCAGTAAAAGAAGCACACAAATACTGCACACCAAACGTTATCGATGCCAAAGTTACGGTTGACGGCCTGCGTGCCATCAAGCCGATGAGCGAGTGGCAAGTTTCCGAAAACAGCGCTTACCTGCATTTCTGCCCGAACGAAACCATTGACGGCATTGCGACTCATGAAACACCAGATTTTGGCGACACCGTCGTTGTTGCTGACTACTCGTCTTCAATCTTGTCCCATCCGATGGACGTTAGCCGTTTTGGCGTAATCTACGCTGGTGCGCAGAAAAACATCGGCCCGGCGGGTTTAACGCTGGTTATTGTGCGCGAAGATTTGCTTGGTAAGGCGCATAAAGCCTGCCCGTCTATTCTTGATTACTCCGTGCTGAACGAAAACGACTCCATGTTCAATACCCCGCCAACCTTCGCCTGGTATCTGTCAGGTCTGGTCTTTAAATGGCTGAAAGAGCAGGGTGGCGTGGAGGCAATGGATAAAATCAACCGGGCGAAAGCTGAGTTGTTATACGGTGTCATTGATAAGAGCGATTTCTATCGTAACGATGTTGCTCCGGCGAACCGTTCACGTATGAACGTACCGTTCCAGTTAGCGGATAGTGCATTGGACAAACTGTTCCTTGAAGAATCCTTCGCTGCTGGCTTGCATGCACTGAAAGGTCACCGCGTGGTCGGTGGAATGCGTGCTTCTATCTATAACGCAATGCCGTTAGAAGGCGTGAAAGCACTGACCAACTTTATGGTCGACTTTGAACGTCGCCACGGTTAATCGCTGCTAGTTGTTATTATCCCCGCGGCATAGTTCGCGGGGTTTTTATTCTGTTTGAGTTGAGAGTATTTTTCCCATGCTGGAATCCCTGACGTTACAACCCATCGCACTAGTCGACGGCACCATTAATCTTCCTGGTTCTAAAAGTGTATCCAACCGCGCTTTACTGCTCGCAGCACTGGCGAATGGCACCACTGAACTGACTAACTTGCTCGATAGCGATGATGTGCGTCATATGCTCAACGCGCTGAAAGCATTGGGAGTGAGTTATACGCTTTCCGCCGATCGTACGCGTTGCGAAGTGACTGGCATGGGTGGCCCATTGCAGGCAACGGGTGAGCTGGAGTTGTTCCTGGGCAATGCCGGTACAGCCATGCGCCCACTGGCCGCGGCTTTGTGTCCGGGTAGTAACAATATTGTGTTGACCGGCGAACCACGGATGAAAGAGCGTCCAATCGGCCATCTGGTTGATGCTTTACGCCAGGGCGGTGCACAGATTGATTATCTGGAACAAGAAAATTACCCACCGTTGCGCTTGCGTGGCGGTTTCAGCGGCGGCCAGGTTTCTGTCGACGGCAGCGTTTCCAGCCAGTTCTTAACCGCTCTTTTGATGACAGCTCCGCTGGCTGCGAACGACACTGAAATCACTATAAAAGGCGAGTTGGTATCGAAACCGTATATCGACATTACGCTGCACCTGATGAAAACCTTCGGCGTGGAAGTTGAAAACCGTGATTACCGCAGTTTTGTGATTCGTGGCGGCCAGCAGTACACCTCACCGGGTGCTTACCTGGTAGAAGGCGATGCTTCTTCTGCTTCCTATTTCCTTGCGGCTGGGGCAATCAAAGGCGGTACAGTAAAAGTGACTGGCATTGGTCGCAACAGCGTGCAGGGCGATATTCGCTTTGCCGATGTGCTGGAAAAAATGGGTGCAAAAGTGACGTGGGGCGATGATTTCATCTCTTGCGAACGCGGCGAACTCAACGCGATTGATATGGATATGAACCATATCCCGGATGCGGCAATGACAATTGCTACTGCGGCCTTGTTTGCCAAAGGCACTACAACACTGCGTAATATTTATAACTGGCGAGTCAAGGAAACCGACCGTCTTAGCGCTATGGCTACCGAGTTGCGCAAAGTCGGAGCGGTAGTGGAAGAGGGTGAAGATTACATCACCGTCACTCCACCAGTACAGTTACAAGTTGCAGAAATTGGTACCTATAACGATCACCGTATGGCGATGTGCTTCTCGCTGGTGGCGTTGTCAGATACACCGGTCACGATTCTTGATCCGAAATGTACTGCGAAAACTTTCCCTGACTATTTTGAACAGTTAGCGCGTATCAGCACACTGGCTTAATGTTTCATCCACGCTCCGGTTGATTTATAAGCCGGAGCGTTTTTTGCAACTCTGAATTCGTACCCCTTCCGCAACTTGATACAACCTCTTTCACTGTTAACCTCTCTTCCGGTTTGTTTTATAAATCAAACATTTGTTTTTTTGATTATTCATCAACGGAAGATAATTATGAAAAATATTAAAGCGGTTCTGCTGGTCACAATGATAGCCGGAATTCTATCTGGCTGTCAGAACCTCAACGGCGATAAATTGGCCAGTGCGACAATGTCTGCTTACAACGCGGCAACCCTTAGCGACGCCGATGTTAAAGCCGTCGCAAATGGCGCCTGTAAGGAGATGGATAGCGAGAGTCAAATTGCTGGTAAATCCAGCAAATATACCAAACGCGTTAATAAAATTGCCAAAGCGCTGGGCAAGGAAATCAACGGGACTCCAGTCAGTTACAAAGTATATTTAACTAGCGACGTCAACGCCTGGGCAATGGCAAACGGTTGTGTGCGTGTCTATAGCGGGTTGATGGATATGATGACCGACAATGAAGTAGAAGGCGTATTGGGGCATGAAATGGGGCACGTGGCTCTCGGTCATACCCGAGAAAAAATGCAAACAGCTTATGCAACGGTGGCCGCTCGTGATGCTATTTCAGCAACCAGCGGCGTGGCTTCTCAGCTTTCTCAGTCTCAGTTAGGTGATTTGGCGGAAGGCGTGATTAACGCAACATTTTCGCGTAGTGAAGAATCAGAAGCAGATGATTTCTCATATGATTACCTGAAAAAACGCGGCATCAATACTCAGGGCCTGGCCAGTAGCTTTGATAAACTGGCAACACTGAGCGGCAGTGCAAAATCTATGTTTGACTCGCACCCACCTTCAACTGAACGTGCTCAACATATCCGTGAGCGCATAGCAGCAGATAAAAAATAATCTACCTCTCTGATTTAGGGGCTGGTTTTTGCCGGCCCTATGTCAAGTTGCGCAATTCTTCTACACTCAGTCCCATTAACGACGATAATTGGCAGGAAAGGTAACGGTCAGGATTCTGGCGGCGTATAATATGCGGCGTTTATATTTCAGGTCCGCAATTCCAGCGAGAGGAGAGTACGATGACGGCACCCGCCCCAGTAATAACGATTGATGGCCCAAGCGGCGCAGGTAAAGGCACGCTGTGTAAAGCCATGGCGGAAGCGTTGCAATGGCATCTGCTTGATTCTGGAGCGATTTATCGAGTGCTTGCATTAGCGGCCCTGCATCATCAGGTGGATGTGACATCTGAGGACGCACTGGTCCCGCTGGCCGCCCATCTTGATGTGCGTTTTGTGGCAAACAACGGCAACCTGGAAGTTATCCTCGAAGGGGAAGATGTCAGTGCCGAAATTCGCACACAGGAAGTGGCTAATGCTGCATCTCAAGTGGCTGCTTTTCCTCGTGTTCGTGAAGCGCTTTTACGCCGGCAACGTGCTTTCAGAGAAGCGCCTGGGTTGATTGCTGACGGACGTGACATGGGAACCGTCGTTTTCCCTGATGCACCGGTAAAAATATTCCTTGACGCCTCATCCGAAGAGCGCGCTCACAGGCGTATGCTACAGTTGCAGGAGAAGGGCTTTAGTGTTAACTTTGAGCGCCTTTTGGCAGAAATTAAAGAACGTGATGATCGTGACCGTAACCGTGCCGTTGCACCGTTAGTGCCAGCCGCAGATGCGTTGGTGCTGGATTCAACCAGCATGTCCATTGAAGAAGTCATCAAACAAGCGCTGACTTATGCGCAGAAAATTTTAACCCCAGCTCAATAGCGAATATTGAGCTGGGGTGTGTTTTGTCATATTTGTCAAGATATTGCCATAGTGGTATCCTGACATATCGGGTAGTTTCTTACCCCTGTAACCTAAACCCTGTCGGCATGGAGCCAATGGCGGGGTATGTGAAACAACCCCATTCGGCGGGATGCTAAATGGACGTTAAACTAAAGAACCTTGAAGATTAACAACATGACTGAATCTTTCGCTCAACTCTTTGAAGAATCCCTGAAAACAATCGAAACCCGTCCGGGTTCCATCGTTCGTGGCGTAGTAGTTGCTATCGACAAAGATATCGTACTGGTTGACGCTGGTCTGAAATCTGAGTCTGCAATTCCTGTAGAGCAGTTCAAAAATGCTGCTGGCGAACTGGAAATCCAGGTTGGTGACGAAGTTGATGTTGCTCTGGACGCTGTTGAAGATGGCTTTGGCGAAACTCTGCTGTCCCGTGAAAAAGCTAAGCGTCACGAAGCTTGGATCACGCTGGAAAAAGCTTACGAAGAAGCTGAAACTGTGGTCGGTATCATCAACGGCAAAGTTAAGGGTGGCTTCACTGTAGAGCTGAACGGTATTCGTGCGTTCCTGCCAGGTTCACTGGTAGATGTTCGTCCGGTACGTGACACTCTGCACCTGGAAGGCAAAGAGCTTGAGTTCAAAGTCATCAAGCTGGACCAGAAGCGTAACAACGTTGTTGTTTCTCGTCGTGCAGTTATCGAATCCGAAAACAGCGCAGAACGTGATCAACTGCTGGAAAACCTGCAAGAAGGCATGGAAGTTAAAGGTATCGTTAAGAACCTCACTGACTACGGTGCATTCGTTGATCTGGGCGGCGTTGACGGCCTGCTGCACATCACTGATATGGCATGGAAACGCGTTAAGCATCCAAGCGAAATCGTGAATGTTGGCGATGAAATTACCGTTAAAGTACTGAAGTTCGACCGTGAGCGTACTCGTGTGTCTCTGGGTCTGAAGCAACTGGGCGAAGATCCATGGGTCGCTATCGCTAAGCGTTATCCAGAAGGTACCAAACTGACTGGTCGCGTGACTAACCTGACTGATTACGGCTGCTTCGTAGAAATCGAAGAAGGCGTTGAAGGCCTGGTTCACGTTTCCGAAATGGATTGGACCAACAAAAACATCCACCCATCCAAAGTTGTTAACGTTGGTGATGTAGTGGAAGTTATGGTTCTGGATATCGACGAAGAACGTCGTCGTATCTCCCTGGGTCTGAAGCAGTGCAAATCTAACCCATGGCAGCTGTTCGCTGAAACCCACAACAAGGGCGACCGCGTTGAAGGTAAAATCAAGTCTATCACTGACTTCGGTATCTTCATCGGCCTGGACGGTGGCATCGACGGCCTGGTTCACCTGTCTGATATCTCCTGGAACGTTGCAGGCGAAGAAGCAGTTCGTGAATACAAGAAAGGCGACGAAATCGCGGCTGTGGTTCTGCAAGTTGACGCAGAACGTGAGCGTATCTCCCTGGGTGTTAAACAACTCGCAGAAGATCCGTTCAACAACTACGTTGCACTGAACAAGAAAGGTACTATCGTTACTGGTAAAGTAACAGCAGTAGACGCGAAAGGTGCTACAGTTGAATTAGCAGATGGCGTAGAAGGCTACCTGCGTGCTTCTGAAGCTTCCCGTGACCGCGTTGAAGATGCAACTCTGGTTCTGAGCGTAGGCGACGACGTTGAAGCTAAATTCACCGGCGTTGACCGTAAAAACCGTGTTGTGAGCCTGTCTGTTCGTGCTAAAGACGAAGCTGACGAGAAAGATGCAATCGCTACTGTTAACAACAAACAGGAAGATGCACCGAACTTCTCTAACGCTATGGCTGAAGCATTTAAAGCAGCTAAAGGCGAGTAATCGTCTGAGCACTAAATCAGGGCGGCTACGGCCGCCCTTGTTCGATTGATAGCTGTAAGTTAATTTTCCTGAAAGGAAACCGGAGGAATCATGACCAAGTCAGAATTGATAGAAAGACTGGCAACTTCGCAATCTCACATCCCGGCGAAAGCTGTAGAAGATGCAGTGAAAGAGATGCTGGAGCATATGGCCTCTACTCTCGCCCAAGGTGAGCGTATTGAAATCCGGGGTTTCGGCAGTTTTTCCTTACACTATCGCGCACCTCGCACCGGACGTAACCCTAAAACTGGCGATAAAGTGGATTTGGAAGGCAAATACGTTCCACACTTTAAACCAGGTAAAGAATTGCGTGACCGCGCCAATATTTACGGTAATTAAGTCTTCGGATTTAATCCTCAAGAACGGCACCTTCGGGTGCCGTTTTTTTATGCCTAAAATTTCTGTTTTCGAGCTAGCGCGCAAAATCGGTGAATGCTTTCTTAACGCCCTCAAGTTCTCTGGAACCCTCCTCGTAAAGCGAATAAACCCCGACTGACTCAAACCTGTAGATACCTCAGACTGCCCATAACAAGGAGGTACTTTGAGGAATCTAATCAGGCTGGGTTTTAGCATAATTATTGGCATCATTCCCCTAATGTGGTTGCCCACTATTCCTGGGGTAGCTGTGATTGCTGCACTGTTTATCGCTAGCTTGTGCGTTACATTCATCCCCGTGCGAGGGATGCGTTTTGTTGCAATTAGCCTGCTTTGTTTTTGTTGGGCACTTTTTAACGCCAGGCAAAGCCTGGTATCTTTTGAAAAGTGGACCGTCAAACCTGTGACCGTTGAAGCGCTGGTTGAACGGACTGATAACAAACAGAACCATGAATTGCAGATAGTCTCAGTGGGCGGAAAAACCATTTTCCCTTCCGTTGGGTTCAGAGTACGGGAAACTTACTTATCAAATCATGTTTGTGCAGGGCAACGTTGGCGCATGAAGGTGTCATTGCGACCCGTACATGGTCAACTTAATGAGGGTGGTTTTGATAGCCAGCGATATGCCATCGCAATGCACCAGCCCTTAAGCGCAAGAGTGATTTCCGCACAGCAAATGACTCAAAGGTGCAATCTGCGAGCGAGTTGGCTCTCGGCGGTAGAAAACGCAACTAAATCGTTACCTTATCAAGGCGTTATTATGGCTTTGGCATTTGGTGAACGCTCAGGGGTGAGTGACGAGCAAAAGAGCTTGTTACGCCAGAGCGGTACAGCTCATCTGATGGCAATTTCCGGAATGCATATTTCGCTGGCAGCCATGGTCGGCTGGTTAATTGCTCGCCTGGTGCAACTGACTTTCCCCGCCCATCGGATTCATTTCAGAATGCCGTTAATAGCCAGTGTGATAGCAGCTGGAGTTTATACCTGGCTGGCAGGAGGGAACCCTCCAGCGGTAAGAGCACTGATCGGCGTGGTTATCTGGTTATTGCTCAAGTTACAAGGCAGAAGTTGGTCTGGATGGGAGGTGTGGTTGTGTTGCATTGCCGGTATTTTGGTTTATGACCCGCTAACAGTGTTATCAGACAGTTTTTGGTTATCTGTACTGGCAGTGGCGGCGCTTATTTTTTGGTATCAATGGATGCCTCTTCCGCGAAGTGTGGCAACGGCTCGATGGTTTTATCGCTATCCGCTTGCATTACTGCACCTACAAATAGGCATTATGTTGTTACTGATGCCACTACAAATTTTTATCTTTCACGGAATCAGCCTCAGTGCGCTATTTGCCAACCTGTTTGCGGTGCCGCTGATTTCATTTGCGGTTGTCCCATTGTTGCTTGCGGGATTAGTGCTTACCCCTATTCCGTGGATAGGTGAGCAACTATGGTGGTTAGTTGACCGCTTATTAGCACTATTATTCCTGGCGTTAAAACTTTTGCCAGACGGTTGGCTGAACATCGATAAACGTTTCCAGGCACTCAGTGTGAGCGGTTGGGTGATTGTTGTTATCCATCGCTTATCTCTGTGGAGAAACTCGTTTATATCTGTAGCGGCTCTGATTTTTTCGTTGGCAGTCTCTACTATGCGAGTAGAGGAAAAAGAGGATTCATGGCAAGTCGTTATGCTGGATGTGGGGCATGGGCTGGCGATCGCCATAATCAAGCAAGGGAAAGTCTTTTTATATGACACAGGGAATGCCTGGCCTGGCGGGGACGCGGCTCAACAGGTGATTATTCCATGGCTGCGCTGGCATCATTTGTCTCTCGAACAAGTGGTGATTAGTCACGAACATCTAGACCATCGCGGTGGTTTAATCAGTCTGCAAAGGGAATGGCCTGCTGTAAATATTCGCAGCCCGCTACATTGGGCGGGGCATCACTCTTGTTTTCAAGGTGATGAATGGCAATGGCAGAAATTACAGTTCTCTGTACTCTGGCCGCCGAAGGGATCAACCATCACCGGTAACAATGGATCGTGCGTGATGATGGTTAGCGACGGGCATTTTCGAATTTTATTAACCGGAGATGTGGAAGCTGAGGCGGAATTGGCTATGCTCAAGAGGCGATGGGGCATCTTACATGCTGATATTATTCAGGTACCTCATCATGGCAGTCGAACATCTTCTGGTGCACCTTTGTTACGAGCGGTCGCTGGAGCTGCTGCACTTGCTTCAACATCGCGCTATAACGCATGGCATTTACCTTCAGGTAAAGTCGTTAAGCGCTATCAGTCGCAGGGGTACACCTGGTACGACACTGCGCAATCAGGCCAACTCACTATCGATATAAATAGTGATAAATGGCAAATCAATAGCTTCAGAGCTCAAATTTCACCCCGTTGGTATCATCAGTGGTTTGGTGTATCTCGGGATAATGGGTAGAATATGCGGCTATTTCATCTAATGCTGGTTTACTGAATGCATAACGATAAAGATCTTTCCACATGGCAGACCTTCCGCCGCCTTTGGCCGATGATTGTTCCTTTCAGGCCGGGTCTGATTGTGGCTGGTATTGCGCTAATCCTTAACGCTGCCAGTGATACCTATATGCTGTCTTTACTCAAACCGTTACTGGATGATGGTTTTGGAAAAGCCGATAAATCGGTTTTGATATGGATGCCGTTAGTCGTCATTGCACTAATGGTGCTGCGTGGCGTAACAAGTTACATCTCTAGTTACTGCATCTCCTGGGTTTCAGGGAATGTGGTAATGAACATGCGTCGTCGTTTGTTCAGCCATATGATGGGAATGCCTGTTTCGTTCTTTGATCAACAGTCCACAGGTACGCTGCTGTCACGTATAACCTATGATTCTGAACAGGTCGCTTCGTCATCTTCTAGCGCGCTGATTACGGTTGTTCGTGAAGGTGCGTCAATCATCGGCCTGTTCGTACTGATGTTCTGGTACAGCTGGCAGCTTTCTTTGATTCTGATTGTGCTGGCACCTATCGTTTCCTTTGCTATTCGCTTCGTTTCAAAGCGTTTCCGTAATATCAGCAAAAATATGCAGAACACGATGGGGCAAGTGACAACCAGCGCAGAGCAAATGCTGAAAGGCCATAAAGAAGTTCTGATCTTCGGCGGCCAGGAAGTTGAAACCGAACGTTTCAATAAAGTCAGTAACCGTATGCGTTTACAGGGTATGAAACTGGTTTCTGCATCATCAATTTCTGACCCTATTATTCAGCTTATTGCGTCTCTGGCTCTGGCTTTCGTGATTTATGCGGCAAGTTTCCCAAGCGTGATGGAAACGCTGACTGCGGGTACGATTACCGTGGTGTTCTCATCCATGATTGCCCTGATGCGTCCGCTGAAATCACTGACTAACGTCAATGCCCAGTTCCAACGCGGTATGGCGGCATGTCAGACACTGTTCTCTATCCTGGATACAGAGCAAGAGAAAGACACCGGGACTCGCGTGATTGACCGCGCTAAAGGTGATGTTGAATTCCGTGACGTGACCTTTACCTACCCGGGTCGTGATGTGCCTGCGCTGCGCAACATCAGCCTCAATATTCCTGCTGGTAAGACAGTGGCATTGGTTGGGCGCTCAGGTTCGGGTAAATCGACCATCGCCAGCCTGATGACGCGTTTTTACGATGTACAGGAAGGGAACATTACGATTGACGGTGTGGATATACGTGAATACACCCTGTCGTCATTACGTAATCAAGTTGCCCTTGTTTCGCAAAATGTTCATTTGTTCAATGACACAGTCGCGAACAACATCGCCTATGCGCGTACCGATCAGTACAGTCGCGAAGACATCGAGAAAGCTGCGCGTATGGCTTATGCCATGGACTTTATCAGTAAAATGGATAATGGCCTGGATACCGTCATTGGTGAAAATGGTGTGTTGCTCTCAGGCGGCCAGCGCCAGCGTATCGCCATTGCGCGTGCATTATTACGTGATAGCCCAATTCTGATTCTGGATGAAGCAACGTCAGCGCTGGATACCGAATCTGAACGCGCTATCCAGTCTGCGCTGGATGAACTGCAAAAAAACCGTACTTCTTTGGTCATTGCTCATCGCTTATCAACCATTGAACAGGCTGATGAAATTGTAGTGGTCGAAGACGGTATTATTGTGGAACGTGGCCCGCACGCAGAGCTGATTGAGCACAGAGGTGTTTACGCGCAACTGCATCGGATGCAATTCGGTTCATGATTGAACGCATTTGGGCGGGGAAATCTCCCCTCTATCTTTTGCTTTTACCGCTCTCCTGGCTTTATGGCCTGGTGAGCGGTGCTATCCGTCTAAGTTATCGACTCGGGTTAAAAACAAGCTGGCGCGCACCTGTGCCCGTGGTCGTCGTCGGTAATCTGACTGCAGGCGGGAACGGTAAAACTCCGGTTGTTATTTGGTTGGTCGAACAACTGCAACAGCGCGGCATACGCGTTGGAGTGGTTTCACGTGGCTATGGTGGCAAAGCAGAAAGTTATCCGTTGTTGCTCGACCAAAGCACCACGACTGACCAGGCGGGTGATGAACCGGTACTTATTTATCAGCGTACCCATGCTGCAGTAGCTGTGGCACCACGGCGCAGTGATGCAGTAAAAATGCTGGTGGAAAAAGTACAGCCACAACTGATTATTACTGACGACGGATTACAGCATTACGCACTAGCGCGTGATAAAGAAATTGTCGTCATTGATGGTGTCAGACGATTTGGTAACGGCTGGTGGTTGCCTGCTGGGCCAATGCGTGAGCGAGCAGGGCGTTTGGCTTCTGTCGATGCCATCATCACTAATGGTGGTGATGCCAAAACGGGAGAAATCTCGATGGCCCTTCACCCAGGTGATGCAGTTAATTTGTTGACGGGTGAACGCCGCCCGGTCAACACGCTGGAAAATGTGGTCGCGATGGCAGGTATCGGCCATCCTCCACGCTTTTTTGCCACGTTACGGCAATGTGGTGTAACTCCGCTCGAAACGGTTAGCCTGGCAGACCATCAGGCTCTTAGCGAAAGCGACGTAGTAAAACTTGTTCAGGCGCAGCAAACCTTGCTAATGACTGAGAAGGATGCCGTCAAATGCCGTGCATTCGTTGAGGGTCATGATAACTGGTGGTATTTGCCTGTCGATGCGCAGTTGGCGCAGCCTCAGGCTGATGAATTATTGCAGTCATTATTGGCGCTGGTGCGATAAGAGTTCTTTAGCGCACCAGATTTCAAGTTTGCCGACGACAGGTATTCTTTCATGTCTGTACCGCAACTGACTCTACGTGCCGCACGTCATCTTCATCTTGCAGCACAAGGCTTATTACAAAAACCTCGCCATTCAGCCAAACCTTCCGATGTTACAGCGGCGATTTCTCGCATGTCGCTGCTTCAGATTGACACTATCAATATTGTCGCACGTAGCCCTTATCTGGTCTTATTTAGCCGCATCGGCAGCTATCCGCAAAACTGGCTAGATGACGCTCTACTCAGCGGCGAACTCATGGAGTATTGGGCGCATGAAGCCTGCTTTTTGCCGAGAAAAGATTTCGCTTTGATACGCCATCGGATGCTGAATCCAGAAAAAATGGGCTGGAAATATCGCCCTGAATGGATGGGTGAGCATGCCGAAGAAATCGCAAAACTATTAACTCATATTGAGATCCATGGGCCGGTACGCTCTGCGGATTTTGAACATCCGCGTAAAGGCGCTGGCGGGTGGTGGGAATGGAAACCGCATAAAAAACACCTGGAAGGTTTGTTCACTGCCGGGAAAGTGATGGTGGTTGAGAGGCGCAATTTTCAGCGGGTGTACGATCTCACTTCGCGAGTGATGCCGCACTGGAACGACGATTTGCATCTCATTCATCAGCAAGATGCGGAACAACAAATGCTGGAAAACAGCGCCCGTAGTCTCGGTATTTTCCGCCCGGAATGGCTGGCTGATTATTATCGGTTAAAGAATATTTCGCTCAAACCGCTGCTGGCGCAATGGCAAGAGAAAGGGATTGTTACTTCGGTAGATGTTGAAGGTCTTGGGGAGATGTGGCTGCATCACGACCAGTTTTCGCTGATGGAAAAAGCTGAGAAAAACACCTTACGCGCCACGCATAGTGCGGTGCTCTCACCGTTCGACCCCGTGGTTTGGGATCGTAAACGCGCCGAAGCGCTATTTGGATTCTCGTATCGCCTCGAATGTTACACCCCGGCGGAAAAACGCAAATACGGTTACTTTGTGCTTCCACTCCTGCACAACGGGGCTTTAGTCGGGCGCATCGATGCAAAAATGCATCGCAAAACCGGCGAACTGGAAATTATTAGTCTCTATCTTGAGGATGGAGTCAAACCGGGTCAGCCATTAATCAATGGATTGCATACGGCACTGACAGATTTTGCTCAATGGCAAAGTGCGAACCGGATTCACCTTGGGAATATTCCCGCTGCTTTGGCATCCGCATGGGGCGAAGGCTGGGAAATTAGCCCGGCGCGCGCGTGAGTTATGTTATTCTGTTGCCTTTGATGGCAGCCATTCTGGAGTAACCATGGATCATCGATTACTTGAAATCATCGCTTGCCCGGTATGTAACGGCAAGCTCTACTTTAATCAGGAAAAGCAGGAGCTTATCTGCAAACCTGATCACCTGGCGTTTCCTCTGCGCGATGGTATTCCCGTGCTGCTGGAGACCGAAGCTCGAGTTCTGACTTCTGACGAGAAAAATCCATGAGTTTTGTGGCAATCATTCCCGCTCGCTACGCATCTACCCGCTTGCCGGGCAAACCGTTAAAAGACATTAACGGCAAACCGATGGTCGTTCACGTAATGGAACGGGCTCGTGAATCGGGTGCCGAACGTATCATTGTTGCGACCGATCACGAAGAAGTCGCTCGTGCGGTTGAAGCGGCTGGCGGTGAAGTCTGTATGACCCGCGCTGATCACCAGTCTGGCACCGAACGTCTTGCTGAAGTCATTGAAAAATGCGGCTTTAGCGATGACACCGTGATTGTGAATGTGCAAGGCGATGAGCCGATGATCCCTCCGGCTATTATTAGTCAGGTTGCCAGCAATCTGGCGAACAGCGAGGCGGGAATGGCAACACTTGCTGTGCCAATTGATTCTGCGGAAGAAGCGTTTAACCCGAATGCTGTAAAAGTGGTGATGGACGCGCAGGGCTACGCGCTCTATTTCTCCCGTGCGACGATTCCATGGGACAGAGACCGTTTCGCACAATCGCGTGAAACCATTGGTGACTCCCTGCTGCGCCACATTGGCATCTACGGCTATCGCGCCGGTTTTATCCGCCGTTATGTGACCTGGGAACCGAGCCAGCTCGAACAAATCGAAATGCTCGAACAGCTACGCGTATTGTGGAATGGTGAAAAAATCCATGTCGCAGTCGCCAAAGAAATCCCGAGTATTGGCGTGGATACGCCCGAAGATTTGGAACGCGTACGCCAGGCGATGCGTTAAATCTTTTCCCCCCTTAAAAACCGGTGCCCAGCGCCGGTTTTTTATTATCCTCAGTCAAATTGATCTGAATGGATGACATCCTGCGTTCGCAAGCTCATTATAAAAACACCAGTGTTGTAAGGGGTAATGAGTCATGGAGTTGCTACGCAAGGAATTGAGTCATCTGCTGGGTGAAAAACTAAGCCGGATTGAGTGCATCAATGAACAGCCAAACACTGCTTTGTGGTCGCTGTATGACAGTGACGGCAATGCGATGTCGCTACTGGCAAAAAGTTTTAGTACTCCGGGTGTTGCTGCTCAGTTAGCCTGGAAAATGTCGATGCTTGCGCGTTCTGGCACCGTGCGAATGCCTGTGGTTTATGGTGTTGTGACTCACGATGACACGCCAGGTCCTGATGTGCTGTTAATGGAGCGCTTGCGTGGCGTGCCCGTTGAAGCGCCCACCCGCACACCAGACCGCTGGGAGCATCTCAAAGATCAAATCGTTGAGGGCCTGCTGGCCTGGCATCGCGTTGACAGCCGCGGCTGCGTCGGAAATGTCGATAACACTCAAGAAAATATCTGGCCTTCATGGTATCGGCAGCGCGTCGAAACGCTATGGGCAACCATCAATCAATATCCCAATAATGGCCTGACGATGCAGGATCGGCGCATTCTGTTTCGCACTCGGGAATGCTTGCCACGTATGTTCGAAGGTTTCAACGACAACTGCGTGCTGGTTCATGGCAACTTTACGCTTAGCAGCATGCTAAAAGATGGGCGCAGCGATCAGTTATTGGCGATGGTTAACCCGGGGATGACGCTTTGGGCACCGCGCGAATATGAAATATTCCGACTGTTTGAAGCAGGGCAGTCTGAAAGCCTGCTGTGGCATTATTTGCAACGCGCGCCAGTAGCGGAGTCGTTCTTATGGCGGCGCTGGCTTTATGTACTGTGGGATGGGGTCGCGCAGTTGCTACAGACGGGCCGGTTAAATCGACCCGCCTTTGATGTGGCAGCGAAAAACTTACTGCCCTGGCTCTCCTGACGAGCCTTTCATCCATTGCCAAATGCGACCCAGGGTTTCATAAATAGCGCGGTCGCTATGAGATAACCAAAGTGGCGACGGGATAATACGTTCCCAGGGATTGAGCGGTGACTCAATCGCCAGTTGGTTTGAAGGTGCCGGAAGCGGGTGCAAACCTGCATGTTGGAAGAAGATCATCGCACGTGGCAGATGAGAAGCTGAAGTCACCAGTAAGAACGGCTGCTGCCCAATGGCTTTTGCCACCGCAGCCGCTTCTTCTTCGGTGTCTTTTGGCGAGTCCAACGTGATGATATCTGAGCGAGGAACACCCAAACTTTCTGCCACTCTCGCTCCCGCTTCAGCCGTACTGACTGGATTCGTCATCGCTCGGGCACCGGTGAAAATCAGCTTCGCCCCAGGGTTTTCCTGCCATAACCGAATGCCTTCAGTCACGCGCGGCAAACTATTATTGATGAGATTGGAACTCGGCGCCCAATCTGGGTTCCACGTATAACCACCGCCTAAAACCACGATGTATTCTACTTTTTCACTCCCGCGCCAGGTCGGGTACACCTCTTCGATAGGCTTGAGCATTTTATCGGCCACCGGCTGTAGGCTAATCAGCAGCAAAACTAACCAACTCACGCTTAACAATGCTTTCGCACTTCTTTGCCAGCGGGTGAACCACAACAAGCAAAGCGCCGCGCCCATCATTAATAATAAAAAAGGTAAGGGCAGTAGCAGTCCACCGATAAATTTTTTCAGGATAAAAAGCATGAATTATGGGTCCTTTTTTAGCCATACAGCAGGTAAACGCGGGTGATATTACACCAGATGGGTTCATTCTTGCCTCGGCTGTGCCAAAATACCCACTTATCTCGGACAATCCCTTTTCCCCCATGGAGCCGTACCCGTGCGTGACCGCAATTTTGACGACATTGCTGAGAAGTTCTCACGCAACATTTACGGTACAACCAAAGGACAACTTCGCCAGGCGATCTTATGGCAAGATCTGGATGCTTTGCTGTCCGTTCTGCCTGAGAAGTTACGGGTTCTGGACGCGGGTGGAGGTGAGGGGCAAACCGCCTGTGGTCTTGCTGAACGCGGCCATGAAGTTCTGCTTTGCGATGTTTCTGCGGAAATGATCTCACGCGCTCAGGCGCAGGCCTGTGAGAAAGGTGTGAGCGAGAACATGCATTTCGTACATTCCTCCGCCCAGGATATTGGTCAACATTTGGAAAAGCCGGTTGATCTGATATTGTTTCACGCGGTGCTGGAATGGGTCGTTGACCCACAAGCCGTACTCAAAACGCTGTGGGATTGCCTCGCACCCGGCGGTGCTCTATCCCTGATGTTCTACAATGCTAACGGTTTGCTGATGCGAAACATGTTTGTCGGCAACTTTGAATACGTGCTTCAGGGCATGAAAAAGAATAAACGGAAGACTCTGTCGCCTGACAATCCGCTACAGCCAGAACAGGTGTATCACTGGCTGGAGCAAATTGGCTGGCAGATTACCGGGAAAACCGGTGTGCGAGTGTTCCACGACTACTTGCGCGATAAACACAAACAACGCGATGGTTTTGAGAATTTGCTTGAACTGGAAACGCGTTATTGCCGTCAGGAGCCCTTTGTGAGCCTTGGCCGCTATATCCACGTCACCGCTATCAAGCCGCTTGAGCCAAGGAAAAATTATGAGTGATGTTTCCCAGACAGTGCCGGAACTGGTTGCCTGGGCCAGGAAAAATGACTACTCGATTTCACTGCCGACAGAGCGCCTGACGTTCTTGTTGGCGATCGCCACCTTAAACGGTGAGCGACTTGACGGTGAAATGAGTGAAGGCGAACTGATCGACGCTTTCCGCCATGTGAGCGAAGGTTTTGATCAAACCAGCGAAACGATCAGCGTTCGTGCCAATAACGCCATCAATGACATGGTGCGCCAGCGTTTAATCAACCGTTTTGTCAGCGAAATCAATGAAGGCAATGCGATTTACCGCCTGACGCCGCTCGGCATTGGCATTACCGATTACTACATCCGCCAGCGTGAGTTTTCTACGCTGCGCTTGTCCATGCAGTTGTCGATCGTCGGTGGTGAACTTAAACGCGCCGCAGACTCTGCGGATGAAGGCGGTGACGAATTCCACTGGCACCGCAACGTGTTTGCGCCACTGAAATACTCCGTTGCTGAGATTTTCGACAGTATCGATCTCACCCAGCGCATCATGGATGAACACCAGCAACAGGTTAAAGATGACATCGCGCAGTTGCTGAACAAAGACTGGCGTGCCGCCATTTCCAGCTGTGAAATGCTGCTGTCCGAAACTTCCGGCACGCTTCGTGAATTGCAGGACACCCTTGAAGCTGCGGGCGATAAACTCCAGGCCAACTTACTGCGTATTCAGGACTCGATTCTGGGGCGTGAAGACCTGCACTTTGTTCACCGTCTGGTCTTTGATTTGCAAAGCAAACTCGACCGTATCGTCAGTTGGGGCCAGCAGGCTATCGACTTGTGGATTGGTTATGACCGCCACGTTCATAAATTCATTCGTACCGCCATCGACATGGATAAAAACCGCGTCTTTGCGCAACGTCTGCGCGTTTCGGTACAAAACTATTTCGATGCACCGTGGGCGCTGACTTACGCTAACGCCGATCGTCTTCTGGATATGCGCGACGAAGAAATGACGCTGCGCGACGATGAAGTGATGGGCGAATTGCCAACTGACCTGGAATTCGAAGAGTTTAATGAAATCCGCGAACAGCTCGCAGCACTTATCGAAGCTGCACTTCAGGTCTACAAAACCAGACAAGTACCGCTAGATTTAGGCGTAGTGATGCGTGACTATCTGGCGCAATACCCACGCGCCCGCCATTTCGATGTGGCGAGAATCGTAGTCGACCAGGCAGTTCGTCTGGGTGTGGCTGAAGCAGACTTTACTGGCTTGCCGCCGCAGTGGCAGGCAATTAACGATTACGGAGCCAAGGTACAGGCGCATGTCATCAACAAATATTGAAAAAGTGATGCCAGTTAAACTGGCACAGGCGTTGGCCAATCCGTTATTTCCGGCACTCGACAGTCAATTACGTTCCGGCCGGCACGTAGGGCTTGATGAACTGGATAATCATGCTTACTTGATGGATTTCCAGGATGAACTGGAAGAGTTTTACACCCGCTATAACGTGGAACTGATTCGTGCGCCGGAAGGTTTCTTCTATTTGCGCCCGCGTTCCACCACGCTGATTCCTCGCTCGGTATTATCCGAGGTGGACATGATGGTCGGTAAAATTCTTTGTTACCTCTATCTCAGCCCGGAACGTCTGGCTAACGAAGGTATTTTCACCCAGGCAGAGTTGTACGACGAACTGTTGACGCTGGCGGATGAAAGCAAGTTGCTTAAGCTTGTGAACAACCGATCCACCGGCTCTGATCTCGACCGCCAAAAGCTGCAAGAAAAAGTCCGCGCTTCTTTAACCCGTTTACGTCGCCTCGGCATGATCTGGTTTATGGGCCACGACAGCAGCAAATTCCGCATTACCGAATCCGTATTCCGCTTTGGCGCCGATGTGCGCGCCGGTGACGATGCGCGCGAAGCGCAATTACGCATGATCCGCGATGGAGAAGCGATGCCGGTTGAAACACGTTTGCAGCTCAATGATGAAACAGAAGAGTCGCAAACCGCCCAGGATAACGCGGAGGATGAACAGGAATGATTGAACGCGGAAAGTTTCGCTCACTAACGCTGATTAACTGGAATGGTTTCTTCGCGCGTACTTTTGATTTAGATGAACTGGTTACCACGCTTTCGGGCGGTAATGGTGCCGGTAAATCCACCACCATGGCGGCGTTCGTTACCGCACTGATCCCCGATTTAACGTTGCTGCACTTCCGTAACACCACCGAAGCGGGGGCGACATCTGGCTCACGCGATAAAGGTCTGCACGGTAAATTAAAAGCGGGCGTCTGTTACTCGCTACTGGATGTGGTCAACTCACGCAACCAGCGTGTGGTTGTCGGTGTGCGCCTGCAACAAGTGGCAGGACGCGACCGCAAAGTCGATATCAAGCCGTTTGCCATTCAGGGTTTGCCGTCTTCTATTCAGCCAACGCAATTGCTGACGGAAACCATCAATGAGCGCCAGGCGCGCGTATTGAGCCTGCAAGAACTGAAAGACAAAGTGGAAGCCATCGAAGGCGTTCAGTTTAAACAGTTCAACTCGATTACCGATTACCACTCGCTGATGTTCGATTTGGGCATCGTTGCGCGTCGTCTGCGCAGTGCGTCGGATCGTAGCAAGTTCTATCGTCTTATCGAAGCCTCGCTGTACGGCGGGATTTCCAGCGCCATCACCCGTTCACTGCGCGACTATTTGCTGCCAGAAAACGGCGGCGTGCGTAAAGCCTTCCAGGACATGGAAGCGGCACTGCGCGAAAACCGCATGACGCTGGAAGCGATTCGCGTCACTCAGTCAGATCGCGACCTGTTTAAGCATTTGATCTCCGAAGCCACCAACTACGTGGCAGCGGACTACATGCGTCACGCCAACGAACGCCGCATTCACCTGGATAAAGCGCTCGAATTCCGTCGCGAATTGTTGACCAGCCGTAAACAACTGGCTGCCGAACAATACAAACACGTCGAAATGGCGCGTGAGTTGGCCGAACACAGCGGTGCGGAAGGGGATCTGGAAACGGATTATCAGGCGGCCAGTGACCACCTGAACCTGGTGCAAACGGCGATTCGCCAGCAGGAAAAAATCGAGCGTTACGAAGCTGACCTCGATGAACTGCAAATGCGCCTGGAAGAGCAAAATGAAATAGTTGCGGAAGCTTCTGAGCAACAAGAAGAAAACGAAGCCCGCGCCGAAGCCGCTGAACTGGAAGTCGATGAGCTGAAAAGCCAGCTTGCGGATTACCAGCAAGCACTGGATGTGCAGCAGACTCGTGCGATTCAGTATCAACAAGCATTGCAGGCACTTGAGCGCGCACGTTCGCTGTGCCATCTACCGGACTTAACCGCTGAAAGCGCGGAAGAGTGGCTGGAAACCTTCCAGGCCAAAGAGCAGGAAACCACTGAAAACCTGCTCAATCTTGAGCAGAAAATGAGTGTGGCACAAACGGCGCACAGCCAGTTTGAGCACGCTTATCAGTTGGTGACCGCGATTAATGGCCCGGTGAGCCGCAGCGAAGCCTGGAGTGTGGCGCGTGAATTACTGCGCGACAGCAACAACCAGCGCCACCTGATGGAACAAGTCCAGCCGTTGCGCGCGCGCCTCAACGAACTTGAGCAGCGCCTGCGTGAGCAGCAAGAAGCCGAACGGATGTTTGCGGAATTCTGCAAACGCCAGGGCAAACACTTTGATCCTGAAGATCTGGAAGTGTTGCATGATGAGCTTTCTGAGCGCATCGAAACCTTGCAGCAGCGTGTTTCGGATGCCAGCGATCAGCGTGCTAACTTGCGTCAGGAACAAGAGCAAATTCAGGCTCGTATCAAACGCCTGCAGCAGCGCGCACCGATTTGGTTGGCTGCGCAAACCAGCCTGACTCAGTTGTGCGAGCAAAGCCACGAGCAATTCGAAAGCAGCCAGCAAGTTACTGAATACATGCAGCAACTGCTTGAGCGCGAACGTGAAGTCACCGTTGAACGTGACGAAGTTGGCGCACGTAAACGCGCTATCGATGAAGAAATCGAACGCCTGAGCCAACCTGGCGGTGCCGAAGATTCGCGTCTGAATGCGCTGGCGGAACGTTTTGGCGGCGTGTTGCTGTCAGAAATTTATGACGACATCAGTCTTGATGACGCACCGTACTTCTCGGCGTTGTACGGCCCATCGCGTCACGCCATCGTCGTGCCAGATTTATCGCTGGTGCGCGAGCAACTGGATAATCTGGAAGATTGCCCGGAAGATCTGTATCTGATTGAAGGGGACCCGTCTTCCTTCGATGATAACGTGTTTACCGTTGAAGAGCTGAATGCCGCTGTTCTGGTGAAAACCGCCGAGCGCCAGTGGCGTTATTCTCGCTTGCCTGAACTGCCGATTTTTGGCCGTGCAGCGCGTGAAAACCGCCTCGAAAACCTGCATGCAGAACGTGAAACTCTGGCTGAGCGTTTTGCCACGCTGTCGTTTGACGTTCAGAAATCCCAGCGTTTGCACCAGGCGTTTAGCCGTTTCATCGGCCAGCATCTGGGTGTGGCTTTCGACGCCGATCCAGAAGCAGAAATCCGCCAGCTCAACACCCGCCGTGGTGAAGTTGAACGCGCAATCAGCAATCATGAAAACGACAACCAGCAGCAACGTCAGCAATACGAGCAGGCGAAAGAGGGCGTTGACCAACTTAACCGCCTGTTGCCGCGTATTAGTTTGCTGAACGACGAAACGCTGGCTGACCGTTGTGATGAAATCCGTGAACGTCTGGACGAAGCCGACGAAGCCGCGCGTTTCCTGCATCAGTTTGGCAATCAACTGGTGAAACTCGAAGCTGTGGCGTCAGTGCTGCAAAGCGACCCGGAACAGTTCGAGCAGTTAAAAGAAGATTATCAGTACGCTCAACAAGTGCAGCGTGATGCGCGCCAGCAGGCGTTTGCATTGACTGAAGTGGTGCAGCGTCGCACACACTTTAGCTACTCAGACTCCGCTGCAATGTTGGATGGCAACAGCGATTTAAACGAGAAACTGCGCCGTCGCCTGGAGCAAGCCGAAGGTGAACGTACCCGCTCCCGTGAAGCCCTGCGTAGCCACGCGCAGCAACTGAGTCAGTTCAGCCAGTTAATGGCCTCGCTGAAAAGCTCCTTTGATACCAAAAAAGAGCTGCTCACCGATCTGCACAAAGAGTTACAGGATATCGGCGTTCGTGCCGATCTCGGCGCTGAAGAGCGTGCTCGCTCACGTCGCGACGAATTACACACCGCTTTGAGCACCAACCGTTCCCGCCGTAATCAGCTCGAAAAAGCGCTGACGATGTGTGAAGCGGAGATGAGCAACCTGACCCGTAAACTGAAACAACTGGAACGCAGCTATTTCGAAATGCGCGAACAGGTTGTGACAGCGAAAGCAGGTTGGTGCGCCGTGATGCGTATGGTGAAAGAAAACGGCGTCGAGCGTCGTTTACACCGCCGTGAGCTGGCTTATGTTACCGGCGATGAGCTGCGTTCTATCTCGGATAAAGCGTTGGGTTCATTGCGCCTGGCGGTGGCGGATAACGAACACCTGCGCGATGTATTGCGCCTGTCAGAAGATCCAAAACGCCCGGAACGTAAGATTCAGTTCTTTGTCGCGGTTTATCAGCATCTTCGTGAACGTATTCGTCAGGATATTATTCGCACCGACGATCCGGTTGAAGCCATCGAGCAGATGGAGATTGAGCTGGGCCGTCTGACCGAAGAGTTAACCTCACGCGAGCAGAAACTGGCGATCAGTTCCCGCAGCGTGGCGAATATTATTCGCAAGACGATTCAGCGCGAACAGAACCGTATTCGTATGCTCAACCAGGGCCTACAAAGTGTGTCGTTCGGCCAGGTCAACAGTGTGCGTTTGAATGTGAACGTGCGCGAAACCCATGCCATGTTGCTTGATGTGCTTTCAGAACAACACGAGCAGCATCAGGACTTGTTTAACAGCAACCGCCTGAGTTTCTCTGAAGCATTAGCGAAACTGTACCAACGCCTGAATCCGCAAATTGATATGGGCCAGCGCACGCCGCAAACCATCGGTGAAGAACTGCTCGATTACCGTAACTACCTCGAAATGGAAGTAGAAGTAAACCGGGGTTCAGATGGCTGGTTACGTGCGGAAAGTGGCGCGTTATCGACTGGTGAAGCTATCGGTACGGGGATGTCGATTTTGGTCATGGTCGTTCAAAGCTGGGAAGAAGAGTCGCGTCGCTTGCGCGGCAAAGACATTTCTCCATGCCGTTTGCTGTTCCTCGATGAGGCGGCACGACTGGATGCGAAGTCCATTGCGACGCTGTTCGAGCTGTGCGAACGCCTTGAAATGCAACTGATCATTGCAGCGCCAGAGAACATTAGCCCGGAAAAAGGCACCACTTATAAGCTAGTACGTAAGGTTGTTCAGAACCATGAACACGTTCACGTTGTCGGTCTCAGAGGCTTTGCACCACCGCTTCCCGAGCCGGTAGCCGATACACAAGACGCATCATAAAATACGCGGGCTACGGCCCGCGTTTTCTTTGCTCGATTGTTCTTAATCTTTAATATTATTTACATTTATACGGGCAAATAATATTCGCTGTTTATATACTGAGTTTAAAGCCCAGCGCTAAAAGCTGGGTGATAGATGAGTATTAAACAGGGGGCAAAGGATGTTGCTAAATAAATTGCACGGTTTTCGACTGTCAGCGCTCGGTTACGGGCTGGCACTCAGTTTCGCTCCACTGTTTATGGCGCAGGCCGATGAGCCAGCGGTCGTTCCATCTGACAGCTCTGCGGTGAGCATTGAACCTGCGAGTTCATCTGACCAACCATTACCGCAATCACCGGCAACCGCCAGCATGGTGGGAGTGCTACCGCTTGATTCAACCGGAATGTCTGCCGCCCAAAGCCGCTCTCAACTGGTGGCGAATTTACCTGCGGGTTACACCCCGGTTTATCTGAATGCGTTATCGGCGTTTTACGCTGCCCGCGAAATGAAACCCATGTGGGAAAATCGCGAGGCGGTGAAAGCTTTCCAACAACAGCTCGCAGAATTAGCCATTGCCGGTATACAGCCTCAGTTTACGACTTGGGTTGAATTGCTGACCGACCCGTCTGTTACCGGTTTAAGCCGCGACATTGTGTTGTCTGATGCGATGATGGGTTATCTGCAATTCGTTTACGGGATCCCAACCGAAGGCAATCGCTGGTTGTACAGCACCAAGCCTTACAAGATGCAAACCCCGCCAATTTCCGTGATTAACCAATGGCAGGTGGCGGTTGATCAAGGGACGCTGGTGAGTTTTATTGAGACGCTAGCGCCTCAGCATCCACAATACGTAAAATTACATGAATCACTGGTGCATTTGCTGAGTGACTCCCGCCCATGGCCGCAATTGACCGGGAACGAAACCTTACGCCCAGGCCAGTGGAGCAATGATGTTCCCGCGCTGCGTGAAATTCTGGCGCGCACCGGTATGTTGCAAGCCGAACCGGCTATTCCATTACTTGAGCGCTCGGGCGCTTCTGACACCGCTGCGGCGGTTAGCCCGTCCGCCATCCAGGTAGAAGGCGAGCAGAACGTGCAACAAGTTCCAGATGCTGTTGCCGGGAAAAAAAAGAAATCCGCTCCTGCTGTGCGCAGCGCATACAGCAAAGAGCTGATTGAAGGCGTGAAACGTTTCCAGAAATGGCAGGGATTGGGGGTTGATGGCGCGATTGGCCAATTAACGCGAGACTGGTTGAATGTGACACCACAGCAGCGCGCATCGCTGGTGGCATTAAATATTCAACGCTTGCGTTTACTGCCGAAGAAACTGGATACCGGCATTATGGTTAATATCCCCAACTATTCACTCAGCTATTACCTGAACGGCAGTGAAGTGTTGGCTTCGCGTGTGATTGTTGGGCGTCCTGACCGTAAAACGCCAATGATGAGCAGTGCGCTCAATAACGTGGTGGTTAACCCGCCGTGGAATGTGCCGCCAACATTAGCGCGTAATGACATTCTGCCGAAAGTGCGTCAGGACCCAGGTTATTTAGACCGACACGGTTATAGCGTGTTGCGTGGCTGGAGTAACAATGCAGAGTCTATCGACCCGTGGCGTGTTGACTGGGAAACCATAACCGCCAGCAATTTGCCTTTCCGCTTTCAGCAAAAGCCGGGCACGCAGAACTCGTTAGGGCGTTATAAGTTTAATATGCCAAGCTCTGACGCGATTTATCTGCACGATACGCCAAACCACAACTTGTTCCAGAAAGACGCGCGTGCATTGAGTTCTGGTTGCGTGAGGGTCAATAAAGCGTCTGAACTGGCAAACATGTTGTTACAGGATGCGGGTTGGAACGATGCGAGAATTTCCAGCCAGCTTAAAGATGGCAGCACCAAATACGTGAACATCCGCCAGACCATCCCGGTTAACCTGTACTATCTGACCGCCTTTGTAGGCGAAGATGGACGCACACAGTATCGTACAGATATTTACAATTATGATCTCACCGCGCGATCGGGCGCACAAATCCTGCCTAAAGCTGAACTATTGATCCGGTAAATGCAGTAATTCTAATGAATTAGCGGTCGTAATAATTGCGTAACCCACTCGGGGCCTCTACAGGCCCCGGTTTTACTGGGTTTAGCACGCCTTGACTCGCATTGTTTTGGCAGTTAAGGTTCCCGGCAGTGCGCCTGAAGTGCATATTATTCGATCGTTTTTTACCTGTAGACCTGGATCATCATGGACAAATTTGACGCAAACCGCCGCAAGCTGCTGGCGTTGGGTGGCGTGGCTTTAGGTGCCGCTCTGCTCCCATCGCAAGCGTTTGCCACACTCTCAACACCGCGCCCGCGCATTCTGACTCTCAATAACCTGCACACCGGTGAGTCAATGAAGGCCGAATTTTTCGATGGTAAAGGCTATATTCAGGACGAATTAGCAAGGCTCAATCATTTTTTCCGTGACTATCGCGCGAATAAAATCAAATCCATCGACCCCAAATTATTTGATCAGCTCTATCGTTTGCAGGGCTTGTTGGGAACCAACAAACCGGTGCAATTGGTCTCGGGTTATCGCTCCCTGGATACTAACAATGAGTTGCGTGCCCACAGCCGGGGTGTAGCGAAAAAGAGCTATCACACCAAAGGTCAGGCGATGGATTTCCATATTGAAGGGATTTCGTTAAGCAATGTTCGCAAAGCAGCATTATCTATGCGCGCGGGTGGTGTAGGATACTACCCAAGCAGCAACTTTGTGCATATTGATACCGGGCCATTAAGGCATTGGTAAAACAACGGAATCCGGCGAGCGTTGCCGGTATTGGAGTGTCATGAACTATCACATTATCCCGGTCACCGCATTCGGCCAAAACTGTTCACTGATTTGGTGTGAAGAAACTCAGCAAGCCGCGTTGGTTGATCCTGGCGGTGAAGCCGAGAAAATCAAACAGCAAGTTGCAGCGAAAGGCGTGAAACTCACGCAAATTCTGCTTACCCATGGTCATCTTGACCACGTTGGTGCCGCAGCGGAATTAGCTGAGTTTTATGGTGTTCCTGTGGTCGGGCCGCAAAAAGAAGACGAATTCTGGTTGCAGGGCTTACCTGCACAAAGCCAGATGTTTGGCCTGGAAGAGTGTCTGCCGCTGACCCCTGACCGTTGGTTAAATGAAGGTGATAGCGTGTCGGTAGGGAATATCGCCTTACAGGTTCTGCATTGCCCAGGTCATACGCCGGGTCATGTCGTCTTCTTCGATGCGAAATCTCAGTTGCTGATTTCTGGTGATGTGATTTTCAAAGGCGGAGTAGGGCGCAGTGATTTCCCGCAGGGAAATCATGCCGCGTTAATTGACTCTATTAAGCGTAAGTTGTTGCCGTTGGGTGATGATGTGACGTTTATTCCAGGTCACGGCCCGCTTTCAACGCTCGGTTATGAACGACTGCACAACCCGTTCCTGCAAGACGAATTACCGGTCTGGTAAAGTCTGATTAAATAGAAAAGCCGCTTTAATTAGCGGCTTTTTTGTCTCTGCTATTTGCTTACAGCACAGCGACGATGGCTTCGCACAGTGGAGCCATATTGTCTGGCGTCATACCCGCTACGTTCACACGCCCGGATGCCACCGCATACACACCAAACTCTTCACGTAAACGCAGCACCTGCTCTTTAGTCAGGCCGCTGAACGAGAACATGCCGTTCTGGTTGATGATAAAGCTAAAGTCGCGGTTAGCGCCTTTCTCTTGCAGGGTATTCACGAACAGCTGGCGCATGCGATGAATACGCTGGCGCATGTCAGACAGTTCTTGTTCCCAGAGGGTACGCAATGCATCGTTGCTCAGAATGGTGGCGACAACAGAAGCACCGTGCGCAGGCGGGTTAGAGTAGTTGGCACGAATCACCGACTTCATCTGGCTGAATGCGCGATCAACGGTGTCGGCATCAGCAGCAACCAGGGTGCAGGCACCGACGCGCTCGTTGTACAGGCCAAAGTTCTTAGAGTAAGAGCTGGCAACAATCAGTTCCTGATGGCTTGCAGTAAAGATACGCAGTCCTTCAGCATCTTCTTCCAGACCGCGAGCAAAGCCCTGGTATGCGAAGTCAAACAGCGGCAACCAGCCTTTAGCCTGTGACATTTCTGCCAGCACTTTCCACTGTTCAGCCGTTGGGTCGATACCGGTTGGATTATGGCAGCAGCCGTGGAATAGCACCACGTCGCCCGCTTGTGCGGCTTGCAGGCTGTTGATCAGCCCATCGAAATTCAGAGAGTGATTTTGCGCGTCATAATAGTCATATTCGCAAACTTCCAGACCCGCTGAGTTAAATACGCTTTTGTGGTTCGGCCAGCTTGGATTGCTCACCCACACGCGTTGAGTCGTGGTGTTTTTAGCGAGGAAATCAGCGGCAACACGAAGTGCACCCGTGCCGCCCGGAGTTTGCGCTGTACGAGCACGTTTAGCCGCGCTCAGTGCGTTACCTTTCCCGAACAGCAATTCCTGGGTGCAATGACCAAATTCAGGAATACCGTCGATACCGAGGTAATTCTTGGTGTTTTCATTTTCCAGCAACCAGGCTTCGGCTTTTTTAACGCTGGTCAGAACCGGAGTTTTGCCCGTTTCGTCTTTATAGACACCAATGCCGAGGTTAATTTTAGTCGGACGGTCATCGGCGCGGAAAAGATCGGCCAAACCAAGAATGGGATCAGCAGGGGCTGCGGTAATGTTCTCAAACATGACGGGTTTCCATTTTGATATCGAGGGAGTAACGCACTCAGGTTAACTGCTGTTTTAGCAAATGCCAACCGTTTGCAACAAAAAGAAACAGGTGTCGTCACAAGTAATTTTTTTCACCTTTTCAGGCATAAAAAAACAGGGCCGAAGCCCTGTTTTTAAATCATCCTTGCAACAATGTTGCGGGATAATTAGAACTGGTAAACGATACCAACAGTGGTTTTGTCATCAGTGTCAAGACCAGCAGCTTTGCTGTAATCGTTGTTATCCAACAGATTGAACTGGTATGCAGCGTATACGTTCATATTTTTATTGAAGTAGTACCAGGTACCCACTTCTACGTATTTAACCAGATCTGCATCGCCACCGGTGAAGGTAGAACCATGAGCGGTACGGCCTTTCAGGTCTTTACCTTTAGACTGTACGTAACCAACGGATGGGCGCAGGCCGAAATCGAATTGGTACTGTACTACAGCTTCAAAGTTCTGAGTTTTGTTAGCGAAGTTGCTATCAGCTTCACGAGTCATGTTCTGAGTTTCAGCATACATAACTGCAGCATATACGTTGTTTGCATCGTATTTAGCAGCTGTTGACCATGCTTCTGCATGATCGCCGTCAGCGCTTGCCCAAGTATTGTTAGGGAAGGCAGGTGTGATGTTTGATGCTGGGTTGATTTGTGCATCGGTACGATCAGCGTTTTCATAACCCGCAGCTACACTGAAGCCTTCTGCAAAGTCATAAGTTACAGCAGTGCTGTAGCCTTCGCCGTTTGCTTTAGCTCCGTTACCGCCACGACCCAAGGTATCAATGGAACCGTTGTCGTTATAAGTAACAGTGATTGGGTTGTTACGTTCGTTTTTACCCTGGTATTGCAGAGCAAAGTTCAGACCGTCAACCAGACCGAAGAAGTTGCTGTTACGGTAAGTCAGAACGCCATTAGTACGACCATTCATGAAGTTGTCGGTAGCAGCCCAAGAATCGCCACCCCAAACAACGAACATATCGGTGTAAGCCGCTACGTCGTAGATTGCGCCATAGTTACGGCCGTAATCCAGGGAACCTGCATCACCAAATTTCATACCAGCAAATGCCAGACGAGTATTTTGGCTCTGAGCGCCTTCCGGGTTGGAAGCGGTCATGTTGTATTCCCACTGACCGTAACCAGTCATCTGGTCATTGATCTGGGTTTCACCCTTGAAGCCAATACGAGCATAGGTAGAGTCAGCGTTTGTGCTGTGACCGTTAGTCGTCCAGCCATGCTCACCTACAGCTTTACCGTAGAAGTCCAGTTTGTTGCCGTTTTTGTTGTAGATTTCTGCAGCGTTAGCTGCACCGGCTACCAGCAGAGCAGGGATTAACACTGCCAGAATATTGCGCTTCATCATTATTTATTACCCTCATTAGGTTTTTTTGTAACACCTGCCACTGCCGTCAATAATTCTATACGGAACTATTGATGAGAGTTTGGTGTCTTTCTGTATCTGTCAGGCATCTTTCCATCCATGAAACCGTTTCGCTAGCCTGAAAGTGCTACAAACATCGAGAGTGAGTTACAAAAAGAAAGTATGTGTAACTAAATATGTATTTTATGGAACTTTGTGAACTATCTCAAACTTCTTAGCCGCTTCGTATAAAAATCCAGCTTTCCTATCCTATATATATGAATTACTTATGTTTAATCTGCATAAAGAGAATTTTGGTGAATTCTTCGCTTACATTTGCACATTTCTTGAGTGTTTTTTGGATGTCCAGACATCTGTGTGATTTTTGGCCGAATGTGCTAAGTCAAACCTCAGAATGAGGATGCAAGGGGAAAGTAAGGTTATTTTGTGTTTGTCTATTTCGCAGACACACCTGGTAACGGGGAAGTGGTGAAATGGGGTTGAAATTGACGTTTGTTTAACTTTCGTTGAAGAAAAAAGACGAATTAATCACAGGTAGAAAAAAGGCCAGCAAAGCTGGCCTGAGTAAAAATCAAATCTTAGAAGCTTGCATTACGCGGTGTGCGTGGGAATGGAATCACGTCACGAACGTTCTGAACACCGGTTACGTAGGCAATCAGACGCTCAAAACCAAGACCGAAACCGGAGTGCGGAACGGTGCCGTAACGGCGCAGGTCGCGATACCACCAGTAGTCTTCTTTATTCAGTCCCATCTCGGCCATACGCGCATCAAGCACGTCCAGACGTTCTTCACGCTGGGAGCCACCGATGATTTCACCAATACCTGGTGCTAACACGTCCATTGCTGCAACGGTTTTCCCGTCTTCGTTAAGGCGCATATAGAAGGCCTTAATGTCTTTCGGGTAGTTTTTAACCACAACCGGCGCTTTGAAGTGTTGTTCAGCAAGGTAGCGTTCGTGTTCGGAAGAAAGGTCAACGCCCCAGTAAACTGGGTTTTCGAATTTCTGACCGCAATTCTCAAGAATTGTAACCGCGTCGGTGTAATCAACCTGCGCGAAGTCAGCGTCGATGAAGCGCTGTAAACGTTCCACTGCATCTTTGTCAACGCGCTCGGCGAAGAACTCCATGTCATCCATACGTTCATCAAGCACAGCTTTGAAGACGTACTTCAGCATGGCTTCAGCCAGGCCAGCAACGTCATCGAGATTAGCGAAAGCGACTTCTGGCTCCAGCATCCAGAACTCAGCCAGGTGGCGGCTGGTGTTGGAGTTTTCTGCGCGGAAAGTTGGACCAAAAGTATAAACTTTGGACAGCGCACAAGCGTAAGTTTCGCCGTTCAACTGGCCGGATACGGTCAGGAACGCTTCTTTACCGAAGAAGTCTTTGTCGAAATCGATTTTGCCTGCATCGGTACGCGGCAGGTTTTCCATGTCCAGGGTAGAAACGCGGAACATTTCGCCTGCGCCTTCGGTATCGGACGCGGTAATCAGCGGGGTAGAAACCCAGAAATAACCTTGTTCATGGAAGAAACGGTGCAGCGCCTGAGCCAAAGTGTGACGAACGCGAGCAACAGCGCCAATCATGTTAGTGCGTGGGCGCAGGTGAGCCACTTCACGCAGATACTCGATGCTGTGGCGTTTTGCGGCCATCGGATAAGTATCAGGATCATCAACCCAACCAGTCACTTCAACTTCAGTGGCCTGGATTTCAAAGCTCTGGCCTTGACCAAGAGACTCAACCACTTTACCAGTGACAACAACAGAGCAGCCGGTGGTCAGGCGCAGTACGTCATCATTGTAATTAGGCAGAGAATTATTAATGACGGCCTGTACAGGAGAGAAGCAGGAACCGTCATAAACGGCGAGGAAGGAGATACCAGCTTTTGAATCTCTACGAGTACGCACCCATCCGCGCACGGTGACTTCTTGGTCAACGGCTACACGGCCCTGGAGTACGTCGGCTACAGGCACAACGCTCATATTTTTCTCTCTATTCATTGGTCAATGACAAAAATAAATTACCCACAATACGGGGGTTATCTATGTTACCTGTCGCGAGCAATCAGACAAGTAGAAAAATCATCACAGAGCAAGAAATACAATAAAGAAGAGGGCGCGGGGGGATAAATAGGAAAACTCATGGGCTTAATGAATATCGCCCATGAGTTTATTTGAATCAGCTGGCTTTCTTAATCTGCGGCAAATCGAAGGCTTTACGCAGCGCACGGACAAACGCTTTGTCGTGGCAAATGGTTTTGCCCGGGCTGTCAGAAAGTTTGGCGACCGGCTTGCCGTTACACTCCACCAGCTTGATGACAATATTCAGCGGTTTGACCTGCGGAATATCGCAGCTCAGGCGCGTGCCAATACCAAAACTTAGATTAATGCGCGCGCAGAAATGGCGATAAAGTTCGATGGCTTTCGGCAAATCGAGGTTATCAGAAAACACCAGTACCTTGGTTTTGGGATCAATGCCGAGTTTCTGATAATGCGCGATAGCTTTTTCACCCCATTCAACCGGATCCCCGGAATCATGGCGCAAGCCCTGATATTGGCTGGCAAACGAGTGGTCAAAGTCGCGTAAGAAAGCATCCATCGTGATGCAATCGGTCAGCGCGATGCCGAGTTGAGAGGGATATTCGTCAAGCCAGGCTTGCAGAGCTGCGCGCTGGCTGTTCGCCAGAACCGGGCTGATTTGCTGATGCGCCTGGAACCATTCGTGCGCCTGCGTGCCCATTGGCGTTAAATGCAGGCGACGAGCCAAATCGTAGTTGCTGGTGCCGACAAACCAGGTTTCTTGTTGCAGGCGGCTGACTATCGCCTCCTGAACTTCACGCGAAAAACGGCGGCGAGTGCCAAAATCCATCAACCGGAAAGCGGAAAGATCGATATCAGCCGTCAGTTCTTTGAACTCAACCAGCTTACCTTCCAGATGCTCAAGGGCCATTTGCGCGGTCACGCCTGGCGAACGATGCTGATGCACCACTTCGCTGATCACCGCCAGCAATGGCACTTCCCACATAATCACTTCCAGCCATGAACCGGTCAGACGAATGTCCAGATGCCCATTGTTATTGCTGATGTGGACTTGAGTGGGGTCGTAGCGGAAGGTGCGCAGCCACGCGAGATAATCTGCTTCAAAAAATGGCAGACTTTCCAGGAAAGCGAACTCCTCATCGGTGAGCGTGAGGCGCTGCATGAAATCAACCTGTTCACGAATGGCATCGGCATAGACACCGAGCAGATCGTCACCGCGGCAACGAAACTCGGCGGCGACGCTCACGTCGTGATAACGGTGAAAAACCGCCTGCTGCATATGAAGCTTATAGGCGTCAGTATCCAGAAGCGTTTGCAAAATCGGGGAAGCGTGTCGTGTCATGGCGCGTTGCAGCATCCTCTCACAGGAGCGTTTCCATCAAGGGCTAAGCAGATAAAAGACGCAGGAGTATACCCTGATTATCTGTTTATTAAACCCGGATCACAACACACGGACACTTTCTGGTCGATGGCAATTCGTGCCGCTTGTTATATAAATGTAGCAATATTCGCCAGATGCCCAGAAAAGTTGATGATTCTGCGTGGCAACATTAGAGCAACAGGAATAGACTGAACCCCGAAAACTTACGGAAGATATATAAGGTTTTTTATGACACAACAGCCACAAGCCAAATATCGCCACGACTACCGTGCGCCAGATTACACGATTACCGATATCGATTTGACCTTTGACCTTGATGCCACAAAAACCCTGGTCACAGCGGTCAGTCAAATTACCCGCCAGGGCGCGGCATGTGCGCCACTGCGTCTTGATGGCGAAGACCTGACGCTGGTTTCAATTGCTGTGAATGGCTCCGCCTGGGAAGATTATCGCCAGGAAGAGGGCGCATTGATTATCGAATCACTGCCAGAAGCCTTCACGCTGACCATCGTTAACGAAATCAGCCCGGCAACCAACACCGCGCTGGAAGGACTTTATCTTTCAGGCGATGCGCTTTGCACTCAGTGCGAAGCTGAAGGTTTCCGTCATATTACCTGGTATCTCGACCGTCCAGATGTTCTGGCGCGCTTCACCACCAAAATCATTGCCGATAAATCCAAATATCCGTTCCTGTTATCTAACGGCAACCGCATTGCTGAAGGCGAACTGGAAAATGGCCGCCATTGGGTTCAGTGGCAAGATCCGTTCCCAAAACCCTCCTACCTGTTTGCGCTGGTGGCGGGTGATTTCGACGTCTTACGCGACTCGTTCAAAACGCGTTCTGGCCGCGATGTCGCGCTGGAATTGTTCGTCGATCGCGGCAATCTCGACCGCGCTGGCTGGGCGATGACGTCTTTAAAAGCGTCGATGAAATGGGATGAAACCCGTTTCGGCCTCGAATACGACCTCGACATTTATATGATTGTCGCCGTCGATTTCTTCAATATGGGCGCGATGGAGAACAAAGGACTTAACGTCTTTAACTCCAAATATGTGCTGGCCCGTGCGGAAACCGCGACGGATAAAGACTATCTCGATATCGAAGCCGTTATCGGCCACGAATATTTCCATAACTGGACCGGTAACCGCGTGACTTGTCGCGACTGGTTCCAGTTAAGCCTGAAAGAAGGGCTGACGGTTTTCCGCGACCAGGAGTTCAGTTCTGACCTCGGTTCTCGTGCGGTAAACCGCATCCAGAACGTGCGCACCATGCGTGCCGCGCAGTTCGCCGAAGATGCCAGCCCGATGGCGCACCCGATTCGCCCGGACAAAGTCATCGAAATGAACAACTTCTACACACTGACGGTGTATGAGAAGGGTTCAGAAGTGATTCGTATGCTGCACACTTTGCTGGGTGAAGAAAACTTCCAGAAAGGCATGTTGCTTTACTTTGAACGCCATGACGGCAGCGCGGCAACGTGCGATGACTTCGTGCAGGCGATGGAAGATGCGTCGAATGTTGACCTGTCTCACTTCCGCCGTTGGTACAGCCAGGCGGGGACGCCAGTGGTTACCGTGCGTGATGACTACGACCCGGAAAAAGAGCTGTATACGCTGACCATCAGCCAGCACACGCCGCCAACCGCCGAGCAGCAGGAAAAGCATCCGTTACATATTCCGTTCGACATCGAACTGTATGACAACGAAGGCAAAGTGATTCCGTTGCAGAAAAATGGTCATCCGATTCACCACGTGCTGAATGTGACTCAAAATGAGCAGACGTTTGTTTTTGATAACGTCTACTTCCAGCCAGTTCCGTCTTTGCTGCGTGAATTCTCAGCGCCAGTGAAACTGGAATATAAATGGAGCGATCAGCAACTGACCTTCCTGATGCGCCACGCGCGTAACGATTTCTCGCGTTGGGATGCGGCACAAAGTCTGCTGGCGACCTACATCAAACTGAACGTTAACCGTAGCCAGCAGGGCCAGCCTTTGTCGTTGCCGCTGCACGTTGCTGATGCGTTCCGTGCGATTTTGCTCGATGAGAAAATCGACCCGGCGCTGGCGGCAGAAATTCTGACACTGCCATCGCAGAACGAAATCGCCGAACTGTTCCAGAAAATCGATCCACAAGCGATTGCTGCGGTACATGAAGCATTGACCCGCACGCTGGCGAACGAACTGGCTGATGAACTGCTCGCGGTTTACAACGCCAATAAACTGGATGCTTATCGTGTTGAGCATGCGGATATCGGCAAACGTGCTCTGCGTAACACTTGCCTGCGTTACCTGGCCTTTGGCGAGCAACAGCTTGCTGAACAACTGGTGCGTAATCAGTATCAAAGCGCTGATAACATGACCGATTCTATCGCAGCCTTGTCTGCTTCTGTTGCCGCGCAATTGCCGTGCCGCACCGAGCTGTTGGCCGCGTTTGATGAGAAATGGCATCAGGATGGTTTGGTGATGGACAAATGGTTTGTGCTGCAAGCGACCAGCCCGGCGGCGGACACACTCAGCAAAGTACGTGAGTTGCTGAACCATCGCTCGTTCAGCATGGGCAACCCGAACCGTGTTCGCTCGCTGATTGGTGCGTTTGCCTCAGCTAACCCGGCTGCGTTCCATGCGCTTGATGGCAGCGGTTATCAGTTTATGGTGGAAATGCTCAGCGAGCTGAACCACCGTAACCCGCAGGTGGCGTCCCGTCTGATTGAGCCGTTGATTCGCCTGAAACGTTATGATGAAAAACGTCAGGACATGATGCGTGCAGCGCTGGAACAGCTGAAAGGGCTGGAGAATTTGTCGGGCGATTTGTTCGAGAAGATTTCTAAAGCACTGGCGTAAAAACCACCCTCACCCTAACCCTCTCCCTGAGGGAGAGGGGATTATCCGGTGTTCTCCTGCTCCTGAGGGAGAGGGGGTTATACGATTTTCTCCTGCGCCGGGGGGAGAGGGGATTACCCGATTTTCTCCCTCTCCTGGGGGAGAGGGCCGGGGTGAGGGCGATACATCTAACCGGTGCGCACCACGCGCTCCGGTTCTTCAATAACCTGCCGTTTCATCACACGCTCAAGCACCTGCGCTTCCAGTTCAGCCAGCCGGACAGAGCCGAGCTTACGTGGGCGAGGCAAATCCACCGTCAAATCAAGGCCAATTTTCCCTTCTTCAATCAACAACACGCGATCCGCCATCGCAACAGCTTCGCTCACATCGTGCGTCACCAGCAGAACCGTAAAACCATGTTCCTGCCACAAAGAGACAATCAGTTCCTGCATCTCAATACGCGTCAACGCATCCAGCGCGCCCAACGGTTCATCGAGCAATAACAGACGTGGGCGATGAATCAACGCTCGCGCCAGCGCGACACGTTGTTTCTGGCCGCCGGACAGGGCAGCCGGCCATTCAGTCGCTCGATTTGCCAGACCCACCGCTTCCAGCGCATGAGTTGCCGCCTCTTTCCAGTTGCCTTTCAGCCCCAGACCAACATTGTTAATCACCGATTTCCACGGCAACAAACGCGCATCCTGGAACATCAAACGGGTTTCATCCTGGCTATCACGCAATGGGGCATTGCCCGCAATCAGTGAACCGCCATTTGGGTTTTCCAGCCCGGCCAATAGACGTAGTAGAGTACTTTTGCCGCCGCCGCTGCGTCCAACTACCGCCACAAATTGCCCGGCGGGAATGTGTAACTCCAGCTCATCAAGAATGGTTTTATCGCCGTAGCGTTTAGTCACGCTGTTAAGGAGTAGGGGAATCCCCTGATTTAAACGAGCGGTATTCATGCGGTTTCCTCCTGTAACTGATAAGCCGGGTGCCAGCGCAACCAGACTCGTTCGAGCAATTGCGCGGCGATGTCCGCCAGCTTGCCGAGCAGGGCGTAAAGAATAATGGCGACGACGACCACATCGGTTTGCAGGAACTCGCGGGCATTCATTGCCAGATAGCCAATTCCTGAGTTGGCGGAAATTGTTTCAGCGACAATTAAGGTCAGCCACATCAGGCCCAGGGCGAAACGAATACCGACCATAATCGAAGGCAGCGCGCCGGGCAGAATCACCTGGGCGAACAGGCTAAAGCCCGACAGCCCATAACTGCGAGCCATCTCCAGCAAACCCTGGTCGATATTACGAATGCCGTGCCAGGTATTGATGTAAATCGGGAACAGCGTGCCGAGGGCGACCAGGAAAATTTTTGCGGACTCGTCAATGCCAAACCACAAAATCACCAGCGGGATCAGCGCCAGGTGCGGGACGTTACGCAGCATCTGAATCGAACTGTCCAGCAAACGTTCCCCCCAACGCGACAGGCCGCTAATCAGCCCCAACACTAATCCCAGAGAGCCACCAATACTGAAACCGATCACCGCACGCCACGAACTTATCGCCAGGTGTTGCCACAATTCGCCGCTTGCGGAAAGACTCCAGAATGCGACCACCACTCCTTCCGGAGAAGGAAGGATGCGGCTGGAGAGCCAGCCCGCACTCGATGAGATTTGCCAAATCGCGATAATGGCGACGGGCAGCGCCCACGGAGCCAGTCTCAACAATAGTTTGTGCGTTGAAGGGGTCATTGGCGGCTCCTTAGCTTTGCGCGACTTTGCGTGGAATAAAGTCATTCGCCACCACTTCGCCTTTCTCATGAATCTGGCGCGGCTGTGGAATTTGCGGAATGGCGACATCCAGGTGCGGGAACAATAATTCGCCCACGCGATACGCCTCTTCCAGATGTGGATAACCGGAGAAAATAAAGCTGTCGATACCCAGATCCGCATATTCGTTGATGCGCGCCGCAACCGTTGGGCCATCGCCGACTAATGCCGTACCGGCACCGCCACGCACCAGGCCCACGCCCGCCCACAGATTCGGGCTGATTTCCAGATTGTCGCGCTTGCCGCCATGCAATGCCGCCATGCGGTGTTGGCCGACAGAGTCCGTGCGCGCAAAAGCGGCCTGCGCTTTGGCGATGGTTTCATCATCAAGTTGGGAAATCAGGCGATTAGCGGCATCCCACGCTTCTTCATTTGTTTCACGCACAATCACATGCAGACGAATACCGAAACGAACGGTGCGCCCATGCGCTGCGGCTTTGGCGCGAACTTGCTCGATTTTCTCTTTGACTAAATGCGGCGGTTCGCCCCAGGTGAGATAAAGATCAACCTGTTCAGCGGCAAGATCCTGCGCCACATCCGAGGAGCCACCAAAGTAGAGCGGTGGACGCGGTTGTTGAACCGGCGCGAACAGCAGTTTTGCGCCCTTGACCTTAATGTGTTTACCATCGAAATCGACGGTTTCACCTTCCAGTACACGACGCCAGACGTGGGTAAATTCTGATGACGCTTCATAGCGTTCTGCATGATTCAGAAACACGCCGTCAGCCGCTAATTCTTCCGGGTCGCTCCCCGTTACCAGGTTAAATAAAGCGCGTCCGTTTGAAAGTCGGTCGAGCGTTGCCGCCTGACGAGCCGCCACGGTGGGGGAAGTCACGCTTGGGCGCAGTGCTACGAGGAATTTCAACCGCTGCGTTACTGGGATCATGGAGGCGGCAACCAGCCAGGCATCTTCGCAAGAACGACCTGTTGGGATCAGTACGCCGGTAAAGCCGATCCTGTCTGCGGCCTGGGCAATTTGTTGCAGATAAGCATGATCAACCGGACGCGCCGCATCGTTGCTTCCTAAATAGTGGCCATCGCCGTGAGTCGGCAGGAACCAGAATAAGTTTAAGCTCATGATTTATCTCCAGTAGCGGTGGCTGATGGTTGCCAGATTCGGGTGCGGATATCGACTTTTTTAGGGACTAAATGGTTGTCATAAAACAGGTCTGCGGTTTGCTGTTGTTTGGCCGCGGTTTCTGCACTCACCGGGGTAATTACCGTTGGTGGGCGATGATCGAAATAGGTAGCGATGACGTTTTCAGGCAGGCCCATGGTTTTGGCTAACAAGGCTACGCTGGCATCGCGCTGGCTGCGGGTTAACGCATCGGCATCGCTGAATGCTTTAAGAACGTTTTGCAGGAACGGGCCATTTTTCTCCGCGTACGGACGTGAGGCGAGGTAGAACGAACCGGTTTGGTTCAGCTCGCTGCCATCAGTGAGGACACGAACGCCGCCGTTCAAAAGGGCTGAGGAATAGTACGGATCCCAAATCGCCCACGCGTCGACATTGCCTTGCTGAAATGCAGCACGCGCATCGGCTGGCGTTAAATAGGCGGGCTGAACATCAGTAAATTTCAGACCGGCCTTTTGCAGCGCACGCAGCACCAGGTTGTGGGAACTGGAGCCTTTCTGGAAAGCAATTTTATGCCCTTTAAGTTCAGCCACGGTTTTAATCGGGCTGTTCTCTGGCACCAGAATCACTTCGGCTTTCGGTTTTGCCGGTTCGGAGCCGACATACACTAAATCAGCGCCCGCCGCCTGGGCGAAAATGGGTGGAATATCGCCGGTACTGCCCAGATCGATACTGCCGATGTTCAGTGCTTCGAGCATTTGCGGGCCAGCCGGGAACTCAATCCACTGGAATTTTGTATTCGGATACTCTTTTTCCAGAAGCTGGTGGCTTTTCGCCAGCACCATACTCACCGAGCCTTTTTGGTAACCGATGCGCAGTTGTTCTGGCCCGGTTTCGGCGGCGTGAATTGTGGCGCTCAGGCTCAATGCACCCGTTAATACCAGCCAGGGAGCGGTTCGTTTGAGCAGATTAAACATGGGCGACTCCTTGCGTTTTAAAAGGGGAAGTGACGATAAAATCCCGGCGATGCAGAGCCTGCCAGAACGTATCCAGCGAGCTATCAAGACGCTGTTGTAAGTTGTTGCTGAAAACCGGTTTATGCTGGTAATCCGCGATTTGGCTGTCATCAGCAAACACGCCATGCAGAATTTCTTGTGCTTTCAGCGCGTTAAGCACCGGTTTTAAGGCGTAATCGACCGCCAACATATGTGCGACGGTGCCGCCGGTCGCCAGCGGTAGAACGACCTTTTTATCCAGCGCACGTTCAGGCAGCAGGTCGAGCAGGGTTTTCAACGCTCCAGAAAAAGACGCTTTATAAACAGGCGTTGCGATGATCACCCCATCGGCTTGCTCTAATTGTTCAATTAGTGCGAGCAATGCCGGGCTATCGAAACGGGCGTACAGCAAATCTTCAGGCGCGAAGTTTTGTAGATGCCAGTGACAGACCTCGATATCCAGGGCGCTTAACTTTTCGCGGGCATATTCCAGCAGCGCGCTGGAACGAGAGGGGAAGCGCGGGCTTCCGGCCAGGGTTATCACACGCATATTGTTTCCTTATAACTAAATGTTTGCTTTTAGGTAACATTGATAACAATTGAGTGTGATATTCGCGCAGAAGTGTTATTCCGCTAAATGATTTATCTGGTTTTCATTTGCCAGAAATCGCATAAAGGGCAAAGAGAAGAAAACGTTTGCGTTGATTCGTTGTTTTTTGTTGCAGGTCAATTCCATTCAGGGGCGTTATCGTTAATAATACTGCCCCGGTTTGCATACCGGGTATCCAGGAGAGTTCATGTACTACCCCTTCGTTCGTAAAGCCCTATTCAAGCTCGATCCAGAGCGCGCTCATGAAGTGACATTTCAGCAATTGCGTCGTGTAACAGGTACACCGCTCGAATGGCTGGTGCGGCAAAACGTGCCGTCTAAACCTGTGACTTGCATGGGACTGACGTTTAAGAACCCGCTGGGTCTGGCCGCAGGCCTGGACAAAAACGGTGAGTGCATTGATGCGCTGGGTGCCATGGGCTTCGGTTCCATTGAAATTGGCACCGTAACGCCTCGCCCACAGCCTGGAAATGATAAGCCACGCATTTTTCGCATGGTGGAAGCTGAAGGCTTAATTAACCGCATGGGATTCAATAACCATGGCGTTGATAACCTGGTCGAGAATGTCAAAAAATCCCATTTCGATGGCGTGCTGGGCATCAATATCGGCAAGAATAAAGACACTCCGGTTGAGCAAGGTAAAGACGATTATTTGATCTGTATGGATAAAATTTATCCGTATGCAGGTTATATCGCGATCAATATTTCCTCGCCAAATACTCCAGGATTACGCACGCTACAATACGGCGAAGCGTTAGACGATCTTTTATCTGCGATTAAAAATAAGCAGCAGGCGCTCCAGGCATTGCATCATAAATATGTGCCAGTGGCTGTGAAGATCGCGCCGGATCTTTCTGAAGAAGAATTGATCCAGGTTGCTGACAGTTTAGTTCGCCATAATATTGATGGGGTAATTGCCACCAATACGACATTAGATCGTAGCCTGGTTCAGGGCATGAAATATTGCGATGAAATGGGGGGATTAAGTGGTCGCCCGGTTCAGTTAAAAAGCACAGAAATTATTCGCCGCTTGTCGCAAGAATTAAATGGTCGCTTGCCGATTATTGGTGTGGGCGGGATTGATTCAGTGATTGCTGCTCGCGAGAAGATGGCGGCAGGAGCTTCACTGGTGCAAATATATTCTGGTTTCATATTTAAAGGCCCACCGCTGATTAAAGAAATCATTTCAGGTCTGTAATCATTTTACTTTCCAGACAACCGGAGCTTTATTTCCTGCTCCGGTTGTTTTATATTCCATCACTGTTGCTAATTTGAACATATTGGTCTTTTATTAATGTGTTCTTTTACGAGGCGGCGATAAGGATATTTGATATCGCAGTAATATGGATTAAAAGGTAAAGGGTAACTCATTATGCGGATTAAGCCGGACGATAATTGGCGTTGGTATTATGATGAAGAGCACGATCGTATGATGCTCGATTTAGCCAATGGTATGCTTTTCCGTTCCCGTTTCCCGCGTAAAATGCTGACACCCGATGCCTTTGAAAATACTGGGTTTTGTGTTGATGACGCCGCTCTGTATTTCTCCTTTGAAGAAAAGTGTCGCGACCTGGTATTAAGTAAAGAACAGCGCGCTGAACTGGTATTAAATGCGCTGGTCGCGATTCGTTACCTCAAACCGCAAATGCCCAAAAGCTGGCACTTTATTTCTCACGGCGATTGCTGGCAGCCTGCTTCTGGCGATGCGGCTTGCGTCTGGTTAAGCGAAGATATGCAGCAGGTGAATCTGCTGGTGGTTGAAACGGGTAACAACGCGGCGCTCTGCTTGCTGGCACAACCGGGATTACAGTTAGCTGGCCGCACAATGCAGTTGGGTGATGCAATAAAAGTGATGAATGACAGATTAAGGCCGCAACCGATAAGCGACGACCTCAATCTCGATCAGGCGGTTTAATTCCCTGCCAATTCCACGTCGCCCGCAGGAATACAGCTGCAACACAGAATTGTGCCGTCGTCATTGATAGCGCTTTTCTTCAACGCTTTGACTTCCCCGCTCACTAACTTAATTCGGCAACTGCCGCAAATTCCTGCTCTGCACGAGTAGGGCACACGAATGCCTTGCTGCTCGAGTTGCTCAAGCAAAATCTGCTGATTGTTACCGCGAAATTGCTGACCCTGCCAGTCAATGGCGACCGTGCTTTCTGGTTGCTCGAACGGTTCGAGTGATTCAACGCTGGCTCCAGCACCATAAATTTTGGCCGGTTTAGTCGCTAAAATTTCCAGTTCATCACCGACACGAATCACGCCGCTGTTACGGGCTATCAGGTTCTGGCCGAAATCGACATCACCGTTATCCTGCGCCGTACGGAATTTTTGCAGCGTAGCCAGCGGTTCGCCGCTCGGATGCTTACGTCCACGCTCAGGGCTGACGGTGGTGAAAATACAACGGCTGCAAGGTTTGGCGACATCAAACGTCACACCGCCTATTCGCACTACTTGCCAGGTATCTTCTTCCCAGGCTTGCGCGCCGGTGACTACCATATTCGGGCGAAATTGCGTCATTTTGACACTCGCCGGGCAACGGTTTTGTAAATCGCGCAGGGAAGCTTCGTTGGTCAGCAGGAAAGGATAACCGTCGGCAAAAGACAAAGGCACTTCTTGATGGCGTTTCACGCGGCGCGTTAACGTTTCGCCCAGCCAGCGTAAGTGCACCGGTCGAGAGAAAAATCCGCTCAACCACTGGTTGATTTCGTCCGGCGCGATTTGCGCGGTGAAATGATTTCCCCAGACTTCGGTCAGTTCGGCTTCAGGCTGGAAATCTGCAAAACGTACGGTGGCAGAACTACCATCAGGGGCGCTCAGGAACAGGCCATCGTGAGTAATGGCTGGAGTGAAGAGCACCATTTCAGGTGATGTACGGGCGGTAATAAAAGTGCCGTCGGGTTCCGTCACCATAAAGATGCGATCAAACGCTAAACCGCTGGTGGTTGCCTGTGCATGAGAGAGGGCCAGCCCGCGCATCGATTTCACCGGGTGGATGTAAAGCTGGGATAGGGTGATCATCGCATTCCCTGGGCAGAAATAAATAAACAATATAAGAGCCCAACTTTATGACATGCGTGGCGGATTGGCTATAATGCGCCACAATTTTCTTTTTATACCTGATTAAGTGACGATATGAATTCTCTGTTTGCCAGTACGGCGCGTGGGCTTGAAGAGCTATTAAAAACTGAACTGGAGGGCCTTGGTGCGCAAGCATG
Source organism: Buttiauxella izardii (assembly GCF_003601925.1). GTDB lineage: Bacteria > Pseudomonadota > Gammaproteobacteria > Enterobacterales > Enterobacteriaceae > Buttiauxella > Buttiauxella izardii. The sequence continues at coordinate 124,399 of NZ_QZWH01000027.1, forward strand.
CCAGGTGGTTCAGGGCGGCGTACATTACCAGGGGGACTCACGTCTGCTCTATCAAAGCCTGATGTGGAGCCGCCTTGCGTCCCGCATTTTGCTGCCATTAAACGAATGCAGCGTCTACAGCGACCTGGATTTGTATCTCGGCGTACAGACCATCGACTGGCCTGCGCTGTTTGGCCCGGATGCCACCTTTGCGGTGCATTTCAGCGGCCTGAACGACGTCATTCGTAACAGCCAATACGGCGCGTTAAAAGTAAAGGATGCGATTGTTGACTCCTTCACGCGTAAAAATCTGCCGCGTCCGAACGTTGAGCGTGAACAGCCAGACCTGCGTATTAACGTCTGGCTGAATAAAGACACCGCCAGCATTGCGCTGGATTTAAGCGGCGAAGGCCTGCATCAGCGCGGCTACCGTGACAGCACCGGTGCGGCACCAATCAAAGAAACGCTGGCTTCAGCCATTGTGATGCGTTCAGGCTGGCAGCCGGGCACGCCGCTGCTCGATCCAATGTGTGGTTCCGGTACTTTGCTGATTGAGGCGGCAATGATCGCCACCGATCGCGCGCCTGGTTTGCATCGCAAGCATTGGGGTTTCCTGGGCTGGGCGAATCACGACGTCGATCTGTGGAAAGAAATCACCACAGAAGCGCAGGTTCGCGCCCGTAAAGGCTTAGGTGAGTACACCTCGCGTTTCTATGGTTCAGATAACGATTCACGCGTGATTGAACGCGCTCGCGCCAACACCCGCCGTGCGGGCCTAGGCGATATCATTAGTTACGAAGTTAAAGACGTAGCAAAACTGACTAACCCGCAGCCAGAAGGCCCGGCGGGTACGGTTGTCAGCAACCCGCCATACGGCGAACGTCTGGACAGCGAGCCTGCGCTGATTGCGTTGCACAGCTTGCTCGGTCGTAACATGAAGAACCATTTCGGCGGCTGGAACTTGTCACTGTTCAGCGCATCGCCAGATTTGTTGAGCTGCCTGCAATTGCGTGCCGAGCGCCAGTTCAAAGCGAAGAACGGCCCGCTGGACTGTGTGCAGAAAAACTATCAGCTGTCAGAAAACAGCACTGGCGCAGCATCAGGCCAGATTGCGGATGATTACGCCAACCGCCTGCGCAAAAATATTAAAAAGCTCGACAAATGGGCGCGCCAGGAAGGTATCGAGTGCTACCGAATTTACGATGCCGATTTGCCAGAATATAACGTTGCGGTTGACCGCTACGGCGAGTGGGTTGTGGTGCAAGAGTACGCCCCGCCGAAAACCGTTGATGCCAACAAAGCGCGCCAGCGTCTGTTTGATGTGATTGCGGCAACGCTTTCAGTTCTTGAGTTGCCATCCAACCGCCTGATCCTGAAAACCCGTGAGCGCCAGAAAGGGAAAAGTCAGTATCAGAAAATGGACGAGAAGGGCGACTTCATGGAAGTGAGCGAATACAACGCTCGTCTGTGGGTGAACCTGACGGATTATCTCGATACCGGTCTGTTCCTCGACCACCGAATTGCGCGTCACATGCTCGGTAAAATGAGCAAAGGGAAAGATTTCCTTAACCTGTTTGCTTATACCGGCAGTGCGACCGTTCATGCGGGTCTGGGCGGCGCGAAAACCACGACTACCGTGGATATGTCGCGTACTTATCTGGAATGGGCTGAACGTAACCTGCGCCTTAATGGTTTGAGTGGCCGCGCTCACCGCCTGATTCAGGCAGATTGCCTGGGCTGGCTGCGTGAAACCGATGAACAGTTTGACCTGATTTTCATCGATCCGCCGACGTTCTCAAACTCAAAACGTATGGAAGAATCTTTTGATGTCCAGCGCGACCACCTCGTGCTGATGAAAGACCTGAAGCGCCTGTTGCGCCAGGGCGGCACCATTATGTTCTCCAACAATAAACGTGGCTTCAAAATGGACTTTGACGGGCTGGCTAACCTCGGCTTGAGCGCTCAGGAAATCACCCAAAAAACTCTGTCGCAAGACTTTGCCCGTAATCGCCAAATTCATAACTGCTGGCTCGTTACTCACGTAGCCAAGGATTAATTGTCATGTCATTAATTAGTATGCACGGTGCCTGGTTGTCGTTTAGCGACGCACCGTTATTAGATAACACTGAACTCCATATCGAAGAAAACGAACGCGTTTGTCTGGTTGGCCGTAATGGCGCCGGTAAATCCACGCTGATGAAGATCCTGAATCGTGAAGTGCCGTTGGATGATGGCCGCATGATTTACGAGCAAGATCTGATCGTTGCGCGTTTGCAGCAAGATCCGCCGCGTAACGTGGCGGGCACGGTTTACGATTTCGTCGCCGAAGGCGTGGAAGAACAAGCTGAACATCTCAAGGCGTATCACGATATTTCTCATAAAGTGATGACCGATCCGAGTGATAAAAACCTCAATGAGATGGCGCGTATTCAGGAAATTCTGGACAACCAGAATCTCTGGCAGCTTGAAAGCCGCATTAATGAAGTGCTGCTGCAATTAGGCCTGGATGCGGATACCGAACTGTCAGCGCTGTCTGGCGGTTGGTTGCGTAAAGCGGCGCTGGGCCGTGCATTGGTTAGCTCTCCGCGCGTACTGCTGCTTGATGAACCGACGAACCACCTGGATATTGAAGCGATCGACTGGCTGGAAGGTTTCCTGAAAGAGTTCCAGGGCAGCATCGTGTTTATTTCCCACGACCGTTCATTCATTCGCAATATGGCGACCCGTATTGTCGATCTTGATCGTGGCAAATTGGTTTCTTACCCAGGCGACTACGACCAGTATTTGCTGGCAAAAGAAGAAGCGTTGCGCGTAGAAGATCTGCAAAACGCCGAGTTTGATCGCAAACTGGCGCAAGAAGAAGTTTGGATCCGTCAGGGTATTAAAGCGCGCCGTACACGTAACGAAGGCCGTGTTCGTGCTTTGAAAGCGATGCGTAATGAACGCAGTGCGCGTCGTGAAGTGCTGGGCAGCGCCAAAATGCAGGTCGAGGAAGCGGCCCGTTCAGGCAAAATTGTCTTCGAGATGGAAGATGTTTGTTACTCCATCGGCCAACGCCCATTGGTGAAAGACTTCTCGGCACAGGTTCAACGCAGCGACAAAATCGCGCTGGTGGGGCCAAACGGTTGTGGCAAAACCACACTGCTGAAATTGATGCTCGACCAGTTGCAGGCCGACAGTGGTCGCGTGCATTGCGGCACCAAGCTGGAAGTGGCGTACTTCGACCAACACCGTGCAGAGCTTGATCCAGACCGTACGGTGATGGACAACCTGGCAGAAGGTAAGCAAGAAGTGATGGTGAACGGCAAGCCGCGCCATGTTCTGGGCTATTTACAGGACTTCTTGTTCCATCCAAAACGTGCCATGACGCCAGTACGCGCGTTGTCGGGTGGTGAGCGTAACCGTCTGTTACTTGCCCGTTTATTCCTAAAACCAAGCAATTTACTGATTCTCGATGAACCGACAAACGACCTGGATGTCGAAACGCTCGAATTGCTGGAAGAGCTGATTGACGGTTATCAGGGTACGGTGATGTTGGTGAGCCACGATCGTCAATTCGTCGATAACACCGTGACCGAATGCTGGATTTTTGAAGGCGAAGGTAAAATTGGCCGCTACGTAGGTGGCTATCATGATGCTAAAGGCCAGCAGGCTTCTGCTCAATCTTTGCGCCAACCTGTGGCAGATAAAGCGCAAAACAACCAGCCTGCAAAGGCGGAAGTTGTTAAACGCGCTGCGAGCAAGCTAAGCTATAACCTGCAACGTGAATTAGAGCAATTACCACAGCGTCTTGAACAACTTGAGGCGGAACTGGAAGCGCTACAAGCGAAGGTCGGAGATGCGGAATTCTTTAACCAACCCCACGATGTGACGCAAAAAACTTTGGCTGATATGACCACTGCGGAAAAAGCACTGGAAGAAGCTTTTGAGCGCTGGGAATATCTGGAAGCTCTGAAAAACGGCGCGTAATACAAGGAGATCCGATATGTGTGCCACGCATCAACATCGTTCACACATATTGTGTTCGCAATGTGACTTACTTGTCGCTCTACCTGTTTTAGAAGACGGCCACAAGGCCGTCTGTCCACGTTGTGGGACAACACTTCTGACTCAGTGGGCATCACCACGTCAACGACCTACGGCCTATGCCATTGCAGCGTTATTTATGCTGTTGCTGGCCAATCTTTTCCCCTTCATCAATATGAAAGTCGCCGGCATGAGTAGTGAAGTTTCACTGCTTGAGATTCCTGGCGTCATGTTTGATGAAGACTACGCTAGTCTCGGCACTTTCTTCATGGCGTTTGTACAAGCGGTTCCCGCCTTTTGCTTGATCACTATTTTGCTACTGGTTAACCAGGCTCCATTATCACTGGCCGTGAAAAAGTGGCTGGCCCGAATCCTGTTCCAGTTAAAGTCCTGGGGCATGGCGGAAATCTTTCTTGCGGGCGTGTTGGTGAGCTTTGTCAAACTGATGGCTTACGGCGACATTGGTGTGGGAAGCAGCTTTATTCCTTGGTGTCTGTTTTGTATTTTGCAGCTACGTGCTTTCCAGTGTGTCGACCGGCGCTGGCTTTGGGACGATATCGAACCTGAGCCTGCGATTGCGGCACCGCTTAAAGTCGGTGTTGCGGGTATTCGCCAGGGGTTGCGTTCATGCCCATGCTGTACCGCCATTGTTCCTGAAGACCAAAAAATTTGCCCACGCTGTGAGACGAAAGGTTACGTCCGCCGTCGACACAGTTTGCAATGGACGCTCGCTCTGTTGCTGACATCCATTATGCTTTATCTGCCTGCCAATATTTTGCCGATCATGATCACCGAAGTGTTGGGAAGCAAAATCCCATCGACGATTATTGCCGGGGTTATTTTGTTGTGGAGTGAAGGCTCCTACCCGGTGGCAGGCGTGATTTTCATTGCCAGTATTATGGTTCCGACGCTCAAAATGTTGGCGATCGCGTGGTTATGTTGGGATGCCAAAGGCCACGGGCGTCGTGATAGTGAACGCATGCATTTAATCTACGAAGTGGTCGAATTTGTTGGGCGCTGGTCGATGATTGATGTGTTCGTGATTGCGGTTTTATCAGCGCTGGTGCGCATGGGAGGACTGATGAGTATCTACCCGGCAATCGGCGCTGTCATGTTTGCGTTAGTGGTTATTTTGACAATGTTTGCTGCGATGACCTTTGACCCTCGCTTGTCCTGGGATCGCGCACCGGATTCAACTCATGAGGAGTCGTCTGAGCATGGAAAATAAAAGCGGGGAAGCAAAAGTCGCAAAGGTTAAAAACTGGTCCCCGGTATGGATTTTCCCTATCGTTACTTTGCTGATTGGCGCGTGGATTTTATTTTATCACTACAGCCATCAGGGACCTGAAGTAACGCTGATCACCACCAATGCCGAAGGCATTGAGGGTGGGAAAACCATGATTAAAAGCCGCAGCGTTAATGTCGGCGTCGTGGAAAGCGCAGTGCTTTCAGATGATTTGCTACATGTCGAAATTACGGCTCGTTTAAATTCGGGCATGGAAAAACTGCTGCATAAAGACTCGGTGTTTTGGGTCGTGAAACCGCAGGTCGGACGCGAAGGTATTTCTGGCCTGGGTACGTTGCTTTCTGGTGCTTATATCGAACTGCAACCCGGGAATAAAGGCGCAAAAAATGAGCGCTATGATTTGCTGGATGCACCGCCACTGGCACCGCCTGATGCAAAAGGTATCCGCATTACGCTCGATAGTAACAAAGCCGGGCAACTCTCTCCGGGCGACCCGGTTCTGTTCCGTGGTTATCGCGTGGGTTCTGTTGAAACCAGCACTTTCGATGCGGCAAAACGTAGCATCAGCTATCAGCTGTTTATCAGCGCGCCAAACGATCGTCTGGTGACCAGCAATGTGCGTTTCTGGAAGGACAGCGGCATTGCCGTTGATATGTCATCCCAGGGGATGCGCGTTGAAATGGGTTCGCTCACCACGTTATTTAGCGGCGGCGTGAGTTTTGACGTGCCGGAAGGCTGGGATCTTGGTAAACCCGTTACGGCAGGGAGCGAGTTCAACCTGTTTGACGATCAGAAAAGCATTCAGGACTCCTTGTATACCGATCACATTGATTACCTGATGTTCTTCAAAGATTCGGTGCGTGGTTTGCAACCGGGTGCTCCAGTTGAATTCCGTGGTATTCGCCTCGGAACGGTCGCGAAAGTGCCATTCTTCACCGAAGGCATGCGTCAGAAAATCAACGATGACTTCCGTATACCGGTGCTGATTCGTCTTGAGCCAGAGCGTTTGCAAAATCTGGTCGGTGATGATGTCCATCTGCAGGACAACATGACTTCGCTGATCCAACGTGGTTTACGGGCTTCAATGAAAACCGGCAGCCTGGTGACGGGGGCATTGTTTATCGATCTTGATTTCAATCCTAAAGCTCCACCGGTTACCGATTTGCCGACGTTTAATGGTTATCCGATTATCCCAACGATGAGCGGTGGCCTGGCGCAAATCCAACAACGATTGCTGGAAACTCTGGATAAGATTAACAACTTGCCATTGAATCCAATGATTGAGCAAACCACGAGTTCGCTTGCGGAAAGTCAGCGCACTATGAAGCGCCTGCAGCAGACGCTCGATAATCTGAACAAGATTACCGCGAATAAGTCGATGCAATCGCTGCCTGAGGATATGCAGTCAACGCTTCGCGAGCTGAACCGCAGCATGCAAGGCTTCCAGCCGGGTTCTGCGGCGTACAACAAGATGGTGGCGGATATGCAGCGTCTTGATCAGGTTCTGCGTGAGTTGCAGCCTGTGCTGCGTACGCTGAACGATAAGAGCAATTCGCTGGTCTTTGAAGCGAAGGATAAAAAAGATCCCCAGCCGAAGAGGGCAAAAGAATGAAAAAATGGCTCCTATTGATTGCTGTATTAGCCTTAACGGCCTGTAGCAGTAGCGACGACGGAAAAACGTATTACCAACTGCCTCAGAGCTCAACGCCTGCTATGCAGGCTGTGAGCCAGCCTGGAACCCATTTATTATGGGTGGAACAGGTAGCGGTTCCTGATTACCTCGCCGGAAACGGCGTGGTTTATCAAACCAGCGATGTTCAGTATGTGATTGCGACGAGTAATTTGTGGGCGAGTCCATTGGATCAGCAACTGCGCAATACGTTGGTAAGCAATCTGAGCAGCGCATTACCCGGTTGGGTGGTGGCTTCACAACCGCTGGGCAGCCTTCAGGATACTCTGAATGTTAACGTGACGGGGTTCCACGGGCGCTATGACGGCAAAGTGATTGTGAGTGGCGAATGGTTGCTTAATCATCAGGGGCAATTGATAAAACGCCCGTTCCATTTGGAGCTCAAGCAACAAGAAGATGGTTATGATGCCATGGTAAAAACCTTAGCTCAGGCCTGGCAGCAAGAAGCGCAAAGTATCGCCAGCCAGCTAACGCGTATTAATTAATCTTCTGTGTAGCACAAAAAAGCTGCGTACTTCGATAGCAAATCGAAGCGCAGCTTTTCTTTTGGCATTAACCCATTACCCGCTTCATGTCTCATTTTTATCTCAAATTTCATCACGCGTAGCTCTCATTTATGACATTGGCGTGAATTTTGCGCATTGACGATGGCTGATTTTGAAGGTATTCGTTATATGTGCCTGCACATTTTGCAGACACTGTTTTCTTTCCACCAGATTAAAGAAATGAGGGAAACGAGGCATGAAGAGACAAAAACGAGATCGCCTGGAACGGGCTCATCAACGTGGTTATCAAGCAGGTATCGTCGGACGTTCCAAAGAGATGTGTCCGTATCAGGCACTGAATCAGAGGTCGTACTGGATGGGAGGCTGGCGAGAAGCCATGGAAGACAGGGCGGTTACCGCGTAATCACTGTCTCTTTAGAAAAAGAAACCTCCGCCATGCGGAGGTTTCGCGTTTTAGAGCTTAGAAGAACAGCTCTTAGAAAGCAGACGTATCTTTGAACAGACCCACTTTCAGATCGGTAGCGGTGTAAATCACACGGCCATCAACCAGCACTTCACCATCAGCCAGGCCCATAATCAGGCGGCGATTCACGATGCGTTTGAAGTGAATACGGTAAGTCACTTTCTTCGCGGTTGGCAGAACCTGGCCGGTAAATTTAACTTCACCCACGCCCAGTGCACGGCCTTTACCTTCGCCACCCAACCAGCCCAGGTAGAAACCAACAAGCTGCCACATCGCATCCAGACCCAGACAACCAGGCATTACAGGATCGCCGATAAAGTGGCAACCGAAGAACCACAGGTCAGGATTGATATCCAATTCTGCTTCAACGTAACCTTTATCGAAGTTACCGCCGTCTTCGGTCATCTTGACCACGCGGTCCATCATCAGCATGGATGGCGCAGGCAACTGTGGGCCTTCAGCACCAAACAGTTCGCCACGACCAGAGGCAAGAAGATCTTCTTTTGTATAGGATTCGCGTTTATCTACCATGTTTACAGTAAGCCTTTTTATAATGAAGCACGCATGTTAGCTAACACGTGTACGCTCAACAAGTCCGATCAGTTCGGGGTGAACCAGTTAAGCCAACGTAATGGCCACGGATAACGATGCCGAATATCTTGCGCGGATGCCTGAGCGATTCGCTCTTGTACCGCACGCAACAGCGTATTTTGCCCTTCGCCATCCCAGGGCAAGTTTGTTAATAAGGGTAGTGCATCTGTGACATCCTCGATGGCCCAAATGGTGAATTGCCCTTGCTCTACCGCATCCAGAACATCCTGATGCAAACAAAGGTGACGCACATTCGCAACAGGGATAATCACGCCTTGTTTGCCGTTAAATTCGCGTTGCTGGCAAATACGGAAGAAACCTTCAATTTTCTCGTTCAGACCACCAACCGGTTGTACACGACCAAACTGGTCGACTGAACCGGTCACCGCGATATGTTGATAAATCGGCACATTTGCCAGCGCACTGATTAATGCACACAGCTCGGCCATAGAAGCGCTATCGCCGTCAACTTCGCTATAAGACTGTTCAAAAGTCAGCGAAGCGGAGAAGGGGATTTGCTGGTCAAGTTGCAATTCAGACATCAAAAATGCCTGCATAATCATCATGCCTTTCGCATGAATATTGCCACCCAATTCAGCTTTGCGTTCAACGTCAGTAAATTCACCATCACCAACATGCACGACGCAACTGATTCGCGAAGGTTCGCCAAATGCGCGCGGATGGCCTGGGAATTCAATCACGGACAAGGCGTTGATCTGGCCGACCATTTCCCCTTCGGTTTCGATAAGGATTTGCTCGAGCAGGATTTCATCCTGCATGCGTTCAGCCAGATAACCTTCGCGCCATTCGCGCTGCGCTAGCATCTGCGTTAGCTCTTCGGCACCAAAGCTTTCATCTTCGGTGAAAGCGGCGACTTCACGCAGTTGGCGACCGATCCACGACGGACACAGCGGCAACGTTTCCTGATCGCCGGTATAACGCACGGCTTCACGAATTAAAACTTGCCATGCGTCATTTGCCGGGACAGGTAGCGATTTTGACTGTGCGACGGCATAAATCCACTGGCACCACAACGCCATATCATCGGCAGAAGTGATTTGTAGATTCTCTTCAAATTCGCTGTAAATAGCGGACGTCGCCAGCTCGGGTTCCATATCCTGGAAATCAGCCAACGATTCGCGCTCGCCAACCAGAACTAGCTTCAGGCTAAGTGGAAGTGAGGGAATGTTAACCGGCAGCGGACGCGTTTCATCCGGAGAAATCCAGTCGAAACGGCCTTGAATAACCATTTGTTTGAGCCGTAGCCACAATAGCGGTTGCGCTAAAACACTGCGCAACGACAGCACCAGAATGCCACCATTAGCACGGTGAACCAGACCTGGAGTCAGAGTGATTTCACCGGCGAACTGGCGCACGCATCCGAAGAGTTGGTCCGCTTCAATCCAGTCAGCCGCAACCACTTCAGAATGGCCCGCAAAGTTGTCGTCTGCTGATTCGGCAGGGCGCAACGTAATGCGCGAGCCTTCAATCAGGTAATGACCCCCTGTCAGGGCATTGTCCTGCGACCAGCATTCGCGTGCGGCAGCGGCAATGAGATTAAGGTATTCGGCTTCTTCAGCGGCTTTTACCAGCATCAGAACGGCCGAGGCTACCGGTTGGCTGAGCTGCACCAGGCCATAAGACAGGCGCGGTTGCACAGCGGAGAAAGGGGCAGTTTCGGAATCATAAGGCTGTGCGAAAATTTCCTGATAGCTTTCGGTATCAGGTACAAGAGCACGCCATTCAAGTCGATTAGTCGTCAAAGTCGCTATTTATTAATTAGATGTCAAAGGCGCGATTATACAAGAATAGCCAGGGCAGCACACGGTTTATGCGGGGCGGCAAGTTTACTTAGCTCACAGCTTTCATTTTTCAGGTAAGCGAAAATAAAAAAAACTGTTATTCTGAAGTGAGTTACACGGTCACACTGAGACAACAATGAAATATCAACAGTTGGAAAATCTCGAGAGCGGCTGGAAGTGGAAGTATCTGGTTAAAAAACACCGCGAAGGCGAGCTAATCACACGTTATATCGAGGCGAGTGCAGCGAAAGAAGCTGTTGATGAGTTGTTACGCTTAGAAAATGAACCGGTGCGTGTTTTGAGCTGGATAGAACAGCATATGAATCCAGAACTTCACAACCGCATGAAGCAAACCATCCGCGCGCGTCGTAAACGGCATTTTAATGCTGAGCATCAGCATACGCGTAAGAAATCTATCGACCTGGAATATTTGGTCTGGCAGCGTTTAGCAGGGCTTGCTCATCGGAGAGGGTGCACGCTTTCAGAAACGATTGTGCAATTGATTGAAGATGCTGAGCGTAAAGAACAATACGCCAATCAGATGTCATCGCTTAAACAGGATCTGCAGGCATTGCTCGGTAAAGAGTAAACTTCTTAAGAATTTAAAAACAAAAAACCCCGCCGAAGCGGGGTTTTTTTATAACGGTAACTTATGCCGCAGGCTGAGTTACAACGTCTTTGATACCTTTAACTTCGATCTCTACGCGACGATCTGGAGCCAGGCAATCAATCAGTTTAGCTTTAGGAGCTACGTTATCACAGGTGTTGCCAGTAACTGGGTTAGATTCGCCCATACCACGTGGGGAGATCTTGTTAGCTGGGATACCTTTAGAGATCAGGTAATCAACAACAGACTGTGCACGTTTGTCAGACAGTTTCTGGTTGTATTCGTCAGAACCGATACGGTCTGTGAAGCCCAGAACAACTACTGAACCGTCTTTTGGATCAAGGTTGCTCAGCTGAGTGTACAGCTGATCCAGTGCCTGTTGACCTTCTGGTTTCAGAGTTGCTTTGTTGAAGTTGAACAGAACATCAGACTTCAGAGTGAAGTGCTTGGTCTGTACTTCTGGAGCTGGTGCTGGAGCCGGAGCTACAACTGGAGCTGCATCGTATTGACCGAAACGGTAAGAAACACCCAGGCTCAGCATGCCGTTGTCTGGACGAGTACCAACTGTTTGTGCGTCACCGATGTTGCTAACCCACTGGTAATCCAGGCGAGTTGCGATATCACGGGTGATTGCATATTCAAGACCAACAGCAGCTAAAGGAGAAACACCGGTATCGTGATCGCTCAGGCGAGTAGCACCGTTGTTGTAGTTACCTTTAGAGTCTGCACGCCAAACCATACCACCCAGACGGGTATACAGGTCCAGATCGTCAGCAATTGGGTAGCTCAGTTTAGCAGCCAGTTGAACGCCTTGCGCTTTGAAAGCACCGTTATCAACGCTGCCTTTATATGGCATACGACCTAACCAGTCGTAACCCATTTCAAAACCAACGTACGGGTTAACCTGGTAACCACCGAACGCACCAGCACCCAGTTGGCTGTTGTGAGTTGGGCCATTGTTGTTCTGATAGCCGTTTCCGTAGAAACCGGTGTCATGGAACTGGGACCAACCCAACTTACCACCTGCATACCAGGTATTATCTTTCGGTGCGGCTTGCGCTACGGTAGCGAAGCCAGCCAGTGCCACTGCAATCGCGATAGCTGTCTTTTTCATTTTTTGCGCCTCATTATCATCCAAAAAGGCCATGAGCTTTAAAAACGCTCTAAAGCCCAGGGTTAAATCCTTCGCCCGAGTTTATGCTCACTTGTTACTCTACCGATCAATCGGTGTTATGGAAGAGCAACCCTGGCGAGCTAAAGTCTACAACGTAGTTGAAAACTTACAAGTGTGATGTCCGTCAGGCATATGAAAAAAAACGACTTGTGTACACATTTTCTAACAACTTCGCGCAGAATTTATACTCAAATATTTCTAGAGAACGCCGCTACAAGCGGCTTGAGGCTTGGTTCCCCGATGAATCACAAAGATTTGTCAGGAGCGCAAGAAAAGTTCCAGGATTTCTCTTAAATTTACTTAATGATACAAACTAGAATGAATTTTTAGGCCGGTTCGTGGTCGACACCCTGTTTTCGAGGTGTGCATAGGACGCATTATGAAGCCGATTGCATTACCCATTTCGGCTGCCGATGACAGCTGTAAATGTTCTTCATCTGTTAATTCTTTGGGCAACCAACCGATGACCACGCTGTAATTTCCAGTCTGCAATGCTTTTACCATAGCATCAACGGTGAAAAGTGGATCTAACTGGCTCACCTGCATCACTTTTGTAAGCGGCAGACCTGCCGAAAGAACCCATTGACGACTCAATTTTTGCTGTGGTGTCAGCCAAAGCTGCCAACGTGACTGTTGCCCGAGCTGTTGAAGCAGCGGCAATAATACCAATTGCGTAACCCATGGCTGATCTTCGCTATAGATCACTTCACTAATCAACCCTTTAGTATTGTTACCTGCTGATGACTGCGCCAAAGAAGACGCAGTAGAAGGAAGAGTGGCAACGTGAGTCTGAATGTTACGTGATTGCATAGTTAATCCCGCCTGATGGGTTACTGTATGAATATACAGTAATGCGTATCAGGACAAAGATCAATCTAAATTTCGGAAAGCATATCGCAATTCCAACACGTAAATCGGCGGAATGCGAAAATGTGATTGCTGTCTGTCATGAGGTTACCTATTTTCGTGTTACTGGGAACAGTAATAAGCCGTCCCGATGTGTTATAGCATGATATTTAAGGATATATTCATGAAGAAGCGATCTTATGCAAGGATTCATCAGTCGAAAGAATGCTTATCTCCGCTAGGCGATATTAGCCATCGCTCGCTGTTTGGGGGCTATAGTTTGACGGTCGAAAATGTGGTGTTTGCCATGGTTTCGGAAGGGGAGCTTTACCTGCGAGCCTGTGAGCAAACCGAGGTTTATTTTGTTAAGAAGGCGGCACCACCTTTGCTTTACAACAAACGCGGGCGAACGATTGAACTTAATTATTTCCGTGTTGATGAAGGGTTGTGGGGCGATCAAGAAAAACTCTTACAACTGTCAACGGATGCTTTGTTTAGTGCCCGCCGTGAAAAATCCCGCCATAAAGCTCAGAAACGGCTCAAAGACCTGCCAAATTTGACCCATGGCCTGGAAATGATGCTGTGGGAGGCGGGTATTGCTGATGTAAGAACGCTCCATGCCTATGGTGCAAAACGTTCCTGGATAAAGTTGAGGAATGTAAAAAAAGGTCTGGGGGTGAGAGTGCTACTTGCTTTAGCGGGGGCAATTTGCGGGATTCATGAAGCTGCACTCCCGGCGACAACGCGCCAGGAGTTAGTGGAGTGGGGGCAATTATACGAGTTGCGGCATTCCCGCTAATCGTACTGTTGCGAGACAAGCTGCTGGAGGCGAGATATTTCTGGTAGTAGTGCAACCAACAGGCCAACTTGCTGAAGGACTAATGGCTCTTTGGTCTCTGGTTGCGGCTCCAGCGAACTTATCCGCTCTGACAACCCCTGCAACGCTTTTTGAACACGTTCTTCATCTGCGGGCAAATGGTGAAGCGCATCATCGACATAACAGACGGCGTCATCAAGCAGCAATAAAATCTCTTCATTGGTCAGCTTTTCGCGGTGCGCACCCAACGCAGAGATATAACTGTTGAATGTGTGATTGAGGCACAACAAACGAAACGCCGTTTCCCGGCCTTCAGGCGTGACGCGAGGTTCTGATGACATGTTGGAAACCACCGAGGCTAATTCAGCGTCTTTGTTGTGAGCATCCCGACGGGCAATACGATACTCGAGGCGATTATCCCGGCCTTGATGATACTGCTCAAGAATGGCATCCAGATAACGGCAATTGGCATTGAATGCCCGCTCTACTACTAATGGCAGCCGACGGAAACGCCAGTCTGGCCAGATGAATGTCACCGCCGCCCATGCGATCCCACAACCCAACAGGGTGTCGAAAATTCGCGGCATGGCCACTTCAAAACCTTCGCCCAATAGGTTGAAACACAGCAACACCAGCAGCGTGATAAACATGGTGGCATGCGCGTATTGCACGTTACGAAATGCAAAGAACAGCACGCCAGTAATCACGATCAAAACGAGCTGCCCTTCGAGTGACGGCACAAAGTAGAGAACCGGCAAGCCGATCGCCACGCCGACCAGCGTGCCGATAATACGCAGCGCCAAGCGACGGCGTGTGGCGCTGTAGTTAGGTTGGCACACAAAAAGACTGGTCAGGAGTATCCAGTAGCCATGCTTGAGCCCGGTCAACTGAATAAACGCATAGCCCACGCACAGCACAACAGACATACGTACCGCGTGGCGGAACAATGCAGATTCCGGCGTCAGGTTGCGCTTCAGCCGTTGCCAGATATCGCTAAAGCCGGTTAAACGATCATCGAGCAAGCGGTTTTCAATATCACGTTCTGGTGCAGCCAGTGCCTGTTCAGATTCAATCGTCGCCAGTTGAGCATCAATAGCGCGCAAATTACTGACCAGGAAACCCAGAGCTTTTAGCTCGCTCGCCAGCGCTGGGTCAGTTTTTAACCTTTCAATCGCGGCGTCCAGATGGGTAAATGCCCGCTCAAAACGCGGATCGTGCTGATACTTCACACGGAGCAAAACAGAGCGCGAAAGCTGCAAACAGGCTTGCGATTGCAGGGTCAGCAGGCGCTGAAAGCGAAACATAATGTCGCTATAACGGAATTTATCGCGAAGGGCCTGATATTGAATATGGGATGAACTCGCGCGCTCGTGAATATCCTGGGCGACAAAATAGTAGTGCAGCGTCCGACGCGTGCCGCGCTGTCCGCGATCGCCACGCAAACGCGTCAATAAAGAGCCTTTGGTCTGGTTCAGCGTCGTGACAAGCTGACTGTTAGCCATTGCAAGCTCAAGCATCGGGGCCTGGCTTTCTTCTTCGATATCGGGGTCAAAAAGGGTGGCTTTGACTTCCAGATAGCGCGCAAGGCTTTCATAACAACGGGCCAGGTTATCTTGTAGCGGGCGGATGGGGAAAATCAGATGCCCGGCAAGCGTCAACAAGTTGTACCAGATGGCACCGGCCAACAGCAGAATCGGTTGTTGATACCAGTGCTCGTATAAAGAAATGCCCAGCATGGTATAGATGGCAATAAGCAGTGCGCCAAAGGCAATGGTGGCATAACGCTGGCCTAAACCGCCCAGCAGAATAAATCCGCTGGTGGAAACCATTAACCCAATGCCAAACAGCACGGGCCATGGGTATAGCAATTCCACAGATGCCGAAGCGATAAAGAAGCTAACCAGCGTAATCAGAAGGTTGCGTAAACGCCCGGTCAATCGGTCATCTAAATCGGCAAGCGCTGCGGCAACCACACCCAGCGTCAGCGGAATCGTGAGCTTAACTTCTCCCATCCACCAGGGCAGGGCAGCAGTGCCAGTGAGCGCAATAAAAATGCGCAAGTTATACAACCAGGCACTGTTCCAGGTATAGCGACGCAGAATTGGACTAAGCATTAATACTCACTATTCTTGTCAGAATTACTGGAAACGACGGCGGGCGTTAGCTTCGCGAGCAGCCTGTGCGACTTCAACTGAAACAACACGACGGCCTACAGGCCAAAGCGCGATGACCGCAATTTTGAAGTTAGCGATTCCCACAGGAATACCGATAATGGTGATGCATTGGGCAATGCCCGTAGCGATATGGAGTAAGCACAGCCACCAGCCGAAAAATATCAGCCAAATGATGTTCAGCAAAGTGCCGCCGGTATTCAGAATGGCGCTTTTCCCTTGAGGGTTGAGCTCGTCGACATGCACTGCTTCGTTACCGTATGGTACGAAAGAGAGTTTAGTAATCTCCCAGCAGGATCGTGTCAGCGGCAGCGTGAAAATAAAAATGATACTGACAAGCGTGGCCAGCAACCAGGATAGGGTGGTCAGAAAACCGCCGAGTACAAAGTTCAATACATTTAGGACTGTACGCATAATCACTCTTATTTAGGGTGTAAATAAATAACCACAACAATTGTAACGCGTTTTTACTCTGGAGCGTCATTCCTTCGCCGGGTAAACTTAACCACAATCACCATTCTGGATCAGGCATAGCGTAATGGAATTAAAAGCGACCTCTCTTGGCAAACATTTAGCACAACACCCGTACAATCGCGTGAAATTACTGGCTGCGGGTGTAGAGGTGAAAGGAGAACGTCACGAATACCTTATTCCATTCAATCAGTTAATAGCAATAAATTGTAAGCGCGGCCTGGTCTGGGGCGAGCTGGAATTTGTGCTGCCTGATTACAAAGTCGTGCGTTTGCATGGTACAGAATGGAACGAAACTCAGCGCTTTTATCATCATCTTGATCAGTTGTGGCAGAGCTGGAGCGCTGAAATGAGCGAAGTGGCGGCTCAGGTGTTGCATCAACAATATGCCGAGATAACACGCCAAATCCAGCAGGAAAAGTGGTTCAAACGCAGCGATATGCAGGCATTACAGCAAAATGTGCGCGCCGCTTTTTCTGCATTGCCACTGCCGCAGGCAAGGCTTGAAGATTTCGAGAATTGCCGTGAAGTCTGGCTGCAATGCAAAGCCTGGCTTGAACAAGGCGAGACGCGCCGCCATCAGCGCAACACCGCTTTTACTAATCATATGCTCGAAAAGCATGCTGAATTTTTCCAGAAAATCGAAAGTTCACCACTCAATCCATCTCAAGCGCGCGCCGTGGTCAACGGCGAAGATTCACTTTTGGTGTTAGCGGGAGCCGGGAGTGGCAAAACGTCGGTGCTGGTGGCCCGTGCGGGTTGGTTGCTGCAACGTGGCGAAGCCAGCGAAGATCAGATCTTATTATTGGCATTTGGTCGCAAAGCCGCTCAGGAGATGGACGAGCGCATCGCTGAACGCCTGCATACCGATGCGATTTCAGCCCGTACTTTCCATGCGCTGGCGCTGCATATTATCCAACAAGGCAGCAAGAAAGTGCCGAGTGTCAGCAATCTGGAATCCGATACCAGCGCGCGTCACCAGTTGCTGATTGAAAGCTGGCAACAGCAATGCCGTGAGAAAAAAGCACAGGCGAAAGGCTGGCGCGAATGGTTACGGGACGAGTTGCAATGGGATGTGCCGGAAGGTGAATACTGGAAAGATGAGCGTTTAGCAAAACGCCTGGCTAGCCGTTTAGATCGTTGGCTTGGCCTGATGCGCATGCATGGCGGCTCGCAAGCTGAAATGATTGCCGCAGCGCCGGAAGAGATTCGCGATCTTTTTGCCAAACGCGTCAAACTGATGGCACCTTTATTAAAAAGCTGGAAAACGGCGCTGAAAGCCGAAGAGGCTGTCGATTTCTCCGGGTTGATTCATCAGGCCATTAATGTCCTGGAAAAAGGGCGTTTTATCAGCCCATGGAAGCATATTTTAGTTGATGAATTTCAGG
Source organism: Buttiauxella izardii (assembly GCF_003601925.1). Taxonomy (GTDB): domain Bacteria; phylum Pseudomonadota; class Gammaproteobacteria; order Enterobacterales; family Enterobacteriaceae; genus Buttiauxella; species Buttiauxella izardii. Next base: position 142,176 of record NZ_QZWH01000027.1, read on the forward strand.
ATATTTCCCCGCAACGTGCGGCTTTGCTGGCAGCATTAAGAAAGCAAAATTCCCATACTTCACTTTATGCCGTCGGAGATGACTGGCAGGCAATTTATCGTTTCAGCGGTGCCGAAATGAGCCTGACCACCGCCTTTGCCCACCACTTTGGCGAGGATGCGGACCAATGCGCGCTGGATACCACTTATCGCTTCAACGATCGCATTGGCGAAATTGCTAATCGTTTTGTGCAGCAGAACCCTCATCAACTTGCCAAGCCGCTCAATAGCCTGTCAAAAGGTGACAAAAAAGCCGTAACGTTATTGGCTGACGATCAGCTTGAAGCGCTGCTCGACAAAATGAGTGGGTACGTTAAACCGCAAGAACGCATTCTGATGCTGGCGCGTTACCATCATTTACGTCCGGCGATTCTTGAAAAAGCTTCGACGCGTTGGCCTAAATTGGCCGTCGATTTTATGACGATCCATGCCAGCAAAGGGCAGCAAGCGGATTATGTCGTGGTTCTGGGTTTGCAGGAGGGGAAAGATGGTTTCCCGGCAGTGGCACGAGAATCGGTCATGGAAGAGGCGTTGTTGCCACAACCAGAAGACTATCCAGATGCGGAAGAACGGCGGTTATTGTATGTGGCAATGACGCGGGCTCGTCATCGTGTCTGGCTGTTATTCAACAAACAGGAACCGTCCAGTTTTGTCGACATTCTCAAACAGCTAGGCGTGCCCGCGGCTAATCGACCGTAAACTACTTCAAGCGCTCTGCCAAATAGCGCGGGTAATCAGGGATCAAAATTTCTACCGATTGATCAAATCCCGGCGATTGAATAATGAAATCAGCGGTCGATAAATTGGTGGCAACCGGGATGTTCCATACGGTTGCCAGACGCAGTAACGCTTTAACGTCCGGGTCATGTGGAACGGCGTTAAGTGGATCCCAGAAGAAAATCAGCACATCAATTTTCCCTTCAGAAATCAACGCACCGACCTGCTGATCGCCGCCCATTGGGCCGCTCAGCATGGCATTCACATCAAGTCCGCTGCCGCGTTGAATCAGATTTCCTGTAGTGCCCGTTGCGTACAAGACATGCTGGTTGAGAATGGCTTTATGGCGTTCCACCCATTTCAGCAGCGCGTCTTTGCAGTGATCATGCGCAACCAGCGCAATATGTTTTCTTTCCGCGAGGGTGCGGGTCGTTAATTCCATTGCTTAATCCTGATTGATTAAAATTGCCTACAGCTTACTGGAAGCCACTGATGCTGCAAGAGAAGGGTGTCAAAAATGCAGGATTAGCAAAGCAATTATTGCGTTGGGTTATCTTTTACCCATTGCAAGAAACGGTCGCGGGTGGGTTTGTCGGCTTGTAAAAACCAATATCGCAGGCGTTGCTCGGTTAATGTTTCGGACTGGCGTGCAGGGGCATCAAGTTCAGAGGATTTTGAGAGGAGTTCACTGTCATCTGCCATCATCGTCGCAAAGCTTTTAATTGACGCCGTTTTTCCCGCTTTGTTGTAAACCTGAGTCGCTTGCTCATAATCAATTCCCTGAGAGGTGGTTTTGACCGGCAAAATATCAATTTTCAATGGGATCACCGCTGCATTGCCATCCAATAATTGCAAATGCGGAGCACGGTCAAACTCATCACTCTCTTTGTCATTCTCAAGTCGCGGCAGGTTGAAATTAACCTGGTTCACTTCTTTAGTATCGAAGCTCACCACCAATGGCGGCGAAATATACAGGCCTTGCTCACGCGCGCTGGTACGGATATTTTTCTCGACACGAAACACCAATTGATGCGGGCCATTATCCAACTCGAGGCTGTCCGCGCCTCGCAGTAATGAACTGGAAACTTTTTTTCCATCAAGAACCAGTAAATCTACATCCGTAGACAAGCGCAATGTCGTTGCCAACGTTTCAAGCGGCAAAATAAGGAAACAACCTATCGCGATTAAGAACCAGGTTCTCATCAATGACTCCTGCCTCAGGGAAATTGGACTATCCGTAGCTGAATGTATCAAAATTTTTCACATCGCCCGCTCATTAACATATAGACATATTTCCAGAGTTTGCTCTACTACGTCCGTATGGGAAAGATGGTGAGTGAGTAAGGGATGGCATACACTTTTGGTTACTGAGTCCCAGCGGAGAGTGTAATGAAACAGGCAGATATCGAAACAATTCTAAAAAACACCCGAACAATTGCTCTGGTTGGGGCGAGTGATAAGCCCGACCGGCCAAGCTATCGCGTGATGGCATATTTGCTCGATCAAGGATATGAAGTGATTCCCGTGTCACCGAAAGTGGCGGGTAAAACACTTTTGGGGCAACAGGGCTACGGCACGCTCGCTGAGATCCCTAAGAAAGTCGACATGGTCGATGTGTTCCGTAATTCAGAAGCCGCGTGGGAAGTGGCGAGAGAAGCGATTGCTATTGGCGCAAAAACGTTGTGGATGCAGTTGGGCGTGATCAATGAACAGGCGGCAGTGCTGGCGCAAGATGCGGGGCTGACTGTGGTTATGGATAAATGCCCGGCGATTGAAATCCCAAGATTGGGGCTGGCTAAATAATCCACTAATAAAAAACCCCGCAGCGCGGGGTTTTTGCTAATTACGCAGGCGAGGTGCCTGAAGCTGTTGCCGTATCGAAGCCGCCAATTCATCCATCGACGGTTGTTCGGGATGCTCGTCTTGTGACTCCCCACTTAACTGGGCTTCAGCAAGATAGGTATGCACCGCCTGGCCATCATCATCTTCCATCACTACATGATACCAGGGGGCACTACGGAGGGCATCGTTGTCGGCCAGATCATCTTCTGCTGGTTCATCCAGAGAGTATTCCGGGTCGATATCGACCACCACTCCCAGATAACCCAGCAAAGAGTGTCGAACTTGCTGGCCAATGCCGAATTTGCTGGCAATCATAGTCACCTCCTGAGAAACATCACCAGCCATTAATGTGCGGGCGACATTCCATTTTTCAAGTTACATGACGCGACAGGCAAACCCTTTCAAATACAGCCCTTCCGGATAGGTGGCGATCACCGGGTGATCTGCGGCCTGACGGAACTGCTCTATAAATTGTACATCACGCCCGGCATCTACGGCGGCATCAGCGATGATTTTCTGGAATAAATCTGTGGTCATCAGTCCAGAACAAGAGAAGGTCATCAGAATGCCACCCGGATTCAACAGCTGAATCGCCAGCATGTTGATATCTTTGTAGCCGCGGCAAGCGCCCATCAATTGGCTCTTGTTTTCGACAAATTTCGGCGGGTCCATCACGATAACGTCGAATTTCTCACCCTGGTCGCGATATTTGCGCAGCAGTTTAAACACGTCATCACGCAGGAACTCGGCTTTGCTCAAATCGAGTTTATTCAGCTCAACGTTTTGCTTCGCAACATCCAGAGCGTCTTGCGAAGTATCCACGCTGACAACCTTGCTACAGCCGCCCATCAACGCAGAAACCGCGAAACCACCGGTATAAGAGAAGCAGTTCAACACACGTTTGTCTTTCACATACTGGCGCGTGGCAAAACGGCTGTCGCGCTGGTCGAGGTAATAACCGGTTTTGTGGCCGCCTTTAATGTCGACCAGCAATTTCATGCCGTGCTCTTCAATTGGCAGCAGATCTGGTGGCAATTCGCCGCTGACGGGGCCTTGTGTGAGTTCCATGCCTTCTTTCTTGCGCACCGCGACGTCAGAACGGTCGTAAATAGCGCATTCCGGGTAAAAGCTTTGTAAGGCCGCAACCAGCGCCGGACGTTGGTATTCAGCGCCTGCTGAAAGTAATTGCAGCACTAAAAAATTACCGAAACGATCAATCGTCACACCTGGCAGGCCATCGGATTCACCGGCAATCAGGCGATAACTGTCCAGGCCATCACGCGCCGCTAGCCATTCGCGCCAGACTTGTGCCTGCTTTAAACGACGGGTGAAAAATTCGATATCGATGCTTTCGTTGGCATCGAATGTCCAGACGCGCGCACGAATTTGCGACGACGGGGAATAAGCTGCACGGGCCAACCATTTGCCCTGGCTATCGACGACATCAATCGTTTCACCAGGATTGGCTTTGCCTTCCATGCGTGCTACGGCACCAGAAAACACCCACGGATGACGGCGCAATAACGATTTTTCGCGCCCTTTGGTTAACACTAAACGTACACTCATAATTTGCTATGCTTTCTTGCTAATAATTGGGCGTCATTTTCCGGCTTACACCGGCTAAATGCAACGCAAGAACCCGAAACGGAGGAAGTTATGGCCACAGTATGTACACTTGCCTGGGTCCACGGCCTGGTTCAGGGAGTCGGTTTTCGTTACAGCACCCAGCGCGAGGGGTTAAAACTCGGTTTAACCGGTTATGCCCGCAATATGGATGACGGTAGCGTTGAGGTATTGGCCTGCGGTGAAGCTGAACAAGTTGAGAAACTTGTTGCGTGGCTAAAAGCTGGAGGGCCACGCAGTGCCAGGGTTGATAAAGTGCTGACCGAACCTCACCAACCCGACCGCCAATGGAAAGACTTTAGTATTCGCTACTAAATACATTTCACCGGTTTTGGCAGGCCAGCAATTTTTGTTGCCTGCTTAGCCGGCCCTTTTGGAAACAATCGGTACAGATAGCGGCTATTGCCTTTCTCTTCTCCGAATTTGTTTGCCATGGCTTTTACCAGCATGCGAATGGCCGGGGAAGTATTAAACTCCAGGTAAAACTCGCGCACGAATCTCACCACTTCCCAGTGCTCTACGGCAAGCGTAATGCCTTCTTTTGCGGCAATAGCTTCGGCAAGCGGTTCGCTCCACTCCTGACTATTTTTGAGATAACCATCGGCATCGGTTTCTATCTCACGACCTTCAAACATCAACATCATTATTCTTTGCTCCAGACAAACTGGGCGCAGTGTAGCAAATTTTGCTGAGCCAGAAAAAAACAAAGCCCCGCAGATGCGAGGCTTTGGTGTGGAGTGCGCTTTGCGATTAATCGCGGCTTGCGAAGCCCAGAATGCTCAACAGGCTGATAAAGATGTTGTACAGAGAAACATACAAACTCACCGTTGCGCGAATATAGTTGGTTTCGCCACCACGGATGATATTGCTGGTTTCAAACAAAATCGCGCCGGATGAAATCAGGATAAACACCGCGCTGATTGCCAGATGCAGAGCAGGCAATTGTAGGAAGATGTTAGCCACCATACCGATAAGCACAACAACCACGCCCGCCATCAGCATACCGCCGAGGAAGGACATGTCTTTTTTAGTGGTCAGCACATAAGCGGAGCAGCTAAAGAACACCAGTGCGGTGCCGCCCAGCGCCATGCCAATCACATCGCCCATACCCGCCGAAATATAAGAATTCAGCATCGGCCCAAGGATGTATCCCAGGAAGCCAGTAAAGGCGAACGCCGCCAGAATACCGGTTGGTTTATCTGCCAGGCGGTAGGTCAGGAACATCAGGCCATACATGCCGACCAGCGTCAGAATCAACCCCGGTGAAGGCAGCATCAGCACGGTGCTGGCGGTTGCAGTAATTGCAGAAAACGCCAGCGTCAGGCTGAGCAGGAAATAAGTATTACGCAGTACCTTGTGGGTACTCAGCAGTGACGAACGGTCACGCGAGGAAGTAATTATGCGATCCATTCAGAAACTCTCTCTTATAGCAGGTGGTTATAGTGACTGAGAGTAATAGCCTCCTTTATTGCAATAAAGTCCTTTTACCCATCTTTACCTTGCAAGCCTTTATTTTGCAGACCAGACATTCGTCATAAAAATCACTTATATGTGGCTGAAAATTATTGCTTTATCTATTACGGCTGCTAAGAGTGTTAACCGTACCGTCGTTAATAACTCAAATAAGGCGTGTGTAATGAAAACAAACAACCACATCACATTTATTAAATCGTTTATCGCAATTGGATTGGCTAGTGCTATTTCCGGTGCCTGGGCGGCTAACGTCCCAGCGGGTACCGAACTGGCTGCGAAACAAGAACTTGTGCGCAACAATGGCAGCGAACCGGCTTCACTCGATCCTCATAAAGTTGAGAGCAGTGTTGAGTCGGCGATTATCAGTGACTTTTTTGAAGGGCTGGTAGAGGTACGCAACGATGGTTCCATTGAGCCAAGACTGGCTGAAAAATGGGAACAAAAAAGCAGCACGGAATGGGTTTTCCATCTTCGCCCAGGCATTAAATGGTCCAATGGTGAGCCGATCACTGCTGAAGATGTGGTCTGGAGTTGGCAGCGCCTGGTTAATCCAAAAATAGGATCACCTTATGCGAGCTATCTCGGCAATATGCATGTGGAAAATGCAGCAGATATTGCGCAGGGTAAAAAATCCCCTGATACGTTAGGTGTTAAGGCATTAGATGATGCGACGCTCCAGGTTACGCTGACGCAACCTACCGCCGCATTCCTCGCAATGCTCGCACACACCTCGCTGGTGGTTGTTGATAAAGCCGCCGTTGAGAAGTTCGGCGACAAATGGACCCAGCCTGCGAATTTTGTCAGTAGTGGGCCATACACACTTTCTGATTGGGTGGTGAACGAAAAAGTTATCGGGGTGCGTAATAAAAACTATTGGTACGACAGCCACACCGTTATTAACAAAGTGACTTACTTACCCATTGCTTCCGAAACTGCCGATATCAACCGATACAAAGCGGGTGAGATTGATATTGTTTTGACTGTCCCGCAAACACTCTACGCGTCACTGAAAAAATCCATCCCCGATCAGGTTCATGTGACGCCTAAACTTGCCACTTACTATTACCAGTTTAATACGACCAAGCCGCCATTTAACGACCCGCGTGTGCGACGTGCGCTTAACATGGCACTGGATAAAGACATTATCGCGGATAAAGTGCTGGGGCAGGGGCAAATCCCGGCCTGGGTCATCAGTCAAAAAAATATTGGTGGTGTTGAACTCAAATCTCCTGAATACGCCAGCTGGAGCCATCAGAAGCGGGTAGCAGAAGCGAAAAAACTTCTGGAAGAGGCGGGTTTTAATGCCACCCATCCGTTGAAATTCAATCTTTTGTACAACACCTCTGAATCGCATCAACGTATCGCCATTGCCGCCAGCTCGATGTGGAGCAAAAATCTCGGGGTCGAAGCGAAGCTGCAAAACCAGGAGTGGAAAACCATGCTCGATACCATGCACAGCGGGACTTATGACTTAGTGCGCTATGCGTGGATTGCTGATTACGACGATGCAGCGACTTTCCTGAATAACTTCCGCACGGGTGATAGTGAAAATACCTCGAAGTACAGCAATACCGCTTTTGACGACGCACTAAAAAACGCAGCCAAAGCAGACAATGTTGAACAGCGCGGTAAGTTCTACCAACAAGCCGAGGATAAACTGGCCGAAGATGTGCCAGCCATTCCGGTTTATCACTATGTTTTAGCCCAGTTAGTGAAGCCTTACGTCGGCGGATATGCGCCAAACAATCTGGGTTTCTACTACACCAAAGATATGTACATCAAAAAACACTGATGGCTGGACGTTGCAAGCTGTTGTTAAATTACTCAAGTTGTTGGTGTTTCACTCAAACAACACAAGTTTGGTGATTTATCAGGCGAACGAACAAAATCGTGCTTTACAGGAAGTATGGGGATGTTTATAGTTCGCCTCGTTGGAAGCGTGGCCGAGTGGTTGAAGGCACCGGTCTTGAAAACCGGCGATCCGAAAGGGTTCTAGAGTTCGAATCTCTACGCTTCCACCAACATTCAAGCCCCAGCTTAGAAATAAGCTGGGGCTTTTTCGTTTTTGTTTTCAACTTGTTGATGTTTCAACCAAACAAAACGATTTTGGTTATTTTTAAAGCGAACGAACAAACACAGGCTTTACAGGAAGTTCGGAGATGTTTATAGTTCGCCTCGTTGGAAGCGTGGCCGAGTGGTTGAAGGCACCGGTCTTGAAAACCGGCGATCCGAAAGGGTTCTAGAGTTCGAATCTCTACGCTTCCACCAACATTCAAGCCCCAGCTTAGAAATAAGCTGGGGCTTTTCGTTTCTGAGCCGTCATTTTTTCAAAAAATTATTGGCTCATGAGGTCATGAAGATAAGTTTTGCGAGCATGATCTGGTTGTGCTTTGCCCCCGCAATGAATTCTTTGGTCACCGTCTGGTCGATATCGTCAAAACTTTCAATTAACGCGTGGTAACAGGACAGGGCGTCGCTTGCATAGCCATCCAGAGAAAGCTTGATGGCCCGGTTGTACATGGCTTTAGCAATATGCTCTTGAGTCTCAGAGGAAAAATCATAGCCTACATCGCAATGAGATGCAGATTCGATGCGGTTCGATTTACCTTTTGTATGCATACATTTGATAATGTGAGCATATTCCTGCGCTAAAGCGCAATTATCTTGCCTGCATTCTCGAATTTTAACTGCCATGATCTTGATTCCTGTTTTCCACTCAAGAGATTGAGTAAGGGACTGTGTTGCATGACCGTTGTTTACAGTGAAACCCGCGGGTTCTGATCAATGCATGTAGTCGACAAGTTCAGCGATAGAGCGAACATTCATTTTTCGGAACAGACTTCTGCGATGGCTGCTTGTTGTTTTCGGCGCAATGTCGAGAAGATGGGCTATTCTTGCGTTGCATTTTCCTTTGAGAATAAGGTTAAGTATTAGTGACTCACGCTCGGTTAATCGTGGTAAAATATTTCCGTCAAATTGGGTTTTATCTGAATAATCAATACTTCTATCTGCAGCAGGTGTGGAGTATTTAATATTCTGAATTGTATTTATGATGTTAGGTAGCGGGCTGTATTTGAATTGACTCCTCTTATGTATGTACCCTTTGCCTAAACTCTCAAAGCTATATTCTTTCCCGGTGGCTAATGAGAATACTTTAATTTCAGGATTGATTTTTTTTATCAGATACACTTGCCTTTTTGCCTGACTGGCTCCGTCACTCTCATCAAAAAAAATAAATCTGGATTTTTTTGCGAGTCGTAGCGCCGTCAGGTAAGATTGACACTGTTTTACCGTCATTCCATTCAGCTGGATGTGACGCGAGACCAAAAAATCCAAGCCTATATTCATATAATGATTTTTGCTATAAACAATCACATTGTTCATTTTTCTTCCTGGAAATGCCTTTGTCCAAAAAATATTAAGAGTGTCGATATGACTCTCGACATTGAATTTTAATTCTATTGTTGAGAATAAACTTAGTCATCTAAAAAGCTATTTCTATTATTTAGATTAATATGTATTCAATTGAATTTAATGGCTTTTCATAAAAAATAATTTTTTGTGTTTATTTTTACCCGCCAAAGTGATTCTCTTATTCTAAATAATAAAAATAGGAATTCGTAATTGACGTCTTTTCCACGATACTTCTTAAAGTGAATCAAGCGTCTTGCTATTGCTTTAGTTGACTAATATTCTCTCGGCGAATTAAGTGCCGTATTGAAATTAATGCGGTGCAAGCTAATTTTTATTTTTCGAAATTATCGTTTTTAAAATTTAAAATCTAATGGACGCAATCATGTTTAAAAAATTAATGGCAGAAATGTTTGGTACTTTTTGGTTGGTGTTTGGCGGTTGTGGCAGCGCCGTTTTAGCCGCAGCCTATCCTGAATTAGGTATTGGCTTTGTGGGCGTTTCGCTGGCGTTTGGTTTGACTGTATTGACGATGGCTTACGCGGTAGGTCATATCTCTGGCGGTCATTTTAACCCAGCAGTTACCTTTGGCCTTTGGGCGGGTGGGCGTTTTGGCATTCAAAATGTAGTGCCTTATATTCTCGCTCAGGTTGTCGGTGGTGTATTCGGCGCAGCAGTCCTGTATCTGATTGCCAGCGGTAAAGCAGATTTCAGCGCAGCAGCAGGTTTTGCTTCCAACGGCTTTAGTGAACACTCACCAGCAGGCTATTCGATGATGGCTGCTTTAATTGCAGAAGTGGTTCTGACCGCATTCTTCCTGATCATCATCATGGGTTCAACCGATGGCCGCGCGCCAGCAGGCTTTGCGCCAATTGCTATCGGTCTGGGCTTAACGCTTATTCACCTGATCAGCATTCCAGTAACCAATACTTCTGTGAACCCGGCACGTAGTACTGCTGTGGCAATTTTCCAGGGTAGCTGGGCGTTACATCAGCTTTGGCTGTTCTGGGTGGCACCGATTGTGGGTGGCATCCTGGGTGGTGCAATCTATAAAATGCTGCTGTCACCGAAAGAAGCATAAGATTTGTTGGGAGCGTTCTAAAAGAAGCCGGCTTAATTCAGCCGGCTTCTTTTCACTCGTAGGAAAGTAAAATGGTCGCGGTGGCATTATAAGGCGCAGCATCTGGTGCGGCCTGGGAACCCGAGTTTGTCGGATAGGCTTTCAGTTTCAATGTGGAGCTTATCGAGGTCGCGTCAACTGCAACATTCCCAGCCGTGGTGTTCGGGGGAATAATAGTGCCGCTGGCATCAGTCACGATCACCGAAACATCCGGGCTGGAAGTGGCAAAGCCTTTGCCCTGATCGTCAGTATCACCCGTCAAAACGACATCCATTGCCGCATTGGTAAAGTCACAGTCAAATCTTAGATCAACAGCACGTGGTGAATAGGACGAAGGCGACTGCGGGTAAGGACGGTCAACAAACTGTGTCTGTCTTGTTTGCCCACCCAAATCAATATTCAATACGCTACCCTGCAGCAAAGTACAGCCGCCGGGAATGGTGATATTCAGGTTCAGGTTAACCACCACCTCAACCGGGTCTGACGGGTTGATGTAGCCTGCTTTCCGGTAATGCCACATTTTAGCGACAGGGCCATTAAAAGTAATATTCCCCACGGAAGGTTTGGTGACTTTTACCGAGACATAACCCTTACTCCCCGATGCGGCAGTACCTGTCATCCCACACTTTTCAGAAGTACGGTTTGTTACCCCTGTAAAAGGAACCGGATGCTGATCGTTATTGACCGGGCCGCCCGTCGAGTTATAGATATAAAGCTCGACGCTGGCAGCCAGGTTTGGTGTCAATTGCTGCCAGTTTTGCCCGCTGATAGTGGTGTAAGGAAACATCGCCATTGAAGACCAGTAATGGGCTACGGAAGTACTGGGTGACGCGCAATAGCAGGTAAAGTTTGTGCTTCCTGAACTGGTTGTGGCTGTGCGCGGAACAATCGTCGCATTAGCAACGTTTTCTTCCTTCGATAACGTCTTGGTAATTTGAAAACTTTGTTGTGTCGGTGTCCCAGAAGTGGGATAGCAAACCTTGTCATCAACGGCATAACTTGCCGTTGAGTAACAAAATAGCGTTGCGGATAACAGGAATAGCTTTTTCATTCTCATTCTCTTGATCATGGAGCCGGGCCTGAATTATTGAATCGCGATATTTGCCGTCCGCGTTGCACCGAAGTCATCGAGATAGCTTAACGTTGCAGATGATGCTCCGCCCGCTGGGATTTTTAATTCCACGTTGCTCATTGGCGCAAAAGTCCCAACAGCCGTTTTGGTATAATTTTTACCGCCCACGGCGACGGTGGTCACGGCAAAATAGTAAGGCGTTGGGTTGGCGAAACGCAGGCCATTGGCCGTTTTGGCAATGGTGATTTTCTCTTCCGCTTGCTTACGATTTTCTTTCAGGGCTGTTGGACGAATCAGAACTTTAATTTTTGTTCTTACCGCCATAGAAAGCTGGCTGCGCCCGGTATCCGCCACTTTGGGTGGGATTTCCTGAACGTTAAGATAATAAAGCAGTTCTTTATTCTGTAGTGGAGCAAACGACAGAAGGCGCAGCACGGCTTTCTGCTTACCTTCGATTGCCTGGAAACTCGGGGTAACGACCAAAGCCTTGCCGGGATCTTTACCCGCGCTGTCTTCCACCCAGGATTGCACGCCGTAACGGCTGGTAGAGCTGTTAATGACTTCAATAGAATTGGAGGACTGACCGTCAATAATCACGCGAGTATTGCCCAGTGATAACGCGGCCTGAGCCTGTGTCATTCCCACCAGAAGCCCAATAGCTAAGCTCAGGGATGTTATTTGTTTACGCATGTCAGTTCTCCGGCGTTAATAAAGTCTTCCGCAAACTGTTTTTTCAGCACACCTGCAGAAATAGTATAGTTGCAGCCTGTAGCAACATTGTTTAGTACCACGGGCTTGATATCGTTTTTTGAGTTAACCGCTATCTGTAAAAGCAGACTGCCGCCATTACCCAAATAGTATTCCTGACCATCATCAGATTTAATCAACGAACCAAATCCCAATGGTGTTTTCATTGCATCAAGTAAAACCACGCGAACGTATTTCACTTTTTTGGTGGCAAAATCCATTTTCACTACGCTGCCGCGTTTAGGGCGCACTTTGATCAGTGAGCGATCGAGCATCATATTGTTTTGTAACGATGAGGTATCGACTGAAACGTCCTGACCCTCATAACTATCGTTCAAAGGAACCAGCGCATAACCGTTATCCTGAGTGTGAATCCCGTTAACCATTGCCCCTTCAGCCCCTTCCATTTTTACCAATGCCATGGTGGCTGACTGGCTGCTGCTGGTCATGAAATGCCCATCGGCAACGGCTACGCTGCCGCTCAATGAACCCGACACGTAAACCGAGCTGGTACCAATACTTGAACTCACCTGCGAGTTATAACGATCGTTGTAGCGGCTGTAGCTGCCGGACACCGTGTTTTCATGAGAATACGAGTCATGGGACGCCGCAACGTTATAACTGGAATTAACGTCATAGCTGTTTAAACCCACCTCGGTGCTATTACCGCTGCTATCCTGGTTGTAACGAGTGTAGGCACTTTTCCCACTGCTGCCGAAGGGAATATCAATCGACAGGGCGAGGCTGGTATCAGGTTTACGGTCATCGGTGTATGACTTTGACAGCGAGACGTTATAGCTCACGCCACGGGCGTACCCGCCGTAGTTCACCGAATAAGTGTTTCGCGCTGACTGGTTGACCCAATACTGATCGCGCAAAAAGTTGAGTGAAATCTGATTATCAAAAATCGGCTCCTGTGCCATTACCGTTGCGGTAAAGCGGTTACGCACTGAATCATGTTCCTGATCGTTGTGGCGCTTGGCTTCCATCGCTTCACTGAAAGTGTAGTAATCGCGTGTGGAATAGCGGTAACCCGCAAGCTGAATATTGATGCCGTTGGTCATATATTTCGCATAGCTAATGCTGTAACTCTGGCCGTTATCCTGCTTATCGTTATGCTTAAAACTGGAATTAGAGACTGCAAGGCCAACGGCACCCAATTTCTGCAATGGCAAAGCGGCACCCAGCGTCAGGTTTTTATAATCGCCGGAAACAATGGTGCTTAGCGTAGGCGTCCAGTGCGTAAAGCCATATGAATATTCACCGGAAGCAAAAGCATCGCCCAGCTCATTATTACCAAAACGGTAGCGTCCGGCGTTCGCCTGGTAGCTGTGGGTGCCCGGCGTTAATAAGCCCGGAACCACGGTGTTTTCGTAGTAGAAGGTATGTTCGCTACCGTTGGCTTCTTTAACTACCACGCGCAACGTTTGGTTCGACAAACCCTGAACTTCATCAATCACAAACTTCCCGGCGGCGACCGTCTTGGTATAGAGCAAGCGGCTGTCCTGGTAAACCTCGACCGTGGCGTTGCTGTTCGCAAAACCAGTGATGCTCGGCGTATACAGCCGTTCGCGGCGGCTCAGCAGTTCGTCCACATAGTTCAACTGCGCGCCCAGGAAGCTAAAGCCTTCTCCGTAGCGGCTGGTGGAGTAGGTTTGCCCAGCGGACACTTCACTTTTGATCGACGGCAACAGGTGCGAAACGCTGAGGTTATCAACGTTTACGCCTTCCTTGAGCACATCCGGGCTGGACAGATCGAGATCGATTGGGAAGTCATACATACCTAGCTGCACGTGGCTGTTAAACGGCAGGGTGGTTTGCGATTCCCCTGTCTGGCGATTGCGGTAATAGCTGCTGCTCATGTTGTAATTCATCAGCAGGGCATTAATAGACTGTGCCAGCGGCATATCGTCATTGGCATCACGCTGCACTTCGCTGTCATTAAACCAGACAGATAAAGAAGATTGCGCCGTATCTTCGGTGAGGTTATAGCGTTCGGATTCGCTATCTAAAAACATGTCCTGTTGTAATTTTGCGAGCAGATCTTTCTTTAACAATGGAGTCATTACTTGCAAAAACTCATTGGTAAAGATCAGATGGTGATCCTGGCGGCTGAAATAAAAACTACCGACGGACTGACCGTTAATTTGTACCGCATAAATTGCACTTTGGTTTAATCCTTTATCCAGCGCTTCAGACACGGCATTTTGATCGTAATGACCTTTAATAAAATCGGTATTAAATGCGTCTTCTTCACCCGCAAATGCCGGAGCACAGCAGACAATCAGCGATAATCCAACAGTATTTACAGGATGAAAACGCATGACAAAGTACCCGAATAATAAGTGAAATGACCCAATTAACGGCAACAGAAAGCCCGGCCCATCCCTTGGCCAGCGAATAAATTCTTTCTGAATTAATTGGGTGAGATATTTACTTATTTACCGTATTACAAATAAGCCACGGTATAAGCGACTGAACCCCCGATGGTGCCCGGGGCAATTGTTGCGCTCAGAGCATATGGCTGTGCAGTGAAGTGAATACCACCGTCAGCATCAAGATCTGCACTACCGGAAGCCAGATTCACGCTGCCTTTGTTCACAACGGCGGTGCCGCTTGCCAGTTCAAACAACACGCCAACGTTAGTGGTTGCGCTGTCCAGGTTGGTGACAACGCTGGTATTTGTCGCGTCAGACTGCGAAGCATCAATTTTCAGCATCGCGTCAGCACCGGCAGGAGAGATGTCGCAGCTTGCCAGGTCTGGAGTCAGTGACAGGTTGGTTGCCGTACCAAATTCACCCACAGCCGTTGCATCGCTGACCTTATAAACACCTAAGTCAACCACACCCGTTGGGGAAGTTACGCCATTAACGACCACGTTCATATTACAAGTAGAAGAAGAAATAGCGCCGGAGAATTTAATAATACCGGTGTTTGCAGATGCGGTGCCCATTGCGCCAACAGCCAGCAGAGTAGAAAGAGAAAGTGCAGTGATATAATGATTCATAAAAGTCTCTGATTTAAATAACGAGTGAATAAAAACGAGAATTAAAATATTTAAGCTTATTTTAATTCTACCTTTCAATTAAGATTTTGAAGGGGTGTCTTAATTTGTTGTTCGACAGCCTGTGTCGACGAACAAATAGTAACACGGGGAGATGGAATCACTATG
Source organism: Buttiauxella izardii (assembly GCF_003601925.1). Taxonomy (GTDB): domain Bacteria; phylum Pseudomonadota; class Gammaproteobacteria; order Enterobacterales; family Enterobacteriaceae; genus Buttiauxella; species Buttiauxella izardii. Next base: position 157,391 of record NZ_QZWH01000027.1, read on the forward strand.
CCTGTGAACTGAAATGCATATTCTGATTATTAGAATTCATGTGAAGTGGTATTTTTGTATTAGTAATCAGTAAGTTAAAAGGCCTCCAGTGACGGCGGCCAGGTATTAAATCAGGATGTAAATATTTATTTTCCTACCAGTTTATTAATTTCACCAAACACCCGATTGACGTGGGTGTCATTAAGCGACTGGTTATGGAAGTGCAGGTAGTACTCGGAATAGATATCGGCGTCAAAGGGGATGTCGACAATGTTGACCGGCAGTATGCTTTTTAAAAATTCAGAGAACACGCGGGGGATCATCATGATGTTGTCGCTATACGCGCAGAGCATAATGATATTAAGTGAGGAGGCGGAACTGACCAGTACATTACGGAAGTTACGTACCTTATTTAAGGTGACGGCATCACCTAACATTGACGTCATACCGTAATCTTCACGCGTCCAGCGAATATGCTCGAAGGTATGCCAGTCTTCTTGAGTCATATGGGTTTTAATCTTTGGGTGATTTTTACTGACCATCGCCTGACTATTGCTACCGAAAAGTTTGTAGACCGTGATGGCACTGTCTCGAGGGAGTTCGGTGCCGATATCAATGTCCACTTCACGGTTGCGTAACTTGTTGATTCGCTCAATATCAGTAAGTGGATGAGGGGCAAATTTTAGCGAAATACCTTCTTCTTTGAGCGTGCCGTTTCCAAGCAGTGACATCGACAACCAGAATTCCATGAAGGTATAGGTGCTGATAATGATCTCTTTGTTAAAACCGCTGACGGTATTTGTCGAACCGATATCCAGACCTTCGTTGATAAGCGACATAGCTTTGACATAACGAGAATTAAGGTCAAGCGCCAGCGTAGTTGGAACTACGCCGCCTTTTGAACGAGTGAAAATCGGGTTAGTGGTGATATCACGGAGTTTATTGATGGCATAGGTTATCGAGGAGGGTGACATAGTTAACATTTCTGCCGCTGCCGTCACACTTTTAGTTTCTAATACTGCATTGAGGATTTTTAGGGATTTCAGCTCAATTTTTTCATGTTTCATTGATTTCTTTCCATGTCTTCAATTAAGTCAATTTGTCTCTATTGACTATAAACAGTATGCCGAAATTCTCCATGTTCACTCAGTACCAGAGCCTGAATATATTTCCCTTAGCAGTTGTAGTTTCTGATCACATTCAGGAATCCACCTACCGAGGCGTCTTTAAGTGATGTGGTATGCGCATGGACATAAAGTGAAGCTTCCATACTATTAACAAACGGAATATCAAAAAACTTAACCGGCAATAACTCATCAATACAGCAACAAAAATACTCTGGGATCAGCATCAGTGAGTCGCTGTTAGCACACATCATCATCATATTGAGCGATGAGTCCGAGGTGATATGTGTTTTACGCACCATCATTTCTTCAATGATCTGCGCGTCGCCCATCATCGAAGAGGTCTCGCTGTTAATTCTGTTCCATTCAATGTGCTGATTTTTTGACCATTCATCCACGCTCAACGTGTCTTTAATCGACGAGTGCGCCTTGCTCACCATCACTTTGAATGGCGAACTAAACAAACGATAAGACACAATCGATGGATCGTTCGGCAGCTGCGCGCCGATATCGATATCCACTTCACGGTTACGCAACTTCATCAGCCGTTCATCGTTGGTGCCTGGATGGGTAATAAAATTCAGGATCCCGTTGTTAATGACGCTTTCTTTTTTCAGTGTCATTAATGAAATCCACAATTCGATATAGGTGTAAGTGCTGATCGTGATGGTTTTCGACACGTCAGACTCATGGTTTTCGCCTTCAATTCCAAGACCTTCATTGATCATCAGAACCGTTTTTTTATAACGCGTGTTAAGTTCATGCGCGAGAGTGGTTGGCTTCACACCCGTTTTTGAGCGCGTGAAGATAGGGTTGTCTGTTAAACGTCTCAGTTTATTAATGGCATAGGTCACAGACGAAGGAGAAATAGAGAGTCTCTGTGCAGCGATAGAAACACTACCACTTTCGACAACCGCATTGAGGATAACCAAAGAATTAAAGTCTATTTTCATAACTAACCCACTGTAGCTTAATGTTTTTGAATGGCGTTACAGCACAGGTGCATTAACGACTCGACACGCTCTTTCAAAGAAAATAAAAATCAACCTGTCAGAGGCAATGCTGCATAATTCTGGTTCAGGTATTTTATTTTTTAAAAACGACATTTATGCTCAGCAGTTACTGTGAATGATAAAAATATCATCCAGAGAAGTGGAGCAGTTTTATGCCGGTTTTTAAAAAACTGACAAATCTGATGAGGAAAAGCGATTTTCCTTCGGCTATTGTCAGAAATCGCAATCTAGTTTCAAAACGTCAAAATTACAATGAAATACAAAATTCTAATTTTTAGAATCTTCATGGCTGAAGTGGTAAATATAGGTGCGGGGCCTGTTATTGTTAGCTGGTATTATGGTTTGAATCCTTTATTTGCTATTTTTTGTTTCAGTTCAGTCTGTTGTGTTTTTTTAGGGCCAAGGCTCCAGATGGTTTTAAAAAGTAGAATATCCATTTCGATTGCCATGCTGTTACCAGGTGATTAGTATTCAGCCAGCAATGATGCCTCTGGATTTATTTTTTCTATTGGAGGCATTTTTTCATCTCTTACCAATGGAGAATAAGTGCCTGGATAGCGTTCACTTAATTTAAAGATGTAATCAAGGGACGTGGTGGTTGTTTTTGGATAGATCACTATCACAGTGAAATGTTCAAGATGAGTTTGTTAATTTTATTCAAATTTCATAATGCCAACGCCCGTAAATCTTAGTCACTATACGATGCGTGCTGTTAATACACAGTTGACGCTGGCTTTTTGCTATTTGTGAAGATCACAAAGAAATTTTTGAGAGAATTGAAATGAATAAAGTTTTCAAAGTTATCTGGAATCACAGTTTACAGTGTTTTGTTGTGACATCTGAACTTGCCCGTAACTTAGGTAAAGTTAAAAGTGCGGCAATAAACCCCGAGATTTCTGAAGCTGATATGAATAAGTCAGCTGGCCTTTCACGCTCACTATTAGCGCTGTTAATTTCCTCGGTGCTGGGAATGCATGCTACAGCGGCGAATGCGATTGAAATTACCGTTAACACAACCAATCCAGAAGATACCAATATCGGTACCATCGTCACTGATATCTCGAATCTGGTGGGCTCCTTCAATGCCATTAAGCCTGGGAAGCCTGGTTTTGAAACCATAACTTTAGGGCAAGCTCGTGATCGTGGGATCATCCTGACGCCTGAGCAGGAAAGTTATGTTGATTTAAACATCTTCAAAATTGGTGACCAAACCAATGCGATTTCGTATACCGATTTGACTACGCAAAACACTGTGACACTTAACACTTTCGCCAATGAAAAGATGCTTGATTATGCGGCTAAAGATTTTAAAATCACGCCAAGTGTTGCGGTAGGCGCGAATGGGCAATATATCGATAAGCGTTTCTTCCAGGTAAAAGATGGCGGCGAATTAACCGTGCAAGCAGGGCAATCTGTTGCCGACTGGACTAATGATTCAGCTAATCAGTTCAGTGCCTATATGAAAGGCACACAGAAAGGTGTGACGACCTCGTCTGCATTCCTGGTCAATGCAGGCTCTACTCTGAATTACGATACCAAAACGGTCGTACGCGCCGGTGATAGCCGCAGTAATATCAAAGATGAATCTCAATATGCTGCTGCTTTTACGTCCTTGACTTTCGTCGGCAAATTTAACAGCGTTTTGGGTGAGCGTACCGTCAATACGCTGGATGAGTTTAAACAATATAACTCTGATCTTATCCTGGGTATTACAACGGGCGCTCTGAAATTAAATGATGCACAGTATGCTGCGGAATTGACGAAAGCCTGGGATAATAGTATCCACGCTATCTATCTGAATAGCGGAATTTCTGCAGATGACGCCGTTAGAGCGATCATCGATAGCGATCGTGTTGCTTATATCCATGGCAATGGATCTCAGGCTGCGATCAATATTAGCAAAAATTCTAATATTGAAATGGTTGCTTCGGACATCAGTCTGGTACGTTTAGAAAATGGCGCGTCATTGGTTAACGAAGGCGTTCTCGGCAGTGTTGGTAGTAAGATCATGGGTTCTATTCTGGTAAAAGCCAGCGATAGCGGTACAACTGTAATCAATAACGGTGTGCTGGATGCTGGTACTAACCCCGATATGCTGGACTACAAGAACCCTGAAGGCGACAAATATACAGTTGCAAACATGGGTGGCGAATACTTGCAGGCAATGCGCATTCTTAACGGTGCATCAGCTATCAATAACGGTGTGATTAACGTTGCTTCACATGCAGTTAATAAGTCGAATACTGCGGTCTTTTTAAGCAATAATGCGTCGTTCTCCAACACTGGCGCAATCAATATTGCATCAACTCCTGATGTAACCGGAAGCCAGCCTGGTGTCACTGATTTCGGTATCACCATAGCCAACAGCTCAACTGCCACCAATAGCGGTGAAATCTATATTGGGCGCAGCCGAGCAGGCTCGGATATTTCCAGTACTCAGCCTTCAGTGGGTGTGAGTATTTCAAGTGGTAGTTATAACAGTCTGGCTGGTTCAAAATTAACACAGGGTACATTGACCAGAAACTCGACAGGTATCCTGGCATCTACTGCCGCGGCACATGTTAATAACGGCGGCTCAATCAATATCCTGGGTTTGACTTCTAGCTCTCCGGTCAATATCGGTATTTTGTCTCAGTCGGGTGCGATTGATGTCAAGAACTCCGGCTCAATTAATCTGAATGGCGTTAATGCTTACGGTATAAAAGTTCTTGCCGCAAGTACCGCTGAAAACACCGGTACCATTAATATCAACGGCGGCCTGGATACCAACACAAAAGAAGCTAACTACGGCATGTATGTGGATGGAACAGGTGCAAAAGGTAAGCAGTCAGGAACTGTCAACCTCGTGGGGCAAGGTACAATCGGTGTCCATGCTCGTAACACGGGTGCAATAGATATTGCGGATAACGCATCTCTGACTTTTGCCGGGGGTAATAATCAAATCGGTTACTTTGTAACAGGTAAAGGGACAACGATTGCGGGTTCGGCGAAGGGTGAAACGGATGTGGCAACGAAAGGCTCAACACTGTTCCGTGTTGAAGATGGTGCCACATTTACACGAGTTACCTCAGATCGCGCCAAAGCCATTGCTTCAGGTGAAAATAGTTCAATTATGCAGGTCACCGGCAAGGGCAGTGATGTCCACGCCACAGGCGTGGATGTCACTATTTCGGGTAAAAATGCCACCGGGATCAAAGTCGAAGGCGGCGCAGAAGGCACGCTCGAAGCAGACGTCAAAATAAAGCTCGATAACGAAGGCGCAACGGCAGGTGTTGTAGATGGTCGCTATTACGATCTGACGGGTGTTCAGATCGACAATAAAAAAGGTGACTCTGTACTGACCAGTTTTGCTGAACTGAAAAGTGACACCGGGAACGTCGCCAAAGGGGCTTATGGTTACAAAGTTCTGAATGGAGGCAAGCTGATTCATGAAGGTGACTTAGAGTTTAAATCTGATGAAAGTACCGGTGTGTTTGTCAGCGGAGGCACGCTGGAAAACCGTCGTAATATCACTGTAAACGGTACTGGTGTTCACGTAACTGGGGCCGCATCGACGGTAACAAATACCGCGACCGCGACAGTCAATGCGACCAATGGTAAAGCGGCTTATGTGGTCGATGGTGGTGCATCTCTGGCGCTGACTGGCGCTGGTACTACGACGGCTTCAGGCACGGCTCATGGGATTTTGCTGGATGATGGTGCTGTTGGCCTGACGGTGGCCGATGCCACCATTAATATGTCTGCAACTGGCACCGGAAGCGCCATTGAAAACAAAGCGGGTGTTAAAGATATCGCCCTGACAAATACCACCATCTCGGTTGATCAAGGTATTGGTGTCCATACAGCGGTCTCGATGGCCGCCAAAAACAGCGGCACTATTGCGGTTAACGGTGGTGGCACGGGCATTCAGTTTGAAAAAATAGGTGGCGGTACTACCGATCAGGCACTGGATATGTCGCAATCCCAGGGGCTGGTTATCAATGTCACTTCAGCGAATGGTAAGGGCCTTGTTACCGATACTTCAAAAGATCTGAAAACAGGCGTGAGTGTTAACGTCAAGAACGCGGCAGGAGGTTCTGCGTTGATCGTTAAAGGCACCACAGCGGCTGTTGATCAATCGGGTATCCTGACCTCCACTTCTACGACCAGCAGCGTGGTGGATATTGATAATGGTAAAGTCACCAACTTTACTAACAGCGGTACTATTCAGGCGGCAAGCAAAGATCAGAAAGCAGTCGAAACCCTGACGGGCACAGGCGTGAACTTTACCAATAAGACCGATGCTGTGATTGCGGGCCACGTAAACCTGATGTCAGGTGCCAACACCGTCAATCTGGAAGCGGGTAGTAAAGGTAACGATTTCACCACTGATGAAGGTGATGATGTCTTTAACCTGAACCACCTTAAATCTGCTGTAGCAGGAGTGTTCGATACTCTTACAGCGGGGGCCGGCACAGACACGCTTAACGTTATTGATACCAACTACATCCTGAGCAACGCCAATGTCTTCAATGGTTTTGAAAGCATTAATCTGAAGGAAAAAGCGCAACTGGTATTAAGCGGCACGTTACTTCCTTTAGGTGACAGCAAAAATGATGCAGCAGGTACTGGCTTCAATATTGACGGCGACAGCACGCTGGAAATTAACAATGTCAATGATGTGGCTTTCGCCAGCCATCTGGCAGGTACAGGTCTGGTAAAAGTTGGGTTGATGGATGATAAATCCTTCAACTTCACGGCCAATAATGCGGCTGATAAATTTGCCGGTACAGTGGCGCTTACACACGCGAAGATGGAATTGGCAGACCTGAACACCCTGGCTCTGTCCGATGCGACCCTGCGTTTAGACGGTTTCAGCAACGTGCATGTTGGCACAGGCGAGCAGACGATTGCGGGTCTGAAAATTAACGGTGGCACGCTGATATTTGACAGTGGTACTCCGGGTGAAACCGTGGCAACAGGCAGCGTTCATACCACGAAATCCATGGATCTGAGCGGTACGGGTACGGTACAGGTCAGAGTGGGTAGCGTCAGCAACGATCATCCGCTGGCTCCAACCTTGCTGGATATTCTGGCGCAGGACGATGCCAACACCATGGTGCAACTGGCGAAATCTGACACGGCCACCATCGGCAGTGGTGGTGCGTTGGTGCTCAACGATCAGGACGGTAATCTGATTAGCAGTAGCACCACGGCAAATATTGCCCAAGGCGGTAAAGATGTGGCGAAAGGCACATACGACTACCGTCTGACGGGTGGTGATAACAGCGACGGTCTGTACATCAACTACGGTCTGACACAAGTCGAACTGCTAACTTCGGGTGTGGATGCCCTGGCTCTGAACGCAACGGGCCTGAGTGGCGCAGCGGCTGACCTGAGTGCGAAAATCACCGGTCTTGGCGATCTGGCGATTGACACTGGTCTGGGCAATACCGTGTCGCTGTCCAACACGCTGAACGACTACACCGGTAACACCGATATTCGCAGCGGTAACCTGCTGATGGTCGCTGATAACGTGCTGGGCAAAACTGATGTTCTGTCATTGGCAGCGGATACGGCGTTGGACATGAACGGCAAAGCACAGACTGTAGGCTCTCTGAAGTCTGCAACTGGCTCTACTGTTGACCTGAATGGCGGCGCACTGAGCCTGAGCCAGGGCGGTCTGTCTGATGGTTCCCTCACCGGCAGCGGTGCGCTGAATGTACTGGCAGATACCCTGACTGTTAACGGTGCTAACAGCGGCCTGAGCGCCACCACCAACGTAGCAAACGGTGCCACAGTGGCACTGAATGACGCGGCAGGTCTGGGGATTGGCGATATCGTCAACGCCGGTCAAGTGGTGTTCAGTAACGCGGTTGGCACGGTGGCCAACAGTATTCGTGATGGCGTGGAAGCCACCACCCGCGCGTTGTCGGCAACGGCTGGTAGCGTAGACCTGGTTAGCAGCCAGTTGACGCTGGACGGCGACAACAGCGGCTTCAGCGGCGTGTTCAACATCGATGCCGATTCAGAGCTGACCGCGACGGCTGCATCACAACTGGGTACCGCTGATATTGCCGACGAAGGCAAACTGGTACTGAACGCAGCAGACGACTGGGCATTGGCGAACAACGTCAGCGGCGCAGGCAGCTTGACTAAACAGGGCGCAGGCGTGGTGACATTGTCTGGCAACGCAGCCTATACCGGTCTGACCGATATTCAGGAAGGCGGTTTGATGCTGGGTAGTGAACTGGCTCCGGTAACACTGGCCAGCACACAGGTTAATGTGGCGAAAGACGCATTCCTGGCGGGTTACGGCGGTGTTGCGGGTAACGTGGATAACCTGGGCACGCTGTTCGTCGGTGCACAGAACGAAACGGGTGCAGCTCAGACCTTTACTGTCGGTCAGGATCTGGTGAACAGCGGTGTGGTCAACATCGGTCACGGCGACGTGGCAGGTAATGTACTGAACGTGAACGGCAACTATGTTGGCAACAACGGTCAGCTTAACTTCAATACTGTATTGGGCGACGATAACTCCGTTACCGATAAAATGGTGGTGGCAGGTAACACCAGCGGCAACACCAACGTTAGCGTCACTAACGCAGGTGGTCAGGGTGCGCAAACGCTGAACGGCATCGAGCTAATCAGTGTGGGCGGGCAGTCTGACGGTGAGTTCAAGCAGGCAGGCCGTATTGTGGCTGGTGCTTATGACTACTCACTGGTTCGTGGCCAGGGCAGCAACAATGCCAACTGGTATTTGACCAACGCCGTGGATGGCTCTGTTCCGGTTGATCCGGGCACACCAACCGCTCCAACGGATCCGGAAGGCCCTGTAGCACCGTCGGCACCGGAGCAGGTTATTCGTCCGGAAGCGGGCGCGTACACCTCGAACCTGGCGACGGCGAACACGATGTTCATCAACCGCCTGCATGACCGTCTGGGTGAAACCCAGTATACGGACGCGCTGACCGGCGAAGAGAAAGTCACAAGCATGTGGATGCGAAATGTGGGCGGGCAAACCCGTTCGCGTGATGGCAGCGGCCAGTTGAAGACTCAGAGCAACCGTTATGTGTTGCAGATGGGCGGCGACGTGGCGCAGTGGAGCACCGATGGTCTGAACCGCCTGCACCTGGGCGTGATGGCGGGTTATGGTAACAGCCACAGCAACACCCGTTCACATGTCACGGGCTACAAAGCCGATGGTTCGGTAGACGGTTACAGCACGGGTGTTTATGCGACCTGGTATGACAACGACGCAGAGAAGAACGGTCTGTATGTTGATACCTGGGCGCAGTATAGCTGGTTCGATAACAAGGTCAGCGGTGAAAAACTGGCGACTGAATCGTACAAATCGAAAGGCGTCACGGCATCTGTTGAGACCGGTTACACCTTCAATATGGGCGAGTTCAAAGGCAGCAAAGGCACGACTAACACCTGGTACATCCAGCCACAGGCGCAGGCCATCTGGATGGGTGTTGAAGCTAACGACCACCGTGAAGCGAACGGCACCCGTGTGACCGGCAGTGATGGTAATGTGCAAACTCGTCTGGGGGCGCGTGCATACCTGAAGAGTCATACCGCAGGTGATAATGGTAAAGAGCGCGAGTTCCAGCCGTTTGTCGAAGCCAACTGGATCCACAACACCAGCAACTTCAGCACAGCACTTGACGGCGTGAATAGCAGCCAGGCGGGAACGCGTAACATCGGTGAAGTGAAAGTGGGTGTGGAAGGTCAGCTCAACAAGAACCTGAACCTGTGGGGTAACGTTGGCGTGCAGGTTGGCGATAAAGCTTACAGTGACAGCTCAGCCATGATCGGTGTGAAATATAGCTTTAAATAATAATAATAATCAGTACTTCGGCAGGTAATTTTGCCCCGGGATAAAACCCGGGGCTTTTTTATGTCTTGATATAGTCAGGACATCTAATAACATCGACTTCCTTTTTATCAGGAAATAAGATTGTAATAAAAAACATACTTTTGAAATAAAGCAATCCACATAATCCTAATTCCAATGGTTTTTTACGGTTTTTTTATGTGTTTTATTACATAGCTTGGTTTATCAAATATTCTTGACGAAAAAACCATGGTTTTGATTAAATAATAATCTATCAATCTCAGCAAAGTCTTATTATTAATGATGACAAATAAAAAACTATCATCGAATTTAGTGTGCGTTTGAAAAGTGCATATGGATGTACAACAGAGGCAATGTTGAGTGCCTGTTGAAACATTTTTTGCTGGCGTGCGTCTGGTCGCTTTGATTCCATGGCTGAATTCCATTAACTTGTTGTTATTTCTATTAATATTGGCGATTAAAATATAAAGTAGTTGCTCTTGAAAATAATTTTTAAGAAATTAAAAAGAACCACACAACACTTTCATATGAAACTGATTTAATCTACAAGAATGATTATTCATGCCCTGAATTAACGGTTAACTAGTTGATATATAAAATAAAATAATTAAAGGCGTTGTTTCTTACGATTTACGAACTCGGCTTCAGTAGCTCATTTGCTTCATAGTTAAAATGCTTATATAAATACGCCGCCAAGAAAATAATGGACGGAAATAAAAATGGATCATCGGGTTATAGTGATATTGCTCTCGGGTATATCTATATTCTCCGGGAATAGTTACGCCAGCTCATCGCAAGTGGTAATTGTTCAAGGGAGTATTTATAGCGAGGCAAAGCAAGGTGGTGCTGCATTAACCAATCTTGGGTCAGTCCTTGGAAATGGTAAGCAGAACGTTACTGTAGATGGTGTTTCGCAAACTGTTTCCATTGGTGGCTCAGTAGTCAATATATCTAAAGGCAAAGGATCTCAATCCGAGATTAATGTCGCATCAATAAATAACAGATAAAACCATTAATTAGAGGGAATTATGAATATTTTTAAATCAATCATTTCATGTGCATTAATTAGTACAGCATTGATGGCTTCTGCTCAGGCTGATGTCACCATCAAAGGCGCGAACAAGCAAACTGTAAATGTCCAGGGTGCTGTGGCTAACTCCGTCGTTGGCGCAGCTTCTAAAGCTAAACAGTCATTAGCATCAAACGTCGGTAGCGTCACAGTAAAAGGTAGCAATACACAAACAGTTGCCGTACAGGGCGCAATTGCTAACAGCGTAGTAGGGGCAGCTTCAACAGCAGAACAGCATTTGGGTTCCAACGTTGGTAACTAATTTTATTAACTAAAGGCAATTAACGGTTATGCCAGTATTTAATACTGGCATTTTGAGAGCCAGGAAATGAATAAAAATTTAGTACTCATCTTGCTACTTTTCGTCTCAGGTAAAGTTCTTTGTGCTCAGGCAAATGTTGTGCAAAGAAAGTCCCTGGAGCCGAAGGATGCGGCAATCGTGAAATCTCTTGAGGCAAAAAAATGGATTGGTTTTGGAGTTAAGCAGCAAGCACAAGATTCAACGAAGTCGAAAAATGGTATTGGCAGTGGTGTTAATTGCACTACAACGGTGGGAAATGCTGCGGAACCTTCCTTCCCTCATCCGCTAGGAAACTCAAATACGCAACCCAACGTTGTCGTTGTTACAGGGAATGTAATAAATGTCTGTGGATAAGTGTGCCGGGGAAATATGATGTTGTTCACTAAGAAAACAGCAGTCTCATCATTAGTATGTCTGATGCTTAATGGTTGTAATTCTACACCAAGAAATGAAATACCCTTTTTTGAAACTTCCCTGGTGGAAAACCAAAGCCTAATGAAGCCTATCCGGTCAATTTCTAACTTTGATGATAGCTTATCGTGCATGGATCAGTTACTGCTGAAGAAAAATATTCCAACGACTTATATTACTAGCAAGTTAATACCAGACGCATCAGGGAAAGTTTTTGTTTCAGTAAAGGATATGATTATTACTTCACTTTCGAAAATGTCCCGTTCTAGTCATTCTTTTGAATTTGTTGATTTTGAAACTGACCCGTTAAAACAAGATACTGTTCAAAATATTACCACACTGCTACTCAATAGTGGCGATATGCATATACCAAAGCCGCAACTGTATGTTTCGGGTGCGATTACAAGCATGGACCAGAACGTCATGATCAAAGGAACGGGTTTTGGTGTCGCGAGCGATGACTTTGAAATTGGGACGACCAGCGATCTTATCGCTACAAATTTCAGTCTGGAACTTCATCTTGGCGACTTTGATACCCGAACAATATTACCCGGAATAGAATCGGCAAATGAACTGGCAATAGCCGGTAAAGGAGATGCGCTTGATGGCGGTGGGCGAATTAGTAAAGCAGGCACACAGTTCAGTTTGAGTACAGCTTATAGTCAAGGGGTCGGACCAGCAACGCGTGCACTTGTTGACCTGGGAACGATCGAAATTGTCGGTAAATGGGCAGAGGTTCCTTACTGGCGGTGTCTGTCGCTTGACCAGACTCACCCCGAATTCCAACGTGAAATGCACGACTGGTTTAAAGCAATGAATATGAGTGAACAGATTAACTTTTTTGGGAATGCTCTCTACGCTGGCGGTTACTTAACTACGCCTGAAACAGAAGGTCTTACCACTACATTGAAGCAGGCCATTCTCACCTTCCAAAGAGATGAAGGTATTGTACCCACAGGAATACCCAATTTTGAAACCTATGAAAGAATCATGCGGCACTATGTCACTATCGACGAAAATGGACGCTTCAAAAATATTGGCTGGGATGAGGCTACGGAAGCGGACCGCCGGGGTGACAATATTTGGCCAGATGCTGACAAAACCAACCAAAATCCTCTGAAAGTTGAAGTAGCCACATTACCCGAAAAACCAGAATATGCATTAAATGAGAGTGTGATCTTCACGGTACGCACAAATCGTGAGGCATGGTTATATTGTTATTACAAAAATAGTAAAGGGGTCATGACGAAGGTTTATCCTTCTATATTCCAGGAAAACCCCAAAATTACCGGTTTGGGTTCGCTAACTATTCCGCCTAAAAAGACGCCAGATCTTTTTGCATTTACGATGACTAACACTGGTAATGAGTCACTATTGTGCGCTGCCGCGGAACAACAACTTGACGAGAAAAAGATACCTGACCTTTTCAAATCAGATTTCACTGCCATCAATTCGGCATTTAAAAATGTCAGTCTGCAGGACACGCTTAAAGGATTGAGTACGGGCGATATTGCTTTCGGCTCTGCGGATTGGAAGGTGAAATAATGGGGGGGTGCCATATTAAGGGATGTACAGGGAGGAGGCGGTATTTCATTTTACTGATTCTCTCTACATCTTTTGTATCTTATGCCGATGTCATCATTGGCGGTGTCAATATGAGTAAAAAAAGTGGCGGTCAATTTTTTACTTCAAATGAGACTCTATCAGAAAAGGATAATATAGAAGCCAGGGATACAACCACAACTGAACCAGAAGCGGCGCAGAAAAAAGAAGAATTATTAAGCTCCGAACCTCGTAATGAAATAGAAAACGCTGCGACTGATAGTAAGGAGAAATTAGCAACTTTAAAAGTCAGAGCAGAAGCGGGAGACAGTGATGCTGCTTACCAATTGGCGGTGATTTTTCATAAAGGCATCTCAGTAGCAGTCAACTATAGCCAGGCTATCTATTTCTATAAATTAGCTGCTGCTGGTGGCAGCTACCAGGCTCGCAAGATGATGTCCCTCATCCTGTCAGGTCCAAAAGACAAACAAGGCAATGTGACAGCACAATGGATGCAACTAATAGCGAATTCTATTCCGGTAAACAGCAAAATAGCTGAAGTGACTTCTGAAGCCCCGAACGCCTCAAAGTGATTATTTTAATAAATATTAAAAAGCAGGCTGTTTTTAACTCCGAAATATCTTATTTTTAAAGTGTTGGTCTTCTTTAAATGATGATTTTTGCTATCATTGATAGCGATGTTAAAGCGCTATGCTTTATTCATTCGAAGGCAGTTGTGATGATATTGTTTTTTCTGAGTTTCTGTTTTTTCTGTTAAAACAGCTTTGCTAGTTTTCGTGCGGTGAATCTCTTCTATGCGAAGAGGCATAAAGGTAGTGTAGTTATTGAGAGTCAGCATGCGAATCATGGTATACCTGCCAGTGATTCACCGGGAGGCACCCGGCACCGCACAGTTTTTATTTTTCCGTGTTTTAAATGATATATGTATTGATTTCAATTCTTAGAATTTCCATTTTGGATTAGCTGCATTGTAATCACTTTTCGCATTGTTTATTATTTAACCGTTGTTTTAACCGCCTCATATTACGGGTCAAGATCCAGACTTGAGGCCATCTGTCTCGCACTCTCGATTTTTATGGCTACAAGGTTGTTAGATAAAGATTTAAGTGCCAACACCAGGGTACTGTTCGATGATTTCTCATTTGATAAAAATTATTTTATTCTCGTTATTTATTATTTCACCATTGTTTGCTCACTACATTCATGCTGAGCCCTTGGAAAGAAACAGTCTATTCGCAGAGTTAAGCCTCAGACCGTCCGATATTAGCCAGACAAAAGTTTCTGATTTTTATAACAAATGGAAGGGGGTGAAGTACAAGTGGGGTGGCAGTTCTAAAGCTGGCATCGACTGCTCCGCGTTAACACAAGTGGCGTTCAAAAAACTTCATATCAACCTACCAAGAACCACCATGCAGCAAGTCAAACAAGGAACTGTTGTTGAGAAAGAAGAGCTGAAAGTCGGTGATTTAGTCTTTTTTAAAACGACACCACAACAGCGACATGTGGGAATTTATGTAGGGAAGGGTAAGTTTATGCATGCTTCAACCAGCAAAGGAGTGACGATTTCCGAGTTGGATAATCCGTACTGGCTGGCACATTATGAGCTTTCAAAACGAGTAACTTCCTGATTGGAATAAACGAAAAAGCCCCGTTGAATAAACTCAGCGGGGCTTTTTCTTACTTCTCGCTTTCTGGTTTTGCAGAATGCTGTTCTGCTATACGACGCAGATATTCGTTATTTTTAAAAGCAATCATCAGAAGTTCGAAACAGATTCGGGTACCCAGCAATCCACCAATGAGTGCCATCAGACCGACTAAAAAATTCCCTGCAAACATTGTTACTAGCGAAGATATAGTAGTCAGAATCAGACATAACCAGTAAATGAATACCAGAAACATTGGCGTGAAAAGCTTATCAAAGAAGAAAATATTTTTCATAATTGTCCATAAATGAAATTTGTTAAATGATCATATACACGAGTATAAAATCTTCTTGCCCAAATATTATTCATTATGTGAGGGTTTTTTACAATCAATAAAAGCTACATATCAAATAATATAATCACACATCATAACTATTTAAATAATTAGAAA
Organism: Buttiauxella izardii; assembly: GCF_003601925.1. Taxonomy (GTDB): domain Bacteria; phylum Pseudomonadota; class Gammaproteobacteria; order Enterobacterales; family Enterobacteriaceae; genus Buttiauxella; species Buttiauxella izardii. The sequence continues at coordinate 172,785 of NZ_QZWH01000027.1, forward strand.
ATGCAATTTCGATGCAAATAACCTTTTTAATTGAGGGGCCTGTGCTCATAAAGGTAATGTATTACGGCAGATTAACTCAGGTAATTTATGTGCTACACAATTTATCAAGGGATTTTGAATGAAAAATATATTGAAATTTACTTTGCTGGCCGCGGTTCTGGCTACTCTGTCTGGCTGTACCGGCAGTGTTTATAACAAAGAAAAAAACTGTAGCTACGATTATTTACTGACTCCAGGAATTTCTATTTCTAAAATGATTGGTGGCTGCGGTCCAACAGATAAATAAATATCTATTCATATAAAAACCGGCCCTTGTTGGCCGGTTTTTTTGATTAAAAGAAAAACTGACTTCAACCTCTATTACTTCTGATAACGTGGTGCCGGAACGCCCGTCAGGCAGCTTTCAAAAACAGCCAGTCGCGCTGATTCATAGGCTTCCCACTTCGACAGGTCATGCAGCGGCGGAATCGTCACCGCTTCGCCTTCATCCAGGCCCGCTAACGCAGCATCGACCAGATTCTCCGTGGTCATGATGGCGGCGGGTGGCAGATTTTCCATAGAAACCCCGGACACTTCCCAGATTTCTGTCGCCGTCATTGCAGGCAATACCGCCTGAATTTTCACGTTAGTACCCGCCACTTCCTCCTGCAAACCTCTTGTGAAATTCAGCACATAACCTTTGGTGCCGCTATACACCGAACTTCCTGCGCGCGCATGCAGCGAAACGACCGAGGCAACGTTAATCAGCGTGCCGCTGTTTTGCGCCTGGAAATGCACAAGGGCGGCGAGGCTCAGGCGCGTCAGGGCGGTAATATTCAACGTAATATCCGCCTGATGCAGCGCTGCGTTGTTGGCGATAAATGGCGCAAGGTGCGCGACTCCGGCGTTGTTAACTAACACTCCGATGCGTTCATTGCCGCGTATCGCCGCTTCCACTGCCTGAATGCCGCTTTCATCTGCCAGATCGGCCGCCAAAATTTGCACGTTAATTCCATGCAATGATTCCAGTTTACTGGCTAGTTCGCGCAGGCGTTCTTCACGGCGTGCGACCAACAGTAAATCGTATCCGCGAGCGGCGAAGCGCTCTGCATAAACCGCGCCAATGCCGGAAGAAGCGCCGGTAATAACTGCAACAGAAGGGGAAGTGGTCATGGTCAAGCCTCGTCGGTGAAAGTTGATTTTAGGTTTCATGATGAAACTAAATTAAAAATAGATTTAATGGTTTTATAATGCAACCAAATTATGTGGAATTTTTTCTTTCTGCTTTTGTTAGAGAGGAATGGATGGGGCGGATAAACCGAACTTTTATCCACCGTTCAACAAGTTACTCGACGGGAATAGCCGGGATTTGTGCGATCACTTCTTCAGGGGCGAGAGTGCGTCCGTCCTGCGCTTGTAATGTGAGTTTACGCAGGGGTTGATGGAGTTCGTCGTCAACCAGCACGCTGCACTTTTCGTGGCTATCAAACAGATAATCGCCACCCCATTGCGCCAGCGCAACCAGCACCGTTTGCAGGGCTCGGCCTTTTTCGGTCAACACATATTCATTCCATGCGCTGCCGTCGGCTGCGGGTCGAACGGTCAAAATGTCTTGCTCAACCAGTTGTTTTAAGCGCTGAGTCAGCATGTTTTTGGCGATGCCGAGGTTTTTTTGAAACTCGCCAAAACGCGTCAGGCCGTTCAGAGCATCGCGCACAATCAGCAACGACCACCAGTCACCGATGATATCCAGCGAACGGGCGACCGGGCAGATACTGCCTTCCATACTTTTGCGTTTCATTTTACCTCCACAGCACATCATTTGGTTTTATTATAAAACTCATTATCCAGATTGAATAGTTTTCCTTCTTCCTCTGTTTTTGCGACAGGCTCAAAAGGCGGTTGCGCTATTTTCTGCCAAACTGAATGCGGCACGAAATTCCTGCGACTGTTATGCAATAACCTCTTGAGGATAAAGGGATGAATAAAAAAACGATTGCAACATTATTGGCTATGGCTTGCTTCGCACCTGCAATGGCGCAGGCCGAAACCGCCCCACAGGGTTACAAGCTCGAACAAGTTTTACTGATGAGTCGCCATAACTTGCGCGCACCGCTGGCCAATAATGGCAGCGTGCTGGAACAATCCACCGCGCAATCCTGGCCGGAATGGGACGTGCCAGGTGGGCAGCTCACCACCAAAGGCGGCGTGCTGGAAGTGTATATGGGCCATTACCTGCGTGAATGGTTAGCCGAGCAGGGGCTGGTGAAAAGCGGTGAATGCCCAACGCCGCAAAGCGTGTACGCCTACGCCAACAGTTTGCAGCGCACCGTTGCTACGGCGCAGTTCTTTATTACCGGCGCGTTTCCTGGCTGCGATGTGCCCGTTCATCACCAGGAAAAAATGGGCACCATGGACCCCACCTTTAACCCGGTGATCACCAATACTTCGCCGGAGTTTACACAAGCAGCGGTTAAAGCAATGGAAACCCAGCGCGAGCACTACAAACTCGACGACAGTTACCAACTTCTTGAGCAAATTGTCGATTTCAAAGACTCGCCTAGCTGCAAAGAAAAACAAGTCTGCGACCTGACCGCGCAAAAAGACAAATTCAGCGCCAATGCGACAGAAGAACCCGGCGTCAGCGGCCCGCTGAAAGTGGGTAACTCGCTGGTGGATGCCTTCACGTTGCAATATTACGAAGGCTTCCCGGTGGATAACGTTGCCTGGGGGAAAATCAAAACCGACCAGCAATGGAAGGTGTTATCGCAGCTGAAAAACGGCTATCAGGACACGCTGTTTACCTCGCCGCAGGTCGCCAAAAACGTGGCGGCACCACTAATCAAATATATTCAGAAAGCGCTGGCCGGGGATAATAACAAAGGGCCAAAAATCACCTTGCTGGTGGGGCATGACTCGAATATCGCCTCACTGCTGACCGCGCTAGATTTCAAACCTTATCAACTGCCTGAGCAATATGAGCGTACGCCAATCGGCGGCAAAATTATGTTCCAGCGCTGGCATGATGTGGATAACAACCGTGAATTGATGAAGGTGGAATACGTTTATCAAAGCACCGAGCAACTGCGTAAAGCGGATGTATTAAGCCTGCAACAACCGCCGCAGCGTGTGACGCTCCAACTCAACGGTTGCCCGACTGATGCGAATGGTTTTTGCCCGTGGGATAAATTTACCGAAGTGTTAGCGCAGACGGTGAAAGAAGCGAAGTAAAAACGAAACTTCCCCCGCGCGATGCGGGGGAAATCGGACTACACGTTTTTCCGCTCGATGGTTTGCTCGCCCCAAAATAGCGAATCTTTATCTGTCTTTTCAAATGCCAGCGTCAGCACTTCATCGCTACCATTTTCCCAAATTTTCTCAGCCATTTTTTCGTCGAATTTTGCCACTTCAAAAATAGCCTCTGCTATTTCAGGAGAAGTGTTTCTCAAACTCGCCCATTCACCCACATGATGAACTTTTGATTGTTGATTCTGCATGCTCTCCTCCGTAATGAATTTAACCGTTCAGTTTAACCGCCAGTCGCGCGACGTGTTCGCCCTGGAAGCGCGCAATCGACAGCTCTTCCTGGCTTGGCTGGCGCGAACCATCCGCACCAGCAATGGTTGTGGCACCGTAAGGCGTGCCGCCGCGAACTTGTGAAACGTCAAACAACTCTTGCGCTGCATAGCCGATAGGGACAATCACCATGCCGTGGTGGGCAAGCGTGGTCCAGGTTGAAGAGATAGTATGTTCCTGGCCGCCGCCGGTGCCCGTTGAACTAAACACGCTGGCAAGCTTGCCGTGTAAAGCGCCGGATGCCCATAAGCCGCCGGTTTGGTCGAGGAAAGTTCGCATCTGGCCGGACATATTGCCAAAGCGGGTTGGAGTGCCAAAAATAATGGCGTCGTAATCGGCAAGCTCTTGCGGTGTGGCTTGCGGGGCATTTTGCGTTTTACCCCCGGCTTTTGAGAATGCTTCGGCGGGCATGGTTTCCGGGACTCGCTTCACCGTCACCTCGACGCCATCCACTTTCTGTGCACCTTCTGCCACAGCGTGTGCCATGGTTTCGATGTGTCCGTACATTGAATAATAAAGCACCAGAACTTTAGCCATTTCGCTTCACTCCTTACCTGTGTCGCAGCGTTTGCTGCCGTACTTTAAAGATAAGTGCTGTGGCTCAGACTGCAACCTTGAGTGCCGATTCCTTGATCCTTCACAATCTGGCAGGCATTTGCGGGGAAATGTCGCATTACGTCACATTTTCCTGAGGTGACTATTTCACTAAAAATAAGAAAGTCTTATGGATTAAGCGGCGAAAAAATCACCCATTCTGGCGATTACATGTTGCAAGATATTACGATTAACTGGTCAATTGCCCTCACTGCACTAAGCTTAGTTCCACGCGGCAACGTTAATACTCGTCATACTTCAAGCCGCAGGGGTGTTGGCTTCACTCACTTACCCGAATCACTTACTTATGTAAGCTCATCGGGATAAGTTCCCTTGCCGCCTACCTGCGACTCGAATTATTTAGAGTAAGTTTTAGCTGCGCGGTGAAAGAATCTTCTTTGACCGAATGCAATATGATCTCTTAACTATTTCGCAATCCAATCTGGAGGTTAGAAATGGCAAACCATCGTGGTGGGTCAGGTAATTTCGCTGAAGACCGTGAAAGAGCATCAGAAGCAGGTCGCAAAGGTGGCCAGCATAGCGGCGGGAACTTCAAAAATGACCCGCAGCGCGCCTCAGAAGCAGGCCAGAAAGGAGGTAAGAATAGCCACGGTAAAGGCAGCAGCAAGTAGGTCGTTCGCCTGGTTATGATTATCTCAACCGCCGGTTTTTACCGGCGGTTTTATTTTGCCCATTCCATTGCATCATTCCCCGCCGCGCAGCACACTATTCGGCTTGCTTATTTCGTTTCGGTATTTCCATGTCAGCCTTATTGCGCCGCTATCAACTCGCCATAAAACCTCAAGAAGCCATCCTGATTCTCATCACCATGTTTTGGGGAGGGACGTTCCTTGCCGTGCAATACGCCATGACCCTCAGCGGGCCGTTCTTTTTTGTCGGCTTACGCTTTGCCACTGCGGCACTCGCCGTGGCTTTATTGTCACTAAAATCCCTGCGCGGCCTGACCTGGCTTGAGATCAAAGCTGGCGTGTTTATCGGCATTGCGATTGCCATCGGTTACAGCATGCAGACCTGGGGTTTGCAGACCATTCCCAGCAGTAAATCGGCTTTTATCACCGCGATGTATGTGCCGTTGGTGCCGCTGCTGCAATGGATTTGCTTAGGCAAAATGCCGGGCGTGATGTCGTGGATTGGTGTGGCGCTGGCATTTATTGGCCTGATTTTCCTCGCCGGGCCGGAAGGGACATCGCTCACGCTGGGGGCGGGTGAAATAGTGACGCTGATTGGCGCACTGGCGATTGCCGCCGAAATTATTCTGATCAGTGCCTGGGCCGGGAAGGTCGATATTAAGCGCGTCACCATTGTGCAACTGGCGACGGCCTCGATTGTCGCGTTTGCCACCATGATTCCAGCAGGGGAGAGCGTACCAGCATTCAGCCCCGGCTTGCTGGTCGTGGCCTTAGGACTTGGCATTTTCAGCGCGATTATTCAGGTGACAATGAACTGGGCGCAGCGCAGCGTTTCGCCTACGCGTGCGACGGTGATTTATACCGGTGAGCCTGTATGGGCGGGGATTTTCGGGCGTTTAGCCGGTGAGCGTTTACCGATGTTGGCGCTGCTGGGCGGCGCGTTGATTGTGCTGGGCGTGCTGGTCAGCGAGCTAAAACTGAAACGCAAAAAACAGAAGGAAGCACTCTCAGCTTTGTAGAGAGCGGATATGTCTGTTTTGTCGTAGCCCGACCTACAACGACTAACTGTAGGTCGGATAAGCGAAGTGTACGACCGGCCACATAGGTTACAGATCAGACCGGTCACACAGGTAACACATTCTGCCTAATCTATCCGGATGATACTTTGCTTACGTCTGTCGTAGTAAGCAAGGTCCATCCGGTTAAATATTATCGCTTCAAGCCCGTCCTCACGTTCCTCCAGCATCACATATTCACCCCGCAGCGCCTGATTCAGGAATAACCTTTTGCCAATGTAGATGTCGCCTTTGGAGCGCACCCGGTACACTTTCGCCCCTTCGGGATAGCTCACCTGCGGCGTTTTTCCGTCCCATTTTCTCGGCGACGGCACCCAGATACCTCCCG
>NZ_QZWH01000028.1 GCF_003601925.1 Buttiauxella izardii
GTGGCGGGCCGCCCGGTGTACCGGTGGGCGACCATCAGGCCTGCATGTTGCGGGTGCCATTCGAAGTGACGCGTTTTCACCCCCGCCCGGTCATACACCGCCGCCAGCTCACCGCGCGGGCTGTAGTCATAACGGGCGAGCGGGAGTGACGGCAAATCGGGAAACGCCGCATCCCGCACCAGCCAGACGGCGGCAAGACGAATGCCGGCGGGGAGTGTGACAAGCTCCAGCCGGAACTGTCGCCCGCTGCTGTCCGTCACCGCAGTGACCTGCCCGGCAAATTCCCCGTCAGCATCACGGTGATAGCGCAACTGATTACCAAAGCGGTCCACCAGACCGGAAAGCACGCGGAACGGCGGCAACGGGCGTGGCAGCATGTCGTCCGGTGAAACCGGTAACTGAAAAGGCTCCAGTATCCACCACGGCCCGGTGGCATCGTTTGCAACAAAATAGGTATGTGGACTGAGACGTACATCAGCGGGCAGCGCCTGCCACAGGCGGCTCAGACGATGGCTTTCAGGCTGCGTATCCACGCCGCCCCGGGCCAGCCAGAGTTTTTCGGACTGACTGTAGGCAATGGCACCCGGAGCCAGCAGGTCAAAATGAATGCTGCGCCCGCCGTTATCGTTAAGAATGAGCTCAGAAGAGCGAATCTGCAGGCGAATATCTGTCGCCGACTGCCAGCCGGGGCCGAAGGTACCGACCGGGGCGGGTGTGTCGGTGCGGTAACTGCTGTAGCTGCGGGTGAGCACAAACGGTAAATGTGCCGGCAGGGCGATATCGGTTTCACCGGGCTGCACTTTGGCTCCCAACACCGGGTTGACGGGATTGCCCACCGCCACGCCACCGGGGCAGACTGAGCAGGCCACGCCGGTGGGGGCACCAATCATCACCCCGAGGGAACCCTGAACAATCGGGCCGCCGATTAAAGTTGCGTCACCCTGACGCGCAGCAGGCATTCCAGGCATGGTTAAGTCCTTTTAAAGTGCGGTTGAAATGATTGATATTTTGTCTGACATGGCAAAATGTATTTTCAAAACAAATACATTTAAATCAACAATATAAATTCAAACCTAAAGACAAGATGGAGTAATTACTGCGATCTCTGTCAAAAAGACAGAAATAGGGAAACGGACAAAATACGATGAGAAAGATGGACCAGGTTTCATTTAGCCCTTCCCTTTCAGGAAGGGCTAAATGATCTTATGAGACGAGTTTAGTTTGCACAGTAACTTCCAGATACTCCATTATCCCCGCTGCGGCGTGGCGACCTTCTGCCATCGCGGTCACGACTAAATCCGCGCCGCGCACCGCATCGCCACCGGCGAAGATTTTCGGGTTGCTGGTCTGATAACGAAGTTTATCCTCGACGCTGGCGATGATTCGGCCCCAGCTATCGAGTTTCACGCTGTGCTCTTCCAGCCACGGCATGCCGTGTGGATGGAAGCCAAACGCCATGATGACCGCATCGGCTGGCATGACAAATTCAGACCCGGCAATCGGTTCCGGGCGGCGGCGGCCTTGTTCGTCCGGCTCGCCCATTTGGGTGCGCAGCATCCGAATCCCCATCACGCGCCCGCTTTCGTCGAGTTCGATATTTAGCGGCTGCATGTTAAATTCAAACATCGCCCCTTCTTCGCGGGCGTTTTTGACCTCTTTTTTGGAACCCGGCATGTTGGCTTCGTCACGGCGATAAGCGCACGTCACCTGTTCCGCACCGTGGCGAATCGAGGTGCGCACGCAGTCCATCGCGGTATCGCCGCCACCGAGGACGACGACTTGTTTGCCCGCCATGTCGATATACGGTTCATCGGGCAATTCCGGCAATCCCATCACTTGTTTGGTATTGGCAATCAGGAACGGCAGCGCATCGTAAACGCCCGGTGCGTCTTCGTTCGGCAGCCCGGCTTTCATGGAACGATAAGTCCCCACGCCGACAAACACCGCGTCGTAATCCGCCAGAACCTGTTCAAGCGGAATGTCACGGCCAATTTCGGTATTGAGTTTGAATTCAATACCCATGGCGCTGAAGATTTCACGGCGGCGACTGAGCAGCGATTTGTCGAGTTTGAAGGCCGGAATACCGAACGTCAGCAAGCCGCCGATTTCAGGATGGCGGTCAAACACCGTCGCGTTAACGCCGTTACGCGCCAGAATATCCGCACAGGCAAGCCCGGCTGGCCCCGCGCCAATCACTGCCACGCGGCGGTGGGTGGGTTTGACGTAAGACAGATCCGGCGTCCATCCGCTGGCAAACGCATTATCGGAAATGTAGCGTTCGATGTTGCCGATAGTGACCGCGCCGTATTCGTCTTTCAGCGTACAGGCGCTTTCGCATAAACGGTCTTGTGGGCAGACGCGCCCGGTGACTTCCGGCAGGCAGTTGGTCTGGTGCGAGAGTTCTACCGCCTCGAGAATGCGCCCCTCTTTCACCAGTTCAATCCATTGCGGAATATGGTTATGCAGCGGGCAAGTCCACTCACAAATACTGTGATCGCCACATTTCAGGCAGCGGTCTGCCTGGCTTTCGGCCTGGTTTTGATCAAAGGTACGGTAGATTTCGGCAAAGCCGGTTTTGCGCAGCGTCAGCTCGATTTTGTCGGGGTCCTGGCGAGCTGGAGTGGCGCGCATTTTACAAACTTTAGTGAGATCCGCAGACAATGATTGCTGTTGCGCCGCCTGCTGAGCGGTGCTGTGCCACGGCTGTGATTCCTGCGCCGCCGAACGCAAACGACGGGCTTTCGCCAGCGCCGCCAGGGTTTCACTGTTGATTAATTTCAGCGCCTTGCTCGGGCAATTTTCTACGCACGCCGGGCCGTTTTCGCGATGGTTACAGAGGTCGCATTTATGCGCATTCGCTTTTACGGAACGGCTATCATTCATTGGAATGGTAATGACTTGCATCGCCCCAAACGGGCACGCCACCACGCAAGATTTGCAGCCGATACATTTTTGCTGATTCACCTGCACGCTATCGCTCACCCGGGAGATGGCTTCATTTGGGCAACTGCTGGCGCACGGGGCATCTTCGCAATGGCGACATGTCACCGCATTACGCCGCCCTTCATGTTTAATGACGGAGATGCGTGGCAGAAATTGTGGGCTGGTCAGAACATGCTTTTCATCATTGTGGGCCATCACGCAGGCGACTTCACAAGCATGACAACCGATACAAAGCTGCGCATTGGCAAGAACAAAACGATTCATTAGTTACCCCTTTGCCCGTTTATTACAAACAGGAGGCTTATTTTTTATGGGGGTATGTTATTACCTGGTGATATCTGCGCTGGCAATGGTCATTTGCCCAGTTTGTGTTGAAATCTGACAATAACCTGGTACGGATCAATTTCTTTTCGTGTTTAATGAAACATCGTTTCCTCCCCCATAATTCTCAGGATATTGACAGGTGATAGTAAAACGCTCGGTTTCCACGAGTCTGGCCCGCGCCTTCTTTTACATTGTGCTGCTATCGCTGCTTTCCACCGGCATCGCGATGCTGACGCTCGCCAGCAGTTTGCGAGATGCCGAAGCGGTGAACGTCGCCGGTTCCTTGCGCATGCAAAGTTATCGCCTGGGATATGATTTACAGGGGGATCGTGGGCAGTTAGATAAACATCTTGAGCAATATGCTCAGTCGCTGCGTTCACCCGCGTTGTTGAAAACTGAGAAATTCTGGGTGCCAGCCGAAGTACGAGAGCGCTTTAAGGTGATCAACTACGCCTGGCTGGAAATGGAGAGCCATATCCGCAACGGCGATATCGCGTGGTATCAGGCACATATTTCCGGTTACGTGGAGCAAATAGATTTATTTGTGCTGGCACTTCAGCATTACGCCGAGCGCAAAATGATGCAGGTAGTTATTGCGTCGGTGGTCGGTTTTATTGCCATTTTCACGCTGGTGTTTTTCACGCTGCGCCGTTTTCGCCATCAGGTCGTTGCCCCGCTGAATAAGCTGATGGAGGCCAGTCGCACAATTGAGCGTGGCGAATTCGATTACCCGCCGTTAAATACCCAATTGCCGAACGAACTGGGATTGCTCTCGCAAACCTTCACACGCATGTCGGGCGAATTACACAAACTCTATCGCTCCCTTGAAGAGAGCGTGCAGGAAAAAACCCTGGATTTGCAGGAGGCGAACCGCACTTTGGAAGTGCTGTATGCCTGTTCGCAAGCGCTGACGGTGAGCACCATCGATCAGCATTGTTTTGAACGGGTATTGCAGCAAGTGCGTCAGAAAACGCCGGTTAATTATCTGGAAATGAAAACCGGTGAAAACTGGAAGATTCAGGAAGGCGTTCAACAAGATAATGCGCCTTGGCAAACACTGCCGATTGTCCTTGAGGATAAAGAACTGGCGTTGCTGCGCTGGCAGGCTCCGGCGGGCGTTCCCCCGTTGCCACTGATGCAAAGCCTGGCGAATATGCTGGGGCGCGGGCTCTATTTCAATCAGGCGCAAAAGCATTATCAGCAATTATTATTAATGGAAGAGCGCGCGACGATTGCCCGCGAATTGCACGATTCACTCGCGCAAGTGCTCTCTTATTTACGCATTCAACTTACGCTACTGAAACGGGCCGTTCCGGCGGAAAACCAACCCGCGCAGCGCATTATTAATGATTTCTCGCAGGCGCTGAATGACGCTTACCGCCAGTTGCGTGAGTTGCTGACCACCTTCCGCCTGACGCTTCAGCAGGCTGATTTACCGTCGGCATTGCAGGAAATGATCGCCCCGCTGCGTAACCAGACTGAAGCGGCGATTACGCTGGATTGCCATATTCCGACTCAGGCGCTGGATGCCTCACAACAGGTGCATTTGTTGCAGATTATTCGCGAGGGCGTTTTAAACGCGATTAAACATGCGCAAGCCCGTAAAATATCCGTAAGCTGTAGTACATCCGCATCAGGGATTCATACTGTGAATATTCTTGATGATGGTACGGGGATCGCCAGCCTGACTGAACCCGAAGGGCATTACGGCTTAAATATTATGCATGAGCGCGCCGCACGTTTAGGTGGCGAGCTGACTATTTCCCGCCCTGACTCGGGCGGGACTTTGATTACGATGAGTTTTCGTGCGCCGCCAGGGGATTGGGTGACGCATGAAACACCCGTAAAACCATAACGATAAAAATGTAAAAGTTCTGGGAGTTGATATGAGCGAACAAACTGTCTGTCAGGTATTAATCGTCGACGATCATCCGTTAATGCGCCGTGGCATTCGCCAGTTGCTGGAAATCGACGACAGTTTTAGCGTGGTGGGTGAAGCCAGCAGCGGTGCCGAAGCGATAAGCATGGCGAATCGCCTGGTTCCCGATCTCATCTTGCTTGATTTGAATATGAAAGGCCTGAGCGGGCTGGATACGCTGAACGCCCTGCGCCGTGATGGCGTGAGTGCGCGCATCGTTGTGCTAACGGTTTCTGATTCGCGCAGCGATATTTTCACCCTGATTGATGCCGGTGCCGACGGCTATTTGCTCAAAGATAGCGACCCGGATGTGCTGCTGGAAGATATTCGCCGTGGCGCGACTGAAGGCGAAGCGTACAGCGAGCAAGTCGCGGAATATTTACGAAACCGAGGCACCGATAAACGCAGTGAAGACCCGTTCGCCGTATTAACCGAACGCGAACTGGACGTGTTGCAGGAAGTCGCCAGAGGGTTATCAAACAAACAAATCGCGTCGGGTTTGCATATCTCCGAAGAGACGGTGAAAGTGCATATTCGCAATTTGCTGCGCAAACTGCAGGTGCGATCTCGCGTCGCCGCAACGGTGTTGTTCCTTGAAAGCAGAGGCTTCTGAAGCCTCGCCACACCACACAGAGCGAAGATAATTTACAATATCTCCTCAATTTCTCCACGTTTGGACTTGCCGTTAAGGCTACAGTGACGAATATCCCAATAATCACAATTTGAAGTATTAACGAGGTCCTGACTGAATGGCGAATTTCTTTATCAATCGCCCCATTTTTGCCTGGGTGCTGGCCATTATTTTGTGCCTCACCGGCTTGCTCGCGATTTTTTCACTTCCTGTCGAGCAATATCCTGACCTCGCGCCACCGAATGTGCGAATCACTGCGAACTACCCAGGTGCATCGGCGCAAACCCTGGAAAACACGGTCACGCAGGTTATCGAGCAGAATATGACCGGGCTGGACAACATGATGTATATGTCCTCCCAGAGCAGCAGCACCGGCCAGGCGAGTATTACACTGAGCTTTAAAGCCGGAACCGACCCTGATGAAGCGGTGCAGCAGGTGCAAAACCAGTTGCAATCGGCACTTCGTAAATTGCCACAAGCGGTGCAAACCCAGGGCGTTACCGTCAGGAAAACCGGCGATACCAACATTTTAATGGTGGCGTTTGTCTCCACCGACGGCAGCATGGATAAGCAAGATATTGCCGATTATGTTGCCAGTAATATTCAGGATCCGATTAGCCGTATCAACGGCGTGGGTGACGTCGATGCCTATGGTTCGCAATATTCCATGCGTATTTGGCTCGACCCAACCAAACTCACCAGCTACCAGATGACCACGCAAGACGTGGTGGACGCGATCAAATCGCAGAATGCGCAAATTGCGGTTGGTCAGCTAGGCGGCACGCCGTCTGTGGATATGCAGGCGCTGAACGCCACGATTAACTCCCAGTCTTTGCTGCAAACTCCGCAGCAATTCAAAGATATTACTCTGCGCGTGAATCAGGACGGTTCGCTGGTTTCTCTTGGCGATGTCGCAGAAGTTGAACTGGGCGCTGAGAAATATGATTTCCTCAGCCGCTACAACGGCCAGCCCGCGTCAGGCCTGGGGATCAAGCTCGCGTCTGGCGCGAACGAGATGGAAACAGACAAACTCGCCCGCGCCAAAATTGAAGAGTTATCGCAATATTTCCCACACGGGCTGGAAGCGAAAATCGCTTACGAAACCACGCCGTTTGTGAAAGCCTCGATTATTGATGTAGTAAAAACCCTGCTGGAAGCGATCCTGCTGGTGTTCCTCGTCATGTATCTGTTTTTGCAGAACTTCCGTGCCACGCTGATTCCGACCATCGCCGTTCCGGTGGTGTTGCTCGGGACGTTTTCGGTGCTCTACACCTTCGGCTACAGCATTAATACTCTGACGATGTTTGCCATGGTTTTGGCTATCGGCTTGTTGGTGGATGATGCCATCGTGGTGGTGGAAAACGTCGAACGCATCATGAGCGAGGAAGGGCTATCGCCCAAAGAAGCGACGCGCAAATCCATGGGCCAGATTCAGGGTGCGTTGGTCGGGATTGCGATGGTGCTTTCCGCCGTGTTCGTGCCGATGGCCTTTTTCGGCGGCACCACCGGGGCGATTTACCGCCAGTTCTCAATAACGATTGTTTCCGCGATGGTGCTGTCGGTGTTGGTGGCGATGATTCTGACGCCCGCATTGTGCGCCACGATTTTAAAACCGCTGCATAAAGGTGAGCACCACGGCCAGAAAGGTTTCTTCGGCTGGTTTAACCGTATGTTTAACCGCAATGCGGAGCGCTATGAATCAGGGGTCGGCAAAATTCTGGCACACAGCCTGCGCTGGATCCTGATTTATGTACTGCTGCTTGGCGGCATGGTGTTCTTATTCCTGCGCCTGCCAACCTCCTTCCTGCCGCTGGAAGATCAGGGTGTATTCACCACTTCAATACAATTGCCCAGCGGTTCGACGCAGCAACAAACCACCAAAGTGGTTGAAAAGCTCGAGCAGTATTATCTGACGAAAGAGAAAGATAACGTGCTGTCGGTGTTCGCGACCATCGGCTCCGGCCCTGGCGGTAACGGGCAGAACGTGGCGCGTATGTTTGTGCGCCTGAAAGACTGGGATGAACGCGACCCGAAAACCGCCAGTTCATTTGCCATTATCGAGCGCGCCACTAAAGCCTTCCGCCAGATAAAAGAAGCGCGCGTGATTGCCAGCAGCCCTCCGGCGATCAGTGGTTTGGGGAACGCGGCAGGCTTTGATATGGAATTGCAGGACCACGCGGGAGCCGGGCACGATGCGCTAATGCAAGCTCGAGATCAACTTATCGATATGGCTGGCGATGAACCACTGCTGACCCGAGTTCGCCATAACGGCCTCGATGACAGCCCGCAGATGCAGATTGACATCGATCAGCGTAAAGCGCAGGCGCTGGGTGTTTCTATTGATGACATCAATAACACGCTGCAAACCGCCTGGGGTTCGAGCTACGTGAACGATTTTATGGATCGTGGGCGCGTGAAGAAGGTGTATGTGCAGGCGGGCGCGAAATATCGCATGCTGCCGGAAGACATTAACCAGTGGTATGTGCGCAATAAAGATGGCGGCATGGTGCCGTTCTCGGCGTTTGCCTCTTCACATTGGGAAACCGGTTCGCCGCGTCTTGAGCGTTACAACGGCTATTCCTCGTTAGAAATTGTCGGTGAGGCAGCGCCTGGTGTGAGTACCGGCACCGCCATGCAAGTGATGGAAACACTGGTGCAGAAATTACCGTCTGGTTTTGGCCTCGAATGGACGGGAATGTCATACCAGGAAAGGCTGTCAGGCGCGCAGGCTCCGGCGCTTTACGCCATCTCGTTACTGGTGGTGTTCTTATGCCTGGCCGCACTTTATGAAAGCTGGTCGGTGCCGTTCTCGGTGATGTTGGTGGTGCCGCTGGGCGTGATTGGCGCACTGCTGGCAACGTGGATGCGTGGCCTGGAAAACGACGTTTACTTCCAGGTGGGACTGCTGACGGTCATTGGGCTTGCCGCCAAGAACGCCATTTTGATTGTTGAATTTGCCAACGATATGAACGCCCAAGGCCGTGAACTGGTGGCTGCCACGCTTGATGCCTGCCGCCAGCGCCTGCGCCCGATATTAATGACTTCGCTGGCATTTATCTTCGGTGTTCTGCCGATGGCAACTAGCAGCGGCGCGGGTTCCGGCAGCCAGCACGCGGTGGGCACCGGGGTCATGGGCGGGATGATTTCAGCGACCGTGCTGGCAATATTCTTCGTACCGCTGTTCTTCGTGCTGGTGCGAAGACGTTTCCCGCTCAAGGAACATTCTGAAAACTAGCCAACAAAAAAGCGACCTGACGAGGGTCGCTTTTTGTTTTCTCAGAGAGTCATTGACTCGAAGAGTATTGAGAATAAGAACTTCATGTTCTTAATATTTTTTATTGCTGGTCAGATCATTTACGAAGCATATCTTCAATGAAGTCTTTCCAGTTCCCTAGTTCGTGTTCAATCATAACCGCCTCACTATTATTGCTTTAATTATACGCACCCTAATTCAAATTGCAGCATCTAATGTTGAGTGCGTATTAGCTTTATTATTAGCTCAGCAGAGCTTTTATTATGTGACGAATGACAGGAAACAAAACGTTTCGATGATTTTAAGAATTTACCCCGCAAAGCTGGAAAACACTGGCCTACAGCGATGAGCCTCTGGATCGAGAACAATCCAGGATAGTTGATTAGAAATTAGCCATCGCGAAAAAACAGAGTGAACCCATAACAATGAGACTAGCAATTACGCTATATTTTTCCTTGCGACTTTTTTATCATTTTAATTATTCTAAATTCCTGCATAAATACCCAACGACAAACAAAAGGATTAACTCCGTGATAACTCTCTACGGTATTAAAAACTGCGACACCATCAAGAAAGCCCGGCGCTGGCTGGAAACGCAAGGTGTGGAATACCAATTTCATGATTATCGCGCTGATGGCCTGGACGGCGAATTATTGAATAGTTTTATCGCTGAGCTGGGTTGGGAAGCATTGTTAAATACGCGTGGAACGACCTGGCGTAAACTCGACGAAGCCCATCGTGCAAGCATTACAGATGCCAAAACCGCAGCGGCTTTGATGCTGGAAATGCCTGCAATCATCAAACGCCCATTGCTCTACGCGCCGGGGCAGCCTATGCTGCTGGGTTTCAATGAATCGAACTATCAGCAGTTTATCAACGAGGTATAGTCCTATGTCTTGCCCGGTTATTGAGCTGACGCAACAGCTTATCCGCCGCCCTTCCCTGAGCCCTGACGACGCTGGCTGCCAGGCGCTGATGATTGAGCGACTACGTGCCATCGGCTTTACGATTGAGCATATGGATTTTGGCGACACACAAAACTTCTGGGCATGGCGAGGAAAAGGCGAAACGCTGGCGTTTGCCGGTCATACCGATGTCGTGCCTTCAGGCGATGCTGACCGCTGGATTAACCCACCGTTTGAACCGACCATCCGCGATGGCATGTTATTTGGCCGTGGTGCCGCTGACATGAAAGGTTCATTGGCTGCGATGGTGGTGGCCGCCGAGCGCTTCGTGGCGCAATACCCAAACCATAAAGGCCGCCTCGCGTTCCTGATTACATCCGATGAAGAAGCCAGCGCCAAAAATGGCACGGTGAAAGTCGTCGAAACGCTGATGGCACGCCACGAAAGACTGGATTACTGCCTGGTGGGCGAACCTTCGAGCACTGAAGTCGTCGGCGATGTGGTGAAGAATGGCCGCCGTGGTTCATTGACCTGCAACCTGACCATTCATGGCGTGCAGGGCCACGTTGCTTATCCGCATCTGGCTGATAACCCGGTTCACCGCGCAGCCCCGATGCTGAGCGAACTGGTCACGATTGAATGGGACAAGGGGAACGAGTTTTTCCCGGCCACCAGCATGCAGATTGCCAACGTTCAGTCGGGAACTGGTAGCAACAACGTGATCCCTGGCGATATGTTCGTGCAGTTCAACTTCCGTTTCAGCACGGAATTGACCGACGAAGATATCAAACAGCGCGTGATTGCGCTGCTCGACAAATACGAATTGCGTTACACCCTGGACTGGTGGCTTTCAGGCCAACCGTTCCTGACTTCACGCGGTAAGCTGGTCGATGCGGTGGTGAACGCAGTTGAGCACTATAATGAAATTAGACCGCAGTTGTTGACCACTGGCGGCACGTCCGATGGGCGCTTTATCGCGCGCATGGGGGCGCAAGTGGTGGAATTGGGGCCAGTGAACGCGACGATTCATAAAATTAATGAGTGCGTTAACGCCGCTGACCTGCAACTTCTTGCCCGTATGTATCAACGTATTATGGAACAGCTTGTTGCTTAACAGGCTGTGCAACCCAAAAGAGGTACTGGCATGGAATGGCTTTCTCATTACTGGTGGATCATTGTTCTGGTGCTGCTGTTAGGCATTTTCCTTAATGTGATTAAGGACTTGAAGCGCATCGATCCGAAAAAATATATGGCGAATAAACCTGAGTTGCCTCCGCATCGCGACTTTAACGATAAGTGGGATGACGAGGACGATTTTCCGAAGAAGAAGCCTTAAGTTTCGCCCTCACCCCGGCCCTCTCCCCCAGGAGAGGGGGAAAACCGATCAACTCTTTCTCCCTCGGACAATCCCCTCTCCCTGGGGAGAGGGTTAGGGTGAGGGAGTCCCATCTCAAAGAAACTCCACAATATCCTCATCGTTCGGTTTCCCACCGCTCAGCGCCTCATCGAAGTAATGCTTCGGCACCGTATAACGCAAGTGATCCAGCGCGATCTGAATACTGCGGTCATCAATGGCGTGACCTAAATCGTCAATCACATCCAACGTCACATCACCGCCCAATTGCGTTAATGCTTCTGACGCATCAAATGCGTGTTTCACATCAATCACTTTATCAACGTCACCGTGAATCAAATGAATGGTGGTTGAGGTCGATGCGGCTTGCGGCAACTGCGCATACCGTCCATTAAACGCCACGACGCGGGAAGCAAGTTGCGAGTCGGCTTTCACGCCCTCAAGCGCCATGATGGCTCCTTGAGAGAAACCAATCAGCGCCGTGGCATTCGCCCCAACACCACTCTGTTTTTGCCAGTGGCGTACAACCTCAACAAATGTTGGCATGATAGCGTCCACGCGTTGCTGACGATTTTCTTCCGTCACGCCAGCCACGGAAAACCATTCACGCCCTTGATACGGGCCGCTTGGTGCCGGGCCGCCGATGCTGACCACCAGCGCCTCAGGGAAATGGGGTGCAAACCAGCTGCCAATTTGCCCCATCGCAACCGGG
Source organism: Buttiauxella izardii (assembly GCF_003601925.1). Classification (GTDB taxonomy): domain Bacteria; phylum Pseudomonadota; class Gammaproteobacteria; order Enterobacterales; family Enterobacteriaceae; genus Buttiauxella; species Buttiauxella izardii. The sequence goes on from NZ_QZWH01000028.1 coordinate 12,041, forward strand.
TTATCGCCCACACCATGAAACAGCAACAATAGTTGTTTTGCAGGTGTGGCGGGGCTCTGGACAACAAAGTGCTCGTGTTTCATGGTTTTCTCCTTATGTTTCTGGAGTTGACTATACGCCGACGAAACGCGATCACCATGCCATTTGACTGAATGACTTAGTGGAAAAATTGCAATTGCAAAAGCGAGTCTTTCAATGCAATGCACTGTTGCTCATCGAGTTTTTCCAGGGCCTTTTGTGCTTCCTGACGCATCACATTGAGCAAGGCTTTGCGACCCGAAATCTGCAATTGTTGGCAAATCGCTTCCACGCTTAAACGCTGCTGGACGCGCCCACGCAAGGCATTTAGCGGCAAATCACAACTCAGTAATAAGCGATTCAGGGAGCCTAAACAGGCTTCCAGTGGGCGATGAGCAAATGCAAAACCGGCCAGCTCCAGCCAGTCATCACTGTTTAGCGTAGTTTCTTCGCGGGGAATCACCGGCAAGGGTTGATCAATCCACGGTTGCAGCCAGCTGATGTCACGCTCCAGCCGCTGTTGCTCGTGGCGTGTCAACGCTTCACCCTGCGCGGTCAACGGCAGTAGCGCCATCGCAGTGTAGCAACCGCTGCTGGCTTCACGGTGACTGCCGACTCGCACCAGCACAAAGCCGCAACTTTCCCAGAAGCGCCAAAGCTCATTAGTGAAGCCAAAACTCACCGAGAGGTAATCAGCGCCCTGCTGCGCCTGAGTCCTCGCCAAAGCAATCATCTGCTGGCCGATTTGCTGACGTTGGCGCAGCGGATGAACCGCAATGCGGCTGACGCGTAATCCTTTTAGCGTTGCGGCGAGCGGGCTACCACCGTGTGCCGCCAGGGATTGGGCGACTAAATTGCCCCGTGGACGCCGAAAACCCGCCCACACCGCGCGGCTCAATTGCTCATCCAACCCGCCCTCTTCGACCAGCCAGGTCGCGCCGATTGTTTCATCCTCGCTGATAGCAGCAATAAAATGCTGACCGGGGGCATCGAGCATACGACGCCAGTCCAATGGGCTGGTGCGGTAATGGGCACCAGAGAGCAGGCGGTACATGTCTTGCAACTGCTCGGACGGTTCCCCTTCGCGGTTGCGCTCAATCGCTTGCAGAGAAATGGCACCTTGGGGTGCGCTCGTTACGTCGGGTTCGTCAAACAGCAACACGGCGTCGATCAGGTGTTCCAACGGATCGTTGGTGGCCCAACGAATCGGCGTCGAAAGGGTGTAGCGCGTTAACGCATCGAGGCTGGCACAGAATTTGAGAACGAATCCGCGCCCGGTGCCCTCGTAGCCCTGAACGGTGGTCGTCAATAATACTCGCGGGAAATGGGCAATAAGTTTGCGCAATTGCGGCGCGGGAATGGCCGCCGCTTCATCAATGATGAGCCAGTCAGCCTGAAAGGCTTCGGTATTCGCCAGCAATGCGTCCGGGGCCACAAAGTTAAAGCGTTCTCCCGCATGTTCGGCTAACACGTCGGTGGCTGCTTTGCCCGGTGCGGTGACCAACCCTTTTCCTGGGATCATGCGTAATAACATGCCCGCCAGCGCTGATTTCCCACGGCCTCGCGGTGCGGTAACTACAGCAACGCCGGGTGGCATTTGTGCAAGCTCGTTCAGAATCGCTGCCTGTTCATCGAAAGGAGCGCCACTGGCGGCGTGCCATTTTGGGCGTGGGGGAAATTCAGGTAGGCGTAACGGTTGATGCTGTTGCCAGAGCAAGCACTCGCTATCGGCACGAATGCAGTGTTGCAGATGAGCGATAAAGTGCGGAGTGGGAATGGCTTCAGGCTGCTCGCTCCAGCGGCTTGAATCGCAGTCAGGCTGCATCGGCCAGTCGTTCCAGACGGGTGCCAGCAGCACTAGCCAGCTTCCCGCTTTTAGCGTTCCAGCAAGCGCGGCGAGCGCTTCGGCATCCAGCCCGTTACGCGCATCAAAAACCGCATGGAGAAATTCACGCCCCAACAACGTGCGCATGGCGGATGTCGCGCAGTGCAGGGGCAATTCTGGTGCCGCTCCTACCCACAACCAGTCGCCGGGATGTTGCCGGGCGAGCGTCTGAACTTGCTGGCTGCTCCACACGCTCTCGCCCGAAAGAATCATCATCCGGCGAATACCGGCATCAGCCATTGAGGCCGTTGCTTGCCTTAGCTGTTCCATAGCATCAATCCTTGCCACATCGGGTTATTTGACGGTATTACCGAAGGTGTTGCACTGCGACGGGTCGCCGCTGTCGAAGCCTCGTTTGAACCAGGTGTAACGCTGCTCGGAAGTGCCATGCGTAAAGCTATCCGGCACGACTCGCCCCTGCCCTTGCTGTTGCAGACGATCATCGCCAATGGCTTCCGCGGCATTCAGTGCTTCCTGCAAATCTCCGGCATCCAGCACTTCTTGTTTTTGCATGCTGTTGCCCCAGACACCGGCGAAGCAGTCGGCCTGCAATTCCATTTTCACGGAGAGACGATTACCTTCCGCCTGGCTTGCGCCTTGTTGCAGCTGGCGTACTTTCGGTTCAATGCCGAGTAATTTCTGCACGTGGTGCCCGACTTCGTGGGCAATCACGTAGCCCTGAGCAAAATCGCCATCCGCGCCAAGTTTGCCTTTCATTTCATCGTAGAAAGAAAGGTCGATGTATACGGTGCTGTCAGCCGGGCAGTAGAATGGCCCCATTACTGACTGACCGGTTCCGCATCCCGTGCGCGTCGCACCACGATACATCACCAGTTTAGGCTGCTGATAGGTGCGGCCCATTTTCTGGAAAATCTGCCCCCAGGTGTCTTCCGTGGTCGCCAGAATAACCGAGGTGAATTTAGCCGCTTCGTCATCGTTAGGGCTGATAGAACGCTGTGTCGATTGCTGTTGCGGAACCGGTTGGCCACCAAGCATTGAAGTGAGATCAACGCCGTAATAACTCGCCACAACCACCACGATAAGTAAGATTATCCCGCCTTTCCCGCCGGGCAAACGGAAGCCACCGCCGCCTCCGCCAAAGCTCGGGCCAGAAGAGTTATTTCTTCTGTCTTCTACATTGTCGCTTTCACGACGACCTTGCCAGCGCATAGGCGGCCTCTTTTAATATTTTGTAATAGATAGATCGTAGGTGGTTAATTCCAGAATTACCATAAGAAACAAGACGTGAAAAAGCCGAAAGTGGGAACACTTTCGGCTTTAAAAGATTCGTGCGAGATTTTAGTCTAATTTAACGCCAATACGTCGCGCCACTTCTTCGTAGGCTTCAATTAGTCCGCCCAGGCTTTGACGGAAACGATCTTTGTCCATTTTATCGAGGGTTTCTTTGTCCCACAGGCGACTGCCGTCAGGGGAAAACTCATCACCCAGTACGACTTCACCATTGAACAGACCGAACTCCAGCTTGAAATCAACCAGGATCAGACCCGCGTCGTCAAAGATTTTGCTCAGGACATCGTTAGCTTTGTAGCTTAACTCGCGCATACGAGCCAGATTCTCTTTGTTCACCCAGCCAAAGGTTTCGCAATAAGATTCGTTGACCATCGGGTCATGCATCTCATCGTTTTTCAGGAACAGGTCAAACAGCGGTGGATTGAGTTCAATACCTTCTTCAATACCCAGACGCTTCACCAGAGAACCTGCCGCGCGGTTACGAATGACGCACTCAACCGGCACCATATCGAGCTTTTTCACCAGCACTTCGTTGTCGGAGAGCAGAGCTTCCATTTGCGTAGGAATGCCCGCTTCTTCCAGCTTAGCCATAATGAAATGGTTGAACTTGTTGTTCACCATACCTTTACGGTCAAACTGTTCGATGCGCGCACCGTCTCCTGCTGACGTATCATTGCGGAATTCGAGCACCAACAGATCCGGGTTCTCCGTGCTGTATACGGTCTTCGCTTTGCCACGATACAACTCAGCTTGCTTTTGCATCTTTCTTACTCCAGGTGTGATTTAACTAAAAATTTCGCTATCTGTGGCTACGCACACGTTTGCGTAGCCTGGTAGAAAAAAGGCCAGATTGCTCTGGCCTCTTAATGTTACTTGCTAAACGCTGCCTGGAATGCCGCTACCAGTGCATCATTCTGCGACTGCGTCAGTGTATGACCTTTCGGATCGATGAACTGCAGACTGCTGCGGTTATCGAGGTCGCCCACTTGCAGTTTGTAGTCGCCGCTGGACAGGCCCGGGTCTTTCGCGCCTAAATCCTGCCATGCGCTATCAGACAATGGCTTGTACGTAACGGCCACGCTGCCTGTTGAACGCGTTGAATCGGTGACTTTCATGCCGACTTTTTCAAGCGTTGCAGGTAAACGGCTCCACACCACGTTGAACGGGCCACGCACCACCAGCATTGGTAAGCCAGTATCGTCAGCGGCACTTTGTACATCAAGTTGCGTTGCTGCACGGCTGTCTTTCGCATTTTGCTGGTCAGTCTGAGTTTTATCCAGACCCGCGCTGATGCTGTTCAGCATTTCTGCGCTGTAACGCTGCATAGAGGCTGCATCTGAAACCGGCTTGCCCGCCTGCTCCAGGTTCAGCAGCTTAACCACTACGGCTTGTTGATAGCCCTGCGGTTTCACGCTGATTTGATAGCGCCCACGGTACTGTTCATCTTCGTCAGCACGGCTCCATTGTACCCAGTCAGTTGTCAGGGTTTGGGTCGCGTCATCACGTTTTTCGATGCCGTAGTTTTTCGCCTGGATAACACTCACAACCTGCGGCCAAAGCGTTGCGCTACGCGAATTTTCCACCATCAATGTTGCGGTATCCCCAGTAAACTGGGTACGTGCGCCACTGACCAATGCCAGAGGTTGAGCCGGCGGACGAATGTCCAGCTCTTTGCCTACTGCGCCGCTGCCGTTGGTGACGGGAACATCATATTGACCATTCTGCACTGGCAGGATCATACCTGACGGTGCGTGGATTTCCGCCAGCGGTGGAGCATCCAGATAGGATTCGTCACCACTAACCTGGCGCTTGTAACGCTGGTCGGTGCTACATGCTGCTAACAGCATGGCAAGCGTTACTACTGCAACTTTCGCCACCGTCGACTTCTGTACTGAGTAAGCCATCAAATCTCCCTAAACTTTACAGCAAACCGGCATGCTTAAGCGCGCTTAGAATCACCGGGTGACTGGCTTCAGTCAGCGGTGTCATTGGCAGGCGTAAGGTATCGGTTGCCACAAGTCCCAACTCCCTACAAGCCCATTTGACCGGGATAGGGTTGGGTTCTACAAATAATTTATTATGCAGCGGCATCAAACGTTCGTTGATCACGCGCGCTTGCGCATATTGCCCATTGGCGGCCAGTTTACACACTTCTGCCATTTCACGCGCGGCTACGTTTGCCGTCACAGAAATCACACCGTGGCCACCTAGCTGCATGAAGTCCAGCGCACTGGCGTCATCGCCGCTCACCAGGATGAAGTCATCTTCAACCAGCTCTTTGATCTGGTTTACTCGTGTTAAGTTCCCGGTGGCTTCTTTGATACCAATAATATTTTTTATCTTCGCCAGGCGGCCAACTGTTTCAGGCAGCATGTCACAACCGGTACGAGACGGTACATTGTACAGCATCTGCGGCAGGTCGGTGCTTCCGGCGATAGCTTTGAAGTGCTGATACAGCCCTTCCTGGGTTGGGCGGTTGTAATAAGGTGTGACCGTCAGGCAGCCCACAATACCGCTTTTTTCAAAACGCTTTGTCAGCGAGATAGCTTCAGAGGTGGCGTTGGCGCCAGTCCCCGCGATAACAGGAATACGGCCATCGGCCAGTTCCAGCGTCATCAGTACCACATCACCGTGCTCGTCATGGCTCAACGTAGCAGACTCTCCGGTAGTGCCTACCGAAACAATCGCCGACGTTCCGCTGGCGACATGGTAATCAATCAGTTTTTTCAGGCTTGACCGGCAGACATTACCTTTCTCATCCATCGGCGTCACAAGCGCGACAATACTTCCAGTGAACATTGGCCATCCTCTGTGCTAACAAGTGTCTCAATGGTACGTTTGGTGCAGGATCAAAAGCAAGTGACCAAGTGATGCCATACGGTTGTACGCAAGTTTTTTTTATGCTTTCCTTATGTTAACTCACCGATTCACAGGAAGAATACGTTTGACTCCCTCACCACACCATTATTTGGTCATCACAGCCCTTGGGGCGGACCGGCCTGGTATTGTTAATACCATCACCCGTCATGTGAGCAGTTGCGGCTGTAATATTGAAGACAGTCGCCTCGCTATGCTCGGTGAAGAGTTCACGTTTATTATGCTGCTGTCAGGCAGTTGGAATGCGATAACCCTGATTGAATCAACGCTGCCGCTTAAAGGCGCAGAGCTTGATTTGTTAATTGTGATGAAGCGTACCGCTGCGCAAGAGCGCCCGGCGATGCCTGCAACAGTTTGGGTTCAGGTAGAAGTGACTGACTCGCCTCATTTAATCGAGCGTTTCACCAATCTGTTTGATATACACCACATGAATATCGCTGAGCTAAGTTCGCGGACGCAACCGGCTCAGGATGGCAATCCAGCTCAGTTGTATATTCAGATCACGGCTCACAGTCCGGCGTCTCAGGATGCGAGTGTTATTGAAGATGCATTCAAGGCCCTCTGTACAGAACTCAAAGCGCAGGGCAGTATTAACGTTGTGAATTATCCACAGCAAGATGATTAAGACGGAGAGTTGTAATGAGCCCACTGAAAGCCGGTGACAGTGCACCGAAATTTAGCTTGCCTGATCAAGACGGCGAGCAAATAAATTTAACCGACTTCCAGGGACAGCGCGTTCTGGTTTATTTCTACCCGAAAGCGATGACGCCAGGCTGTACCGTGCAAGCGTGCGGTTTGCGCGACAACATGGACGAGTTGAAAAAGAGTGGTGTGGAAGTGTTAGGTATCAGCACTGACAAACCAGAAAAACTTTCACGTTTTGCCGAAAAAGAGTTACTCAACTTCACGCTGCTTTCTGATGAAGACCATCAAGTCTGTGAGCAATTTGGCGTTTGGGGCGAGAAGACGTTTATGGGTAAAACCTACGACGGCATCCATCGCATCAGCTTCCTGCTGGATGGCGAAGGAAAAGTTGAAAAAGTGTTTGATGATTTCAAAACCAGCAACCATCACGATATCGTGGTGAACTGGCTGAAAGAAAACGCTTAATTACAGCAATACATGATTAAAAAAGCCGACTTCACGTCGGCTTTTTACTGTCTCTAATTTGGCTCGTCGTCTATCAACAAACCATCAGGCCAGGCATGCACCACCGCTTTAATCAACGTGGCAAGCGGGATGGCGAAGAACACGCCCCAGAATCCCCACAAACCGCCGAATATCACCACCGAAAGAATAATTACCAACGGGTGCAAATTCACCGCTTCAGAGAACAACACCGGCACCAGTAAATTGCCGTCCAGCGCCTGAATAATCAGATACACCGCAAACAGCGTCCAGAATTCCGGGCCGATGCCAAACTGGAAGAGCGCCACACAGACCACCGGAATCGTGACCATAAACGCGCCGATATACGGAATCAGCACCGAGAATCCCACCAGCACCGCCAGCAGCAGAGAGTAGTTCAGGCCAAACACCACAAAGCCGATGTACGTCACCACACCCACGACCAGCATTTCTAATACTTTGCCACGGATATAATTGGTGATTTGCTGGTTCATCTCCAGCCACACCTGCCCCGCCAGCCCACGGTTTCGCGGCAAGACACGGCGCACCGCATTGAGCATTTGTTCTTTATCTTTAACGAGGAAGAACACCATCAGCGGCACCAGCACCAGATAAATGGCCAGCGTCAGCAAACCAACTAATGAAGCGAGAGAATATTTCACCACCTGGTCGCCCATGCCCATCATGCGCCCGCGCATATTCTCAGCAATGGCGTCGATAATTCCTGCGTCAACCAGCGCCGGGTAACGTCTTGGCAATGTGGCGGCGTAATCAGAAAGTTTATTGAGCATGCCAGGCATATCGCGGATTAGATAAATGCCCTGTTGCCAGGCCACAGGCGCGACAACCAGCACCATCAGCAGCAAAATGCCGACGAACAACACCAGCACAATAGAAGCCGCTAGCGTCCTCGAACACCCTAAACGCTGAAGCCGCGCAGTTGGCCACTCCAGCAAATAAGCCAGTACAATCGCCACCAGCAGCGGCGCTAAAAGTCCATGGAAAAAGAACAGGATCACGAACCCTGCAACCAGAATCACCAGCAGCGCGATAGCTTCCGGGTCGCTAAACCGTCGTCGATACCACTGCAACAACATTTCGAGCATACATCCCTTCCCTGACAGCATTATGCGAGGGGAGATTGTATCTAAATGTCACAGTAAAGACTTCGCTTTTTATCTCGCTTCAATAGCGGTTTGGCATTGCCACGGCTAAGATAGGCGTCAATCATGTGCTGAGCTACAGTTCATCGTGTGATGCGAACAAAAGCACCTAATGCGTGTCGAAGATAAACTTTGATTAAACAGGACAGGACGTATGTTCAAGCAGTTGAAAAAATCGCTGGTTGCAACTCTGATGGCAGCTCTGCTCGCCGGCCCTGCAACGCCAGCCTTTGCAGACGTTACCGATCAACTGCCCGATATGGGAACCTCTGCGGGAAGCACGCTGTCGATAGGCCAGGAAATGCAGATGGGCGACTATTATGTTCGTCAGCTGCGCGGCAGCGCCCCATTAATCAACGACCCTTTACTCGTGCAGTACATTAATCAACTCGGTATGCGTTTAGTTAGCCATGCCAACTCCGTCAAGACGCCATTCCATTTCTTCTTGATTAACAACGACGAAATCAACGCCTTTGCCTTCTTTGGCGGCAATGTGGTACTGCACTCCGCGCTGTTCCGTTATGCCGATAACGAAAGCCAGCTGGCATCGGTTATGGCGCACGAAATCTCTCACGTCACGCAGCGCCATCTGGCGCGAGCGATGGAAGATCAGAAAAAGAACGCCCCGCTCACCTGGGTTGGCGCGTTAGGTTCCATTTTACTGGCGATGGCCAGCCCGCAAGCGGGTATGGCGGCGTTAAGCGGAACCCTGGCGGGAACGCAGCAGGGCATGATTAGCTTTACGCAGCAGAACGAACAGGAAGCCGACCGCATCGGTATTCAGGTGCTGCAACGCTCAGGTTTTGATCCGCAAGCAATGCCAACCTTCCTTGAAAAGCTGCTCGATCAGTCGCGCTATTCATCACGTCCGCCGGAAATTTTGCTGACGCACCCATTGCCGGAAAGCCGTTTGTCCGATGCCCGTAACCGCGCCAACCAAATGCGCCCGGTCGTGGTGCAATCTTCTGAAGATTTTTACATGGCGAAAGCCCGAACGCTCGGCATGTACAACTCTGGCCGTAACCAGTTGACCAGCGATTTGCTGGATAGCTGGGCGAAGGGCAATATTCGTGAACAGCGTGCCTCAACCTATGGCCATGCGCTGCAGGCGATGGGCAACGATAAATGGGATGAAGCCCGCAAGCTTTTGCAACCGCTGCTGGTCGCAGAGCCAGGAAATACGTGGTATCTCGACTTATCCACGGATATCGACCTGGGGCAAAATAAAACCGCCGATGCGATAAACCGCCTGAAAAACGCCCCTGACCTGAAGCAAAACCCAGTGCTACAGCTCAACCTCGCCAACGCTTATGTGCAGGCCAAACAACCCGCTCAGGCAGCCACAATCCTTAACCGTTATACGTTTTCTCATCCCGACGACAGCAACGGCTGGGATTTGTTAGCGCAAACTGAAGCGGCGTTAGGTAATCGTGACCAGGAATTGGCGGCGCGAGCGGAAGTGATGGCACTTGTCGGGCGTCTCGATCAGGCTATTACGCTGCTCAGTGGCGCAAGCGGGCAGGTGAAATTAGGCAGCTTGCAGCAAGCACGTTATGACGCGAGAATCGATCAGTTCCGCGAATTGCAAAAACGCTTCCTTCAGTATTCTAAGATGTAACAGGAGTTACGATGTCCACCGTTTCTATTTACCACAACCCGCGCTGCTCTAAGAGCCGTGAAACGTTAAGTCTGCTGAAATCGAATGGTGTAGAACCCGAAGTGGTGCTGTATCTGGAAACCCCGCCAGACGCCGAAACGCTCAAATCGTTATTAAGCAAATTAGGCTTTGCCAGCGCTCGTGAGTTGATGCGTCAGAAAGAGGATTTGTACAAGGAGTTGAATCTGGCGGATGCCGCGTTAAGCGAAGAGCAGTTGATTCAGGCGATGGTGGAAAATCCAAAACTGATTGAGCGCCCGATTGTGCTGGCGAATGGGCAAGCAAGAATTGGCCGCCCGCCGGAGTCGGTGCTGGAGATTTTGTAGCCCTCACCCTAACCCTCTCCCCCAGGAGAGGGAATATTAGTATTTCCCCTTCTCCCTCAGGAGAGGGAATTTTAGTATTTCCCCTTCTCCCTCAGGGAGAAGGACAGGATGAGGGTGGTTTTAAAGCCCTAAAATCTCTTTCACAAACGGGATCGTCAATTTTCGCTGTGCGGTAATCGACGCATGATCGAGCTGATCCAGCGTCATAAACAGCGTGCGCATTTCCCGATCCAGTCGTTTTAGCAAGAAGCGGCCCACATCCTCTGGCAATTCAAAACCACGCTGTTTTGCACGCAGTTGCAAAGCCTGGAGTTTATCGTCATCCGATAAAGGCTGAAGTTTGTAGATTTGCCCCCAATCCAGGCGCGATGCGAGATCGGGTAATTGCAGATTCAGTTGGCGCGGTGGGCGATCGCCGGTGATCAGCAAGCGCGTTTTCCCGGATTCCAGAATGCGGTTGTAGAGATTAAAAATCGCCATTTCCCACAGTTCGTCACCTGCTACACACTCAATATTATCAATGCACACCAACGAAAGTTGTTCCATGCCATCGAGCACTTCCGGGACAAACCAGGTGCGTTTATCAAGCGGCACATAACCGACAGCTTCGCCACGTTGCGACAATTCCGCACAGGCGGCGTGCAGCAAATGGCTGCGCCCTCCTCCTTCTCGCGACCAAAAATAGATATAGCCGCTGTGATCCTGACGGAGCACGGACTGAAGTGCAGCGAGTAAAGAAGGGTTATCACCCGGCCAGAAACTTGCAAAAGTTTCGTCATCAGGCAAATAGAGTGGCAGTGAGAGCTGTGCCGGCGTATTCAGAATTACCTCAACCATAACAGGCAGAAAAACGCAGAGAGTCTAACACAGAATTGAGGATCAATAGAACCGGGCGAGCGCGCCGCCCGGCTTAAGACAAAACTAGGATTTTACTTCGCTATCTTCAGGATCCAGCACCACTTCTTCCGGGCGCAGAACGCTGATCAATTTGAAGATCAGGCTCAGGCCAACGCCGACGATTGTCGCCAGCGCCATGCCTTTCAGCTCAGCCGCGCCAATGTGCACTTTCGCGCCGCTGACGCCGATGATCAGGATAACGGAGGTTAAGATCAGGTTTTGCGTTTTGTTGTAATCGACTTTTGATTCGATCAGCACGCGAATACCGGACGCGCCAATCACGCCGTACAGCAGCAGAGAAACGCCGCCGATCACTGGAACCGGAATCACCTGGATTGCTGCCGCCAGTTTTCCGATGCAAGAAAGCAGAATCGCGATAATTGCCGCGCCGCCAATAACCCAGGTGGAATACACGCGGGTAATTGCCATCACGCCGATGTTCTCGCCGTAAGTCGTGTTTGGCGTAGAACCGAAGAAACCGGAGAAGATAGTCGAAATACCGTTAGCAAACATGGAGCGATGCAGGCCAGGGTCGCGAATCAAATCTTTCTTCACGATGTTCGCCGTTACCACCAAGTGACCGACGTGTTCAGCAATCACCACCAGCGCCGCAGGCAAAATGGTGAAGATGGCAAACCATTCAAAACGCGGGGTATAGAAGGTTGGCAACGCAAACCAGTGTGCTTCCACAATTGGCGTGACGTCTACCACGCCCATGGCGAAGGAAAGTGCATAACCCGCCAGCACGCCGATAAGAATCGGGATAATCGCCAGGAAGCCACGGAACAGCACAGAACCGAAGACCGTCACGCCCAGCGTAACCAGAGAAATAATGATGGTCGTTGAATCTGGTGAAGTGCCGTCAGCAGGCAGCAAACCTGCCATATTCGCCGCCACGCCAGCCAGTTCCAGGCCAATAACCGCCACAATTGCGCCCATCGCCGCCGGTGGGAACATCACATCCAGCCAGCCAGTACCGGCTTTTTTCACAATCAGCGCCACAATACAGAACAACACGCCGCACATGATAAAACCGCCGAGCGCGACTTCATAACCCAGTGGCAGAAGTAGCAGCACGGGTGAAATAAACGCAAAGCTTGAACCGAGATAAGCCGGGATTTTGCCTTTACAGATAAAGAGATACAGCAGCGTCCCGATCCCGTTGAACAGCAATACCGTCGCCGGGTTGATGTGGAACAGAATCGGCACCAGAACGGTGGCACCAAACATGGCAAACAGATGCTGCAAGCTTAACGGTATCGTTTGCAGCAGGGGTGGTCTTTCGCTCACTCCAATGGCGCGGCGTGTCATGTCGTTTTCCTCTGAGTATTGTGTTGTTGTGTTTTAGTCAAAAAAAAGCCGACTCTCAAAGTCGGCTATTTTTAATGCCCAATAGATTTCGGATTGCAGGAAGGCGGCAACTGCGCAAATCCCTGGGAGCGTAGATTTGCTACGTGACCAGGGTGAGCAAAGGCAGCCAACGCATCTGCAATTCGAAAGATGAAGGGCATTACTTGGTACCAAAAATCTTATCGCCGGCATCGCCGAGGCCCGGAATAATGTATCCGTGCTCATTCAGGCCCTGATCGATAGAAGCGGTAAACAGTTCTACGTCCGGGTGCGCTTTTTCTAGCGCCGCGATACCTTCAGGTGCTGCTACCAGAACCAACACTTTGATGCTGGTACAACCGGCGTTTTTCAGCAGGTCGATGGTGGCAATCATAGAACCGCCGGTTGCCAGCATTGGGTCAACCACCAGCGCCATGCGTTCTTCGATGTTAGAAACCAGTTTCTGGAAGTAAGGAACCGGCTCCAGAGTTTCTTCGTTACGGTAGATACCGACAACGCTGATACGTGCGCTTGGAACGTTTTCCAGCACGCCTTCCATCATACCCAGGCCAGCACGCAGAATCGGCACAACGGTAATTTTCTTGCCTTTGATCTGATCAATCTCTACCGGGCCGTTCCAGCCTTCGATAGTGACTTTTTCAGTTTCCAGATCCGCCGTGGCTTCGTAAGTCAGCAAGCTGCCAACTTCTGAGGCGAGTTCACGAAAGCGTTTGGTGCTAATGTCGTTCTCACGCATCAGGCCCAGCTTGTGTTTGACGAGTGGGTGTTTGACTTCCACGATCTTCATACTCTTTCTCCCCGAGATAGTTGGCCACCATAAAAAAAATCGCCGGATTATACCGCTTTTTTAACACCGCGCCACCGCTTCGAGATCAAACTGGGTGAAATGAGTATAGAACGATAATAATTACATCCCGCCGAACAAGAGGCTCGCAAACGTTTGCCTCCACTGTTAGAATTGCGGCGTTTTTTATTTCTAACCCATCCGCGGGGACTTAGCAGTGACCGACAAAACCTCTCTTAGCTATAAAGATGCCGGTGTTGATATTGATGCTGGTAACGCTCTGGTCGATAAAATCAAAGGTGTAGTGAAAAAGACTCGCCGCCCGGAAGTGATGGGTGGACTGGGTGGTTTCGGTGCGCTGTGCGCGTTGCCTCAGAAGTATCGTGAGCCTGTGCTGGTTTCTGGCACTGACGGTGTGGGTACGAAACTGCGTCTGGCGATGGATTTAAAACGTCATGACACCATCGGTATCGATCTCGTTGCGATGTGCGTAAACGATCTGGTTGTTCAGGGCGCTGAGCCATTGTTCTTCCTCGATTATTACGCCACCGGCAAACTTGAAGTCGAGACGGCTGCCAGCGTCATCTCTGGTATTGCTGAAGGTTGCCTGCAATCTGGCTGCGCATTAGTTGGCGGTGAAACCGCTGAAATGCCAGGCATGTATCACGGCGAAGATTACGACGTGGCGGGTTTCTGCGTCGGCGTGGTCGAGAAATCTGAAATCATTGACGGTTCTAAAGTCGCTGATGGCGATGTGCTGATTGCCCTGGCGTCCAGCGGCCCACACTCCAACGGCTATTCTCTGGTGCGTAAAGTGCTGGAAGTGAGCGGCACCGACCCGCTGACCACCGAACTGGAAGGCAAACCGCTGGCCGATCATCTGCTGGAACCGACGCGTATTTACGTCAAAAACCTGCTTGAGTTAATTGGTGAAGTTGACGTTCACGCCATCGCTCACCTGACCGGCGGTGGCTTCTGGGAAAACATCCCACGCGTGCTGCCAGAAAACACTCAGGCTGTGATTGCTGAGTCTTCATGGCAGTGGCCTGCGGTATTCAACTGGCTGCAAACTGCCGGGAATATCAGCCGTCACGAAATGTACCGCACCTTTAACTGCGGCGTCGGCATGCTGATTGCGCTGCCTGCGGCGCAAGCGGATAAAGCAGTAGAATTCCTGAATGCAAAAGGTGAAAACGCGTGGAAAATCGGTAGTATCAAAGCTTCTGGTTCCTCCGAACGTGTGGTTATTGAATAATGAAACGCATAGTGGTGCTCATTTCCGGCAACGGAAGTAATCTTCAGGCGATTATTGATGCCTGCAAGCTTAAAAAAATTAATGGCGCCATTGCGGCTGTATTCAGTAACAAACCCGATGCCTTTGGCCTGGAACGTGCGCGTGAAGCAGAAATCCCGGCTCACGCGTTAACCGCCAGCCAGTTCGCTGACCGCGCGGCATTCGATCGCGAGCTGATGCTTGAGATTGATGCCTACGCCCCGGATTTGGTGGTGCTGGCGGGTTACATGCGCATTCTTAGCCCGGAATTTGTCGGGCACTATGCGGGCCGCCTGATTAACATCCACCCTTCTTTATTGCCTAAATATCCTGGCCTGAATACCCATCGTCAGGTTCTGGAAAACGGTGATGAAGTCCATGGGACTTCGGTGCATTTTGTCACTGAAGAGTTAGACGGCGGCCCGGTCATTCTGCAAGCCAGCGTTCCGGTGTTTGAAGGTGACGAAGAAGACGACATCACCGCGCGCGTGCAGAATCAAGAACATGCTATTTATCCGCTGGTCGTTTCCTGGTTTATGGATGGACGCCTGGAAATGCGCGAAAATAGCGCCTGGCTTGATGGCAGTAAACTGCCGCCGCAAGGCCATGCCGCAGACGAATAAAATTAAGGAGCTTCGGCTCCTTTTTTAATGCCCCGTTCTGTCATTCTTTATGCCGAAATCAACGAATCGCCCTACTTTGCGGCGAGCGTTGGACATTCCCCGCTAAAGCTCGCCATAATGACAGACGTGACGGCATTTTTACGTCCACGAAAACGGAGTGTGAGGGCTAATGGGTCAGGATAAGCTGTACATCGAAAAAGAACTGAGCTGGTTGAATTTTAACGAGCGCGTACTCCAGGAAGCGGCGGATAAAATTAACCCGCTAATCGAGAGAATGCGTTTTCTCGGCATCTATTCGAATAACCTTGATGAATTCTACAAGGTTCGTTTCGCTGAACTTAAGCGACGCATTCTGATCAGTGAAGAGCAAGGTACGGCACCGAATTCGCGCCATTTACTCAATAAAATTCAGGCGCGAGTGCTGAAAGCCGACCAGGAATTTGACGGCCTGTACAACGATTTACTGCTGGAAATGGCACGCAATCAGATCTTCTTGATCAACGAACGCCAGCTTTCACCGAATCAGCAAAACTGGCTGCGTCATTACTTCAAACACTATTTACGCCAGCACATCACTCCTATTCTGATTAATAACGAAACTGACCTGGTGCAGTTTCTTAAAGATGATTACACCTATCTGGCGGTAGAGATTATTCAGGGCGACGATATTCGCTATGCCCTGCTGGAAATCCCGTCCGATAAAGTGCCGCGTTTTGTGAATTTGCCGCCGGAAGCGCCACGCCGTCGCAAGCCGATGATCCTGTTGGATAACATCCTGCGTTATTGCCTGGACGACATTTTCAAAGGCTTCTTCGATTACGACGCATTGAACGCCTATTCGATGAAAATGACCCGTGACGCGGAGTATGACCTGGTCACGGAGATGGAATCCAGCCTGCTGGAACTGATGTCATCGAGCCTGAAGCAGCGCCTGACCGCCGAGCCGGTGCGTTTTGTTTATCAGCGTGATATGCCAGATGCGATGGTGGAAATGCTGCGTAACAAGCTGACCATCACCAACTACGACTCCATTATTCCCGGTGGTCGCTACCACAATTTTAAAGACTTCATCAGCTTCCCGAACGTCGGCAAAGCCAACTTAATCAACAAGCCGTTGCCGCGTTTGCGCCATATCTGGTTCGATAAATTCCGTAACGGCTTTGATGCGATTCGTAACCGTGACGTGCTGCTTTATTATCCTTATCACACCTTTGAGCACGTACTCGAATTACTGCGCCAGGCCTCGTTCGACCCCAGCGTGCTGGCGATTAAAATCAATATTTACCGCGTGGCGAAAGACTCGCGCATTATCGAGTCGATGATTCACGCCGCGCACAACGGCAAGAAAGTCACCGTGGTGGTTGAGCTGCAAGCGCGCTTTGACGAAGAAGCCAACATTCATTGGGCGAAGCGCCTGACCGAAGCGGGCGTGCACGTTATCTTCTCAGCGCCGGGCCTGAAAATTCACGCAAAATTGTTCCTGATTTCCCGCAAAGAAGGCGAGGAAGTGGTGCGCTATGCCCACATCGGCACCGGTAACTTTAACGAAAAAACCGCGCGTCTTTATACCGACTATTCGTTGCTGACCTGCGATGCACGCATCACCAATGAAGTTCGCCGCGTGTTTAACTTTATCGAAAACCCGTATCGCCCGGTGACGTTTGAGCATCTGATGGTTTCCCCGCAGAACTCTCGTCGCCTGCTTTATGATTTAGTCGATAAAGAAATCGCGAATGCACAAAACGGCGAACCGTCTGGCATTACTCTGAAATTGAATAACCTGGTCGATAAAGGGCTGGTAGACAGGCTATATGCTGCGTCAAGCTCGGGCGTGAAGGTGAATTTACTGGTGCGCGGCATGTGCTCGCTTATCCCGAATCTGGAAGGGATCAGCGATAATATTCGCGTTATCAGTATCGTCGACCGTTATCTGGAACACGACCGCGTTTATATCTTTGAAAATGGTGGCGATAAGAAAGTGTATCTTTCGTCTGCCGACTGGATGACGCGCAACATTGATTATCGTATCGAAGTTGCGGTCGCCATCCTCGATCCGCGCCTGAAACAGCGGGTGCTGGATATCATCGAAATCTTGTTCAGTGACACGGTAAAAGCGCGTTACCTCGACAAAGAACTGAGTAATCGCTATGTTCCGCGCGGTAACCGCCGCAAGGTGCGCGCACAACTGGCGATTTATGACTACATCAAGTCTCTGGAACAACCTGAATAACGCATCATGCTGACTATAAAATCATGCCAATAAAAAAACATGCTCCACGACCGCAAGAATTCGCCGCGGTAGACCTTGGCTCGAACAGCTTCCACATGGTGATCGCCCGTGTGGTTGACGGCGCGATGCAAATCATCGGACGCCTGAAACAACGTGTTCATTTAGCTGATGGCCTGAATGCCGACAACGAGTTAAGCGAAGAAGCGATGGAACGTGGGCTATCGTGCCTGGCGCTATTTGCTGAACGTTTGCAGGGCTTTGCGGCCGATAACGTCTGTATCGTCGGCACGCATAGTTTACGCCTGGCGGTGAATGCCGAAGAGTTTCTCAAACGAGCTGAGCAGGTTATCCCCTACCCGATTGAAATTATTTCCGGTAACGAAGAAGCGCGTCTGATTTTCATGGGCGTGGAACATACCCAGCCCGAGAAAGGCCGCAAACTGGTGATTGATATCGGTGGTGGTTCGACCGAGCTGGTCATTGGTGAAGATTTCGAGCCGATGCTGGTCGAAAGTCGCCGTATGGGTTGCGTCAGCTTTGCGCAAAACTTTTTCCCGCAAGGAGTTATCACTGCCGAAAACTTCAAGCGTGCGCGGCTTGCGGCGGTACAAAAGCTGGAGAATCTTTCCTGGCAGTACCGTTTGCAAGGCTGGAATGTGGCGATGGGCGCTTCCGGGACGATCAAAGCGGCTCATGAAGTGCTGGTCAATATGGGCGAAAAGGACGGCATTATTACGCCTGAACGCCTGGAAATGCTGCGCGATGAAGTGCTGAAATACAAAAGTTTTAACGTGATGAGCCTACCGGGCTTATCGGAAGAACGCAAAGCGGTGTTTGTGCCGGGGCTGGCGATTCTGTGCGGCGTGTTTGATTCGCTGGCGATTCGTGAATTACGCTTGTCTGACGGCGCGCTGCGTGAAGGCGTGCTGTATGAAATGGAAGGCCGTTTCCGCCACCAGGACATTCGCATCCGCACCGCACAAAGCCTGGCGGATCAATACCATATCGACAGCGATCAGGCCAAACGCGTGCTGGCAACCACCGAGCATATTTATCAGCAGTGGGAAGTGCAAAACCCGAAGCAGGCTAATCCACAAATGGCCGCGCTGCTGAAATGGTCAGCCATGCTGCATGAAGTCGGCCTGAACATTAACCACAGCGGGTTGCATCGCCATTCGGCTTATATTCTGCAACACAGCAACCTGCCGGGCTTTAATCAGGAACAGCAGACGTTGATTGCATCGCTGGTGCGCTATCACCGTAAAGGCATCAAAATTGATGACTTGCCGCGTTTTACGCTGTTTAAGAAAAAGCAGTTCTTGCCGTTAATCCAGATTCTGCGTCTGGGGGTGTTACTGAATAACCAACGCCAGGCGACCACCACGCCACCGACTCTGGTACTGGAAACCGACGAACATCAATGGACGCTGCGTTTCCCGTACGACTGGTTCAGCCAGAACACGCTGGTGTTGCTGGACTTAGAGCGGGAACAACAATACTGGGATAACACGCCTGGCTGGAAACTTAACATCGAAGAGGAAGTCAGCCCGAACGTGGCTGCCTGAGGTTAAAATAACGAAACGCCCTTTGCCGGGCGTTTCTTTTTTCTGCCTTAACGCTGTTTTGTGAGCAGTGATTCAAGCAAGCGCGGGCGTCCAATCAAATATCCCTGAATGTAATCAATCCCCAGGCTTTGAACGGCTGCCTTAACAGCCTCATTCTCAACATACTCGGCAACCAGCTGCATTTTCTTCATTCGCGCTAACTGGCAAATCGAATCGACAATCTGGTAATCCAGGCTGCTGGTCAAAATATTGCGAATAAAACTGCCGTCGATTTTCAGGATGTCAGCGCTAATATCTTTCAGCCGCGCATAGCTGGCATAACCCGTACCGAAATCGTCAATCGCTATCCGGCATCCCATATTTTGCAGCGCGGTTAACGTCGCGTTGGCCTGCTCAAGATTCGTCAGTGAATTGCTTTCGGTGACTTCAAAAATAAGCTGCCAGGGTTCTATTTTGTATCGCGCCAGCAGGCGTTTCACTTCACCCGCAAACTGCAAACGCCCGACGGAAGCCGGTGTCAGGTTGATGGAAAAACGACTGCCGGGAAGTTGCTCGCGGTGTTCATCCATAAATTTGAGCGTGGCCTCTAATACCCATTTGTCGATTTTTGAAGACAAGCCAAATTCATGTGCCACCGGCAAAAACGTATCCGGCGTGAACATTTTGTCGTCTTCGTTATCGCCCTTCATGCGCAGCAAAATTTCATGGTAAGCATCACCCCGAATCCCTTCGATGCGCTGGGCCATCAACACAAAACTTCCGGTATCAATGGCGGCTTGCAGGCGGTTCATCATCGCAACTTTTTTTCTCACCGCATTCTGCACGTGGTTTGAACCTTGTTGCTGCAAACTTTCAGGCTTAGAGGTCGAGAGCGATAAATCAGCCATCGTGCTGAGTTCGCCCAACAGGAAGGAAATATGGTTAACCGGCTGGCGAATATAACAATAGCTGATGCCCACTTGTGGCTGCATTGCCATGCCATCCCACATAAATCGGAATTGCTTTACTCGCTGGTCGAGGATTTCGATGCGCTCATGATAAGAGTCATAACCCAGGCGAACAGCCAGTTCATGCCCCGACAAATGGTAAACCTGCTCATCAGTCGTCAAGACCGGCTGGAGGTAATCGTTAAGCTGCTGTTTATATTGAATGCGCAGCTGCACTCCATAATTCCGACCGAGCAACTCCAACTCGGGGACGCGCAAAAACGCTAAAGCTGAATAAGAGTGACGGGATAAATCCCGGTTTAGCGCCCGCAGGTTTGGCATTTGTACAATCGGGTCGATAAAAGCCACGCGACGCGCTTTATTGTGCAAAAAGCGCTGGCGTGTGGTGACCACCGCCATCAAATAGATGGTAATAGAAAAGACCGCGTAGCTGGATGACGCTATCGCCAGGTGAAGCTGGAAGCCCATATACGGCGGCAGATAGTTATGAAAACCACTGCACAAAATGGTGAGTACCACCATCCATGCGGTGGTGATGAACAGAAAACCAAAGCGCATCGCGCCCCAAAGCATCAACGGCAGAATCAGCGTCAACGTATAGTCGGTGGTGAAAATGCTGCTGAAATCATCAATCGGAACTAATAATAAGCCGACCAAAACAGCGACCAGCACGGCCCACAACGTAATCTCAAGCTTCGTCACGCCAGACTGCATTTGTGCTTTCATGCGCGAGCGGAACGAAAACACAAAGCGCGGGTTGCGGCACATGCGAATGAGGGAATAGAAAAATGGCGTTCCGGTCAGGCAGCCGACTAGCACGGCCTGGAAATTGATAAGCGTCCGGGTGTGTAGAGGGCTTTCCGCAGCCACGTTATTAACGCCACCGTACCAGCCGAAGAAAAGCCCCATCTGGTAGATGACCAGGAATAGCACTGAGTTAACAATGACCAGCCAAAGCATGCGTTGAGAGGTTAACTTGATGACGCCGAACATGACCGAACTGCGCCGCGGCACGAATATCCGGTAGCCTCCCCAACTGACAGCTATGGGAATCACAAAGTGAACCACCGCCAGCAATGCAGTCAGTCCGCCGTTCAGGGGGATGTAGCGAATGAGTAGCGCGAGAATAATGCCAGGTAGCGCGGCCCAGCCGAAAACCAGCAAGAAAGCCGTCATCAAGCCCAGCGGCATATAGATGAGGAAAACACGGCTCCCATCCATAATGGTATTTGCGTTACACCATTCAGCGACAGGAAGAAACAGGCTCGGCAGCACCAGAGGCAGCGCCCACCATTTGTTGTTATTTTTTTTATACCAGCTTGCCAGAGACATTGAAATTCGCCAGGAACCCTATCATCCAGCTCGGGTATGTTTCGAACAGGTATCCAACCCGGACGTTATGCCCATATCGCTATGGGATAGAGTGCAGATTTTAGTTAGGGATTTTGTTATGAATATGATCTAAATCAATTTCTCCGATAAGTTTGTGCTTTATTTGCAAAATATGCAAAAAAGTAACTGCATAAAGACTCATCAACTAATATTAAGAAATGTTTATATAACAAGGAGAAATGATTTAGCGTGTATTTCTGAGAAGAACAGGATTTGACCTTGCGGCATCACTATGCCTAAATATTGCCACCGCCCACGGTTGATGGGTAAACCTCAAGGATCATTTGCGTGACACAGGTTACGAGTATGCGAAGACGACATAAATTCAATAATCGTATGACCCGCATTATTCTGCTTATCAGTTTTCTCTTCCTTTTTGGCCGTTTTGTCTACTCTGCCATCGGTGCCTGGTATCATCATCAGGACAAAGTAGAAGCACAGCAAAGTAGCCTGTCCGTGGACAACAATAGCCGGTAACGCCTTCTTTTAATTAAAAAATAATAACACTGACTCTAGCCGGTGCGATTTGTTGCGTCTGTTGTGTCATGTAGATTCACTTTACCTTCAGCACTTCAGTGGCATCTGGTGCCAGCACCGTGCCATCTTGCGCAGTGGGAGTCATGAAAGCAATCGGCTTGCCCGAACGTTTATCGATCAACAATGAATGACGCTCGCCGTTCTCGAACAGATGCTGTTCACCCCATTGGCGCAGCGCCACCACAACGGTAAACAGGCTTTGCCCTTTGGCTGTCAGCACGTATTCCTGATACGCCGTACCATCCGATGCACCCTGCATTTCAAGAATGCCTCCCTCCACCAACTTGCGCAGTCGGTCAGTGAGAATATTCCGCGCCACGCCAAGACTGCGTTGAAAATCCCCAAAGCGGCGTGTGCCATCGAAGGCATCACGTACGATGAGAAGCGACCAACGATCGCCAATGAGATCGACGCCACGGGCTACGGGGCATGGTTCTTTGTTCATCGGTTTACGGGGCGGCATTGCTTTTCCTCAAATGGTTAACAGGTTTCCAGTTGCATTTTAAAACTACTTAACCTAGCATTCAATCAGTTTCATTTTGAAACTAGGTTAATGGAGTTGATACCGAATGAAAACGTCTCTTGTCTCACCGTTACAGCAAGATCAAAGCAGCACGCAGACACGGCGTACGAATATGTCCGTCAGCCTGGTGTGGCTTTTCGCCATTGCCAGTGGGTTGAGCGTAGCAAATGTCTATTACGCACAGCCTTTGCTCGACACGCTAGCGCAGGAGTTCGGAATCAGCCATGCAGCCGTTGGCGGGGTGGTGACAGCCACACAAATTGGCTGCGCTCTGGCTTTGCTGTTTCTGGTGCCATTAGGTGACCAAATAGATAGACGTCGTCTGATGGCATTGCAGTTGCTGGCTTTAGTGGCAGCGCTAGTCGCCGTGGGCATGGCGCACTCTGCACCTGCTCTACTCGCTGGCATGCTCGCCGTGGGCTTACTAGGGACCGCGATGACGCAAGGTCTTATCGCCTATGCAGCCAGTGCCGCGGCTCCAAATGAACAAGGGCGTGTTGTGGGTGTGGCACAAAGCGGCGTGTTCATTGGCCTGCTTTTAGCTAGGGTATTTTCCGGAGGCATTAGCGATTTAGCGGGCTGGCGCGGCGTATATTTTTGCGGCGCTGCGCTGATGCTTTTGGTTGCATTTCCACTATGGCGACAATTGCCCAGACTGGCTGTCACGCAAAATAACATGAGCTATCCGCGCCTGATCGCTTCAATGCTGACCCTGCTGCGGGAGGATAAAGTCCTGCAAGTGCGCGGCGTACTGGCGTTACTGATGTTTGCTGCGTTTAATATCTTCTGGAGCGCGCTGGTACTTCCATTAAGTGTGCCACCTTATAACTTCTCTCACACCACCATCGGCGCATTTGGGCTGGTTGGTGTCGTCGGTGCGTTGGCCGCGACACGAGCCGGGCAATGGGCCGATCGGGGATATGCACAACGCACAAGTGCAGTCGCCCTTTTGGCATTGCTCATAGCCTGGTGGCCGCTGTCGCTAATGGGGCAGTCGCTCGGCGTATTAGTTATCGGTATTGTGCTGCTCGATTTGGGTGGACAGGCACTTCACGTGACGAATCAGAGCATGATTTTTCACAGCCGTCCCGAAGCCCATAGTCGAATGGTCGGTCTGTACATGATGTTCTATGCAATCGGTAGCGGGCTGGGTGCTATCAGTACGACAGCAACTTATGCTTATTCTGGCTGGCAAGGCGTATGTCTGCTGGGGGCTGGAGTCAGTCTGTTTGCACTGTTCTTTTGGTGGACTACGCGGCGAATTCAATAATTAAAAAAGCCCGCTTTTAGCGGGCTTAGAATCGCGTTACTGAGAAGTTATTCCCACTCGATAGTTGCTGGCGGTTTGCCAGAAATATCGTAAACCACACGGGAAATGCCGTTAACTTCGTTGATAATGCGGTTGGAGACACGGCCAAGGAAATCGTATGGCAGGTGTGCCCAATGCGCGGTCATAAAGTCGATGGTTTCCACTGCACGCAGTGAAACAACCCAATCGTATTTACGGCCATCGCCCATCACGCCAACAGAACGCACCGGCAGGAACACGGTAAATGCCTGGCTCACTTTGTTATAGAGATCCGCTTTATGCAGCTCTTCAATAAAGATGGCATCGGCACGACGCAGCAGGTCGCAATACTCTTTCTTCACTTCACCCAGCACGCGCACGCCAAGACCTGGGCCTGGGAATGGATGACGATAGAGCATGTCGTACGGCAGGCCGAGTTCCAGGCCAATTTTGCGCACTTCGTCTTTGAACAGCTCACGCAGCGGTTCAACCAGCCCCATCTTCATCTCTTTCGGCAAGCCGCCCACGTTGTGGTGAGATTTGATGACGTGTGCTTTGCCCGTCGCAGAAGCAGCAGATTCGATCACGTCAGGGTAAATCGTTCCCTGCGCCAGCCACTTCACGTCTTCCAGTTTCAGAGCTTCTTCATCGAAGACTTCAACGAAAACACGGCCGATGATTTTACGTTTCGCTTCTGGATCGTTCTCGCCTTTCAACGCGGACAGGAAACGCTCTTCGCCTTTAACGTGAATAATATTCAGGCCGAAGTGGTCGCCAAACATGTCCATGACTTGTTCAGCTTCGTTCAAACGCAGCAGGCCGTTATCGACGAACACGCAAGTCAGACGGTCACCAATGGCGCGGTGCAGCAGCATGGCGGTAACGGAAGAATCCACGCCACCGGACAAGCCCAGGATCACTTTGTCGTTGCCAACTTGTTCACGCAGGCGAACAATCGCATCTTCGATAATTTTTGCTGGAGTCCACAGCGCTTCGCAGCCGCAGATATCCAGAACAAAACGCTCCAGCAGACGCTGGCCCTGACGGGTATGGGTCACTTCCGGGTGGAACTGCACGCCATAAAAACGCTTTTCTTCGTTCGCCATAATCGCGAACGGGCAAGTTTCGGTGCTGGCAACGGTCACGAAGTCAGACGGGATAGCGGTGACTTTATCGCCATGGCTCATCCAGACGTCCAATAGCGGTTTGCCATCAGCACTCAGAGAATCTTCAATGCCGCGAACCAGTGCGCTGTCAGTTCTAACTTCGACCTGCGCGTAACCGAATTCACGTTCGTTAGAACCTTCAACGTGGCCGCCGAGCTGCATCGCCATGGTCTGCATGCCGTAGCACACACCAAATACCGGGACGCCTGCTTCAAATACGTATTCTGGCGCACGAGGGCTGTTCAGCTCTGTGGTGCTTTCCGGGCCACCAGAAAGGATGATACCGCTTGGGTTGAAATCACGAATCTGTGCTTCAGTGACATCCCATGCCCACAGCTCACAGTAAACGCCCAGCTCACGCACACGGCGCGCAACCAGTTGAGTGTACTGAGAACCGAAATCAAGGATAAGTATGCGATGTTTATGGATATTTTCCGTCATTGACGCTAATTCCGAGGCAAGTGAAACAAAATAAAAACACCCGGCAGAAAGCCGGGTGCAGAAATTTTAAGAACCCATACGGTAGTTCGGGGACTCTTTAGTGATCGTCACATCGTGAACGTGACTTTCCTGAATGCCCGCACCGCTGATGCGTACAAATTCCGCTTTAGTACGCAACTCGTCGATGGTAGCACAGCCGGTCAGACCCATGCAGGAACGCAGGCCACCCATTTGCTGGTGAACGATCTCTTTCAGGCGGCCTTTGTATGCCACGCGGCCTTCGATACCTTCCGGCACCAGTTTGTCGGCTGCGTTATCAGTCTGGAAGTAACGGTCTGAAGAGCCTTTGGACATCGCGCCCAAAGAACCCATACCGCGGTAGGATTTGAATGAACGGCCCTGGTAAAGTTCGATTTCACCCGGAGATTCTTCAGTCCCTGCCAGCATGCCGCCAACCATCACCGCAGAAGCGCCTGCTGCGATAGCTTTAGCGATATCGCCAGAGAAGCGAATACCGCCATCAGCGATAACCGGGATGCCTGTACCTTCCAGCGCTTCAACCGCGTCAGCAACCGCCGTGATTTGTGGAACGCCTACGCCGGTAACGATACGAGTGGTACAGATGGAGCCTGGGCCGATACCGACTTTTACCGCACTCACACCGGCATCTGCCAGCGCACGAGCGCCGTTCGCGGTAGCAACGTTGCCGCCGATGATTTGCAGGTCAGGATATTTCGCGCGAGTTTCACGAATACGTTGCAGAACGCCTTCGGAGTGACCGTGGGAGGAGTCAATCAGTAAAACGTCGACACCAGCGGCTACCAGAGCGTCGATACGCTCTTCGTTGCCCGCACCTGCGCCAACGGCAGCCCCAACACGCAGACGGCCCTGGTCGTCTTTACAGGCGTTAGGTTTACGTTCTGCTTTCTGGAAGTCTTTTACGGTGATCATGCCTTGCAGATGGAAGTTACCATCGACAACCAGCGCTTTCTCAACACGTTTTTCGTGCATTTTAGACAGCACAATGTCACGCGCCTCGCCTTCTTTCACGGTAACCAGACGCTCTTTCGGGGTCATGTACACGCTAACAGGCTGGTTCAGGTCAGTCACAAAACGAACGTCACGACCGGTAATAATACCGACCAGTTCGTTGGCCTCGGTGACAACCGGATAGCCCGCGAAACCGTTACGTGCGGTAAGTTCTTTCACTTCGTGCAGAGTGGTGGTCGGCAACACGGTCTGTGGGTCAGTCACAACGCCACTTTCGTGTTTTTTCACGCGTTTGACTTCTTCAGCCTGGCGCTCAATCGACATGTTTTTGTGAATGAAACCAAGTCCACCTTCCTGAGCCAATGCAATGGCCAGACGGGCTTCCGTTACGGTATCCATGGCTGCGGACAGCATAGGGATATTCAAACGAATAGTTTTGGTCAGTTGGGTGCTGAGATCGGCCGTGTTAGGCAGAACTGTAGAGTGAGCTGGAACGAGGAGAACGTCATCAAACGTCAGTGCTTCTTTAGCGATTCGTAGCATGGCAATATCTCAACCTGGGGTGAATGAGAACAGATAAAATATTGCCGCGGCATTATACAGAGCGGAATCGATTGCATCCACACTTTTTTCAGAAAACTCCTTGCCAAGTGCAATATGAAAGATACTATTGACCGAATAACCCGCTGATTTAAAATTTGATCTGGCTCACATGTCTTCGATAAATTCCCCTTCAATTTTTACCGTCAGCCGTCTGAATCAGACGGTCCGAATGCTATTGGAACAAGAGATGGGGCAAGTCTGGATCAGCGGTGAAATTTCTAACTTCACCCAACCGGCTTCCGGCCATTGGTACTTCACGCTCAAAGACGATACCGCTCAAATTCGTGGAGCGATGTTCCGCAACAGCAATCGCCGCGTCACCTTCCGGCCGCAACATGGGCAGCAAGTTTTGGTGCGCGCCACTCTGACGCTGTACGAGCCGCGTGGCGATTACCAGATTATCGTTGAAAGTATGCAGCCTGCTGGTGAAGGTCTGTTGCAGCAGCAATACGAAGAGCTGAAACAACGCCTCACGGCGGAAGGATTATTTGAGCAAATTCATAAGCAGCCACTACCGAGTCCTGCCCGCCAGGTTGGGGTTATTACTTCGAAAACGGGTGCCGCACTGCACGATATTTTGCACGTACTCAAACGCCGCGACCCTTCCCTACCGGTAATCATTTACCCGACCGCCGTGCAAGGTGCCGACGCGCCTGGGCAAATCGTCCGCGCCATCGAACTGGCAAATTTGCGCAAAGAGTGTGACGTGCTGATTGTCGGGCGCGGTGGCGGTTCGCTGGAAGATTTGTGGAGCTTTAACGACGAGCGTGTAGCTCGGGCAATTTTTGCCAGCACGATCCCCGTCGTTAGCGCCGTAGGGCATGAAACTGACGTCACGATCGCGGATTTTGTCGCCGATGTTCGTGCGCCAACGCCTTCAGCCGCAGCGGAAATTGTCAGCCGTAATCAAGTCGAATTGCTACGCCAAATCCAGTCTCAACAGCAGCGTATGGAAATGGCGATGGATTACTACCTCGCCCAACGGACGCAGCGTTTCACGCGTCTGCATCACCGCTTGCAGCAACAGCATCCGCAACTGCGTCTGGCTCGCCAGCAAACGACGCTTGAGCGTTTGCAGCAACGCTTGACCGTCGCAATGGATGCCAAACTGCGGCGCAGCTCGCAACAGCAACAACGTCTCGCACAACGCTTGAACCAGCAACAACCTCAAGCGCGAATCCACCGAGCGCAAACTCGTTTGCAGCAGCTGGAATATCGATTATCGCAGGTGGTAACGGCACGTCTGAGCAACACTCGCCAGCGCTTTGGCACGGCTATCGCACAGCTCGAAGCGGTCAGCCCGCTTGCAACGCTGGCACGTGGTTATAGCGTGACGACAGCGACGGACGGCAAAGTGCTGAAGAAAACCAAACAGGTGAATTCCGGGGATACGCTCACTACGCGTCTGGAAGATGGCTGGGTTGAAAGCCAGGTCACCGGCATTACACCGGTGAAACCTGTTCGCGAGCGTAAAATAGCAGCGAAAAGTTAAAACTTAGCCGGCAATGGGCGCGAACTCGACGCGTTTCTTCGAGATTAATCCATGCCCGTTCTGGCAAAAATAATCTACTGCGCCACAGGCTTTTAAAACTTCCAGCGGCTTGTGGCAATCCGGGCAACGCGCTTCGAGATGGAAACTCTGCTGGCAAGTTTCGCAGAATGCGCCTGAGTCAGTTGGCTGTAGCGTGTTTTCACACACCGGACATTTGGTTTCCATAATTACTCCTTGCAATACTTCAACTATATTCATCTTTTGATGCCACCAGAATGCTGGCGCACCGTGCATAACTTTGAGCTATCTCTCGAGGAAGGCAAATGTATAACACGACTCTGGCACATCACAATTATCAGTTTGCCAGCCTCAAGGAGTTAATGGCAAAAGCATCCCCGGCGCGTTCCGGGGATAATCTGGCAGGTATTGCGGCGCAAAGTGCTGAGGAGCGAATGGCTGCAAAAATGGCGCTGGCAGATGTTTCGTTACGTGAAATCCTCGATAACCCACTGATTCCCTATGAAGACGATGAAGTTACCCGTCTGATTATTGATACTCACGATAAAAACGCTTTTCAGGCCATTAGCCATTTAACCGTCGGCGATTTTCGCGACTGGTTGCTTGATGACAGCACGGATACCCAGACACTGCGTGAGGTCGCAAAAGGCATCACGCCAGAAATGGCGGCAGCGGTCAGTAAACTGATGCGCAACCAGGATTTAATTCTGGCGGCCAGCAAATGCCAGGTCACCACTCAATTTCGCAATACCATCGGTTTGCCCGGCCACCTCAGCGTGCGATTGCAGCCCAATCACCCGACCGACGATTTAAAAGGTATTGCCGCCAGCATGCTCGACGGGCTGTTTTATGGCGCAGGCGATGCGGTGGTTGGCATTAACCCTGCCAGCGACAGCCTGCCTGTGCTGGAGCGGCTGAATCATATGATGGATGACATCATTAGCCGCTTTGAGATTCCGACCCAATCCTGCGTACTCACGCATGTGACCAACACACTGCAATTAATTGAACGCGGCGCACCTGTCGATTTGGTGTTTCAGTCCGTCGCGGGAACCGAAGCCGCCAACAGTGGTTTTGGAATAAACCTCGCATTGTTACAAGAAGCACACAATGCAGCGCTGAGTTTAAACCGCGGCACGCTCGGCAATAACGTGATGTATTTCGAAACCGGCCAGGGCAGTTGTCTGTCTTCCAATGCACATCACGGCGTTGACCAACAAACATGCGAAGCCCGTGCTTACGCGGTTGCTCGTCATTTTAATCCGTTACTGGTCAACACCGTTGTAGGGTTTATTGGCCCGGAATATCTTTATGACGGCAAACAGATTATTCGTGCCGGATTAGAGGATCATTTCTGCGGCAAACTGATGGGCTTACCGTTGGGTTGTGATGTCTGTTACACCAATCATGCCGAAGCCGATCAAGACGATATGGACACGCTACTCACGCTGCTGTGTAACGCTGGGCTGACTTTCTTAATCGGCGTACCGGGTGCGGACGACATCATGCTCAATTACCAAAGCACCTCTTTCCATGATGCCCTTTATGCCCGCCGTTTGCTGGGGCTAAAACATGCGCCAGAATTTGCCGACTGGCTGACACGGATGCAAATTATAGATACGCATGGGCAGCTTCGCCTCACGGGTGCCAGTCACCCCTTGTTAACCGCACTCCCGCAGGGAGGTACGTAATGACTGCCGATGCCTGGACATTATTACGGGAGTTTACTGACGCGCGTATTGCTCTTGGCCGCAGCGGTGCGAGCCTGCCAACCAAAGAAGTGCTCAACTTTGGCCTTGCTCACGCGCAGGCCAGAGATGCCGTTCACCAGCCCTTTCATAGCGACGATATCTGTCATGAATTGGCTGAACTGGGTTTACCCACACTGACGGTAGAAAGTGCAGCACCCGACCGGCACATCTATCTGAGCCGTCCGGATTTAGGGCGCATGCTGAGCGATGAAAGCCGCGAGATGCTGAAAACAAACCAGACCAGAACTAACGATCTGTTGATCGTTATCGGTGATGGGCTTTCTTCTCACGCCGTCCATCGCCAGGCTGTTGCGCTTGTTCGCGAGTTATTACCGTATACCGAAACGCTCGGGCTAACGCTGGCCCCCATTGTATTGGCCCATCAGTCACGTGTCGCGCTGGGGGACGATATTGGCGAGATACTTCACTGCAAAGCGGTGGCGATGCTGATTGGCGAGCGTCCAGGGCTTTCTTCACCAGACAGTCTGGGGGTGTATTTAACGTGGAAACCCGAGCGCAAACGGCTGGAGTCAGAACGCAACTGCATATCTAACATTCGCCCGGAAGGTTTGTGCCATAAAGCCGCGGCATTTAAACTGGCCTGGTTGCTGGAACAGGCATTTCTACGCCGCTTAACGGGCGTAAAGCTTAAAGACGAAAGCGATAATCCAGCGTTGCATCAAATAGTTAAACCGCTATCTCAATAGCATAATTTTTATCTGGGGTTTTAAATGAAAAAATTAATTTTACTCGCACTAACGCTTATTCCGCTGGCTTCATTCGCTGCAGCACCTCAACCATTCAATTTTAGTTGTGGGAAAACCGGTGGGGTTTATAGCGATGGGAAAGGCGGTGTGTGGATTGATGGCAATAAGGCCACGGTCAAGCAGAGCAGCCCGACCTACTGGGAAGCGAGCAGCGGAAAAACGGTTATCAGCATTGGGCGCTCTGCAGAAGGTAATCCGGAAATTTCCTTTACCGGCCCAAACCGTACACACGGCATCTGTTTAGCTGAAGATGAAGTGAGTTTCGCCCCGGTCGCAGGGAAAAAAACCACGTCTCAAACTGGCCCATCGTTTGCTTGTGCCGCGGTGAGCAAAGGCAGCATGGAAGATCTTATTTGCCAAAGCAAAACGTTATCGGCCCAGGATGTTAAATTGACCGAAACCTACAAACTCGCGCTGGCTAAATCCAACAATAACTCGACGCTAAAAGCCGAACAACGTGGCTGGATCAAGGGGCGCAATGAGTGCTGGAAAGAAGACGATAAAAACGCCTGCCTGCAAGATGCTTATCAGCAACGAATCACTGAACTGCAAAGCAAATATGGTGTGAAGTAAGTAACAAACATAAAAAAACCCGGTAGATACCGGGTTTTTATTTTTCACTCGCGGGTTATTGCCCGCAACGAATTATTTGCTTTTCTTGATGTGCTTGATCAAACGCTTACGTTTACGCATTTGGTTCGGCGTCAGGGTGTTACGTTTGTTAGCAAACGGGTTCTCCCCTTCTTTGAACTGAATACGGATTGGCGTACCCATTACATCCAGCGATTTGCGGAAGTAGTTCATCAAGTAGCGCTTGTAGGAATCCGGCAGGTCTTTCACCTGGTTGCCGTGAATCACCACGATTGGCGGGTTATAACCACCGGCGTGAGCGTATTTCAGCTTAACGCGACGACCACGCACTAACGGTGGCTGGTGGTCTTCCGCAGCCATCGACATGATGCGAGTCAGCAATGCAGTGCTTACGCGGCGCGTGGAGCTGTCATAGGCTTCACGAACAGATTCAAACAAGTTACCCACGCCGCTGCCGTGCAGTGCGGAGATAAAGTGCACGCGAGCAAAGTCGATAAAGCCAAGACGATAATCCAGTGTCTCTTTAACTTGTTCTCTGACTTCGTTGCTCAGGCCATCCCACTTGTTGACCACGATCACCAGTGAGCGCCCACTATTGAGGATAAAGCCGAGCAGAGACAAGTCCTGGTCGGAAATCCCTTCGCGGGCATCAATCACCAGCAATACAACGTTTGCATCTTCGATCGCTTGCAGCGTTTTGATTACCGAGAATTTCTCAACGGTTTCAGTGATTTTGCCGCGCTTACGGACACCAGCGGTGTCGATAAGAATGAATTCGCGCTCATCACGTTCCATTGGGATGTAGATGCTGTCACGCGTGGTGCCCGGCATGTCGTAAACCACAACGCGGTCTTCGCCAAGAATACGGTTGGTAAGCGTTGACTTACCTACATTTGGACGGCCAACGATTGCCAGTTTGATAGGCAAATCGATAGGATTGAAGGCTTCTTCTTCCTCTTCGATTTCTTCGTCATCTTCAGAAACAATGCCGTTTTTAGCATTGAATGCCGCCCAGTAAGCCGCATCTTCATCAATTTCTTCTTCCGGCTCACGCGGATTTTTTTCGTCGATGAACGGAATCAGAACATGTTCAAGCAGTGTGGTGACACCACGACCGTGAGATGCAGCGATTGGGTGGATTTCACCTAAACCCAGGGAGTAAAAATCAATTACCGCCTGATCCGGGTCCATACCGTCAGTTTTGTTCGCCACCAGGAAGGTTGGCTTCATACGTGAACGCAGGTGTTTTGCAATGGCTTCATCGGCTGGCATCAGGCCCGCACGCGCATCAACCATAAACAGCACGACATCAGCTTCTTCAATCGCTAATAACGATTGAGCAGCCATATGCGTTTCAACGCCATCTTCAGTGCCATCAATACCACCGGTATCAATGGCAATGAATTCGCGACCTTCCACTTCAGCACGACCATACTTGCGGTCGCGAGTCAGCCCCGGGAAATCCGCGACCAGCGCATCTCGGGTACGCGTCAAGCGGTTAAACAACGTGGATTTTCCGACATTAGGGCGCCCGACAAGCGCAACCACAGGTACCATGATAAAAGCCTCATAACTCAAAATTCATCATAAAACGGCGTCAAATCACACCGTTTCTAAAAACAGGAAACGGCTCCCGGACTACGGGAACCGTTTCGCAATCAATATTGCTTCAGGAAAGTTTAACGCTTAATAGCGTATAACGTTCCGTCTTTTGCCTGAATCAGCAGCTTGTCGCTGGCAACAACTGGCTCAGTCTGGAAGCCAGAACCGTCCACTTTTTGCTGGGCAACAAAGCGACCATCGTCAGCATTGATCCAGTGCATGTAACCCTCGCTGTCGGCAACAACCAGATAACCGTTGTACAGAACAGGAGCGGTCAGATTACGGTGCAGCAAATCGCTTTGCGTCCACAGAGTCACGCCGCCATCAGCGTTTAACGCGACAACGCGGTCATTCTGATCGACGAGGAAAATACGGTTTGCATCCACGATGAAATCGTTCACTGAGCCCAGTTCACGTTTCCACATGATCTGGCCTGAACGTAAGTCCAGCGCAGTCAGGTTGCCGTTGTATGCCAGGGCATAAACAACGCCATTCACGATGACTGGAGTGGTATCAACATCGCTCAGACGGTCAATTTCAGTTGCACCGGTTGCCTGAGAAATACGTTGTTGCCAAATCAGCTGGCCTTGTTTCATCAGCACAGCGCTGACACGGCCATTATCACCACCGACTACAGCAGCACCAAACGCAGTGGCTGGTGCAGATTCGCCACGCAGGGAAAGCGCTGGCATATCCAGGTTCACGGTCCATTTCACCGCGCCGTCTGCTTCATCAAATGCCTGAAGCTGACCGTTGCTGGTGTGGATCAGAACTAAACCGTCACTCACTACCGGGCGAGAAAGCACTTCGCCAGCGGCTTTGTTTTGCCACGCAATACTACCATCAGAGGTGTTCAGCGCATAAACCTGTGCTTTCTCACTACCAACGTAAACATGCGCGCCTTCAACCGTTACGCCACCAGAAAGCAGTGCCGGAAGATTGCTGGAGTAAAAGTTTGTTTTTTCAGACAGATCAACAGACCAGACTTCTTTACCATCATCCGCGTTTACGGCTTTAACAGTACCACGGCGGTCTGCGGCATAAACGTTGCCGTCTTGCCATGCTGGGTGCAGATTGGAATAGAAATCACCAATACCGCTACCAACAGAAGTGCTCCATGTTTTTTCAGGTTCAAACTGGTTTTCAACTGTCGGCAGTGGAGACATTTTTACCACGTCTTCTTCACCGCTAAACAGTGAACAACCGCTGAGCAGCGTCAGAGAAATCAGCCCTGGTACAAGTAGTTTATGCAATTGCATCGGGTCCCTCTTAGCTCGACAAATTATTAATTTTCATCTGCATCATTTCGCGCAGGGCTGGAGAAGCGTCAGTGTTTGAGCCTTTGCTCCACGCATCGCGTGCACCTTGCTTGTCCCCTTTGCTGAGCAGCGCTTCACCGCGCAAATCAGCAACAATCGCTACCCAACCTTCACCTTTAATACTGTCGAGGGTTTTCAGCGCTGCATCAGATTGCTTTTGTTGAATTTGAACACGAGCCAGACGCGCATTGATCAACGCCTGCAGGTTTTCATCAGTCGTATTTGCCAGACCTTGCTGCAATTGAGCTGCCGCTTTCGCGAGGTCGTTGTTATCCGCATACTTCTGCGCTAATTCTAATGCCGCCAGAGCACCATAAGTATTTTTGGTGCCAGCAGCAAATTTCTCAGCCGCACTCAGCGTCGCAGGATTATCTGCACGCACAGCCTCGGTTACCGTTTGATATTCCAGAGAAGAAGCCATTGCGCTTTCAGCTTGATGACCGTTCCAGTAACGCCAGCCAACCAGTGCGCCAATACCCAGAACGACACCCACTACCAGCGCTTTGCCATTTTCAGCAAAAAAACGTTTTACCGCTTCAACCTGCTCGTTATCGTTTTCGTAAATTTCCACGCAGTCCTTCTCCTTAACGATTAATCACTGGGGAAATTAACCCAGTAGCGCCTGCAAATGAGCGACCGCGTTAGCTTGTTCAACGGTAGTTTGCTCACCTGTGCGCAGATCCTTCACGACCACCTGACCATTTGCGACTTCTGTTTCACCCAGCACCAGAGCCGCACGAGCGCCCCACTTATCTGCACGGACGAACTGTTTCTTGAAGTTGCCACCGCCGTAGTTGGTCATCAGCTTGATAGCCGGGACCTGGTCACGCAATTGCTCAGCTAACAGCATTGCCGCAGCTTGCGTTCCCTGACCTGACGATATCAGGTAAATATCGACAACAGATTCTGCTTTAAATTCCGGATTAATAGCCTGAACCAGTAAAACAAGACGCTCAAGGCCCATCGCAAAACCAACAGCAGGTGCCGCGCGACCACCGAGTTGCTCGACTAATCCGTCGTAACGGCCGCCAGCACAAACGGTGCCCTGTGAACCCAGGCTGCTGGTCACCCATTCGAAAACGGTGCGATTGTAGTAGTCCAGGCCGCGCACCAGGCGCTGATTCACGGTATATGCGATACCGGCAGCATCAAGGTACTGGCACAAGCCTGCGAAGTGTTCACGGGACTCTTCGTCCAGATAATCGCCCAGCGTTGGAGCGTCATCCAGCAAAGCCTGCACTTCTGGATTTTTGGAATCCAGCACGCGCAGTGGGTTGCTGTACATGCGACGCTGGCAATCTTCATCAAGCTTTTCTTTATGCTGCTCAAGGAATGCCACTAACGCATCGCGGTAGTTAGCGCGAGCTTCCAGCGAACCAATAGAGTTCAGCTCAAGGCTAACGTGCTGGTCGATACCCAGCGCACGCCACCAACGAGCGGTCAGCATGATCAGCTCGGCGTCAATATCTGGCCCTTGCAGACCAAAGACTTCAACACCCAACTGATTGAACTGGCGATAGCGTCCTTTTTGCGGACGCTCATGGCGGAACATCGGCCCGATGTACCACAAGCGCTGTTCCTGATTGTACAGAAGACCATGTTCGATACCGGCACGCACGCAGCCCGCGGTGCCTTCAGGACGCAGAGTCAGGCTATCGCCGTTGCGGTCCTCAAAGGTATACATCTCTTTTTCAACCACGTCGGTGACTTCACCGATGGCGCGTTTGAATAACGGGGTCTGCTCTACAATCGGCAAACGGATTTCACTGTAACCGTAGCTGCCGAGCACCTGTTTCAGAATGCCTTCAATGCGCTGCCAGATGGCGGTTTCGCCAGGCAGGTAATCGTTCATGCCGCGGATGGCTTGAATGTTTTTTGCCACGTTTATTCTCTACCGAATTTATACAAAAAATGAACCCGAAATCAGACTGTTTGCGTGAGCAAAACGTCTGGCGGGTTCAATCATACACGGGAAGCCGAATGCTTCCCATGTTTCGCACTATTTTTCCAACTGCTGGATACTAATACGCTGTGATTCATCAAGCATGGAAGCCTTGGCACGAATACGCGCTTCAAGCTGCGCAATCATGTTTTCGTTATCCATTCGTTCTTTCTGACGCACACCGTCTTCGTAGAAACCGCTTTTCTTGTGACCGCCAGTGACACCCAAAGTGGACACTAACGCTTCACCCGGCCCGTTCACCACACAGCCAATAATCGAAACATCCATCGGCGTGATGATATCTTCCAGGCGTTGTTCGAGTGCGTTAACCGTTCCGATAACATCGAACTCCTGGCGCGAACAGGTCGGGCAGGCGATAAAGTTAATACCGCGAGCGCGAATGCGCAAAGATTTCAGAATGTCGAAACCGACCTTGATTTCTTCAACCGGGTCGGCGGCCAGTGAAACACGCAGCGTGTCACCGATACCTTCAGAAAGCAGTAAACCTAAGCCAATTGCTGATTTCACCGAACCACTACGCATGCCGCCCGCCTCGGTGATCCCGAGATGCAGCGGTTGATCAATCTGCTTAGCCAGTAAACGGTAAGATTCTACAGCGAGGAAAACATCGGAGGCTTTAACGCTAACTTTGAATTGATCAAAGTTGAGACGATCCAGATGATCCACATGACGCATTGCTGATTCCAGCAACGCCTGTGGTGTCGGCTCGCCATACTTTTCCTGGAGATCTTTTTCCAGCGATCCGGCGTTAACACCGATACGGATAGGGATGTTTTTGTCCCGGGCGCAATCGACGACTGAACGAATACGCTCTTCGCTGCCAATGTTACCTGGGTTGATACGCAGACAATCGACACCATACTCAGCGACTTTGAGGGCGATACGATAGTCAAAATGGATATCAGCGACCAACGGGACATTGACCTGCTGTTTGATAAGCTTAAAGGCTTCTGCCGCGTCCATCGTCGGTATAGATATACGAACGATATCTGCACCGACTCTTTCTAACGCTTTGATCTGATTGACAGTAGCTTCAACATCCGTTGTACGGGTGTTAGTCATTGACTGAACGGCGATCGGTGCCCCGTCGCCGATTGGCACATTCCCGACGTAGATCCGTTTGGATTTTCTACGTTGAATTGGGGCTTCATTATGCATTACAAATCTCCACAATTACGCGTCATGCTGGCTGCGATTATTCAGCGCTTACTGTCAGACGTGCAACCTGGCTAGTTCTGATAAAACGACTCAGGTCGACAGGTTTACCCTGGAACTGAATTTGTACCGCTGCCGGAGCGCCAATTTTCAACTTATACGGTGCCTGGCCCGCTAAATTTAAATTGCCGTCTTTACGCTGCATACCGCTGAACAATTTTTTCCCGGTTGCATCGGTCACTTCCAACCAGCAATCAGCGTTAAAATTCATGACTAATGCGTTCGGATCAGCCGCTGGAGTCGTTGTTACAGCAGCTTGATCGGTTGGCAACGCCGTGTTTGATGCTGGAGCCGTCGTGGCCTGCGCATTGTCGACCGGAGCCTGGCTTGGCGACACAACTGCGGAAGAATCCGCCGGTGTGGTTTGCTGAGCCGTTGCTGATGGAGTCAGACTTTGCGTTGAATCAGTCGCTGGAGCAGATTGCGGCGCAGGAGTCTGCACAGGTTGCTGTGCAGAGGTATCGGTAGTCGATGAATCACCCGTATTCAACGGCACTGACTGAGAGTTACTGTTGCTGGCGGAAAGCTCAGCTGAAGATTGATCCGCCATTGTCGAGATTTCTTCCTGCTGCGCTTTGTGGTTTTGCCACCACCATGCACCCGTCAGGCCGACGACGACAAACAAAATGAGCCAGGTAAAGCTCATCAACCAACCGTCACGTTTCTTACGGCGTTTCCCCAGAGAAAAACTTTGCATCGGAGCCACTTTCGCTGCTCTGATCGGTGCTTGTTTTTCCATCATTGGCAACAGTTCTTCTTCCGGAATACGCACCAGACGTGCATAAGAGCGGATATAACCACGCAGGAAGGTAGACGCTAACTCAGCAGGCGCCGTGTCATCTTCAATATCCCGAACGGTAGAAACTTTCAGGCACAGGCGTTCCGCCACGGCTTGTTGGGTCAGACCGAGTTCTTCGCGGGCAACACGTAAACGTTCACCCGTAGTTTTTGCTGCATTTGATTCGTGAGTGGCTTCAGTATTCATTAGCTACAACTGCTGGAACTGTTCGATTGAGGAATTAGGCAGGAGCCTTGTCGCACAGCATTTCCGCTACGCCACATTCTCCCGCTCCGCGAAACAAATTTGTGTTCTGAAGGCAACACCTTCAGACAACATAACATTTAGTTCAAACAACTTGTTCACATAAACGAACCGCTTCACATGAACAACTTCATCACCGTTGAGTTAACCATAGACACCATTTTTAATGTTGTCAGCGGATTGCGAATGTGATGGCTCAAATAGATACGCCTAAACTATTGTTGTACCGCTACATACTGCCTTAAAAGGCAGTGAAACGCACCGTAATTATTAATCTTAAAGACACTCGCGAAACTTGCATAACTGCAAGAGATCACTATGTGTTTTTTGTGCCACGAAGCGACATTGCCGCGCGGCACGAATCTGATTTATTGGAACGCTAATCAGACTGCTTTAACATCAATAGGTTCACCTTGCATACGTTTACGCAACGTACGTTTGGTGCGGTCGATAACTTCACCAGCCAACTGACCACATGCCGCGTCAATATCATCACCGCGTGTTTTACGCACGATGGTTGTAAAGCCATAACTCATTAATACTTTTGAGAAACGGTCAATACGGCTGTTAGAGCTACGGCCATACGGCGCGCCCGGGAACGGGTTCCATGGGATCAGGTTAATCTTACATGGCGTATCTTTCAGGCATTCTGCCAGTTGATGCGCATGGTCAGTACCATCGTTCACGTGATCCAGCAGAACGTACTCTACGGTGACGCGGCCTTGGTTGGCATTGGATTTCTCCAGATAACGGCGAACCGCAGCCAGGAAAGTCTCGATGTTGTACTTTTTGTTGATTGGCATGATTTCGTCGCGAATATCATCGGTCGGAGCATGCAGAGAAATGGCCAATGCCACATCAATCATGTCGCCCAATTTATCGAGAGCAGGAACCACACCAGAAGTCGAAAGCGTTACGCGGCGTTTGGAAAGACCAAAGCCGAAATCATCCAGCATGATTTCCATTGCCGGAACCACGTTGTTCAGGTTCAGCAGTGGCTCACCCATGCCCATCATCACCACGTTGGTGATCGGACGAACGCCGGTTTTCTTTTGCGCACCGATAATTTTCGCTGCACGCCAGACCTGGCCGATGATTTCAGAAACACGCAGGTTACGGTTAAAACCTTGCTGAGCGGTAGAACAGAATTTGCATTCCAGAGCACAACCCACTTGCGAAGAAACACACAACGTGGCGCGGTCTTCTTCCGGGATATACACGGTTTCCACCAGCTGATCGGCAATTTTGATAGCCCATTTAATGGTGCCATCAGCTGAACGCTGCTCTTCAGCCACTTCAGGTGCACGGATCTCAGCAACTTCTTTAAGTTTGTTACGCAGGACTTTGTTGATGTCGGTCATGTCGTCGAAGTCATCACTGCAATAGTGATACATCCATTTCATGACTTGATCGGCGCGGAAGGGTTTTTCGCCCATATCAGCGAAGAACTCACGCAGTTGCTGGCGGTTGAGATCCAACAGGTTAATTTTTTCTGACTTGTTAGAAATGACTGAAACTGGTGTCTCAGGAGTGACAATTTGTTCTGACATAATTTCTTCCGGCCTCGTTGTTACACGTTACGGCCCCAGGTGGGTTAAAAAAAGATACGCCCCGGAGAGCAGGCTCGTCCGGGGCGCAGCATTGTACAAATTCTATGGCACAGATGCCATGACTGAAAGCGAAGTACCGATAAATAAATGTAACGGTCGCTTAACAGAAAGAATTTATTAACGTGTACGCGGGCACACTTCGCCTTCAGCGAAGAAGTACGCGATTTCACGGGTAGCTGATTCTATAGAATCGGAACCGTGAGTACCGTTTTCGGTGAAGCTGTCAGCGTAATCTGCACGCAGAGTTCCAGCCAGTGCGTTAGCTGGGTTGGTTGCACCCAGAATGTCACGGTGACGCTGAACGGCATTTTCGCCTTCCAGAACGCTAACCATGATTGGGCCGGAGGTCATGAAAGCAACCAGGCCGTCGAAGAAAGGTTTGCCTTCGTGCTCAGCATAGAAACCCTGAGCCTGCTCGGAAGTCAGGTGCAGCATTTTTGCGCCAACAATCTTAAACCCTGCGGATTCAAAACGAGCATAAATGTTACCAATAACGTTTTTTGCCACCGCGTTTGGTTTGATGATGGAAAAAGTACGTTCAATAGCCATGATTACCTCTGTCTGTTCTGTTTGCCCGGTCCCTGGTGGGATAACCGGTTATGATTTGGCGCCGATTATAATGAGCAACTCTTGCATTGCATATGGATGCAGGTAACATTTTTTTAAAATAAGATGAATGTCGGCAACATAATAATGCAAACGTCTAAAAATTAGACTATCGCTCTACTGCAATGTGAAATGAGCTGCCGCAATTTGCCCTGCCTCATCGAGCACCAGAATCTGATACGCCCCCGGTTTATCAAGACTGAGCGCGATTCCGTTACTACTGTCCCCCACTGGCTCGCCGTTCAAAAACCACCAGCGATTTCCTTGGCCACCCTGAGCACTCAGGCGAAGCGCTAAGCTCAGTTCGCCGGGAAGACGCTTCAAAATAGCGCCCTCACGAACGCCTAACAACAATAAAGGCGTAACTTCATCTTTCTGTATGGGTGGACATTGCTCTGACACCGGAGGTAAACGCGCGGCTCTTCTTTCACTTGCAGGCAACCATGGCTCGAGCGGTAACGGCCACAATGAAAGGGTTTGTTGCGTCGCGCCCGGGCAATCAGCCGCCACCTGCTTGCCATGTTCGTCTAACCAGACGACTTTCCTTGCTCCCTGCACGCCCTCCTGACCCGGCGCTTCAAGCGTCGGTGGCTGGCTGTTATCCAACAACCAACTCGTTAATCTACGTCGGCAATTGCTGTCTCCGTCAGTCAGATTTTGCCCACCCGGCCAGCAAATTTGCCCTTCAGAAACAGCCGCCGGGCGAGGGTCAACCGGCAGACGCGCTTGTTGTACGGCTGAACTGGCTTGCAGCAAATTGTTCACCTGGTTTAGCAGCGGAATGGCGCTGCCCGTTCCGAACTGCCCGGCAACCGGAGTGCTGTCCGGGCGACCAGTCCAGATGCCAATCAGATAACGAGGGGCCACACCAACAGCCCACGCATCGCGGTAGCCATAACTGGTGCCGGTTTTCCAGGCTAAAGGCACGACTGCGGGCAAGGTCGCATCCGATTGTGGTTGTGCTTCACCCGCCAGAATTCGACGGATAATCCAGGCCGCTCCGGCTGACATTAATGGGCGTTCGATGAGCGGCTGTTCAGGCTGCAAGCGCAGTTGAGCTGCACGACCATGACGAGCAAAGGCGCTATACGCTGCAACAATCTGGTCAAGTCGCGCCCCTCCTCCGCCAAGAATTAACGAAAGATTCGGTTCGCTTCCAGCAGGAAAACGCAGATCAAGACCGACATTTCGCAATTGCGCGGCAAAACGCTTTGGGCCATACGCCTCAAGAACCTGAACCGCCGGGAGATTAAGTGAACGAACCAACGCTTCACTCATACTCACCGGGCCATGAAAGCCAGTGTCGAAATTCCCAGGGCGATAATCGCCAAAACGCCGGGGGACATCCTGTAACAAGGATGTGGCATGAATCAGCCCATCATCCAGCGCCATGCCATAGACAAACGGCTTCAGCACCGAGCCTGGTGAGCGAATCGCCGTCACCATATCAACATGCCCGAAGCGGCTTTGATCGTTGATATCGACTGAACCCACCCAACCGCGAACGTCCATGGTGGTGTGGTCAACAACCAGTATCGCCAATGATGAACGCGGCGGAAGTCGGGCTTTCCAGTTCAAGGCCAGCTCTTCGAGTTGGCGCTGTAACGACGCATCCAGCGTTGTGGTTATTT
Organism: Buttiauxella izardii; assembly: GCF_003601925.1. Classification (GTDB taxonomy): domain Bacteria; phylum Pseudomonadota; class Gammaproteobacteria; order Enterobacterales; family Enterobacteriaceae; genus Buttiauxella; species Buttiauxella izardii. The sequence continues at coordinate 54,562 of NZ_QZWH01000028.1, forward strand.
TCTGTGCCTTGCTGCGGTTCACCAGATAACGCGAGAGTAACGGCGCTAACTGCGGTATCTGGCGTGAGGCGAGCCAGACCGGTTCTTCCAGAGATTCTTTTACCTGCTGCGGTTCCCAGACGGCTTGTTCCGCCATTCGCATAAGCACTTTATTACGCGCCGCTTGCGCACGCTCAGGCCAACGATCCGGACGCAAACGGCTAGGTGCCTGCGGGAGCACCGCTAATAAGGCAGCTTCTGCATAACTTAACTGTTGCGGGGATTTTCCGAGATAAACCCAACTGGCGGCCCCGACGCCCTGTAACGTGCCGCCAAAAGGGGCTCGATTGAGATAAAGCGTGAGGATTTGTTCTTTTGAGAGATACCACTCAAGTTGCAACGCTCGCCACACCTGGCGAACCTTGCCACCAAATGTACGCGGATGAGGATCGAGCAAACGAGCCACTTGCATCGTCAAAGTGCTGCCACCCGAAATCACTCTGCCACTGATAAGATCCTGCCAGGCCGCACGAATAATCGACAGCGGGTTGATCCCCGGATGATCCCAAAACCAACGATCTTCATAGTTGATCAGGGCTTCCAGATAGCGCGGAGAAACATCTTTGAGAGTAACCGGATAACGCCAGATGCCATTCTCATCTGCAAAGCGCCATAACGGCGTGCCATCAGCGGCGACGACGACTCGCGCTGGGTTCGCCTGAGATAGCGGAAGCGGCCAAAGCCGGTCCGCCAACCAAACACCCAGCAAGAAAATAAGTGGCAGCACCAGCCACAAATAGCGGTGCCGCCAACGTAAAGGCTTTCGCACTTGCTTCAGCCTGTTATGGATGGATAGTCAGCATGCCTGTGCTGGCTCCCGTTGCCCGCCATTGCGGTACATACATCGACTCAACCTGCGATACTGGCACCGAATAAGTTCCAGGTGTCACAGCGCGAGCCAGATAAACCAGCGTTGCATGCTGACTTTCGTTCAGCGGCAATGCAGCCACAAAGCGGTCGTCACGGAATTCCATATGCTGAATATCCGCTTGCTGCATTTGGTTCAGTAATCCCTGAACCTGACTATCACTGTCGTTCAGACTTGCGCTGCTATCAGAAAGATTCTGGTTTTCCAGTTCCAGCCCGGCAGGCAACAAATCCACTACCAGCGCATCCGGCACATTTTTATCTGCCCACACGTCCAGCCAAACCATCACCAACTCACCACTTTTCAGTTGCGACAACGATTTGCTGTTGCCTTTTGCATCGAGGAAATGGCGCTCAATGTGCAACACATTGCTATACGGTGCCGGAGCCTGCTGCGGATAACCCACACTGTCTAAACGAAGGTAAAGATTACCTGTACCCGTATTGCTTACCTGCAACCCTGCCAGTTCTTCAGCACTCAAATTACGAGTGACGGATTGTGTCCCCGCCAGCGGTTCAGCGTCGAATGACACCTGGGATTGCCAGTCACCTTTCGCCGTTTGCCAATTACGACCCGCCAGGAACAACGCGTTACTTTCCTGAGTGGAAAGCCAGCGTTGGCTGTAAGCGAGATTTGAAAGCTCCATCAGCAATTGATTCTGCTGCTGCGGCAGCAATTTATTCTCTTCCAGCAGACTCAGCTCCATGGCTTTATCGCGCAATTCGCTGCCGTAGTCAGCCATCCAGATACGCTCGTCGCTGCGATTGGTTTTCAAACCTAAATTGATAGCCTTATCGCCACGCGGCGCATCCCCCATCAATTTCAACGCAACTCCAAGCTGCACTAACGGCAAACCAGCACGCGCACTGTTATGACGTGACCAAAGTTCACGCAACGCACCTAAAGGAGCTTTTTGCTGGCGCGCAAGCACTTGCCCGGCATAAGCCTGAACCGCAAATTTACTGGCGGCGGCATCATCGCTGTAACGCAGCGAAATCAGCCCCGAATCCTGAAGGTAACGCAGCAGGCGCTGGTTGGCTTTGTTCAGAGAGTCGGTATTGACGCTGTAACCTTGCTCACTCGCACGCACCAGGAAATCAGTAACGTAAGCCGTTAACCAGTATTCCTCCGGCCCTTCTTTATCCCACAGGCCAAAACTGCCGTCGTCGCGCTGCATATCCAGCAGACGTGAAATGCCCAGGTCGATTGCCGCACGGCGTTGTTCATCCGTGGTTCCTTTGATTCCCAAAGACGCTAACTGCGCCTGGTTGGTGTAAAGCGATGGGAACAGTCCGCTGGTTGTTTGTTCGAGGCAACCATACGGATAGGCTTTAAGTTCACGGATATAACGAGCCAGGTTGAGTGGCGGGCGGCCACTGAGCAGCACTTGCCCTTCAAGCGTGGCCGGTGCCAATCCAGAAATATGTTGCGGTGGGATATTCCACACTTCACCAGGAGCAAGCACTGTACCGCTGTTGATATTTTGTGCCGGGAACGGAGGACGTACGCCTAATTTCCATTGCTTCTGAATCGCCGGTAGCGTTTCACCAGGCAGGCTCAGGCCGCTGATTTGCGCATTTAATTGTCCATCACCAAAACCATCCAGCCCACGGACTGAAACAAACAGCGTTTTACGCGCCCCCGGTGCAAGTTGCACTGATTGCGATGGCGCAGAATCCAGTGCAATCAGGCCACTGGCATTGAGGTTAATATTCAGCGTTTGCGGTTTATCAGTCAGGTTCGTGAGATCCATCGCCACTCGGCTGGTATCTCCGCTTGCCATAAAGCGCGGGGCTGCGAGCTCGGTAACCAGCGGTGCGGCAACGACCACTTTGCTTTCGCTGTCACCAAAACGGTCATCGGTCCAGGCTTGCGCCATCACGCGCAGCTCACCATTGAAATCACCAATCGGCAGCGAGATCGTCCCTTCGCCTTTATCGTTAAGTTGTACCGGTTGAGCCTGCTGAGCAATGATTGTGACGTGGTTAACAGGCTTTTTGCCCCCACGGCTGAGTTCATCACCTTCGTCGCCGTCACCACCAAAGCGTAGCGCGGCTAAACGCCCTTCTCCTTCAATCACCTGGCCGTAGATATCATATAAATCCGCGCCGTAGCGTTTACGGCCAAAGAAGGCTTCCCACGGATCCGGTGTTTTGTAGTCGGTAATGTTCAGCACGCCGCTATCAACAGCCGAAACCAGCACGTTAATTTGCTTCGGCATTTCGCCGTTAATTGGCTGGGTTTTAACTTTCACCGTCAGGTTTTGGTTCGGACGCATTTTCGCTGGCGCTTCGACTGCCAGCGTCAGGCGACGGCTTTCATCCCCCAAAGGCAGATGCAAAATCCCAACCGCACGTTTCGGTGTTGCGGCACGGCTTTTATCACCGGGACGAATCACCAGGGTGCTCAAATACAAGTCGTGGCGCTGCCAGCTTTTATCCACCGGGATAGCAATATCCAGGCCTTTTTCTGGCACATCGATTTCCTTCCACCACAGCGGGCCATCGCTGGATTCCACCATCGCGTAGCCTTTACCTGCTGCCGGAGCAGAGATATGCAGATTGATGGTGTCACCTGCTTTGTAGCTCGGTTTATCAATTTTCAGCGTGACGCGATCCGGGCGCACCGCACCTTCGCCGTCACTGTTATCCTGCCAGCTGTAACCCGCCCAGAAACGAACACTGCTGACAATGTCGGAATCCGTGTCGCGCACTTCCAGGCGGTAAGAACCCCACTCGACAGGGAAAGCAACTTTGCCCGTTTCACCTGCTGCAAGATCGAGTTTCTGCTCAGCTTCAACCAAATCTTTTTGATCATATTGCGACTGCCAGCCCTGGCCTTCTTCCCAGCTCCAGAAGTAATCACGACGCTCGCGAATCAGGCGCACATCCAGGCCAGAAACCGCCAGTTTTTCCCCTTTCGCATTGGTATAAACAATGTCAAAACCAGCGCTGGTGTCTTCATCGACAATCGGCTGGGTTCGGGTGCTGTCAGTGCGGTAATCGTAGACTTCTTTGCTGGCAAATTGAGGACGAATACCCGGCAGCGCTTCGGCAGGCCAGATGGCTTGTTCAGCGCGACGCGTCACCGGGCGGCCGCCTGACTCCAGCAAACTCGCTTGCAATACCAGACGCAATGGCGAATGAACGTCATCCCATTGGCTATCGGTACTAACCGTTGTTTTACCTTGTTCATCAAGCTGGAGTTGAACCTCATCCAGATTACGGGTGAGGTTTTCTTCGTTGATGTCACCAAACTGGAATCCAGGCAGTGCAGCAACCGCTTCACGCAGTGGGCGCAGGAACAACTGACCTTGCAGGTTATTCCCGGCAGCAGGCGCGCCATATAGATAACGCCCGGTAATCTGGAAGCTCACAGATTCGTCAGGGCTTATTGGTTGTTTACTGTTGGTGATGTTGAGCGCCATGCGCTCCGGCATAAAGTCTTCGACTTTAAATGACCAGATGCGTGGCTGGTTATCGCCCGTATTCACACGCACTTGCCAGTTACCGGTTTGCACATCCTGGTTCAATGGATAGTTAAACTGATACAGGCCGTTTTCCGGCTGCCAGACTTGCGTTCTCGCGACCTGGCCGTCGGGTTTGACCACTTCCAGTTTTACCGGTTGCGCAGGTAAGGGTTTTCCGTCGCCATCACGTAGCAGCGCATTCAGCAACATGGTTTCACCAGGGCGATATAAATCTCGTGGGCCAAACATAAAGAACTGTTTGCTGAAACCAGCTTCACCGGCAATGTTAAATTCAGCCAAATCCAGTGCCGGGCGGCTCAAATCGAGCATCGTGGTTTGCTCAGCGGTACGCGCCAGCAATAACGTGCCTTTGTCAGATTTTTCAAGCGTGGCGTGACCATCACCGTCGCTCTTAGCCTCTGCCAGCGTTTGCCCTTTCTCATTGAGCAGCGTGATTTCAACGCTGGATTGCGCAGCCCCATTTTCCAGGCTTTGTGTAAACACGTCTAAACGGTCGTGATAACGGTGCGCCGAGATCCCAATATCACTTAAGGTGAACAGCGTTGCCGCGTTGCTATAACTGTAATGCCCCGCCTGATTCATGATTGCGATATAAACACCCGGCTGTTGCAGCGGCTTAATTTCGCCTAGCGGTAGCAGCAGTTTTTCGCGGGTATTGCGAGCAGGGTTGAGATCAAATCGCCCGGTGTAAACCAGGTCTGCGAGCTTGAGTAAATTGTCTGATTCCCAGTTAGATACCGAGTTTCTGTATTGCCACTGGCTGATAAAAGAAGCGAGGGATTCACTTTTGATACGGTAGAAATTGACGTCGATTTTATCAACGTTAAGCGCCATCACCGGCAAACCCGCGATTACCTTAGTAGGTAATAATGATCCACGGCTGGCGAAGCCCACGCTCGGCTGGATATCACGCGTTGAGATTTTCTTCTCAAAGTTGCTGTCGAAGGTCGCTTTATTTAACGCCAGCAGCCCGCTATCAACAGTCAGTATTAATTCACGTTTAGGCTCAAGATGGCGTAAACGTAACTCTTTGAGGGAGTCAGAAAGCTCCCACGCACCGTCGACTTTGCCACTGGTTTTATCCACCAGATGCGCGACGCGTGAGAAATCCTGGTTGGGATCTAATGGAATAGAGAATGTAAGAACCAGCGTGCTTGCGCCATCAAGTTGTACTTCTGACGCATCCAGCAATTTCAACGGTTTTCCCGCTGAATCCCTGGCTAACTTTTCGAGTTGTGAAGCATCAGGTTTTGTTGCTTTTTCAACATGTTGTTGGGTCGCGGCATCACTTTTCGCCACCGACTGAGGTTTATCATTATTATCGCACCCTGAAAGTGCCAATGCTGCCAACAGCGTTGCTGCCAGCGCACCCAGACGTCTTATTCTCATGTTTTATCCCTGGCCAATATGGCCCATTAACCCATCCAGTATTACTTGTATTATGCGGGTACATTAAAAAAACGAAAGTATGACGATTCTGCATTGCGCGATTCCTCGCAAAGAGGAAGTTTATTTGTGCAAGGGTTTCAGCGTGTCAAATGTCGCAAAGTGGAAGCCCGATCACAGCCTGAAAGGTTACATGTTACCTTGTGAGTCATTTGTTTTTAAAACAATAAGATAGATGGATTAGCAGTCAATATTCTTGCTACATTTTGTGCTGAGTCGCTGCCTCAACGCGGTGTTTAGCCAAAGTGATAATAAGAGACTGCTAAATGAAAAGTGCCGTTAATGCTCTACAAAATTTCGGAAAGTCGCTCTATGGCCCGGTGCTTATTTTGCCGATCGTCGGTTTATTTATCGCGTTTGGTAATGTATTAGGCAACGGTAACCTTGCGGAATATCTCCCTTTCCTCGGTCATTCCTCTATCCAACACACCGGGATCCTGATCTCAAAATCTGCCGTTTCAGTGCTGGCAAACCTGGCGCTGGTCTTTGGCGTGGGGATCCCCATCGGTCTTGCGGCAAAAGATAAAGGTTATGCAGCACTGATCGGCCTGGTCACATTTATCGTTTTCATCAATGCGATGAATGTGACGTTACAGTTGCAAGGTGAACTCGCTCCCGCAGACCAAATGCGCGCCGCCGGGCAAAGCATGGTTTTAGGCGTGCAAGTGCTTGAGATGGGCGTGTTCGCTGGCATCCTGACCGGAGCGCTGTCGGGATACTTATACAATCGCTATTCCGGCGTACAGTTTTCCGGGGCGATGGCGATTTATTCCGGCCACTGTTTTGTCGCCATTATTATGCTGCCGGTTTCGATGCTGCTCGGCGTGGTCATGAGCGAACTGTGGCCGTTTGCTCAGCACGGCATCAGCGCGCTGGCGCTGGCAATTAAAGGTGCCGGGGCGTTTGGCGTGGCTATCTATGGTTTCCTGGAACGTATTCTGGTGCCAACCGGCCTGCATCACCTGGTTTATACGCCATTCCTGTATACCGAATTAGGCGGCACGGCGGATGTTTGCGGCAATATTTATCAGGGCGCGCGTAATATTTACTTCGCGGAAATGGCCTGCCCGAGCGTTCATCAACTCAGCAGCACCGTGGTGTGGGATGCGCGTGGTATCAGCAAAATGTTCGGCCTGCCCGCTGCCGCTCTCGCCATGTATATGACGGCAAAGCCCGAGCGCAAAGCCGCTGCCAAAGCGATTCTTATTCCCGCAGCGTTAACCTCGATGCTGGTTGGCGTGACCGAGCCGCTGGAGTTTTCCTTCCTGTTTGTCGCCCCGCTGCTGTTCGGTGTGCATGCCGTTCTGACGGGCATCGGCATGATGCTGTTTTATCTGCTGGGCGTTCACGCCATCGGCGCCAACGGCATTATCGATTTCATTCTTTATAACCTGCCGCTGGGCACCGAAAAATCCAACTGGCCGATGTACATCGCCGTCGGGCTGACGATGTCAGTGATTTACTTCCTGGTGTTCCGCTTCCTGATTCGTCGTTTCGATATGAAAACGCCGGGCCGTGAAAGCGATGACGAAGAGACAAAACTGTATAGCAAACAAGAATATCAAGCCAAAGGCAGCAACGACGGCTTAGGCGAAGCGATTATCGAAGGCCTCGGTGGCCGCGCCAATATTGAAGTGGTCGACAACTGTTACACCCGCCTGCGAGTTACGGTGCGCGATGTCTCAGTGATTGACGAGCCCCGCCTGAAATCGACTGGCGCGAAAGGGGTGATTAAACAAGGTAATAACGTTCAGGTGGTCTACGGGCTGCATGTCAAAAAAATGCGTGAAGCAGTAGAGACGTTTCTCTAAAGGAGTCAATGATGTTTAAACCCCCATTTATTTTGTCCATTGCCGGTGGCGGTAGCACTTACACGCCGGGCATTGTTAAAAGCCTGATGGTGCGCCTGGCCGATTTCCCGTTAGCTGAAATTCGCCTCTACGATATTGATGGTGAGCGCCAGTCAGTGATTGCGCCGGTGGTTGAGAAAGTGATTCGTGACCATAGCCAAAGCATCAAATTTACCGTCACCACTGACCCGGAAGTGGCCTTTAGCGGTGCGCATTTCGTCTTCGCTCAGATGCGCGTCGGGCAATATAAAATGCGCGAGCAGGATGAAAAAATCCCATTGCGCCATGGTGTCGTCGGGCAAGAAACCTGCGGCCCAGGCGGGCTGGCTTATGGCTTGCGCACCATTTTGCCGATGGTTGAACTGTGTGATTTTGTTGAGCGCTACGCCCATCAAAAAGCGTGGATTGTGAATTATTCCAACCCGGCGGCAATTGTGGCTGAAGGGGTGCGCCGTCTGCGTCCAAACGCTCGCGTGCTGAATATTTGCGATATGCCGGTTGCTGCCATGCGCAATATGGGCGCCATTCTGGGTGTGGATCGCCACAAGCTAGAAGTCGATTACTTCGGCCTGAATCACTTTGGCTGGTTTACTCGCGTCTTGGTTGACGGCGAAGATCGCCTGCCGGAATTGCGCCGCCATATCGCGAAATTTGGCCTGCTCACGGAAGATGCGGCGCAAACCGATCCGCAGCATTCTGATCCTTCCTGGGTGAAAACCTGGCGCCATATCAAGCCGATTATGGATCATTTCCCGGAGTTTTTGCCGAACCCATATTTGCAGTATTACCTGATGCCAAACGACATTGTTGAGCATCAAAACCCTGATTACACCCGCGCTAACGAAGTGATGGATGGGCGTGAGAAGAAACTATTCGCCGCTGCCGACGAGTACAAAAAAACCGGTATTTTGCCGGATGCGTTCCATGTTGGAGTACACGGTGCATTCATCGTTGACGTCGCCTGTTCGCTGGCCTTTGATTTACGCCAGCGCCACCTGGTGATTGTGGAAAACAAAGGGGCGATTGCTAATCTACCGTATGACGCGATGGTAGAAGTGCCAGCTTACATCACTTCGGAAGGGCCAGAACCGGTGCGTATGGGCGCGGTTCCTCTCTTCCACCAGACATTGCTGATGCAGCAATTAGCCTCGGAACAATTGCTGGTTGAAGCAACCATCGAAGGCAGTTATGAGAAGGCATTGCAGGCGTTTACGCTTAACCGCACCGTGCCGACGATGCAACACGCCAAAGCGATTCTCGACGATATGATTGAAGCCAATCGCGATTACTGGCCGAAACTGCAACAAGCGTGGAAAGACGGCGAAAAAGTCAGTTAGTTTTGTCATAAATACGAGGCACCTCGCGCACCTGGACATGGTGGCTTGTCGGTTTGCTGAAAAACACCGACAATCCGTTAATCAATGATGATTCGGAGGCACCCATGTCCACCACTTTCTTCGTTGCGGGCGACTGGCTCGCAGAACATATTAGCGATGCGAATATTCAGATTATTGATGCTCGCATGGCTCCTCCCGGCCAGGAACACCGAGATGTGCCTGGCGAATATCGCGCAGGCCATCTGCCTGGCGCAGTGTTTTTCGACATCGAAGCCCTTTCTGACCACACCAGCCCTCTGCCGCATATGATGCCGCGCGCTGAAGCCTTTGCCGTTGCGATGCGTGAATTGGGTATCAGCAGCGACAAACATCTGGTGGTTTACGATGAAGGTAATCTGTTCTCCGCTCCGCGCGCCTGGTGGATGCTGCGCACTTTTGGCGTTGAGAATGTATCAATTCTGGCGGGGGGTCTGGCCGACTGGCAGCGTGAAGAATTACCTCTTGAGCAAGGGGATGTTGATTTACCCGAAGGCGAATTCGACGTGAATTTCGATCCGATGGTGATCAAACGCCTGACCGATGTTTTGCTGGTGAGCCACGAAGGCACCGCGCAAATTGTCGATGCCCGCCCTGCCCCACGTTTTAACGCACAAGTGGACGAGCCGCGTCCAGGTTTACGACGTGGGCATATTCCCGGTGCTTTCAACGTACCGTGGAACGATCTGGTGGAAAACGGCCAGTTGAAAACCACCGACGATCTGAATGAAATTTTCACACGTCAGGGCGTGAGCTTTGATAAGCCGATTATTGCCAGCTGTGGCTCCGGCGTAACGGCTGCGGTTGTGGTGTTGGCATTAACCACGCTGGGTGTGAATGGCGTTTCGCTGTACGACGGTTCGTGGAGTGAATGGGGAGCGCGCGCTGATTTACCGGTTGAACCGGCGCAAGCGCAGTAATGGATAACCGCCTGGTAGGTTTGCTTGAGCGCGGGGAATCATTAACCCGCGCTGAATATCGCGTGCTCTCGCATCTGACCAACCACCCGTTGCTGGTAGGGAATATCACCGTGCGGGAACTTGCCCAGGCGACGTTTGTTTCCAGCGCGACCATTATGCGGTTGTGCCAAAAGCTCGGATTTAGCGGTTTCAGCGAGTTAATCTGGCACTGCAAACAGCTGCTTTCCAGCACGCCGCATATCGCTAATCAACCAGCAGAAACTGCCGCCACGCTGCCGATTTTGTTCGATCATTTCGTGGATAATTATCGGCAAACTTTCCGTTGGGTTACGCCAGAACTGATGGCCGAATTTTCAGCGCTACTGCGTGAAAAAGAGAGCTTCTTTTTATACGGCGCTGGGTTTTCATATTTGTTCGCGGAATACCTGACCAAGAAACTCCAGGTATTAGGCAAAACGGCGTTTATCTCCGGGCCGGGCGATAGCCGCGGGATTTTCCTCAGTAATGCCTCGAAGTATCAGGTGTTTATTGCTATTTCACGCAGCGGTGAAACCGAGCAGGTGTTGGATAAAGCGCGAATTGCGCAGAATGTGGGAATGTCGATTGTGGCGTTCACGCGAGCATCGCCAAACAGTTTGTCTGAACTGGCCGATGTGCACTTTCCGCTGTATGACGAGGCGATTCATTATGCGGCCGAAGCCGCAGGCATTACGTCTTTTGAGTCGAATCTGGTGATGCTGATTGATTTACTGCTGTTGCAGGCAACAGCATAAATTTTCAGGTGAAAGTGTCGGATGACGCTAGCGCTTATCCGACCTACGCAGAGGTTTGTCTGCAGTCTCAAATAATGCGGTTGGTTTTGAAATCGCGCAGGAAACTTCCCCAGCGGCGTTCATAGAAAGGTGTGATGTGCGCCATCATAAAGTGGCTAATGCCTTTCTCACCTTCAACAACCTGGCAAATATCAACCGGCTCATCGCCCGGTAAAGTATCGGTCGCGACACTTCCCGCCTGGCGAATAATCGCGTCGATTTCCCCTTCCGCTTCAATACCAATCAGCAGGTTCGGCTGCTCGTCGGCACGTTCTTTAATTGAGCAGATAAACGCGCGCTTAACCGTTTTCAGGTTTTTAAACAGCGTGGTGAGCGAGTCAACCATTTGTGCTGGAGGCTCGGCCACTTCGGAAAGTAGCAAAGAAGTCCCGCCATCCAGCACTTCTTGCTGAGTTAATGGGTCGCTTTCATCGCTGATTAAATGGGTGATTTCACGCGGGGTGAATTCTTTACCTGTGGGCAATTTCGCATTCAGGAATAGTGTTGCGCCCTGGGTCATTTCAAACAGGGTGCGCACTGGCATCACGACAAACGCCTGCTCATGGCTGATGGCTTGTTGCAAGGCTTCCAGAGAAGTGAAGAACGGGATGACGGAGGTGCCATCGTCTTTTTCCCAGTGCTGCAATTCGACTGAACTGTCCGGATCAATCGTTTCATCTTGTGGCGCTTCGCCTGGTACCCAAACGGTGGATTCCAGCAGCACACGGAAAAATGCCGGGCGGTGCGCGGGTTCTGTTGCCGCCTGCTCAAGTAGGGTTTCGAGTTCGTTTTTTGGTTCTGACATGAGGGATCCAGAATATCTCTATGGAATAAACAACCCTCACCCTGGCCCTCTCCTTCAGGGAGAGGGAACGTTATTTTGGGCCGGGTGAGGGGTAAAACGACTTACTTACCAGTCAACAAATTAGCAATCGCACGCACGCCAATGCCCGTTGCGCCCGCTGACCACTGCTCAACCGCGCCTTTGCGGTAGGTTGCGGAGCAGTCAATGTGCAACCAACCCTGGTGATAGTTTTCGACGAAGTGAGACAAGAAGCCTGCCGCCGTGCTGGCACCCGCCGGGAAAGAGGCGTTAGAGGTGTTGTTCAGCTCAGCAAAGTTAGACGGCAACTGGTTGCGGTGGAATTCAGCTAGCGGCAAACGCCAGAACGGTTCGTTTTCAGCCGCAGCACTCGCCATCAGGCGGTTTACCAGCCCATCGTCGAAACTGAACAGCGCGTGGTAATCGTTACCCAATGCGGTTTTCGCTGCACCGGTTAAGGTTGCGCAGTCGATGATCAGTTCTGGCTTCTGCGCGCTCGCATCAATCAGGCCATCAGCCAACACCAGGCGGCCTTCCGCATCGGTGTTCATCACTTCAACGGTTTTGCCGTTGCGATATTTAATGATGTCGCCCAGTTTGAATGCGTTGCCGCTCACCAGGTTGTCGGCGCAGCACAGGAACAGCTTCACGCGTTTATCCAGACCGCGAGTGATAGCAAACGCCAGCGCACCGGTAATGGTGGCCGCACCGCCCATGTCAGATTTCATGGAATCCATGAATGCGCTTTGCTTCATGCTGTAACCGCCGGAATCAAAGGTGATGCCTTTGCCGACCAGACACGCATAAACCGGAGCGTCCGGGTTGCCCGTTGGGTTGTAATCCAGCGCCAGCAAGACCGGTGGGCGCTCAGAACCACGGCCAACAGTATGGATGCCCATATAATTCTGTTCGCGCAGATCTTCGCCTTTGGTGATGCGGTAAGACACGTTGTCGCAGGCAACATCACACAGCAGGTCAACCGCGCGGGAAGCCAGTTGCTCCGGCCCCAGCTCTTCGGCAGGCGTGTTGATGGTGTGGCGAACCCAGTCGATAATTTTCAGGCGGTTATCCAGCTCTTTTTGCTCGGCTTCGCCAAGCTGCGCCCATTCCACTTTGCGCGTGCCTTTTGGTGCGCGGTAGCCCTGCCAGAAGGCCCAGCTTTTCTCGATGTCCCAACCTTCGCCCGCCAGTTGCACGTGCTTCAAGCCCTGGCCGTCAATTTTGCGTGCGGCGCGTTGGATTAACCCCAGGTCATCTTTGCCTGTCAGGTGCAGGGTAATCCCTTCGTCGTTGATGCTATACGCGGCTTTTTCGCCCCAGCGCGCATCGGCAGGCGCGGTGGAAAGTGTGATTTTCATGGCTTCTGACATTTTCTTTTCCTTATACTTTTCAGCTCATGCTTCATAGAAAAACGGGCCGCCAGAGGCAGCCCGTTTATTTTTATTCCGCTTCATCTAACCAGACTAACAGAATCGCTTCCAGAACTTTTTCATTGGATGCGCCTGGTTCGTCGTCAAAATCTTCGAGTTCGCAGATCCATTGGTGCATATCGGTAAAGCGCACCGTTTTTGGATCAAGATCCGGGCGGCTGTCATACAGCGCCTCGCCAATCTCACGGCTGTCGGTCCATTTCAGTCCCATTTGCAGCTCCTGTTAGTGCTCGCGCGCGTGGTTGATGGTGTAGCGTGGCATTTCAACCACTAAGTCTTCATCGGTTACGCGAGCCTGGCAGCTTAAACGGCTTTCAGGTTCCAGACCCCAGGCTTTATCCAGCATGTCGTCTTCGTCTTCCGTGCTTTCAGCAAGAGAGTCGAAACCTTCACGCACCACACAGTGGCAAGTGGTGCAGGCACAGGATTTTTCACAGGCGTGTTCAATCTCGATACCGTTGCGCAGGGCAACATCAAGAATCGTTTCACCGACATTCGCTTCTAAAACTGCACCCTCTGGACACAAATCCTGATGAGGCAGAAAAACAATCTTTGGCATGTTAAACCTCGTCCACGGAGTGGCCTTTCAGCGCTTTACGGATTGATTCATCCATACGGCGTGCGGCGAAATCCTGTGTTTGTTTGTCTACATTTTTAATGGCTTGTTCAATCGCATCGGTGTCATCGCCCGCTGCGGCAACGCTTAATGCCGCCATTGCTGAGTCAATTTCCGCACGCTCTGCCGCACTTAACAGCGCAGCATCAGTTGCCAACGCACCTTGCAGGCTTTCCAGCACGCGGGCGGCGTCAACTTTTTGCTCGGCCAGCATGCGCGCTTTCACGTCATGCTCGGCATAACTCATGGAGTCCTGAATCATGGTGGCGATTTCGCCATCGCTCAGACCATAAGACGGTTTCACCTGGATAGAAGCTTCAACGCCGGTGGATTTTTCCATGGCGGTGACGCTCAACAGGCCGTCAGCATCAACCTGGAAAGTGACGCGAATATGCGCCCCACCCGCTGGCATCGCCGGGATGCCGCGCAGCGCAAAGCGTGCCAGTGAACGGCAATCTTGCACCAGTTCGCGCTCGCCCTGCATGACGTGAATCGACATCGCCGTCTGGCCGTCTTTGAATGTGGTGAAGTCCTGCGCACGCGCCACCGGAATGGTGGTGTTACGCGGAATGACTTTTTCCACCAGGCCGCCCATGGTTTCAAGGCCCAGCGACAGCGGGATCACATCCAGCAGCAGCATTTCGCTGTCTGGTTTGTTACCCACCAGAATATCCGCCTGGATTGCCGCGCCGATGGCGACGACTTTATCCGGGTCGATGGAAGTCAGCGGCGTGCGGCCAAAGAATTCGCCCACACGTTCGCGCACTAATGGCACGCGAGTAGAACCGCCGACCATCACCACTTCCAGCACTTCGTCAGCTTCCACGCCGGCATCTTTCAGCGCGCGGCGGCAAGAGAGTAAAGTCCGTTTGACGAGAGCGGCAATCAGTTCGTTGAACTGCTCGCGCGTCACCGTACCTTTCCAGCCAGCAACTTCAACGGTGGCGGTTTCGGCATCGCTCAAGGCGATTTTTGCAGCAATCGCGGCGTCGAGTAACTGACGCTGAACGCGGTCGTCGCTGCGGTCAGCCACGCCAGCTTGTTCACGCAGCCAGTCGGCCAGTAAGTGGTCGAAGTCATCGCCGCCCAGCGCGGAATCACCGCCGGTCGCCAGCACTTCAAACACGCCACGGCTTAAGCGCAGAATAGAGATATCGAAAGTACCGCCGCCTAAATCGTAAACGGCGATCACGCCTTCTTTGCCGGAATCCAGGCCGTAAGCGATAGCCGCTGCGGTCGGTTCATTCAGCAAGCGAAGCACATGCAGGCCCGCCAGACGCGCCGCGTCTTTGGTGCCCTGACGCTGTGCATCGTCGAAATAAGCAGGAACGGTAATCACCACGCCATCAAGCTGGCCTTCCAGCGCTTCGGTAGCGCGGGCGGAAAGGGCTTTGAGGATGTCGGATGAAATACGAATAGGGTTCAGCAAACCCGCCGGCGTGTCGATCATCGGCAGGCCATTTTCACTCGCTTTGAGCGCATAAGGCAGATGCGGGTAACGCGTCTGGATATCCACCAGCGAGCGGCCCATCAGACGTTTTACCGAGCTGATAGTATTTGCCGGATCAGTTGCCGCTTGCGCTCGCGCGTCATAGCCGACATTCAGACCTTGTTGCTGATAGTGCACCACTGAAGGTAACAGGTGACGCCCTTCATGGTCAGGCAGCGTTTGAGCTTGCCCGCTGCGAACAGTTGCAACCAGTGAATTGGTGGTGCCTAAATCGATACCTGCCGCCAACTTGCGCTGATGAGGTGCCGCACTCAGGCCCGGCTCACTAATTTGTAATAACGCCATATTGAGCTTCCAGTTAAAAATCGAGCAGCTTTTCTTCGAGTTGTTCTATTTGGCTGCGCAGTTTATCGAGAAAACGAAGTTTACGTACAGTATCCGCCGCCTGCGTCCAGTCCTGGTTATCCAGTTGCTGCACCATTTGCGCCATGCGGGTTTTCACCATCGCATTGACGTTGGCACTAAAGGATTCCAGGCGGTCGCTGTCTTTGGCGTGCTCGATGTTATCAAGCTCTTCGCGTAATTCGAGTTGCTCCATCAAAAACGCGGTGTCGCGCACGGTATGCTGCTCGTTAGCCAGATCAAAACCGTTGAGGGAGAGGATGTACTCGGCGCGCGGCAGCGGGTGACGCAGCGTTTGCCAGCCCTGATTGATGGTCGCAGACTGTTGCACCGCAAGCAGTTGTTCCGCTTGTGGACGGCTGGTGTATTTATCAGGGTGGAACTGGCGTTGCAGCTCCTGGTAACGGGTCGCCAGCAGCTCGGTGTTGAGGGTGAAGCCTACCGGTAACCCAAAGAGGGTGAAGTAATCCATAACAGACTCAGGGTTAACATGGTGGTAAAGCGTCATACCCCACAGGCGTGGGGTATGAGCTGAAATCAGACGTGGAAGCTTTCGCCGCAGCCGCACTCATCTTTTACGTTCGGGTTAGTAAACTTAAACCCTTCGTTCAGACCTTCTTTCACGAAGTCGAGCTCGGTGCCGTCCAAAAATTGCAGGCTTTTACCATCGACGACCACTTTCACGCCTTTGTCTTCGAACACGGTGTCTTCTGCCATCGGTGCGTCAACAAATTCAAGAACATAAGCCATGCCGGAGCAGCCTGAAGTACGAACGCCCAAACGCAGACCAAATCCTTTACCGCGATTAGCTAAGAAGGCATTCACACGATCGGCAGCGCTGTGGCTAAGGGTAATCGACATACAACAACCTCAATTGATTTTTCTTCATTCTTCGAACTGCAGGGGCGTTGGCTGCACTCACTCACCCCAGTCACTTACTTTAGTAAGCTCCTGGGGATTCCTGAGCTTGCCGCCTACCTGCAACTCAAATTATTTTGAAAAGACTATTTAGCTTCACGTTTGCTTTTATAATCCGCAATTGCCGCTTTAATCGCGTCTTCTGCAAGGATTGAGCAGTGAATCTTCACCGGCGGCAGTTCGAGTTCTTCTGCAATGTCGGTGTTTTTGATGGCTTGCGCTTCATCCAGAGATTTACCTTTGACCCATTCGGTCACCAGCGAGCTGGAAGCGATGGCAGAGCCACAGCCGTAGGTTTTAAAGCGAGCGTCTTCAATAATACCTTCATTGTTGACTTTGATCTGCAACTTCATCACGTCGCCACACGCTGGTGCACCCACCATGCCGGAGCCAACGCTGTCATCGCTGTTGTCAAAAGAACCGACGTTGCGTGGGTTTTCGTAGTGATCAATTACTTTTTCGCTGTAAGCCATTTTTAATACTCCTGAATTCGATTTCGACGTTCTTCGCAAACGATTAGTGATGAGCCCATTCGATGGAATTAAGATCCACGCCCTGCTTAAACATTTCCCACAGCGGAGAAAGGTCGCGCAGACGGCCAATGGACTTACGAACCAATGCGATGGTGTAGTCGATCTCTTCTTCAGTAGTAAAACGACCTAAAGAGAAACGGATAGAGCTATGAGCCAGTTCGTCGGTCATGCCCAGTGCGCGCAGCACGTAGGATGGCTCGAGGCTTGCTGATGTACACGCAGAACCGGAAGAAACCGCGAGGTCTTTGAGTGCCATAATCAGCGACTCACCTTCAACGTAGTTAAAGCTCACGTTCAGGATGGTCGGAACACCATTTTCCAGGTCGCCGTTCAGATATACTTCTTCCATATCTTTCACGCCGTTCCACAGACGGTTACGCAGACCGCGCAGACGGGACATTTCTGTTTCCATCTCTTCTTTCGCGATACGGTAAGCTTCGCCCATGCCGACAATCTGGTGAACAGGCAGAGTACCAGAACGCATGCCGCGCTCGTGACCGCCGCCGTGTACCTGAGCTTCGATACGAATACGTGGTTTACGACGAACATACAGTGCGCCGATCCCTTTCGGGCCATAAATTTTGTGACCAGAGAAAGACATCAGGTCAACTTTCAGGTTGCTCAAGTCGATAGGCAGTTTGCCTACGCTCTGAGTCGCATCCACGTGATAGATAATGCCACGCGCACGGCAGATTTCGCCGATTGCCGCGATATCCTGCACCACGCCGATTTCGTTATTCACGTGCATGATGGAAACCAGAATGGTGTCGTCACGCATTGCCGCTTGCAGCACGTTCAGGTCAACAATACCGTTGCTCTGCGGTGCCAGATAAGTCACTTCAAAACCTTCGCGCTCAAGCTGACGACAGGTGTCCAGCACGGCTTTGTGTTCGGTTTTTACGGTGATGATGTGCTTGCCTTTCTTCTGATAGAAGTTAGCCGCACCTTTAATAGCGAGGTTATCAGATTCAGTTGCACCGGAGGTAAAGACGATTTCACGCGGGTCTGCACCAACCAGTTCAGCAATTTGATTACGGGCGATATCTACCGCCTCTTCCGCCTGCCAACCAAAACGGTGAGAACGAGAAGCCGGGTTACCGAAGGTTCCGTCCATAGTCAAACACTGCATCATTTTCTCTGCAACACGCGGGTCAACCGGCGTCGTTGCAGAGTAGTCGAGATAAATCGGTAATTTCATTGCTCTTAAGCTCCGTACATCACTTCAATACGTTACGAAGAACCAGGCCTAAAAATGAGTTATCGCTGTTTTTAAAAGGGAGCGGCAAGCTCCCTAACCTGATTCTAAAAATCTATTTTATCTTTACCCGAAATATGACGGGTAAATTATGCGCGTAATTTAACGTCGATTGCGTCTTGAGCGCGCGTACTGCGATGGTTTTCATTGTGCTGGCGACCAGAAACATCTAACACTTCCTGGTTATTCACCAGTTCACCTAAGGTGATGTTATTTAAAAAACCAGTCAGACGGTCGCTCAGGTCGCGCCACAGCGCGTGAGTCAGGCATTTATCGCCGCCCTGGCAACCACCTTTACCCGCACAACGGGTTGCATCAACAGATTCGTCTACTGCGCTAATCACTTCGCCAACCGCGATGCTGCCAGCTTCTTTACCTAACAGATAACCACCGCCTGGACCACGAACGCTGGCAACAAGGCCATTTTTACGCAGACGAGAGAATAACTGCTCCAGATAGGAGAGAGAGATTCCCTGACGTTCAGAAATATCAGCCAACGGCACTGGACCTGATTCGGAGTTCAACGCAACGTCAAGCATTGCGGTCACGGCATAACGTCCTTTGGATGTCAGTCTCATGTCTTACTTAACCTCTAATCGCCCCTCGAACCGGGGGTTTTTTATAAATGTGATTGTCACATAGCAGGCCGCAAGTCTGACATTCCCGAGTAAATTGGTCAACTATTTAACCTAGTAATTTACTCAAGTATTATTTGCCGTGTTTTTTCTCGTTATCAATAGATGAAAGCATGCCGCGCAGGATGTTAAGTTCCTGAGTTTCCGGGCGTGCACGATTATATAAGCGCCGTAATTTGCTCATAATCTGCCCCGGATGGCTGGTGCGAATAAAGCCGGTTTTCAGCAATACTTGCTCCAGGTGCACGTAAAAACGCTCGAGATCGTCAGCCGGTGGATACTGAGTCTGGTCTTCAACGACGACCGGTTCTTTGCCTTCTTCTTGCGTCGCAAGCCAGGCGATTCTCACTTCATAAGCGAGGATCTGCACCGCCATCGCCAGGTTCAGCGAGCTGTATTCTGGATTCGCCTGAATCGCGACGTGGTAATGGCATTTCTGCAATTCGTCATTGGTTAAGCCTACGCGCTCGCGGCCAAACACAATAGCGACTGGCGCATGTTGCGCCTCAGAAATACTCTTTACACCGCATTCACGCGGGTCGAGCATCGGCCACGGCAAGGTGCGCGAACGTGCACTGGTGCCCACAACGAGGCTGCAACCTTCCAGCGCTTCATCGAGTGTGTCGACAATTTTGGCTTCGCCGATAACATCACTCGCACCCGCAGCAAGCGCGATGGCCTGAGAATCAGGTTTCACCAGCGGATTGACCAACCAAAGATTCGTCAGCCCCATGGTTTTCATTGCACGAGCGACGGAGCCCATGTTGCCGGTATGGGAGGTTTCGACCAGCACGATACGTACGTTTTGCAGCATTGTTGACTCATAGCCTGAAAAGATTATCGCGATATCCTATCATAACCCTGGGACATATTCCGAACGCTCTGCTATACTCCGCCGCGTTTTCCCGTTCTTTAACATCCAGAGAGAGACCGATGCATCCGATGCTCACCATCGCCGTGCGCGCTGCGCGCAAGGCGGGCAATTTAATTGCCAAGAACTACGAAACTCCTGACGCTGTAGAAACCAGCCAGAAAGGCAGCAACGATTTTGTGACTAACGTAGATAAAGAGGCCGAGCGCCTGATTATCGAAATTATCCGCAAATCCTACCCGCAACACACCATTATCGCTGAAGAATCAGGCGAACTGGCGGGTACCGAGCAGGATGTGCAATGGGTTATCGATCCTCTGGATGGCACTTCAAACTTCATCAAACGTTTGCCGCACTTCGCGGTATCAATCGCTGTTCGTGTTAAAGGCCGCACCGAAGTTGCTGTGGTTTATGACCCAATGCGTAACGAGCTGTTCACTGCCGTTCGCGGTCAAGGCGCACAGTTAAACGGTTATCGTCTGCGCGGCAGCAATGCACGCGACCTCGACGGCACTATTCTGGCAACCGGCTTCCCGTTCAAAGTGAAGCAGCACGCCACATCTTATATCAACATTCTCGGCAAACTGTTCACCCAGTGTGCAGACTTCCGTCGTACCGGTTCAGCTGCGCTGGATTTGGCTTACGTTGCGGCTGGCCGTGTTGACGGTTTCTTTGAGATTGGCCTCAAGCCTTGGGATTTCGCAGCAGGCGAACTGATCGCTCGCGAATCCGGTAGCCTGGTGTGTGATTTCACCGGCGGCCATAATCACCTGACCAGCGGTAACATCGTTGCAGGTAATCCGCGTGTTGTTAAAGCGATGCTGGCAACAATGCGTGATGAATTGAGCGAAGCGCTGAAGCGTTAATCTCAAAAGGCCCTCACCCTAACCCTCTCCCCCAGGAGAGGGGATAAACCGGTTTTCTCCTTTTCCATCAGAGAGATTGTCCGGTTTTCTCCCTCTCCCTCAGGGAGAGGGCCGGG